>NZ_JAHUQD010000002.1 GCF_023838525.1 Caldicoprobacter algeriensis
GCCAGGATCAAACTCTTCACTTAAAATCTATATCCTAAACTCATATCACTTGCCGCAAATCAGTCTTACCTCTCCAGAATTGACCTGGCCTTCCAACCACTGTTCAGTTTTCAAGGACCATTTCCCTCCGCCGCCCCCTCCAGAGCGGCGAATTATATACTATCAAATCAACTTTACTTTGTCAATACCCTTTTTTTGTTCCTTTTATTACGCTCTCTTAAGCCGCCATCAGCTCCCTTGGCCAACAGCCGTTATAGATTATCATACACAACCCCTGCTTGTCAATACCCTTTTTATTGATTCAAGTAATCCTCATTTTTAGTTTTTCCCGCAGAGCTGCTTTTATGATAAAGCACACAAAGACAAAAGTATCTATATCACAAGCTTAGCAAATTGATTTAAAAGGCCAAATTGTCTTTTCGTAATATAGTTGCTATCTTCGCCCTCACGTACAAACATATGATATCAAAAAACGGCATTTTATTCAACATTTTAAGACATTCCCAACGCTGCTGCCTGCGATTTAACATTGATTATTTTGGGCAAATAATATATAATTCTTCAGATGTAAACGTCTATATTAACAGTATTTGGAGGAGTATGAACATGAAGCTGGGAATAGTAGGGTTACCCAATGTAGGAAAGAGCACCCTGTTCAACGCCATAACGAAAGCCGGAGCGCAGGCCGAAAATTACCCCTTCTGCACCATAGAGCCCAATGTAGGGGTGGTACCGGTTCCGGACCCCAGGCTGGACAAGCTAGCCGAAATGTATAAGCCCGAAAAAGTCACCCCTGCGTTCATCGAATTTGTTGACATCGCGGGTTTGGTCAAAGGCGCCAGCAAAGGCGAGGGACTGGGCAACAAGTTTCTGTCTCATATACGCGAAGTGGACGCCATCGTGCATGTAGTCAGATGCTTTGAAGATGAAGATATAACCCATGTGGAGGGAAGCGTTGACCCTATCCGCGATATAGAGATTATAAACCTGGAGCTCATATTTGCCGACCTGGAAAGCCTAGAGAGGCAGATGGTAAAAGTGCAAAAAATGGCAAAAAGTGGGGATAAGCACAGCATAGAAAAGTTGCAGATAATGGAGTACATAAAGGAAAACCTGGAAAAAGGAATTCCTGTAAGAAGCCTCACCTTCTCAGAAGAACAGCAGGATTTTGTAAGACAGCTGTTTTTGCTCACCTCAAAGCCTGTCATATACGCGGCAAATATATCCGAAAAGGACGTAGGCAATGCTCAGGATTCCCCGCTGGTCAAAAAGGTCGTAGAATACGCCCAAAAGGAAAACGCTCAAGTAGTGGTCATATGTGCCAAGCTCGAGGAGGAAATCGCGCAACTGGATAACGAAGAAAAACAGATGTTTCTGCAAGAGATGGGTTTGGAAAGCTCGGGGCTGGACAAGCTGGTATCGGCATGCTATAGCCTGCTGGGCCTCATAAGCTTTTTGACTGCCGGTCCCAAAGAAGTTAGAGCTTGGACAATCAAAAAGGGCACCAGAGCTCCTCAAGCCGCAGGTAAAATCCACAGCGACTTTGAGAGGGGTTTCATCAAAGCCGAAGTCATCCCCTATGACACTTTGGTAGCCGTGGGGTCCTATACAGCCGCAAAGGAAAAGGGGCTGGTAAGGTCTGAAGGCAAAGACTACGTCATCCAGGACGGCGACGTGGTGCTGTTCCGCTTTAACGTATAACAGCAGAACATACTGGTATTGTTGCTTATTTAGCCTTAACCCTTTAACATCAATATAGCGGCCATTCTACCTGTATTGCCTTTATCCCTGCGATGAGAAAAGAACAGGTCTTGATTGCAGCTAGTACACATGTCCGCTACAGTTATGTTGTGGTGTGGAATCCCCATTTCTTCCAACTGCAGGGCATTTGCCATCCACAAGTTTACGTAATACCTGCTCGGTTTCTGACCGGGCTTTATTATTATATCCTTATATTTGTCAAAGACTTTTGCAAATTGCTCTGCCACCGGAAGGTCCACCTCAAAACAACAAGGGCCTATAGATGGGCCAATCCCTATCAGGCACTCCTCGGGGCGCGTACCAAACATCCAGCGCATGCCCTCCAACGTCTTTGCGCCTATGCAAGCTACCGTACCCCTCCATCCTGCATGGCTTAAGGCTATGGCCCTGCGAACAGGATCTAAAAAGAACAGAGGCACGCAGTCGGCATAGAACGTCACCAAAGCCACCTGCGGCTCTTGAGTTATAAGGCCATCCACCTGGAGTATATCGCTCTCCTTAAAGGCACCCTTCCCCCTATCACCGGCGCCAACCACAGCTACTTTGTCGCTGTGTACCTGGTCGGAGAACACTGTATTATGAGGGTTTATATCCAGCGCACGGCAAAACCTTAAAAAGTTTTGCATAACCGCATCACAAGAATCGCCTTTCTTAAATCCCAAATTCAAGGTGCTATACTGTTGATCGCTTACTCCTCCCTTTCTGGTGCTGAAACCATGGTTCACCAATCCGGTCCTTTCAAAACTTGGTATAACGCAGTACCATACGCCTTGTCTTTCTTTCAGCTCAAAACCCATATTGAATTCCATGCCTGAACATCCTTTTCCCTTCATTCAGTCATTTTTTCCTTCAAAAGCTTGTTTAGCTCTTCCATAAAGGTATTTATATCCTTGAACTGTCTGTACACCGATGCAAACCGCACATACGCCACTTCGTCCAGCTTCTTTAGCCTTTCCATCACCATCTGGCCAATTTGCTGACTGGTAACCTCCTGCTCAAGGGAATTGAAGACCTGCTTTTCGACATCCTGAACCAGCGCTTCTAAATCCTTGAGGGATATAGGCCTCTTTTCACAGGCTTTCAACAGCCCCCTCATGATCTTATCCCTATCGAAGGATTCCCTTCTGCCATCTTTCTTGACGACAAATACCGGCAGCTGCTCAATTTTCTCATAAGTAGTAAACCGCTTGCCACACTTGGTACACTCACGCCGTCTGCGAATGGTAAGGCCTTCATCGGTAGGACGAGAGTCCACCACCTTGCTCTCCATGTGGTAGCAAAAAGGGCATTTCATGGCTGGCCAATCGAGCATCTAAACCTCGCAAATATACGCCGGTTTAGATGGTTAGGGTATTTATAATCCGCCTTTTTAAAGGCTGCCCCACCCCCAACAGGCGGTATTTGGGACAGCTAAGCAAGAAAGCAGGGCTAAAAGCCTCGCCTTCTTTTTTATTATTATAGCCCTTTTAGGTCAGCTCGTCCACACTTATGTGTTTTTAAAGCCACACTGCCCTTCCCTGGATAGATTTACCTCTTTATGACTGCCGGATCCACATCAACCAGTATAACATCATCCCCTATCTTCTTTATATTCTCCCATGGGATGACCAGGTCCTGATCCCCTTTTAAAAATCCCAGCCACCGGCTGGGGCCAGGCACCACAATGGCTGTAATCCTCCCGCTTTGCAGGTCAAACTCCATATCGACTATTACACCCAACCGCCTGCCATCTCTGATATTGATAACCTCCTTCTGCCTGAAGTCAGAAGTTTTCTCCATGGTAACCCTCCCCCGTTTTTATCCGCGTTTTCGTCCAATTAAAGTTTATTCACATTGGAACTTGAAAATGCCATATAGCTCCATATGAAATTCAATTACATCTACAACGTTCATCCTTCGAACAGGCATTGAGCAAAACAAAATGACAAAAAGAGAAGCCTTACACAAAAGCAAAGGCTTCTCTTCTGAATCTGATTTTAAATTAACATCATATATACTTCCTCATATGTGCAAGGGCCGTTTTCTCAAGCCTGGACACTTGGGCCTGTGAGATGCCTATCTCCTTCGCCACCTCTACCTGGGTCCTACCTTCAAAAAACCTTAGGGTCAATATGATCTTCTCTCTCTCGTTAAGCTTCTTCATGGCCTCCCTTAAAGCTATCCCCTCAAGCCAGCTCTCGTCCTCATTTTTCTCGTCTTTTACTTGATCCATCACGTAAATGGCATCCCCTCCATCATGATAGATGGGCTCAAAAAGGGAAATCGGGTCCTGGATGGCATCCAGAGCAAATACCACCTCTTCCCTTGGAAGGTTGAGCTCGTTAGCAATCTCGGTTATGGTAGGTTCCTTAGCGTTTTTGCTTATGAGTTGATCCCGTACCTGCAGTGCCTTGTATGCGATATCCCTCAACGAGCGGCTAACCCTTATGGAATTGTTGTCCCTCAGGTACCGCCTTATCTCTCCGATGATCATGGGTACAGCATAGGTTGAGAATTTTACATTTTGAGAAAGATCAAAATTATCAATAGCCTTAATAAGTCCGATACACCCCACCTGAAAAAGGTCATCGATGTTCTCCCCTCGGTTGCTAAACCTTTGAATCACGCTTAATACCAGCCTGAGGTTTCCCTGGATGAATTCGTCTCTCGCACTTTTATCGCCTGCATGCATCCGTTCAAACAACTCTCGCATCTTTTCGTTGGAAAGTACCGGTAACTTGGATGTATCCACGCCACAAATCTCAACTTTGTTTGCCGACATACCAAAAATCCTCCATCCCTTTCACGCGATGTTGCTGCTAACTCTTCGAACAGATTCTATTGAAAGTATTACCTTGGACAGAGGATTTTATTCAGCATCACACCATGCGACTAATTTCCTTTTTTAACCTTTTTATTATCCTTTTTTCTAACCGCGATATGTATGATTGGGAAATTCCTAGCATATCAGCCACTTCTTTTTGCGTCTTTTCTTTGCCGTTACCCAGCCCGAACCTCAGCTCCACTATGCGCTTCTCCCGCTTTGAAAGCTTGTTTATAGCCATATCCAACAGCTCTTTCTCCACTTCGTCTTCAATGCTTCTATAGACCAGATCGTTATCGGTCCCAAGTATATCGGATAGCAGCAGTTCATTGCCATCCCAGTCCACGTTCAAAGGCTCATCAAACGATACCTCTGCTTTCATCTTGCAATTTCTTCTAAGGTACATCAAAATCTCATTCTCGATACACCGTGAAGCATAGGTGGCCAGCTTAATCTTCTTTGATGGATCAAACGTATTAACTGCTTTAATAAGCCCGATGGTTCCAATTGAAACCAGGTCTTCCACCCCAACCTTTGTGTTTTCAAACTTCCTGGCAATATACACCACCAATCTTAAATTTCGCTCAATCAACGTGCTCTTTACAGAGGTATCGCCCTTTTCCAACCGATGAAGAAGCTGATCCTCTTCCTCATTGGTAAGGGGAGGCGGAAGGGCTTCGCTCCCGCTTATGTAGAAGATGGGCAAGCCTTCTAGTGGGGAAAATTTAATGAGCAGTTTCATGATGAAAAAGTAGTATTGCATGGTAAGCCTTTTGCAAAATGTCATTTTACAATTCCCCCCTTTTTTCAAGCGACTATCTCTGGATGGACCAATGCCTGGTAATGCTCACTCTTCGACAATTTATTGTTATATATCCCAACAACAACGTTTCCAACGGTATACCATTTTCCGTTTTTTAATACTAAAACCTCATCGGGCTTAAAACCCATCAACAGACCACTAGGATTCCCTACCGTGGTATATGGAATTATTCTAAATCTCTCAATCCACCCTGACTTGCTGACAACCTGGACCACCGTATGAAAGTCACCCTCCAGCGACCTAGTAAATATCTCTCGTATTTCCTGAGGCAACAACTCCTTAACCCTTGAAAACTCTACCACCATAACAGGGTGCTTACTTATGGGGTCTAAAAGCATGTTGCCAGTATCAAGCAGTGCATCAACCATGACTTCCTTCCCATCAAAGTGTATTTTTACCTTATACAGCAGCTCGTCTTTGGAAAAGTGCAGGCGAATAAACCGCCACATGGCATGCATTAAGATTATGACTAGCACCCCGGTTACTATCAGCTTATTGACAGGGTAATCTTTTATCACAAAAACGCCTTTCTCGATAGCCATATAATCCTGTGTAAAAAAATACAGCCCCAGCGCAACGCCTCCAAAAACAAAAGTAGTAGCATAGAAGAAAGTGAATGCCTTAAAGAAGTCTTTAAAAGTGTTAAACTTAAATGCTACCAGCAACATTATCAACGATAAAGCTATTTTGAGGAAAAAGCTATGCAAAACTTCAAATCCCGGTATAAAAAATATGATTGCATATAAAGCCCCTATTCCCGCTGAAATCCACAACCTCCAAAGAGAACCCTTTACCTTAGATATCCTGAAGGTAATCCACAGTATCGAAAAATTTATTACAAAATTATCTAGCCATAATATATCCACATATCTGTACTCTACCCCATACAGCATCCCCATTCCCCTTACCTTCACCTTTATTATAAAGCAGGGCATGTTTAAAAATTTGTAAAAATAGGTCTGATAAAACAAAAAAATAAACGACAATAAAAACAATTTTTATTGTCGTTTTGCACCTTTGAACTAAAATTCCCTCTATTTTTGTATGTTACAACAAATACGCATAAACTACCAGCCACCTGTAGATGTGGTGGCTCACACGAAGCGATGGGGTCTCCTTGCGTACTTTTAACCAACCCTACATGAAAAGCCTCCTATCATCTAGTTCTTCTTAAGAAAATGGGTATATCCAGGTCATCGTCATCCCGGGTACTTGAAAAGAGCTTTTCTGCCGCCCGTTCTATTTTCTTTTTCCCGTCGTCTTTCTTATTCTTTTCCTCAAAACCGGTAGCAATTACGGTTATTCGTATTTCGTCCTGAAGGCTTTCATCGATCACCGCTCCAAAGATTATATTGGCATCCGGATCTGCAGCCTGAGCCACCAGCTCTGCTGCTTCATTGACCTCATATAGGCTTAAGTTTTCGCCTCCGGTTATATTCAGCAGCACGCCTCTGGCACCTTCAATGGTGGTCTCAAGCAGCGGGCTTTGGATGGCCTGTTTGGCCGCTTCTAAAGCACGTCCTTCACCGCTGGCCCTGCCAATGCCCATGTGTGCCAATCCCCTTTCTTTCATAATGGTCCTCACATCGGCAAAATCCAGATTGATTAAGCCCGGAACCGCTATGAGGTCGGAAATACCCTGCACGCCCTGCCTTAAGACATCGTCCGCTATTCGGAACGCTTCTAACACAGAGGTACGCTTTTCGACGATCTGCAACAGCCGATCATTGGGTATGGTGATCAAGGTATCAACCCTTTGCTTGAGTTCCTGAATCCCTTTTTCGGCGTTCATCATCCTCTGCCTACCTTCAAACGCAAAAGGTTTGGTGACCACCCCTACCGTCAAGATCCCCAGTTCCTTGGCGATCTCGGCAATAACCGGAGCAGCCCCTGTCCCAGTACCTCCACCCATGCCTGCTGTTATGAATACCATATCAGCCCCTTTTAGTGCCTGCGTAATCTCCTCTCGGCTCTCTTCAGCTGCCCTCTGTCCAATCTCGGGATTGGCACCGGCACCCAGGCCCTTTGTCAGCTTTTCGCCAATCTGTATCTTCTGGTTAGCCTGGGAAGCAAATAAAGCCTGCTTATCGGTATTTACGGCAATAAACTCTACACCCTTCAGGCCAAACTGTATCATCCTGTTTACGGCGTTGTTTCCTCCGCCCCCTACCCCGACCACCTTAATTTCAGCAAATTGTTCCATGTCGATATCAAACTCTATCAAAATACACCCTCCCCTTTACAACCTAAAAGATTTCACTCAACTGATTTCAAGGTAGTCGACACTACCTTTATCTTCAAAGGATATTCGTAGATGCAGCACTGGCTGTCTGCTCATTCACAGATTGGTCAGCACAATCGAGGCATATGTACCTGCCTTTATTTTCATTGCTTATTTTTACCAATCAACTAAACATGCTTTTGTATAAGGCATGTCCCCTATCAATTTAGTATAAACTGACAAATTTACTATAATAGTATGTTACCACATAATTGAATAAAATTAAATCTCTTTATAGCAATTTTTATTTAATCTCATTGCCTTAATCTTTCACGCCAACGATTCAAAAGATAGCGCCTAATCATGGCAAAATTCTGAAAAAGCCTGGTACCAAAAGCAAAGATGGCTGCCAGATATATAGGCACGTCCAGCCTGTCTCCTATATAAGCCAGACCTGCAGCTAGAAATGCATTGCCAAAAAATCCGGATATAAAAGCATCTGGCTCAAATTTTTGTTCGAGGCTTGCCCTTATCCCACCGAAGACCGAGTCTAAAGCTGCAAGGACAGCAATTGACATGTAGGATGAATACGCCATGGGTATATGTATAGGCAACGTTAACCCCAGTATTATGCCCACTAAAATTCCGATAATGGGCAACAACAAACTACTCACCTCCTTCAACGGGCCTGGCGTAATCGAAATTCACTTCCCCATAATATCGGGGTATCTTTACATTATCAAGCTTTTTGATGCTGAACTCAAGGCCATAAAAGGTAAGTATATGATATACACTATCAGGTCGTTTAAAATAATCAGCAAGGGCATCGGGATCACCGATAGCATGAATGATAAACGGCGGAGCAAACCGTTGGCCTGCTCCAACGGTGATGGTAGGCCCCCCGCAGCTTATCCTGGATGTGGCCAAAATCCTTGCACCGTTTATAGCAATGGCCTCGGCACCCGCTGCCTTAAGCTCATTGACCACCTCTAACAGGTCTATATCATGCACGATAAAATCGGAAATAGAATAAGGCTCATCTGGCATGATGGTATCTTTTTTTCGATCATTGAGTATGACTTCAATTCCAGGCCCTTCCAAATCAGTAAGCCCTGCCAGTATCCTTGCCTGTTCAAGCTGCTTTCTAATCTCCTCTCCCCTATATATTCTTTCTGTAGCTTCCTTTTCATACTTATTGAGTACAACCTCTTTTTGGCTTAGGTCATCCTTCAGTTGACGGTTTGTCTCTTGCAGAGCCTTAAGCTGGCTCATCAATTCCTGAATCTTGTGTACAGAAGTTGTAACCCCTATATCATAGCCTATCCTCTGATTGTCAAAACACTTCACAATGAAGTAACTCAAAAGCATGGCCATAAAGCTTAAAATTAACAAGTCCTTCCTTACCTTCATTCCCTACCCCTCAACTCCTGGCATCTGTATCCTGAACCGGCTTTGCAAATTTATACTGAAAAGTTCCCCTGTATTTAGGAATCCTGATATTGTCCACCCTCTTGATGTTGATCTGCAAATATACACCAAGGTCATCGGCAACTCCTCCTAGCAGCTTGAGAGCCGCCTCCAACGTGTCAGGATTTCCAATTGCTTTTATCTCAAAGGGCGCCGAATAGCGATTGGTATTTATGACTATATAGTCGCCTGCATTCCGTATTTCAGTGGTGGCAATTATTCGCTCGTCATTGATTGCAATTGCTTCGGCACCGGCAGCGTTGAGCTCGTTCACCAACTTTAGCAGGTCATCATAGCGTACGTTTTGAACGATGGCATCCTGCCCCCATTCGTTTACATATTTAACATTGACAGTCACCACCACGCCAGGGCCCTGGACGTCTACAAGGCCAGCCAGCATCCTGGTACGCTCCAGCTCCTCGTAAATCAGCTTATTGCTCTGGCCTTCGCTCTGAACCGCATTCTCAAACTCCTTTATCCTCCTCTCATACTCCTCTATACGGGCTTCCAACGCTTCATTTTCCTGCTCCAGCTTTTGTACCTGCCGTGTAAGTTCCTGGGTCCGCTGCAGAGAGACGCTTCCCCCTACTCTTTGAACGTTTTTGAACTGGGCAGCCAAAGCCAGTCCTAATATCAAGCTTACAAGAGTTACCGACAACTGGGCACTTAAGGATTTCTTCATTAGTCCACCTCTTCCTCCAAAGGTTTGAATATTGCCTGATTTGCAATGCTTACATCAAGCATACCCTTTGCTCCTGTACTGTCAATCTGACGAAAGTTGGGGGTTTTAAGCCATTTTAACTTCTTATCAACCTCTATGGCTTGTCCCAATCTTACAACAGTGCCATTACGGGAAACGATATAAATATCATTTGGATTGTCCATAATTATCTCCGAGATATCTTCTTCGAGTTGCTGTTTATATACCTCATCCAGCACGCGGCTTAAAGCCTTCATCTGATACGAATCAGCAACAGAAAGGGGTTTGCCCACTGTACATCCCCGCAACCCCAATCCTTGTACCAGTGGATAAGGCATGTCCTCCAGATTATCATATATCTCCATCACATAGCCTTCTATATCGACAACTACATAAGAACCCAAATAAGGAATAGCCGCTACCGGCTTTCTCTCCTTTACATTGATGATAACCTCGTCAGGATATTTAAAATTTATAGACAAAACCTTTAAAAGAGGATTGGACTCAATCCTTTCTCTTATTTGTTTTCTATCTATTTTAAAAATATTTTGGCCTATGGGTATTCCTGCTATCCGAATAATATCATCATCTTTTATATTCTGATTACCTGTAACAGTTACTTTTTTTACCTGAAACACTTCTGTACCAATATATACCATAGCAACTAGCACAGTCAGCAAAAACAATAGCAGGAATAACCCCTTTCTTCTTCCGTTTCCCATAAAACTCCCTCGACTTTTCATTTATATACAAGCTCAGATTTAATCGTTTGTTTTCACAATATCAGCTCCTATGTTGCTCAATACGGCTTCAAGCTGTTCATAGCCTCTATCAATGTAAAAAGCGTTTTCCACAATGGTTTGGCCTTCGGCGCGCAGTCCGGCCAGCACCAGCGCCGCTCCTCCTCTCAAATCCTTGGCCACAACAGTAGTACCCTTCAAACTCCTGACCCCGTGTATAATGGCGGTCTGTCCGTCAATCCTGATATTAGCTCCCATCCTCACAAGCTCCGGCACATGCCTGAACCTGTTTTCAAATATCGTCTCGGTTATTATGCTGGTCCCCCTGGCCACCGACAACAGGCTTGTAAACTGAGCCTGCATATCAGTTGGAAACCCCGGATACGGTAAAGTCTTGATGTGTTCTATAGCCCTGAGCCGGTATTTTCCCTTCACCCTTACGCATGAGTCCTGCACATGAACAGTACAGCCTGCTTCCCTCAGCTTGTATATGATGGACTGAACGTGTTCGGGTATTACGTTATCGATTAAGACATCGCCTCCCGTTATAGCAGCTGCAACCATATAAGTACCCGCCACAATGCGATCAGGAATAATGGTATATTCTACTTCACTGAAACCACTCTGCACGCCTTCCACCACTATGGTATTGGTACCCGCTCCCCGTACATTCCCTCCCATGGCATTGATAAAGTTTTGCAGGTCCACAATCTCCGGCTCCTTGGCAGCATTATGGATAACAGTACGCCCTTTGGCCTTTACCGCTGCCAGCATTATGTTTTCGGTAGCTCCCACGCTGGGATAATCTAGATGAACAATTCCTCCTTCCATCCTGGGCGCAACGCAATCCAGGTACCCATTAGATTCGTCTATAAGTACTCCCAGCTGCCTGAGCCCTTTGAGATGGAGGTCAATGGGGCGCTGCCCTATCTCACAACCTCCAGGATATGTGATCCGTGCCCTCTCAGCCCTAGAAAGCATTGCTCCCAAAAATATTATGGAGGAACGAATCTCCCGAACATAGCAATCCGGTATTACCCAGCTGGACACCGTAGAAGGGTCAATGATTAAATCCCTGCCTTCCCTCTTCACCTTGCAACCGATAGCTTCAAGGATCAAGATGGTCTTTTCGACATCGAGAAGCTTGGGACAGTCATGTAAAACAACTTGTCTTTCAGTCAACAAAACCGCTGCTAGTATGGGAAGAATGGCATTTTTAGCACCGCCTACACGCAGCTTTCCCTCCAATCGCCTGCCGCCATTTATGATATATTGTGCCATTGGTCACACCTCTTTTCACAAATATCGTGCTCAATATTTTAGTATTTCTCAACTCTTCACAACACCATGATATGCAGTCTCAAAAAGAGGTGTGACACAGTGGCCAGGCAAGCTAACTCGCTTTAGCGTATTTTGATATATTGAGTAGCACTCCTATGCTGGCCATGAAAATGGCCAGTGAAGAACCTCCAAAGCTTATAAATGGAAGTGGCAAACCAGTAGGTGGCATGGAGGCGGTTACCACCGCTATATTTATAACGGCCTGAATGCCTATCATGCCAATGATCCCGGCTGCCAGCAGACATCCAAAGAGGTCAGGGGCCGTAATTGCTATCTTCAAACCCCTCCATATGAGGATAACGAACAGCAGTATGAGCAGTGTGCATCCAACAAATCCCAGCTCCTCACCGATTATGGCAAATATGAAGTCGGTTTCCGGATAGGGTATGTACAGATACTTCTGCCTGCTCTCGCCAAGCCCCATTCCAAACAAGCCACCTGCTCCCAAAGAATACAGCGACTGTATTATCTGATATCCCGTTTCCAAAGGGTCCTTCCATGGGTCCCAAAATGCTATCCACCTGTCCATGCGATATTCAGCCGCCATTATAAGGGCAGCAGCCGCCGCAGCACCTCCAGCCACCAACAAACCTAGATGCCACAGCCTGGCACCCGCCACAAAAAGCATCACCATTACAAGCAGCACCAGGCTGCCTGCCGTACTCATATTGGGTTGCATCATTATAAGCCCGAACAGTATGCCCGTTACTAGAAAATAGGGTATTATCCCTTTGAAAAAGTACTTCATCTTGTCTTTCCTTTGAGACATGTTGTCGGCCAAAAACAGCACAAGGGCAAATTTGGCGATCTCTGAAGGTTGAACGCTCAAGCCACCTATATTCAGCCATCGTTTTGCGTTATTCCGTTCAATGCCCACAAGGAGCACAGCAACCAAAAGCGCTATGCTCAGTACCAGCAACAGCTTTGAAAACTTTTTAAGCCTCCAGTAATCCAAGTTTGCCGTAAACGCCATGGCCACAAAGCCAACAACCGCCCACAGGCACTGGCGTTTAAAAAAGTAATATTTATCCCCCCACCTCATTTGAGCGTAGTAAAAGCTGGCGCTGAATACCATGATGGTACCAAAGGCAACCAGTATTATAATGGTAAGCAGAATGGGATAATCAAACGGTTTTTTTACCTTCTTGGGCTTTTTGGTCATTCAACTTCCCCCTTAAGAGCCCTGACAGCGCTCTTAAAGACTCTACCCCTTTCCTCATAATCCCTAAACATATCCCAACTAGCACAGGCCGGAGAAAACAGCACGTTATAGCCCGGGGAAGCCAGGCTAAAAGCCTTTCTTACGCTCTCTTCTACGCTTCCTACACGGTATACCCTGTCAAATCCCTTTTCTTTTGCGGCCTTGATCAACTTATCTGCCGTTTCTCCCAGCACCACCATATGGGTGACGGTTTCACCAAAGGCATCTATGAACTCATCAAAGCTGCTGCCCTTATCCATTCCACCCGCAATGAGGACGGTAGGGCCTCTCATGGCCTGTATGGCTTTTATAGAAGCATCGGGATTGGTACCCTTTGAGTCGTTATAAAATTTGACCCCGCCAATGGTGTCCACATACTCGATGCGGTGCTCTACTCCTTTAAAGGTCTTCAAAGTAACAGCAATGTCTTCTGCCGTTGCCCCCATTACCCTGGCCATTAAAGATGCAGCCAAAGCGTTTTCCAGATTATGTGCTCCCGGTATGAATATGTCTTGCACGCCGCATACGGCTTCTTTTCCATGCCCTATATCCAGCATCACCGTGCCATCTTCTACCCATGCACCCCTGTACAGAGGTTTTAAGCGGCTAAAAAACAGCACCCGGCCCTGGGCCTGCGCTGCCAGCCTTGCTGTCGCTTCATTATCTGCATTTAAAACCACCCAGTCATCAGAGGAGCAATTTTCAAAAATCCTGGCCTTGGCCGCTATGTAATTTTCCATGGTCTTATGGCGATTGAGGTGGTCTTGAGTAATGTTGAGAATGGCGGCTACTCGAGGATGAAAGTTATGTATCGCCTCCAGCTGAAAGCTGCTTACTTCCACCACCGCTATATCATCTTCATCCATTTCCAAAGCCTTGCTGACAAACGGCACGCCAATATTGCCTACTACGTATGCATTAAACCCGGCTTTTTTCAATATCTCCCCCGTCAGGGTTACAGTAGTGGTCTTACCATTGGTACCGGTAATAGCGACAATAGGCGCCCTGCACAGCCTGTAGGCCAGCTCTAGTTCGCTTATGACCTCTCGCCCTAGACGTTGCGCCTTTTGAATAAACGTCGAGTCAATGGGCACAGAAGGGCTTATAACCATCAAGTCGACCTTATCAACCAAGCCATCGGGCGTATCGCCTAGATAAAATTCCACATCAAGCGACTCAAGCTCTGATATAGAATCGCCCAGCTGCTGCCGCGTCTTTATGTCATTTGCTATAACCTTTGCACCCAGGCTCTTCAATGCTCTGATAGCAGCAATACCGCTTCGCGCAAGGCCTACTACAAGAACAGTCTTCCCCTGGTACGTCATACTATCCTCCCGTACAATTGCTGATTTTGCTGGTTCTCTAACTTACACCAATGTGAACTGCCAACCACCTATAGAGGTGGTGGCTTCATGAGAAGTATGCATCTTGCAAAAGATGGAGTTTTCTTGCGTATTTCTGATAAAACACACTCTATCCAGTAATCTATTGAGAATTCTTCAGCCTTTCTCAGCGTTTTTTCTAGGGTTTACCTCTTTTCATAATCTACAAAACGAAAAGCAGCAGATAATGCTCGCTTTCCCCTCATATGGCCAGCAAACCAATGAGGCATAGCACAGTGGTTGCTATCATGAACATGGTGACCACCTTGGGCTCGCTCATGCCGGTAAGCTCAAAATGGTGATGAAGCGGGCTCATGCGAAATACCCTCTTTCCGGTCAACTTATACGACGCCACCTGTATTATAACCGATAACGCTTCTGCCATATATATGCCGCCGATTATGGGCAAAAACAGCGGCAGCTTAAGCAAAACCGCCAGAGCCACAACCGCTCCACCCAGCCCCATTGAACCGGTATCCCCCATAAAGACCTGTGCAGGGTAGGCGTTGAACCGCAAAAAGCCAAGACATCCCCCTGTTACAGCTCCAGCAAACACCATAAGGTTGCCGTAGTTTACCGCCAAATACTCCAGGCCTTCCTGCCGCATAGAGGATGCCAGGTATGCCGCCAAAATGCTGAATGTGGCTGCCACTATAAGAGTAACTCCTGAGGCCAGGCCGTCCAGCCCATCATTCAAATTTAGGCTGTTCACAGTACCGACTATTACAAATGTCATCAACGGGATGTACATAATGCCCAGGTCCCATTCCGACTTAAAAAAAGGGATGGTCACGGTGCTGCCCAGATGAGTATAGGCATAATAAGAAAACACGACTCCGATGGTGATCTGTGCCAGCAGCTTCTGATAAGCCTTAAGCCCCAGCGATCTGCGCCTGGCTATCTTGATATAGTCATCCACAAACCCTATAAGCCCAAACCCCAGCATCACCAATAGAGCTGCCAACAGAAAATCCAGGCTGCCCCTGGCCAACATGAGCGATGCCACGCAAATCGGTATTAAAAATATTATCCCTCCCATGGTAGGGGTGCCGGCTTTTTGCAGGTGAGTTTGTGGACCTTCATGGCGCACGTGTTGACCAAACTTGAGCCTCCTGAGCATGGGTATGGCAACTACTCCTATCGCAAGCGAAAGCACAAACGATATTATTACCGCGTATATCAGTGATTCCAAGGTTTATAACCCCCTTTTAAGAGATGGGACACCACTTCTTCCATCCTCATCCCCCGTGACCCTTTCACTAATATTGTATCACCGCTATGGACAATTGTGCTTAACAAGTTTATTACATCTTTATTACACTCGCAATGATATATGCTTGAGGGCGGCATACCCGCCGCCTGTGCTTCCATGCCTATCCAGCGGCTGTTCTGACCGCGGGTGATGAGCAAATCGACTTTATTTTCCACCACCGCCCTGCCCACCTGACGGTGTCCTTCTTCGGCATAATCTCCCAATTCCAGCATATCCCCCAGCACAGCAATCCTGCGCGCAGCCGGCATGTCCCTCAAGACTGAAAGAGCGGCTTTCATGGAATCAGGGCTGGCATTGTACACATCATCAATCACCACAACGCCTTCCCGCGTCTCAAAAATATTGAGCCGCATGTTGCCCGTTTTAAAATCCCTTAGAGCCTCCCTCATCTCCTGAAAGCTTATCCCAAAAAGCCGTCCCACAGCAATGGCCGCCAGGCTGTTATACACGTTGTGCCTTCCGGGCAGCGAAAGCTCAAATGGATGCTCTTCATTATCGCTTATCAATTTAAACTTGATGCCCGGCTGTCCCGTACTTATGTCCACAGCTCTGAAATCTACGCCCTGGCGCGTGCCAAAATATCTAATTCCAAAGCTGAAGCGTTCTTTCACTCCCCACAGCATGTCATCATCGCCGTTCAATACGGCAATCCCATTTCCGGGGAAATAATCGAAAATTTCCAGCTTTGCCTTGAGTATGTTTTCCCTGCTGCCCAGCTTTTCTATATGGGAAACGCCTATGTTGGTAATCACTCCCACACAGGGAAGGGCCGCTTCAGCCATTCGATGGATTTCCCCAAACCCGCTCATGCCCATCTCCACTACCGCTATTTCATGATGGCGTTGTATCCTAAACAATGTCAGTGGCAGGCCAATTTCATTGTTGAGGTTACCTTCGGTTTTGAGAACATTGTAACGCGCCGAAAGCACGCAGTGTATCATGTCTTTGGTGGTGGTCTTACCCGTACTGCCTGTCACCGCCACTACAGGGATATTGAATTTCTTTCGATAATAGCCGGCAAGGCGCTGGAGAGCGGCAAGGGTATTATCAACTTTAATCACACTCATACCCTCGGGAAGCTGATCCAACATATGCTGGACAAGAACAGCCTTCGCACCTTTTTCTGCCGCCTGAGGGATAAAGTCGTGGCCATCAAACCTGTCGCCAATCAGAGATACAAACAGCTCCCCCTGCTTTATCGTCCTGCTGTCGGTACTTACTCCCGCTATTAAACCCTTTGCCTGTCCTTTGATCAGCGTTCCGTTTGTAGCCTCCAGCACCTCTTGCATCGATATGGGTTCCATCAAACCTTCTCCTTTCCCAGCAGCTCAGCAACGACTTCCCTTTCATCAAAGGGAATTACCTGGTTATTCTTCAATATCTGGTAGGTCTCATGGCCTTTGCCGGCAAGGATAATCACATCCCCTGCCCTGCCGTGGTTTAAGGCATAGGCAATGGCCTCCCTGCGGTCCTCGATGACCACATAGGGACAGGTGGTATTCTCGATGCCGGGTATGATCTGCTGAATGATGGCCATGGGGTCCTCGTTGCGCGGGTTATCAGAGGTAATGACGCAAAAGTCGGAATACTTCCCCGCCACCTCTCCCATTATGGGCCGCTTTGAAGGGTCGCGGTCGCCACCGCAGCCAAACACCGTAATGACCCGTCCTTTTGTGAAGTCCCGTGCTGTCTTAAGCACGTTTTCCAGCCCGTCAGGCGTATGAGCATAGTCTATTATCACAGAATACTCAGTGCCGGTGTTTAAAAGCTCAAACCGCCCCGGGACACCCTTTACCTTTTCAAGACCGGCTTTTATGTGTCGAACGGGCACTCCCAGCGCATGGCATGCCGTTGCAGCAGCCAGGGCATTGTACACGCTGAAAAGCCCGGGGATATTTAAGCTTACCATGCTGCTTTCGCCCGGTAAAAACAGCTGGAACGACACGCCCCTGGAGGTAATCTCTATGTCCCTTGCAAACACCTGCGCTGTTCTACTTATTCCATATGTCCACAGCTGTCCCTGTACTCTCTCTGCAAACATCCGTCCGGTCTCATCATCGATGTTTATGGCCGCCTGCCTGCTCTGCAAAAACAGCTTTGCCTTGGCCTCACGATACTCTTCAAGGGTATGGTGGAAATCCAGATGGTCCTGGGTCAAATTTGTAAATACACCGACTTCAAATTCAACGCCGGCCACCCGTTTAAGGCTCAACGAATGTGAAGACACCTCCATCACAATGGCATCTACGCCCTCATCCTGCATATCTTTGAAAAGCTTTTGCAGGTCCATCGACTCGGGCGTGGTCCTCTCAGCAGGGAGCATCTTAGAGCCTATCATGTTTGCAATGGTACCGATAAGCCCTACCTTTTTACCTGCTTCCTCGAGTATGGATTTTATCAAATAGGTTACCGTAGTCTTGCCGTTGGTACCGGTCACTCCAATTATGGGTATATCCCGTGCGGGATACCCGTAAAAAGCTCGCGACATCAAAGCCATGGCCATACGCGTATCCTCAACAAATATCCTGGTGACATGCTGCGGCAGGGGGACATCCTTGCGCAGCACCACGGCATGTGCCCCTTTGGATACTGCCTCAACGGCAAAATCGTGCCCGTCGAATCGAAAACCTTCAATGCAAAAGAACAAAGATCCAGGCGTAACCCTGCGCGAATCGTAATATATGGCATCTATTGGTTTATCGACATCGCCTTCTATGCGAGAAACCTGTATTTCTTTTAACAGCTCCTTCAGCAACATTTCGCCATCCTCCCATACATCTTTTACCTATTTAAAGTAGTATTTACATATCATGGTAACATTATTCGCCATTTCGGCGTACACCGTTCTGCTGCCCTTCTGTTGGCAGTGCAAACCGTACCGTCACTTCAGTACCGAGTTCAACCTGCGTCCCAGGCGCCGGGTCCTGCCCCACCGCAATTCCTGAACCTTCTATTCTAAGCCTCAGGCCTTCCGAAACCAGGATCCGGTTAGCCTCGCGAATCGATTTGCCCAGCACATCGGGCACGATTACCATCCCCTCAGCAGGCGGCTGTGCAGCCTGCTCCTCCGGCTGGCTCTCTGCCCCTCGCTCAGTGTAAAGCAAAACGGTAGTCCCCGAGATAACCTTTGCGCCCGGCTTGGGCATCTGGTCTTTTACAACGGTCCCTGTCTCATCAGCCAAATACTCCAGCCCTGCCTCTTTGAGGGCTTGGGCAGCCTCTTCCAAACTCATTCCTATAACGTCCGGCACTTCCACCTGCTGCATATCTTCCTGTGTTTCCTCATCAAACACCGGCTCAACGCCCAGATACTTAAGAGTATCCTCCAGTATGTTCTTCACATAAGGCGCCGCGATAATGCTACCAAAAGTAACTGGCGCCTGTGGTTCATCCACCATAAACAGTACGATCACCCGTGGATTGTCAGCAGGTGCAAAACCGATAAACGACGATATATTCTTATTGGGTATGATCTTGCCCCCCGGTCCATATTTCTGCGCTGTACCGGTCTTTCCTCCTACCCTGTAGCCAGGAATATATGCGTTTCTTCCACTTCCATCGGTCACAACGCTTTCCAGCACTTCTCTCATGATTTTTGACGTCTCAGGCGATATCACCTGCCGCACCTTTTGGGGAGTAACAGTTTTGACCACCCGCTCGGTTTCCTGGCCGTTTTCATCGACCACCACCTCGCGAAGCTCCTTGGCGATATAGGGCTTCATCAAGTTGCCGCCGTTTATGACCGCCGAAACCGCTGTGATGAGCTGAATCGGCGTAACTGAAATGGCCTGCCCGAACCCCATTCTAGCCAGGTCAACATTCTTTGCAGACTCCTTTGGCATTATGATGCCTCTCTCTTCGCCAAGTACATCGATCCCCGTGGGCTGGCCAAACCCAAATTCGTTCAGGTAATGGTAAAACTTATCCTTGCCCAGCCTCAATGCCAGCTCCATAAATACCGGGTTACAGGAATTCTGTACGGCTTTAGAGAAAGTCTCGTGGCCGTGGCCACCAGCCCGCCAGCAGTTTATCCTCTGCCCGTCCACCATCTTATACCCCGGACAATTGAAGGTGCTATTCAGGCTGACAACCCCCTCTTCAAGGGCCGCAGCAGCTGTTATTATTTTGAAAGTAGACCCTGGATCGATGTTGTCCTTACACGCAAAGTTCTTCACGTACTGCTGCATCTCTTCGAAATCGCCCACATCGCGCGGCGGGTCATTGGGATCGAAAGTCGGCCAGTTTGCCATCGCAAGTATTTCACCCGTATTGGGGTCCATGACGATGGCATACACCTTCTTGGGATTATACTTGGCAACTACATTGTTTACCTCTCTCTCGGTGAAATACTGTATAACCTGGTCGATGGTGAGCACCAAATTAAGCCCGTCGATGGGCGGAATATACCTGTCTACATTATAAGGCATTTCTCGACCTGCAGCATCGGTCTCCATTACTATTTTGCCTGGAAACCCTTTCAGATACTTGTCATAGTAAAGCTCTATACCCTCCTGGCCTTTTAATCCTTCCCCCGGTTCTGCATATTTCATGGTAAACCCCAAAACATGAGCAGCCAGGCTGCCGTTGGGATAATACCTCTTGGGCTCTTCGGTGAAGTCAAGGCCCTTGATATTCAGGGCACGGATCTTGTTAGCAGTCTCCCTGTCAACCTGGCGCTTTATCCACACGTATGTACTTGATGTGTTGGTCAACTTTTTATATAGCTCCTGTTCGTCCAGCCCTAGAATGGGCGCAATTAAAGAAGTCACCTTCTGTGGATCGCTTATCTGGCTGGGCCTTGCCGCTATAGACTCGGAAGTAGCGCTCTGCGCCAGGACCTTGCCATTTCTATCCTTAATGACCCCTCTTCTTGGGAAAACGTCCAAATCACGGGTCCACTGGTCTGCCGCTTTCTTCTGAAGGTCCACTCCCCATACCAACTGTATGTATCCCACCCTGATGGTTAAGGCAAAAAAAATTAGAGTAAATCCTAGCAACAGAGCCACCAAACGCTTTCTGTTGGTAACTCCTGGTAATGCCACGGAATTACCACCCCCCTTGCTTCACCCCTCAGTCGATCAATCTTAGAATAAAATCCCATATGTCCGTCTCCTGGTGCTTTGCCACTTCTGTCTGTTTCTGTTGCCCCTCATCCTCGGGAAGCTCAACAAATTGTATCTGCGTTTGGTCAGGATAGTCCATATGAAGCTGATTTTTGGCAACTTCTTCTATCCTTCTCAAATCCTCGCTTGCCGCAAGCTCCAGTTTCAGCAATTCACTTTGTTTAAGCGCTTGATCCAGCTTTTTCTCAAGCTCAAGTATCTGCTGATGATTTTCTGCGATCGTAGCATGCCGGCTAACTACCAGGAATGCCATCATGAATCCTAGCGCTACCAAAATTACAGGCTTTATCCTTCTGGCAAGCTTTGGCTTGGGTTTAGCCTTTGCCTTTGGTTTGACTTCCCTTCGGGGTTTAGATAGCTGTTCTACCTGATATTGTCGTTTTGGAGCTACTACCAATTTTATTCATCCTCCTTATCTTTTATGTATCCTCATTCCTGGTAGCGGTTCATAACTTTTGGCAGCACCTCGCCTTAGCGCTGCGCGAACGAGGATTGGCAGAGACCTCCCTTGAGGTAGGGGTTACTGGCTTGCTGGTCAGCAACTTCACCAGAGGCCGTCTACCGCAGATGCAGACGGGAGAATCAGGGGGGCATGTACATGGGTTGCTCAAACTGCGGAACATCTGCTTTACTATCCTGTCCTCCAGCGAATGAAAGGATATGATACACAGCCGTCCGCCTGGCTTTAGAACTTCTACCGCGCTTTCTATTGCCCTGGGAAGCAAATTAAGTTCCTGGTTTACCTCTATGCGTATGGCCTGAAAGGTACGCTTTGCAGGATGCGGGCCTTCGCGCCTGGCCGCAGCGGGTATGGCCCTCTTTATGACATCTACCAGCTGTCCCGTAGTCTCAATAGGTCTACTGCTTACTATGAACTCCGCTATGCGCTTGGCCCACCGCTCCTCGCCGTATTCCCTGATGACACGTTCCAGCTCTTGCTGCGAATATTCATTGACGACATTGTAAGCGCTGAAAGTTTGTGTAGGGTCCATTCTCATGTCAAGTGGCGCATCCTGCATATATGTAAAGCCCCGAGCTCTCTCTTCCAGCTGATAGGATGAAACGCCAAGGTCCAACAGCATCCCGTCAACAGCATCTATTCCAAGGCTTTTGAGCACCTCTTTTACATTGGCAAAATTGGCATGCACCAGTTTAAAACAGCCTTCAAATTCCTCCAGCTTTTTCTGCGCCGCTTCCAATGCATTCGGGTCTCTATCAATGCCGATCAAAAATCCACCGGGAATTATCCGCTTCAGTATCTCATAGGCATGGCCTCCGCCTCCGACCGTCCCATCCACGATGACCTGTCCAGGATGGCAATCCAAAAGTTTAAGCACCTCATCAAGCAAGACAGGCGTATGACTGAACTCCATCTATCCACTCCTCCGGCTATCAAATCCCAAGCTCCGCCATCCTCTCCACAATTGCTTCATGGTCGAGATTTGAAGCGCTATTATACTCATCCCATCTGTCTTTGCTCCAAATCTCCACTCGGGTAGATACGCCTATTATAACCACATCTTTTTCTAGCCCGGCATACTCTCTCAAATTGGCTGGAATGAGAATCCTACCCTGCTTGTCCAGCTCACACTCACACGCACCCGCAAAAAAGAAGCGTATAAAAGCGCGGGCATCCTTATTGGTTAAGGGAAGTGAACGGAGCTTCTTTTCTAAAATGCCCCATTCCTCATTGGGGTATACAAACAAGCATTGATCCAGCCCTTTGGTCAACACGAATTTTTCTCCCAGACCTTCTCTGAACTTGGCTGGCATTATGACCCGGCCTTTTGGGTCTATGGTGTGCTGGTACTCCCCAATGAACAAGCCCCCCACCCCCTTAACCTATTATCCCACCACTTCTCCCCACTTTCAACCACTTTTATGAATTATTTCTCTAAAACTTTTTAAAATCCTGCTGTCATAAGTAAAAAAATAAAAATTTAATCCCGGAGTCCTATAGTATATTTTTTCAAAACAAAAACCCTGCTCTTGATGTACTACTTCGTTAGTACCCAGGCAGGGTTTCCATCCCAACGCATAACATTTAAATGCTCATATCCAGCTATCCTGTCACAGCCATACCTAGGCAATACACTGATATACAAGCTGTTTCTCATAAAGCTGACGGTACAGGCCTCCCTTTTTGAGCAGCTCATCATGGGTGCCAATCTCCTTTATCCTGCCTTTGTCAATCACTATGATCTTATCGGCATTTCTTATGGTGGAAAGCCTGTGGGCTATGATGATGGTGGTCCTTCCACCGGATATATTGGCCATGGCCTGCTGAATGGCCATCTCGGTCTCGGTATCGATATTTGCCGTTGCCTCGTCCAGCACGAACACCGCAGGATTGAAAGCCACTGCCCTGGCAAAGGATATTAGCTGCCTCTGTCCAGCCGAGAAGGTACATCCCCTTTCCTTTACCTCTTCATCATATTTATTAGGAAGGGACTCGATAAATCTGTCGGCGCAAACCAGCCTGGCTGTTCGCACGATGTCCTCATCGGTTATTGAGCTGTTTCTCAAGCGTATATTGGATTTGACATCACCCGAAAACAGAAATACGTCTTGCATTACCACCGCTATTTGCCGCCTCAAATCCTTCAAGTTGTACTCCCGTATGTCCACCCCATCGATCAATATTTTCCCTTTTTGTATATCGTAAAATCTTGCCATAAGGTTTATGATTGTAGATTTTCCTGAACCAGTGGCTCCTACAAAAGCCACCGTCTCGCCCGGTTCAATCTTAAAGCTGACGTCTTTTAGCACCCAGTTTTCATCGTCGTATGCAAACCACACGTTCTTAAACTCAACCTCTCCCCTGATACGCTTGACATGTCTTCCTCTCTCCATATCCTCTAAAAACTCTCGGGTGTCGAGCACGTCGAATATACGCTCTGCCGAAATCAAAGCCGACTGTATGGATGTATAGAATTCTGCAATCTCATTGATGGGCGCAAAAAACTGCCTGATATAGGTTATAAAGGCGTACAGGACTCCTATCTCCAGGTATCCACCCGTAATCCTGCCGCTGGCATACCATATCAGCAGTGCGATGATCAAGGTGTTTATAACCTCTATGATTGGTCTCCCCAGGCTGTTTAAAACTACTTCCCTCAGGCTGGTGTCAAAATACTCTTTATCCAACTTCTGAAACTCCTCCAGCTTTTCCTTTTCCCTGTGAAAGATGCGCACCTGCTTCATGCCGGATATGTTCTCAGCCAAAAACCCGTTTATCCTGCCTATGAGCACCTTCATCCTCATGAAGTTCTTTCGCGCCGCCCTTCTATATATAACAGTAACCAGCGCTATCAAAGGAATGCTGCACATGCTGATCAGCGCAAGAGAGGCGTCCATGGCAAACATGGCGGCTATTATCCCCAAAATCATGATCATGTCCCTTATGGAATTGACTAGCACCCCAGAGAATATCTCATTCAAAGCCTCCACATCGTTTGTCACCCTGGTGAGTATCCTGCCCGATGAGTTCCTGTCGAAAAATTTCATGGACATGTTCTGTATATGTGTAAAAAGCTGGTTTCTTATGTCATACATTATTTTTTGTCCGATATAAGTCAGTATATAGGCCTGAGAATAGGTGAGCCCGCATCCTGCCAGCACAACTGCCAAATACAGCAGCCCCATGCGCATGAAGACGTCAGGAGCGTATATCTTCAAAGCCAGATAGTTGTCTATCACATACTTTATGATATACGGCTTTATGATGGTGGCACCGTTTATCAAAAACGCAAACAGTATATTTAAAGCCAAAAGCGGTAAATAGGGCTTAAAATATTTAAGCAGCCTTATGACCAAAGCCTTTTTATCCCTGCGCAAAGAGTATTCGCTGTCTATCCTGTACTCCATTTTAATTTACCCCCTTCCCTGTAACAACAGATTATCCTCAACCTGTTCTATTTGGGACCTGTACAGGTTGTAATAAGCCCCCTTAAGTCTCATCAGCTCTTCATGGGTACCCCTTTCGATGATCCGCCCCTCATCCATAAATATGATGTGGTCACAGTACCTCACAACCGAAACTCGGTGAGATATCACTATACCCGTCCGCCCCTTTAACACATTTCTAAGGTTCTCCAAAATTTTCTGCTCGGTCTTCGTATCCACAGCCGAAAGGCTGTCATCAAGTATAAGTATAGAAGGGTCTTTGATAATGGCTCTGGCTATTGAAACCCTCTGCTTCTGGCCGCCCGAGAGGGTTACCCCCCGTTCACCCACGATGGTGTCAAATCCTTCAGGAAAGGACATTATCTCATCGTAGATACCCGCCATTTTGGCAGCCTGTTCAATCTGGCGGTCACTATATATCGGCTTGAAAAACTCAATGTTGTTCTTTATTGTAGTGGAGAAAAGGAAATTGTCCTGGGGTACATAGCCTATGTTTTCCCTCAATACCTTTAGCGGTATGCGGTTTATATCCCTTCCTCCTATGAATATGTGACCATCCTCCACCTCGTATAGCCTCAATAGCAAATTGACCAGCGTGGTTTTGCCGCTACCGGTCCTACCCAGTATGCCTAAAGTTTCGCCTTCTCTGATTTCCAGATTGATATCCTGCAGAACTTTTTTATCCGTACCCGGGTAGGCAAAGGTCAAATCCTTTATTACGATATCGCCTTTCAACCTCTCTATCTCTGTTGAATCATCTCTTGCCTCGTCGTTTAATCCAAAAAGCGATACAGCAGCCAGTGCATTCTCTGCATCCTTTTCGCTCTTTTCGCAGAATATCCTGTCAAGCCGCTGGATGGACGCCAGTCCCCTCTGCCATACCTCTATAACCCTGCCTATGCTTACGATAGGCCCCATGATTACCATTATATATGAGCTGAAGGCCACATAGTCACCTAGGGATATCACGCCTCTTGCCACCAGGCCGCTGCCATATATGATAAACAGCACAGTGCTTATCCCAAAGGTCAGCTGGGTTACCGGCCCCAGTACGGCTGATACCCTGGTCAAGCTCATCTGGGTATCAACCCGGGCCTGGTTGTATCTTAAGAAATCCTGAACCTCTTCCTCTTCCTGCGCAAAGGCTTTTATAACCCTGATGCCCGATATGTTCTCCTGGACTTTGCCGGATATCTGAGCAAAAGCTTTTTGTACCGCCCCAAACCTCTCCCTGATCTTCTTTCGTAAAAGGTATATGATCATCACTATGAGGGGCGCCGGTGCAATGGCCATCAATGTCAATATCGGATTTATGGTCCTCACCATGATTATAATCGATATGGTATTGACCACCAGGCCATCCAGGATTGAAGTAAAGCCGAAACCAAAAACCCTCCTTATGGCCTGTATATCGTTTATGGCATAGGCTATAAGGTCTCCCGTCTTGTTGTTGTCATAAAAGGAGGCCGGAAGGGTTTGCATGTGCGCAAACAGCTTCTCCCTCAAATAACACTCAAGGTATCTGTTGTTGCCAACCAAGAAATACCTCCAGGTAAACCTCAACACAAATGCGCCAACGGTTGCAGCTACCAGAATGAGCAAATACCTATTCGTAACCGAAGCCGGCATCCTGTCGTTGATGCTGTCGGTCACATACCCCATTATCTTGGGGATCATAGACGATATAAAAGACGTGACGAATAGGACAATTATACCTATTATATACCTCCACTTAAATTGCTTTATAAACTCCCACAGCAGCTGCGTAGTTTTCATCATATACGAGCGCAGGAGACTCCATCTCCTTCAAGATGGAGATGAATGCGCTCTTCCCTCCTTTCTAACATTAACGCCTTTGCCTTCTCTATAAGTCTTAACTTGCTACGTTTGGCACTGTCGTGTATCTTCTCCCCTGAAAGACTCTTATATGTTTTTAACCGTATTGGGGAAAACTTTTTAAGAACCGCCTGAAAATTGCTTTTAAGACGACTCCCTTATGACGAATTCCGAAGGCAGGACGGTGGTGGTAGGAACCATATCCCCCTTATCAATGGCTCCCAGAATCATCTCGGCCGCTTTTAAGCCCATGTCATAAAGCGGAAGCTCAATAGACGAGAGAGTGGGGTGGATGAGCTCAAAAAAGTTGGACGAACCCACGGCCACAATCCTCACATCCTGAGGTATCCTTATGCCCAACATGTGACACGACTTTACAGTCAGCATGCCAAACCGCGGAGAAGCCGCAAGGATGGCATCAGGCCTGCAGCCTTTGTCTTCAAGCAACCTCATTATGGCCTGGCATACCTCGCCGTTATCATGCCCTCCCAAAACTATAAGCTCCTCTTTCACCTCATAGCCGTGCAAAGCCATGGCTTCCTTAAAGGTCTCCAGCCTTCTATCATTGGTGCGCCGGGGAACAGGCCCGGCATATGCTATATCTTTCACTCCCTGGGATTTAAAATACCCTATGACAGCTTGAATATGGCTCAGGTGATCGGTACATACCTCACCCACGTCTCTCCCTGAAGGATAGGTATTAACCATCACATAAGGAATACCCATGCTGTCCATATACTCTATATCTTCATCAGATATTGAGGCAAATGCAAAAATTATACCGTCTATCCTGTTTGAGCTGTAGTATTTTATGAACTCGGCTTCCTGTATGGATTCATATTTGTTAAAGAGGAGGCTTACCGAATAGTTGTGGGCCTGAAGCCCATCTCTGATGCCCTCAAGGGTTTTCATAAAATAGAAATTGGTGACATTTCTGTCGGTGACCACGCCCACCGACATCGACCTTTTAAGCTTCATTCCCCTGGCGATCTGATCAGGGTGATAATTAAGCTTTTTTACGGCATCAAGCACGGCCTGCCGGGTCTCGGGCCTTATCTTTATTCCCTTTACATTGTTGAGTATATACGACACCGTAGCCTGGGAAACACCGGCCTCCCTGGCTACATCCTTGCTTGAAACCGATTTTTTCTTCCTCATATTTTACCTGCGTACTAGACCACCTTCCTCAAGATGGTAAATACGCGCTCTCCCTCCCTTCTAAATGATGTAAATTTACGCCTTCTTTTGCAGCTATACTCCCGATACCGCGTTGCCAGCCAATACTTATCATCCATTTTTTCGTCCTATTAATCCTCCTCCATTGCCCCCTCATGCACTTATACGTATAAATTATTCTTTGACATTAATTTATACGTATAAATGGAGCCGTAAATAGGTTGAAATGCACTATTTTTAAAGAAGTATGCTCTCCTGGTCCGATAGAGTATCGAACATAACCTGGTTTATTTATACGTATAAATTCTAAAGCATATAAACTGATTTGTCAATAACAACCAGCCAAAAAAGTTAAAAAGGCAGATCAGCTGCCTTTTTAACTGCTGAAGCGTCCGTGAAAGCGCTTCAATTTATAGATTTGGTACGAATTTCCTCCAATATCATATTCATGAACTCATCAAGCGACATAGCGCCAAGGTCTCCCTTGCCTCGGGCCCGTACTGCCACCGTCCCATTTTCCTGCTCTTTATCGCCCAGCACCAGCATATATGGAATCTTTTCCAGCTGAGCCTCTCTCACCTTGTATCCTATCTTCTCGTTTCTCAGATCGGCCTCCACCCTGATGTCGGCATCCCTGAGCTTCTGAGCCACCTCTTCTGCATAGGCATTGGTCCTATCGGTAATGGTGAGTACGCGCACCTGTACCGGCGCCAGCCATGTGGGGAAAGCGCCCGCAAAGTGCTCTATCAGGATACCTATAAATCGTTCAATGCTTCCAAACACCACCCGGTGTATCATCACTGGACGGTGCTTTTCACCATCCGGACCAACATAGGTCAGGTCAAACCTCTCGGGCATCTGGAAATCCAGCTGGATAGTCCCGCACTGCCACGTCCTGCCTATGCTGTCTTCCAGATGAAAATCAATCTTGGGTCCATAAAAAGCCCCTTCCCCCTCATTGATCTTGTATTCCAGGCCCTTGGCCTCCAACGCTTCCTTCAGCGCGTTGGTGGCCCGCTCCCAGTCCTCATCCGAGCCCATCGAGTTCTCTGGCCTAGTGGACAGCTCCACATGATACTTAAACCCAAATATGCTGTAGAAATAATCCACCAGGTCAATAACGCCTAGGATCTCGTCCTTTATCTGCTCGGGCAGCATAAATATATGGGCATCGTCCTGCGTGAAACAGCGTACCCGCATCAGGCCGTGCAGCACGCCCGACAGCTCATGCCGATGGACAAGCCCCAGCTCGGCCACTCTGAGGGGCAGGTCCCTGTAGCTGTGTATCTTGCGCTTGTACAGGATCATGCTGCCTGGACAGTTCATGGGCTTTATGGCATAATCCTCGCCGTCAATCTTGGTGAAATACATGTTTTCGCGATAATGGTCCCAGTGCCCCGACCTGATCCACAGCTCACGGTTTAATATTATAGGCGTCTTTATCTCCTGATACCCTCTCTTATAGTGTTCTTTCCTCCAGAAATCCTCCAGTATATTGCGAATTATCATGCCCTTTGGATGGAAGAACGGGAACCCCGGCCCCTCCTCATGAAGGCTGAAGAGGTCTAGCTCCTTACCCAGCTTTCTGTGGTCCCTCTTCTTTGCCTCCTCCAGGCGCTGCAAGTATTCCTCCAGCTGGCTCTTCTTGGGAAACGATATGCCGTATATCCGCTGCAGCATCTTGTTTTTCTCATCGCCGCGCCAGTAAGCACCGGCCACGCTGAGCAGCTTTATGGCCTTGACCATACCTGTGGAGGGAAGATGCGGGCCACTGCACAGGTCCACGAAATCTCCCTGTTTGTAGAACGAAATCTCGGCCCCCTCCGGTATATCCCCAATGAGCTCCACCTTATAGAGCTCGCCTCTCTCCTTCATGAACTCAACAGCCTGCTCCCTGGGCAGCACAAACCTCTCAAGGGGCAAATCCTCTCTGACTATCCTGTTCATCTCCTCTTCGATTGCCTGCAAGTCCTCCGGGGAAAAAGGCCTTTCCACATCGAAGTCATAATAAAAGCCATTGTCTATCGCAGGCCCAATAGCCAACTTTGCATCCGGGAACAGCCTTTTTACAGCCTGCGCCATAATGTGGGATGAGGTGTGCCAGAAAACCTTTTTACCCTCATCATCGTCAAATGTCAGTATATTGAGCTGACAGTCCTCATGCAGTTTTGCCGACAGGTCAACAGTGCGCCCGTTCACCTGAGCAGCCACAGCCGATTTTGCCAGCTTCTTGCTTATATCGTTTACTATATCCGCTATGGCCGTCCCTTCAGGATACTGCCTTACCGAGCCGTCTTTCAGCACCACATTCACCATAACTCATTCATCCTTTCGTATAAATATTGTGAGTATTTTTTTGTAAGTATTTATTTAAACCCATTGCGACGTCAAAATCACACAAAACCAACGCTACTTTACGTAAACAATTAAAAAACCTCCCATCCCTTCAAGGGACGAGAGGCTACCCGCGGTTCCACCCTTATTGGTCCCAAAATCAGGACCCACCTCCATCGGCCGTTAACGGAGCCAACCGCCATGCTCAAAGGGTGGTCTTCAACTGGACCTAGTGCGGAATGCTTCCAGCCTCAGGCATCCCTTCTCTATCACCGGTTTCCAGCCTACTCTTCCTCATCATTGCATGTGAACTATCAACTTTAAGTCGGTTTGGAATTATTATAATCTAGCGTCACCCGTAAGTCAAGACTTGCCCCTTCCTTCAATTCTGTGGTTCCTTCAATTCTGTGGATACAGCCCTTCGTGGCTCATAACCACTTTACCCCTGAAGACCTTATTTATGGTATTCAAAAGCTCGGTATTCTTTATTTTATCACACCCGTGTATGGTGATCTTGCTTGGTGCAATGGTTATGAGCGAGCTTATAAGCAAATCGTCATAGCTCATCTCAGTATCCGATATCTCCCTGGCCAGCTCCTTCAGTATGTCGTTGTTTATGACCCTCATGCTGTCATCCAGCAGTATATATCTCCTGTCATCGTCCACCAACACGTGAACCTCCCTTACCTTTGGTTCCTGGATCTCCACAAAATACCTGAGCAGCTTGATAAACTCGTTGTACTCCCTCTCCACCAGCAGTTCTTCTACTATTTTATCCACAGTTTCTATCAATTCCTTCATGAAGTCCTTTAGCCTAAACCGTATAAAACCCTCTACGATGAGTTCGTTGTGCGTATCCAGGTGCTCCAAAATTCGCTGCCTTATCGGATCATGCCATTTCTCCCTCAACTGGTTAAACAGGCTCTCGTATTCTTTCCCTTCAAATACAGCATTTAATACTTCCTGCCTTATCTGCTCCCTGTCCTCATTTTCAAAATAAAAATATTCGTCTTCTATAATCCTCTCAATCATCATATGCTGTAAGTCATTCACGATAAAATCCGACAAGATATCGGCAATACGGTATTTGAGAGCATCTCTCAACTCGCTCCATGACTCACAACTGTCGGAGTCATTGACCATATAATTTATAAACAGCAGGTCGCCTGCTTTTCTTTCTTCAATTTTAAACCCCTGGAACCTGATATCTTCCATCTTTTCTATAACCGAATCCATAAGGCCAAGGTTGCGTCCCTCAAAGCCAATGGAAAAAAAGCGCATCACACCACTCCCTTCATTTAAATCCCTTGACCTAATTCGCTTATAAACCGCTTCACGCCGATTCTCGGTAAACATTATATGCGCCATTTACTAAATAGTTGATTCATATTAGTAGTATTCCCAACAACGCGTTAAACTCATGATGTATTAACTGGTTACAGAGTAGGACATTTACATTTAAAAATAAAAATTGGGAACGAACTCTAAAAATGCTCGTCCCCAATCTTAACCCCCAACTATTATGATTACAGACCGTCCCCATTGTCCAATCCCTGACCAATCCTTTTATATATCTCAATCCTCTCATTAAGGTCAGGGTACCTGTACACAATATCTGGCGAAAACATTCCCTTGTTTATATCATGCGTGGCCATCTTTTCGTGTCCGATCAGAGCCCATGTGGCATCAACAAGATTTCTAAACTCCTCATTTCTCAAATGAGTACACACAAAGGACTGCCTTGGAGAATTTATGTCCTCACCGCTTATCTGGAAAAATCCATATTTTTCGCACAACGCCTTTACCCTTTTAAGCTGCTGTATGGTGTTTCGTGAAGGCATATACGTCACCGCGTTAAAGCCCAGCTGGCTTATCACCTCAAACAGCAGTTCAAGATAATCGTCTTCAAACTTCTGGCTTCTCTTATCGCCGGTGACTGAATCGGTCACATCACCTAAATATGCATAGGCCAAAATAGCCCCAATGCTCCTTGTCAGCTCAACCACTTCCCTTACGTCAGGGCATTCCCGCGTAGCGTCAATGTAAAACCGCGGTACCAGATCGCTCTTCAAAGCCCCCAGCAAGTCATATTCATAAAACGGATTGTCGGCATCCAGCAAGTATCCCGCTACTCTTGGGTTGACCTCCAGCTTTAAATCGTTTACCAAAAAGTCAACCAGTGTCTGACCTTTCCCCAATTTACCTACCAACTTAAGCGACAGGGCATACAACAGGTGGCGCTCGGTTATACTTCCCCCTTCATGGCTCTTTGATAACGGCATAACATCGTGTTCAAAGCTGAGTCGAATGCCGAACGGCTGGAAAATCTGATTGATTCTGTCCACCATCATGGCATTTCGCTTATTCCTCTCCTTGACGTAAGGCACAAAAAAATTCCTCACTGCATCGATCTGAGTATGGGGAATACCGTGTATGGCCACATAAGCGATAGATTTCTGGTCCGGGTTGTTGATCCTCCTGCCATTTAAAGGGGTGTTTGAAAAGTCAGCACGGCATTCGACACCTATCGTAGTTGCAATACCTGCGATCCTCCCCGCTTCAATGAATTCCCTGGCCCCGCTTATCGAGTCGTGGTCCATAATGCCGGCGGTTTTCAGCCCTACCCTGTAAGCCATCCATATGGCCTTTGTAGGAGAATAGGGCGAAAATGAATATGTAGTGTGTATGTGATTGTTGACATCATCGCCCTGCCGTGGCCTTTCTATTTTCCCCTCATGCACTTTTTGCATCAAAGCTCTTAAAGACTGTAATCTAACGCTTACATCGTCATCATTTAGCTGATCCACATACCGCATGGTTTCAGCATCCATGATATATACCCCCAAACTAGATTATCCACTTTGCATTATACTACCATGCGGCTGACAATTCAACTTCAACATTTCCCCGAGACTTGTTTCATTCTCCCAGATACACAATTCCGCTGGGTTCCCTTCCCACCTGAATATCGTCCAATTTCTTACCCGCTCTCCAGTCTACCACATACACTCGTCCTTCTTTCGGAGCGGTCACATACGCATATCTTTCTCCTTCATCCAGTGCTATATCCTTTACAACCTCTCCTATCTCGATGCTGTGCACAACCGACCTGGAGGCCAGCTCCACCACTTCCAACCTTCCCACCTCACACGAGGCCACAAGTAAAAACTCTCCACCGCTGGTCTCCAATAGCCTGTGAGGCATGCATCCCACGGCAATCTCATGGCAAACCGTATCTTTATCCAGGTCAACCAGCAACACCTTGTTGAACAACCTGTGGTTATGGAAATAACACCCCACATAAAGGATATTGCCTTTTGAGCTGAACTTAACCTGAATTGGATAATCTTCTATCACCATCCTTTTCACCATCGTATACCCTTCGGTTTCCACAAGCCATATGTCCTGCGAGTTAATATGGGCGATGGCCAAAAGAGGAAGGTAAGGATGACAGTCAATTCCCTGGGGCATAGACCCTACTGGTATTTGACTGACCACCTTCAAAGCATTACCGTTTTGTACAATCGAAATCGAGTCGGAATCCACATTGGTAACGTAAACAGTGTGCGTCTTGTCACAAACAGCTACAAAGCTTGGGCAGCACCCAACAGGCAGAATTTTTTCTACAACACCTTTATCCAGGTCAAGGCATGCCAGCGAATTATCATAAGCTTGGACTATCAGCAGGGTTGAGGCGCCCTTCATCTTGGCAAGTGCACATGGTCCCGTCCCTGGTTCCAAATAGATGCGATACTCTTCCCTCTTGAGGTGAGGGTTCAAAAAAGATATGCTATCCTCTACTTTGTTGGCAACTGCAATCTTTCCCTGCCATATCATAAAAACAAATACCCCCATTGGAATTTCTCTACAACAAGCGGATACTTCATTATATGACCGCCTGCTGCAAAGGGTACCAACAGGGGCTAAGCGCTACATTTTAAGATTTCATATACGGGGATATAAAATGCGCTCCAGCAATTGCCTGCCGTTTAAAGTCACACTTTTTCTCCTGGCCTCTTTCAGCAGATAAACGTAAATGCTTTTTAACCAGCGCACCTTTTCATGATCCAAATGAGAGTCTTCGGCTTTCTTCCAGAGTATCAATGCCCTGTGCACAAGCTCCAGCAATACATCGTTTTCATCCTTTTTAATGTCACCATTTTGCACCATACCACCAGCTCTCATTTTTAAACCTTCAAGTTGTTACAGTAAATATCTATGATGGCATGGCCAAGAAGATTCGCATATTTTCTTAAAAATAAGGAACTTTTACCCGAATTGGCAACAACACAGGGCTTAAGCTGATTTTAACAGACCGCGGATCTTCCCTATCAAATACAGCGACCCTGTAAATAGCAGCACGCCATCCTGACGCACCCTGCTAAGTCCCATGGTAGTCGCCTTTTCTATATCGGGCTCCACCATCACATCCTGGCAATACTTCTGTACCCGCTTTGCCAGCTCAGCCGGATCCATGGCCCTAGGGCTGTCAGGCCTGGTCACGATGACCGACTCAGCCAGAGGACAAAGATGCTTCACTATCGCATCGGCATCCTTGTCCTTCAGCATGCCTATCACCAGCGTCACAGGCTTTCCCTCAAAATACTCCTTAATGGCACAGGCCAAAGCCTCCGCACCCGATTCATTATGAGCCCCGTCCAAAATCACATAGGGCTGGCGCCTTAGCACCTCCAGGCGCCCCGGCCAAAATGCGCGTTCCATACCCCTATACACGGCATCATCGGGAATCGCGATGCCTTGTTTTCTCAATGCAGCTACAGCAGTCAAGGCAGTGGCAGCATTGAGTATCTGGTGGCGGCCCGTCAACCGTATGACGACGCCCGAAAATCTCTCCCCGTCAAAGGAATAATTGAAAATTTGCCTTCCCACCTCGGAAACAAGAACCTCTATCCTGTCTTTATTTACCTCAAACAGAGGAGCGTTGTGCTGATGCGCCACCTTCTGTATCACGGCCATGGCCTCCGGCTGCTGAGGGTAAGTCACCACCGGCCTGCCCTGCTTTATGATGCCAGCCTTTTCAGCTGCAATCTTCTCCAGCGTATCCCCCAGCACGTCCATGTGGTCATAGCTTATGGAGGTTATAACCGATACGATGGGGTTTACCACGTTGGTGGCATCCAGGCGGCCACCCAACCCCACCTCCACCACCGCACAGTCCACTTCCCTTTCGGCAAAGTAAACAAAACCTATGGCGGTCACGATCTCAAACTCGGTTGGATGGTTTTTTCCCTCGCTCACCATCTCCTCTACCTTTTCTTTAACCCGCTCGGTTATGCGTGCCAGCTCGTCAGGCTCAATCTCTTTTAAATCCACCTGAATCCTCTCGGTAAACCTTTCAAGGTATGGGGATATAAACATCCCCACCCTATAGCCGGCCTCGTGCAGCACATGGGTCAACATGGAAGTGACCGAGCCCTTCCCATTGGTACCGGCCACGTGCACCACGCCAAACCGCTCATGGGGATTGCCCAGGCGCCGCAACAAATCCTTTATGTTCTCAAGCCCCAGCTTGGAGCCAAACCTGTAAGTGCCGTGTATATAATTAAGCGCCTCTTCATAGTTCATTCAACATCCCCCTGCAAATTTTACTTTCTCATGCTGTTTAACGCCTCAATGCGGCTCAATACCTTGGCCATCATGTCCTCATACTTTGCCTTCTTCTTTCGCTCTTCCTCCACCACCGCCGGCGGCGCTTTCTCGACAAAATTGCGGTTGGAAAGCTTTCCTTCAACTCGCGCCAGCTCCTTTTCAAGATTGGCTTTTTCTTTGAGCAGGCGCTCCATCTCCTTCTCAAAGTCAACCAGGTCTTCAAGCGGCATGAATATCTGCGCTTTGTCGGTCACCGCAGAAACAGCGTTGGAAGGGATGCCTCCCTTATCGCTCTTCAGTACCACCTCAGATGCCCAGGCAAGCCTTTCAAAATATGCCTTGCTCTCCTCGAAGATGTCCCTCCAATCATCGTTGACCACCAGTATAACCTTCGCCCTGCGGGAAGGCGGCACCTCCATCTCGGCCCTTATATTCCTGATGCTCCTTATGGCATCCATCACAGCGGCCATTTGCTCTTCGGCCTCGGCATCTATCTCCTCCTCATTAACCTTGGGCCAGGAGGAAATCATAATGCTGTCGCTCTCACGAGTGGGCAGGTGCTGCCATATCTCCTCGGTGATAAATGGCATAAACGGATGTAGCAACTTCAGGGTATTGACCAGCACATAGGTGAGGGTATACAGCTTGGACTCCTTAAGCCCCGGATCCTGGCTGTATAGCCCGGGCTTTGCAAGCTCAATGTACCAGTCACAGAATTCATCCCATATAAAGTCGTACAGCTTTTGTACGGCTATACCCAGCTCAAACTTTTCAAGGTTGTCTGTGACTTCTTTGACGACACGGTTATACCTGCTTATGATCCAGCGATCGGGAAGTTCTAGTTTCCCCTTTCGCGGCTTATCTATTCCGGAGTTCTGCATGTTCATCAATATGAACCTGGCGGCATTCCACAGCTTGTTGCAAAAGTTCCGGTTTGCTTCCACCCTCTCCCAGTAGAACCGCATATCGTTGCCTGGCGAGTTTCCCGTCACAAGGGTAAGGCGCAAGGCATCTGCACCGTACCTTTCAATCACCTTCAGCGGGTCTATACCGTTTCCAAGGGATTTGCTCATCTTCCGCCCTTCCGAGTCCCTGACAATCCCGTGTATGAGGACGTACCTGAACGGGATCTCGCCCACGTGTTCCAGGCCCGAGAATATCATCCTGGCTACCCAGAAGAATATGATGTCGTATCCGGTCACAAGCACGCTGGTGGGATAGAAATACTTAAGGTCCTCGGTCTCATCCGGCCAGCCAAGTGTAGAAAACGGCCAAAGCGCCGAGCTAAACCACGTATCCAGCACATCCTCGTCCTGTTTTAGGTTTGTACTGCCGCAACTGCTGCATCTCTCTGGCATGCTGCGCTCAACCATCGTCTCGCCGCAGTCCTGGCAGTAATACGCCGGAATTCGGTGTCCCCACCACAGCTGCCTGGAGATGCACCAATCCTTTATGTTTTCCATCCAGTTGAAGTAGATCTTCTCAAATCGCTCGGGCACGAATTTGATTTTGCCCTCTTTGACAGCCTTTATGGCCGGCTCGGCCAGGGGTTTCATCTTCACAAACCACTGCTTTGAAATGAGTGGTTCAACGACTGTGCCACACCTGTAACAGTGGCCCACGTTGTGCTTAAGGCTTTCTGTCTTTTCAAGGAGCCCCAGGCTCTTAAGTTCTTCCACAATCGCCTTTCTTGCCTCATACCGATCCATTCCCTCATACTTCCCGGCATTGTGGTTCATAACGCCCTTCTCGTCTATAACGCAAATCCATGGCAGGCCATGCCTTGCAGCTACCTCAAAGTCATAGGGGTCATGGGCGGGGGTAATCTTTACCGCACCTGTTCCAAATTCGCGCTCCACGTATTCATCAGCAATAATGGGTATCTCCCTGTTCATGACGGGCAGTATAGCCATCTTTCCGATGAGGTGGCGGTATCGCTCATCTTCGGGATGCACGGCAACGGCGGTATCGCCCAGCATGGTCTCGGGCCTTGTGGTAGCAACCATTATGCTCTCATCGCTGTCCTTGATGGGATAGCGGATATACCACAGGTTGCCCTGCTCCTCCTCGTGCTCTACTTCGGCATCCGATAGAGCGGTTCTGCAGTCGGGACACCAGTTTATTATCCTGTCACCGCGGTATATGAGGCCTTTTTTATACAGGCGCACAAAGACCTCCACCACAGCCCTGCTGCAGCCCTCGTCCATGGTAAACCTTTCCCTGGACCAATCAAGCGACGAACCCAGCTTCTTAAGCTGCTGCGTAATCCTGCCCCCGTACTGCTCCTTCCACTGCCAGGCCCTCCTCAAAAACTTTTCTCGTCCCAGGTCGTTTTTGGTGAGGCCCTCCTCGGCCAGCTTCTCCACAATCTTTACCTCGGTAGCGATGCTGGCATGGTCAGTCCCGGGAAGCCATAAAGTTACATATCCCTGCATCCTCCTCCAGCGGATGAGTATATCCTGCAGGGTATTGTTCAAAGCATGCCCCATGTGAAGCTCCCCTGTGATATTGGGTGGGGGAATTACTATACAAAACGGCTCCTTGTTCCAATCAACCTTGGCCCTGAAGTACCCTTTTTCCATCCACATGCGGTATATTCGATCCTCTACCTGACTTGGGTCATAAATCTTGTCGAGCAACTTGTCTGGCATGTCCTCAACCTCCTGTTTCTAGAATGTATTCATTATCTTGAACATCCCCAGTATCACAAGAATCAAGCCGGCCAATTTCATCGCTATTGTCCACTTCATCGACTGCTCCTGCGGCGGCTTTAATGTATACAGCACAATCCACCTTGCCCCATATCCCAGTATGCCGCCCAGCAACATAAATATCATGCCTACAGGGTCTATATGTTTTACCTCAAACAAGACCACACTCCCCTTTTAACAAAAAATCCTTCATCCCGTAAAGGACGAAGGATTGTACTCCGCGGTACCACCTTTTCTCCTGCCGTTCCAGGTGCACGTTTGTAAGCACTTGCCCGCCCCGCATTCCTCTACAGCAGCGCAAAGCACTTTGGTCTGTAGGGCTCCGGTAAACCGGCAGGCACTCCTTTGCATAACGGTAGCGTCCCGTTTCAGCCTACTGCCATTCAGCTGAAATGCTCTGAAGCGACCTTCCATCCCGCCATATCGCCCAAGGAGACCTTTCAGCCGCGGGCCCCCCTCTCTGTTGGGAAGCGAGATGTACTCCTCTTCTTCATCGCATCTTGCCGTTATTCCATTATTTGCGTTGTCTTTATTATACGCTAAGTATGAATTTTGTCAAGGGGGCTGTCATATTATAAACGCCGTGTACCTTATGGGTACATTTAAAAATCATCTGATAAAACATTAAAATCGTCATGAAGTCACAATATCTTAAAAATTTTAATTTAAATATCACAGTACTGTATAGAAAAAATAAATTATCCCTTTATAATTAAATTATAGCCAAACGCAAAACATTTAAAGGGGGTTACCAACAATGTCTAAAAAAATTGCTTTTATAGGTGCTGGCAGCTTTGGCTTTACTAGAAGCCTGGTGCGCGACATCCTTACATACCCTGCACTGCAGGATTGTACCATTGCCCTCATGGACATCGACGAAGAACGCCTTGGCTACATAAAAAAGGCGGTCGACAAGATCATCGAAGCCGGCAACTACCCAGCCAAAGTTATAGCCACCACCGATAGAGCTGAAGCTTTGAAGGGCGCTGACGGAGTTATATGTACCATCCTGGTAGGGGGAGTGCATGTATGGCGCCACGACATTGAAATTCCCAAGAAATACGGTGTGGACATAAACGTAGGGGATACCCGTGGACCGGCCGGTATCTTCAGAGCCCTCAGAACTATCCCTGTCATGCTGGATATATGCAAGGACATCGAACGCTATTGTCCTGATGCCATATTGCTAAACTATACCAACCCCATGGCCATGCTGTGCCGGGCCATGCAAGGCGAGACCAAGGTAAAGGTAACCGGGCTGTGCCACAGCGTTCAAGGAACGGCTGAAATGCTGGCCTCATGGATAGGAGCCCCCATTGAAGAGATCACATATGTGTGCGCCGGCATAAACCATCAAGCTTGGTTCCTGGAGTTCAAGTGGAACGGAAAAGATGCCTATCCCCTCATCCGAGAAGCGGTTCAGCGGCCCGAAATCTACAACCAAGAGCAGGTCCGCAACGAGATGTTCCTCCACCTGGGCTATTACGTCACTGAATCCAGCGGCCACAACTCGGAATACAACGCATGGTTCAGAAAAAGGCCTGACCTCATAGAAAAGTATTGTACCCATGGCACAGGATGGAATCCCGGAGAATACGCATATATACTCAAGGAATACTTAAGGCGAGAGGATACTTGGAGAGACGAGATCAAAAAATGGCTGGAGCAGGATACCGTTAACTTAAAGCGAGGGAAAGAATATGCAGCTGGCATCCTCAATGCCGTCATTGGCGACGGAACTCTGTATAAGTTCAACGGTAACGTAAGAAACTTTGGACTTATCGACAATCTGCCTGAGGGCTGCTGCGTAGAGGTACCGGTGCTGGCGTCCAAATACGGGTTTGAACCCATCCACGTAGGTCCATTGCCGCCACATCTGGCAATCCTGAACAACGTAAACGCCATGTGCGAGGAGCTGGCGGTTGAAGGCGCTTTAACCGGCGATCCCACCAAGATATACCAGGCCATCTACTTTGACCCCTTGACGTCGGCAGTGCTCAGCCTGGCAGAAATCAAGCAGATGGTCAGGGAAATGTTTGAAGTGAATAAGGATTGGCTGCCTCAATTCAAGCACTTCTGCTGATACAAAACTTCGTTTTAAACAATGCTTACATCACTCTCTATCGATAGATGTGTGCTCGTGTATGCTGCACTATACTGCTTTTAAGTTTATCTCACCGCTTTTCAAGTTTAAAAGGGGCTGAACTAGTACGTCCAGCCCCTTTTCGTTTTAAATTAGTTTTAAATCAAAATTTAGTACGTTCACCTTTTGACGGCATTCCTTTTGAATGCCTTGTAACCATACTGTACCAGAGCTATGAGAGTCAAAACCACGGCTATGTACAGCAGAATATTATAATACGGAAATTTAAGCACAGTGGCCACCACTGCCACATAAAATGAAGCCGTAGCGGCTTTGCCAAAAAAATTTGCTTCCACCACTATGTTGCGATTCTTATAAAGAAAAGCGGCTCCAACGATCATGAGGAATTCCTTCACAAACACGATCAATATTATGGGCGCAGGGATAATGCCTTTGACGTACAGTGAGATAAGAACGGTGATCAACATGAGCTTATCGGCCAATGGGTCCATCAGCTTTCCCCATTTGGTAATGAGACCATACTTTCTGGCGATGTACCCATCCAAAAGGTCAGTTGCCCCGGCCACAATAAAGACCACAATACCCCACAAGACATTGTTCTGTATATCTGGGTTGTAAAACACATATACAAAAACAGGAATCAAACAAAATCTTATAACCGTCAATATATTAGGTATGTTCATTCCATTTACCTCTTTCGTTGATTGCGTTTTAATCAGCCATGTTTAAGCGTTTTTCTCATAAATAAAAAAATTTAGGTCACACTAACGCAAACAGTCAGACCTTCTTGTAAATTGGCATTACATTAACTATTAAAAAATGGTCGGGGTGACAGGATTTGAACCTGCGACCTTCTCGTCCCGAACGAGACGCGCTACCAAGCTGCGCTACACCCCGACTTTCTGGAGCCAACAAGGGGATTCGAACCCCTGACCTGCGGTTTACGAGACCGCTGCTCTACCGGCTGAGCTATGTTGGCGTATTAAACTCTCAATGCAGTAATAGATTATAGCATAATTTTTTTTACTTGTCATCATTATTTTTCAGGTTTTTGCTATTTGAAAATTGCAATATTAAATGCAACACTTTTTTAAAGGAAAGTATGATATAGATATCCAAATTTTTACTGTTTAAAATGTAAAACCTTATGTTGTCAAGGGAAGGGTGGAGATTTTCGAGCGTAAGCGAGAAAATACTACCCGACCTTGACAACATAAAACAAATGATATAATTGTTTCCAGGCCATTTGGCATACCTGGCCAAATGGCCTTAACTGTAAACTATCATTGTGTCTTCTTCAAACTACCACATTAGCCTACTTGAACAAACTGTCTCTCTAATACTTTGCCTTTTTCCTTGCAGATATTTAATAGCTCTCTGTAAAAACATTGCTCTGCCGTACTGTAATCTAGTATTTTCCTCGGATATTGATTCATCCATTTCTCTATCTCCTTAACTTCTGATGATGGTATGTTTTTTATCGCTTTGCCCTTGGGAATAAAACGCCTTATAATCCCGTTTTGCCTCTCATTGCTTCCCCTCTCCCATGATGAATAAGGATGGGTAAAATATGCTTCGCTTTTCAGACTCTCTAGAATAGTTGATAGCTCACTAAACTCTGAACCGTTGTCGGCTGTTATACTCTTAAACACCTCCCCAAACAGTTCCCCATAGCAGGCTTTAAGCTCCATAAACACTTTCTTTACCGCTTCACTATTCCTTGATTCTAGAAGAAATATGTGCTCGTACCTGGTTTTCCTTTCAGTCAATGTCAAAAGTACCGCGTCATTAGAACGTTTGCCTACTACAGTATCTATTTCCCAGTGCCCAAATTCCTCACGTGTCTCTACTTCCTTTGGCCTTAAATCTATGCTTTTGCCCATAATCCGTTTAGGCTCTCTTTTCTTCGTCTTATCCCTGGGTTTTAGCCTCGGTTTGAGTAACAAATCAATATTGCGTACTCTAAGCAGTCCCCTGTCTATATAGTTATACAGAGTTTTAGTACAAACAATAGGCTTATCTTTCCAACTAGGATCCTTCTTACAGTACCCCACTATAGTATCTGGAGCCCATGGCTTTTCTTGGAGCATCTTTTCCTCCGCAAATCTGATGAAGTCCTTAACAAGCGGTAGTTTGAGTTTAGTACCACAATTTTTTCGTCTCTTTTCATATACTGCCTGCCCTGCTTCGGGGAAGTATGCTTCATAAGTAGACAAGTCAGATTTAAGCTGAGTAACGGTACCACGTTTAATTTCCCTGCTAATAGTACTTGGAGCTCTGCCTAGTTGTTTTGCAATGTATCGTATACTTTTGCCTTCTTTGTACAAGGCAGCAATTTTCCCTCTTTCATAGACACTTAGGTGTTTAAAAGAGCGACATTTCGTGGTACAATTATGTTGAGCCATAGTGAGACCTCCCTGTATGTTTAGTGATTTTGGATATCTATATCATACAGGATTTCTCACTATGGTTCTACTATTTTTTAGGTGTTGCATTTAATTTTACAACGAACCGGTTTTTGCTATTTCAATTAAAAATCTTCACTGCAACGCTCAAAGATAAACATAAAGGAAAAAGAACAGGTCAATGCCTGATCTGTTCTTACGGTACAAAATAGCAAACCCGCTACTCTTAATCTTTTATAGCCCTTGTCTCATCTTTTTTATCCCTTCTACCGCGCCATCAAATCAAATTTGGTTCCTTAAAAATCCAACAATATCGATAAAAAATAATTATTCCACACCCTCAGAAAATACTCTCTGAGAGTGTGGAATAAAATCATTTACACTACAGAAACCTCAATTAAAATTATACAAGTTTCTGCTTGACAATGCAAATCCAAATTTTATAAAATAAACTCGTAATAATTAGTTAGTTAACTAACTAATTTGCCCGTAGTTAACCAAAATTATTCCAATTAATTATCAAGACTTAACTTATTATATGGAGGTAATAATCATGCATTCATGCCATCCAGTACAGGATGAACCTTTGGGACGCCTGTTTGCCCACACTTGTAAACTGCACCGTGACCTTTTCAGAAAGCTGGCCCACAGAAACGGCCTTGAACATGGCCAGCCCATCGCACTGGCGGTTATCATAGCTAACGAAGGTATAAGTCAGCGCCAGCTCAGTGAAAAGCTGTTTATCACTCCTGCCTCCACTACTGCACTTCTGCAAAAGCTGGAAAAGGCCGGGTTAATTGAGAGAAAGCCCGACCCCAACGACCAGCGTGCTTTTTGCATCTACGCAACTGAAAAAGGGCGTATGGTGGATCAGCAGATGAAGGAAGGGTTGAAAGAACTGGAAGAAGCCTGTTTTCACAACTTTTCCGAACAAGAACTTAAAGAATTTCGCAGACTTCTTCTAAAACTCTACGACAACTTATACAACTTAAATGAAGGGGAATGGAGGAGCAACCCATGATAAGAATATCTCGCTATTTAAAGCCTTACTGGGCATATGTCTTGCTGGCACCTCTTTTTATGGCGCTGGAAGTCTACATGGACCTATTGCAGCCCAACTATATGGCAGACATAGTAGACAACGGCATTGCCAATGGAGACATGAACTACGTCTTAACCAGGCTTCTCATTATGCTCGTCATCGCCTTTGTGGGCATGCTGGGCGGCATAGGGTGCGTCTACGCATCCAGCGTTGCCGCCCTTGGATTTGGCACCGATATCCGTTCGGATCTGTTCCGCAAGATCCAGACCTTTTCTTTTGCCAATCTTGACCGTTTTCCAACTTCCTCACTAATTACCCGCCTTACCAATGACGTTACCCAGCTTCAAAACGTAGTCACCATGTCCCTGGCCATGATGATACGTGCCCCCCTGCTATGTATCGGTTCCATAATAATGACCATAAAAATCAGTCCTTCCCTGGCTTCAGTGCTTTTAATAGCCTTGCCGCTCACTATCATAGGCGCAATAGCCATAATCAGAAAGGGCTTCCCTCTGTTCAGAAAAGTCCAGTCTAAAATAGACAGGGTAAACACCATAATGCGGGAAAACCTGGCAGGTGTCCGGTTGGTGAAGGCATTCCTACGAAAGGATTTCGAGGAAAACCGATTTCAAGCCGCCAACGAAGACCTTCGCGATACCGCCATCAAAGCTGGCAGGATCATGGCAACCGGAATGCCGCTTTTGATGCTGATTACCAACCTTGCCACTGTGGCGGTATTATGGATGGGCGGTATAAAGGTGCAAAATGGCGGCCTACAAATTGGAGACCTTATTGCATTCATCAATTACCTGGTGAGGATAATGATGTCGCTGGTGATGATCGCCTTTAACCTGATAGCCTTTTCCAGAGGTAAGGTTTCGGCTGACCGCATAAGAGAAGTGCTGATGGAACAGCCCGACATCGTCGACCCGGCGGAAAATACAGATGACACTTCACAAGAGCCCAAAATAACCCGTGGACAGGTAGTATTCGAGAATGTCACCTTCAGCTACAGCCCGAACGGGGAACCGGTTTTGAAAAACATATCTTTTACAGCTGAGCCGGGAGAAACAGTGGCCATACTTGGCGAGACGGGATCCGGCAAGACCACGCTGGTAAGCCTTATACCACGGCTTTATGACCCACAGGAAGGCCGTGTATTAATAGATGGTGTCGATGTGCGAAAATATAGCCTTTACAACCTGAGAAAGGAAATCGGAATGGTGATGCAAACCTCTCTCCTTTTCTCGGGAAGCATTCTCGATAACCTCCGCTGGGGAGATGCCGATGCAGACCTGGAAAAAGCCATAGAAGCGGCGACCATAGCCCAGGCCCACGACTTCATTATGCAAACCCCCAACGGCTATCAAACCGATTTAAGCCAGGGAGGAGTCAATCTGTCAGGCGGTCAAAAGCAGCGCTTGAACATCGCGCGTGCGCTCATGAAAAGGCCCAAAATACTTATTCTGGATGACGCCACCAGCGCTGTCGATATGGCAACAGAGCTTAAAATACAGCAGGCTTTAAGAAGGTGGAACCACAAGTGTACCACCTTCATAATAGCTCAACGCATAAGTTCAGTCATGGATGCCGACAAGATCATCATCCTGGAGCAAGGACGCATAGCAGGAATAGGCACCCACGAAGAGCTTCTTGCTTCCAACCCGCTGTACCAGGACATTTACAGATCACAGATAGGAAAGGAGGTAAAACAATATGCCTGATGATAGAAGTAATGCCCAGCTCAGTCCACGTAAAGTTGATAAGGGAAGCTCGGTTTTACAGGATAATACTCATAGCATCGGCACCTCTTCTGTCCACGGCATGCGCGGCGTCGGGGGCCCTGGTATGCACCGGTTTGACAGGAGGGGACCACATGGCCCACATGGTCCACATAGCCGGTTCATGGGACCAGGAGAAAGGCCAAAAAATCTGGGTAAAACCCTTGTCAGGCTGAGTAGATACTTGAAAGAAGATATTCCAGGTCTGATAATAGTCATACTATCCGTCTTACTCAACATGGCATGCACCCTTATAGGGCCATTGCTCATCGGGCAGGCCATAGACCAATACATCATTCCCGGAGATTTTCAAGGGCTAGTGCGGATCTCATTTCTCCTTCTGGGTGTTTATATACTAAACTCGCTTGTTGCCTTTTTGCAGGGATTCTTTATGGCTTCTATATCCGAGAAGACGGTAGCTCGCATGCGCAGGGACCTGTTCAGCAAGTATCAAGTACTGCCATTAAAATTCTTCGATTCTCACACCCACGGGGAGTTGATGAGCCGCATCACCAACGATATAGATACCATATCCTTCACCCTCCACGCCAGCCTAACTCAGTTCATATCAGGCGTCATCACCATAATAGGTACCATAATACTCATGCTGTTAAAGAGCATAATACTTACCCTTATAACTCTATCGGTAATCCCATTGATGTTTCTTCTAACCCGGCTTATAACCAAACATACAGGCAGGCTATTTATAGAACAGCAAAAAACTCTGGGTGAGCTCAACGGCAAGATAGAGGAGACAATTTCAGGCCAAAGAGTTGTCAAGCTGTTCTGCCGCGAACAACACGTCATCGCCGAATTTGAAGAGTCCAATCAAAAGCTGAAGAAAACAGCATTGAAGGCACAAGTGCTATCGAGAATCATGGGACCCACCATGAACATGCTCAATAACCTGGGCTTTGCGCTCATCGCAGGAATCGGGGGTCTGCTGGCCGTCAGAAACGTCGGAGGCGCCATAACAGTAGGTACAATTTCGGTATTTCTCAACTACTCAAGGCAGTTTACTCGCCCCCTAAACGAGATGGCAAACCAGTACAACATGGTGCTTGCGGCAGCAGCCGGCGCTGAACGGGTATTTCGGGTTTTGGATCAAGAACCCGAGCCGGCCGATGCTCCCGATGCTGTAGACCTCAGAGAAGTAGGTGTAAAAGGCCACGTAGAATTTGAAAACGTCTCGTTTGCATATGACGGTGAAAACCTGGTGCTGAAAAACTTTTCCCTTGAAGTAAAACCTGGTCAAATGGTGGCCCTGGTCGGGGCAACCGGAGCCGGCAAGACCACAATAATAAACCTTCTCATGCGATTTTATGACGTTAAAGAGGGGAGTATACGCATAGATGGCATCGATATAAGAAAAATCAAGCGCGAAAGCCTGCGCTCTTCACTGGGAATCGTGCTGCAGGATACCTATCTATTCAACGCCAGCGTTCGCGAAAATATACGGTATGGCCGTTTGGACGCCACCGACGAAGAAGTGGAACAGGCAGCCAAAATCGCCCATGCCCATGACTTCATCATGCGCCTGCCCCAGGGGTATGACACCATTCTTACAGATGACGGCGGAAACTTGAGCCACGGCCAACGCCAGCTTTTGGCCATTGCCCGGGCAGTGCTGGCCGATCCGGCCATACTCATATTGGATGAAGCAACCTCCAGCGTAGATACCCGTACCGAGATATATATTCAAAAAGCGATGTTAAACCTGATGAAAGGCCGTACCAGCTTTGTCATAGCGCATAGATTGAGTACCATAAAAGACGCTGATTTGATTGTAGTGATAGATAATGGTAAGCTTGTAGAAAAGGGCACGCATCAGGAGTTGCTGGAGCGAAAAGGGGTCTACTACAACCTTTATCAAAGCCAGTTTGTTCGCACCAGGCAAGTTGAAGACAAAAACATAGAAGCGGTTTTGTAAAAATAAAAGGGAGAGAGCATTTGTGCTCTCTCCCTTTTTGCATTTCAAATACTTTCTATAGTTTTTAATCATATAACAACGGTTTTAGCTCCTCTGAATCAATGTTGGTTTTATCATACCAGTAGAAGCCTGTATCGATTTCCTTACACCACATTATCGCCAACTGCATCCCTTTTCATCATACCCTTTTTTATCCTGTTCTTCAGCTTAAACACCCATCCACCCATGGTTCCCATGGGGCAGAAGGCACACCAAGTCCTCTGGTGATAATAAATACCAAGTATGATATCAATTATCGTGGTAATAAGAACCATGCGAACAAATACCGCCCCTATAGCGGCCCAATTGCCCCATGCGAAGATCAATTGTACGGCGAAAAAGCTCATCAGTATTATCAAGAATACCACCTTAAATGTAGTGGTCTTAAACATGCCGGGAATGCCCTTCTTTAGGGTGATCTTCTTCAATATCACGTCGTTGAAACTACCCCTTGGGCAAAACGAGTTACACCACTTCCTCCCCATGAAGGGCGCCGTAACCACCGGTGCAAGCATGCACACCAGCGCAACTACCCCTATTGGCGGATATACGAGGCCTGCAATGCAAAATGCTATCAGCACAAGCCATAAATATTGTTTAGCTGAGTTCATTACCATATCACCTCCTGCAATTATTTTATGACATTATCATTATATTAGAAAAATACGATATTTATTATATTAAAAATCTACAAAAATGCAAACCCCTTAATTTCAATTTTATTCGATCAATCTAAGCCCCAACTCTTTGGCATAAAGCCTTGCTTCTTTATATTCTTCCGGACTCAACCTCCGCGCAATCTCCTCGTATTTGTAAGCCTTATAGTAAGGGTAATACTGATCCATGAGGTTAACTGCGCAGTCGGACGAAAGTTCTTCTTTTATAAACCTCAAAATTTCCTTGGTATCTTCAAGCCCTCCGGGCATCACGAGATGCCTTATCAAAAGCCCCTTGTAAGCCACTCCCGTTTCGTCAAGCTTCAAACCACCCACCTGGCGATCCATCTCCTTTAAAGCGCTCTTTACATATCTGGGATAATCCCTCACCGTGGAATATTTTACACCTCGTTCCTCTATGCTATACTTGAAATCTGGCATGTATATATCCACTACTCCATCGAGCAGCTTAAGGGTTTCTATCCTCTCGTATCCTCCACAATTGTAAACCAGCGGCAGTTGTAGTCCCTTTTGCGCTGCAATATACAGCGCTTCCAGGATATTGGGCACGAAATGCGTGGGAGTGACCAGATTTATGTTATGGCAGCGGTAATGGTTCTGTATCACCAGCATTATTTCGGCTAACACCTCGTTGGACACAACCTCCCCCTCTCCCCCATGGCTCAGCTCACAGTTCTGGCAAAACACGCATCTCATATTGCAGTAACCAAAGAATATGGTGCCTGAACCATTACTACCCACCAAGGGAGGCTCTTCGCCAAAGTGGGGACCATAGCTGGCCACCACCGTCTTATCATAAGAGCGGCAAAACCCTATTGCTTCCCTTCTGTTGACCCCACATTCATGGGGGCACAGGTTGCATTCATCCAGGTGTTTTCTGGCCTTTCTGACCCTGTTTTTAAGCTCACCATTTTCCAGAAGCTTTAAATAACCAGGTTTATACTTTGCCATACAAAGCCCTCCTTAAACAAACGCATATTGAAGCCACCTGCAATTCTCAATACTTACAACATTATTGTTTTCCAAAATAAAATTATACCCTGCAAATCAAATTGCAGGGTATAATTTTAACGCTATTGCTTTAAATAGCAAGATAACCTACCGGTTATCTTTCAAACTCGCGGGGATGCCTGCGCTTGAGCTCGGGTATCGCATGGCCTCGCCCTGTCTTTTCAAGCCACTCACAGTAACGCTTTAGATGTCCTTTAGCATGGAATGGTCCACCCTCATTGATAACCGTCCATAGAGGGTCCACCGCATACGGCATGGTCTTCATCATATTATCGTGCCACTCATTGAGGTAATACACCGCTTCCCAGCAAACCGAGCGATTTTGCTGTGCCACATCAAACTGCTCATGAGGGTCCTCCTCTACGTTAAACAGCATCTCATCAGGGAAGAGATGATAGCCATCGTGATAGGTGCGTATGTAAATCCATGGGCCAAATCTCACACTTCTCTGGCACACATGCGCACACTGGCTCAAGACGAGGTAGTCCCTTCCGCAATCCTCTCCATTTAAAATAGCTGGTGCATAGCTCTGTCCATCCCACCGCTCACTGGGCTGTTTGCCTAAAAGCTGTGCCAATGTAGGCAACAAGTCAAGGTTGTAATGAAGGCCCTTATCGACATGGCCCTTTTGGCCCCCTGGCCATCTGATAATCATTGGTATCCTGCAAGTTATATAGTCAGCTGTACCATGTTCGGCGTAAATTCCCAGCTCTCCCATATTTTCCCCATGGTCCGCACTTATTATAATCGCCAGATCGTCAAATACACCCTCTTCTCGCAAGGCATCAAATATTCTACCTATATGCTCATCCATATATCTGATACCGCAATCGTAGCCATCTATCATCTTCCTTAAGTCCTGCATATCTTTTATTTCCCCGGGATACCTAGGATATCTAGGATCTGCATAGTTATCATACATATTTATTTCTCGTGCGCTGTGGGGACCGACTTTCCTACGGTGCTGTTCCAAAACTTCCTCCGTTATCCAGTCAGGGAGAGGGTCTTTTTCAAACGGGTTCCCAAATTCTATGGGGGCGCGATAGGGAGTATGTGGATCCCAGTAATTCACATGGAGAAACCAGTTGTCTTGCTTTGCATTACGCTTGATCCAATCTATTACAGTTGGTGTAATCTCTTCTGCCGATTCCGCTCCACATTTACCGGTATTGTACATCTCGTTAAAACCAGCATAAAACCACCAGGCCGAGTGACGTTCAGCAAATGGGCTAATAGTGACCGTCCTGAAACCTGCCGAGCGTAAGAAGGCCGGTAAGCTGTCCCACGAAAGCCTGTCGCGGAATCCCCTTGGTTCACCCTCCATGCGCATATCGGCCGCTGTACCGCCATGGCCCACTACACCCGTATGAATACCAAAGCGGCCAGTCATTAGTGCTGCACGCGATGGAAGACAGGGCGCATCTGAACAGTAGTAGTTATCGAAGCGCACTCCTTCTCTTGCTATTCTATCGATATTGGGCGAGGTATTGCGGTGATAACCATAGCACCCAAGGTGATCCGGTCGTAACGTATCCAGATCAAGGAATAGAATCCTCATAAAGATAACCTCCTTTTCTCCGCTAAATTGTTGTACTTACTTTATTATTTGCCCACAAAATATCAAACTAGTTCAAAAGGTTGTTCCAACAATTGTGCAGAATTAGGCCCGACAAAGGCTATAAAATGGCCAGGCTCTGACTTAAACGAAAAATCTTTTCTATGGAAACGCAACATGGGCTCAGTAATGATAAAATTCACCTTTCGAGACTCACCAGGTTCGAGATAGATTTTCTGAAACCCCTTCAATTCTTTTACAGGTCTCACTACACTAGCACTTACATCCCTGATATATAGCTGAACAACCTCCTCCCCCGCTCGCTTCCCAGTGTTTGTTACCGTTACAGAAGCGGTAATAGCACCATCCACCGTCAATTTGTTGCTATCTAAAACAAAATCGGAATATTGAAAAGTAGTATAACTTAAACCATATCCAAAAGGATACAATGGGGCATTTGGAATATCCAGATATTTGGAACAAAATCGAAATTCATTATTCTCCCTACCCTTAGGCCGTCCTGTGTTATAACAATTATAATATACTGGTATCTGCCCTACAGTGTAAGGAAAACTCATTGTTAAACGACCAGAAGGATTTACATCTCCAAATAAGATATCGGCAATTGCGTTTCCTCCTTCTGTACCCGGAAACCAAGCTTCCAAAATAGCTGGTGCTATGTAATCAAGCTCGGTAATCTCCAAGGGTCTGCCATTGAATAGTACGACAACAGTAGGTTTTCCTAACTCCAACACCGCTCGAGCTAAAACTAGTTGTTTTCCAGGTAGGGTAATAAAAGCTCTACTGCCTGCCTCCCCACTCATATCAGGATGTTCCCCCAATGCAAGGATGATCGCATCAGCTTGTTGTGCAGCTGCGATGGCCGAAGAGAGATTGAGTTGTTCGCCCATCACATCACAACCTTCAGCAACAATGACATTATCCTGGCCAATCTTGGCCACAATTCCCTGTTTGAGTGTTACAGCCTCCTCATTTCTCCCTTCACAAGACCATCCACCCAGAATATGATTGGCTTCTGCATAAGGACCAATGATGGCGACTTTACCAATATTTTTATCAAAAGGTAGTACCCCTTGGTTTTTTAACAACACCATGGACTGAGCAGCTATCTTTCGGGCCAACTTCCGATGTTCATCACATAGCAGCACTGTCTTTTCTCTTTCAGGGTCAGCTCCTCTATATGGGTTTTCAAAGAGTCCTAATTGCTCTTTTAATTTCAGAATTCTCATCACAGCTTCATCTATTAGGGCTTCATCCACAATACCTTTTTGAACCAAGCTTTCCAAATGATGTACATACTCCGAACTCATCATCTCAATATCTACCCCGGCTTTAATCGCTTTTTCAGCAGCCTCTTGCCCATCAGCAGCTACACCATGAGCAATGGTTTCCTTGACAGCCCCCCAATCGGAGATAATAACGCCGTCAAAGCCCCATTCTCCTCGTAGCAGATCTCTCAACAGCCACTGGTTAACCGTTGATGGTATACTGTCCACCGTAGTAAAAGCGGTCATTACCATAGCACATCCTTCATCCACTGCTGCCTTATAAGCCGGAAGATAGTATTCTCTCAGGGTTCTTTCTGACATATCAACAGTATTATAATCTCGCCCAGCTTCTACCGCACCATAAGCAGCAAAATGCTTAACACACGACGCCACACTTTCTTTGTCAGAAAGCCCCTTCCCCTGATATCCGCGGACAAAGGCTCGAGCAAAAAGTGAATTAAGCCACGGGTCTTCGCCAGTGGACTCCATAACTCTTCCCCAGCGAGGATCTCGTACTAAATCCACCATAGGCGAGAAAGTTACATGGATGCCTGCTATTGAAGCTTCTTTGGCCGCCACCCGAGCCGATTCTTCTACAAGTTCTGGATTCCATGAGCAGGCCATAGCTAAAGGTATGGGGAATATGGTGCGAAACCCATGAATTACATCAGCCATAAAAATCAGAGGAATTTTATGGCGGTTATTCTCCAAATATTTTCTCTGTATATCCATTGTCAATTCGGCACCAGCCGCACCTAATACACTACCGGCATTGTAAATGATATCCTCGGTTAATTCTAATTCTTCCATGGGGCCGGTAATCGCTCCTTGACGCAAATAAAAATTTGGAGCAATTTGAAGCATTTGTGAAATCTTCTCTTTGAGAGTCATGGACTCAAGAAGTTTTTTTAGTCTAACTTCATTGTTCTGCATCATTTTCATCTCCTATTCCATTATCTGAATTTATATTTTGCATATTTATAATCTTAATTAAAAGTAACATATAGGTAAGTAATTCATGAAGAATAATAGGTCTTAGGTTAATATTACCTTGCTGCTGTTGTTTTTCTTACTATAAAATAGAGTACACCTCTACTATAAATATCGTATTTTATACGTAAAAACCAAATAATAAACCATTTTTTATGTTGTGACCAAAATCAAAAGCGCAAAAATCATAAAACCTCTATAATCAACTGTTGTTATTTTTAATACATTGAGAACTTTAAGTTTTTATTATTATACAACATAATTTAACAAACGTCAATATTTTAACTTAACATTTATTTACATTTTGTAAAATTTAATTTAAAAATTAAATTTTAACTTGTTTGCATGGTCCAGCATATCAAGCGTTGTCTCTTGCTTTTGGCCAATTTCAGAACTTTCGTTTTATAATTTAGGCACTTTGACTCTTTTTAGCTTTTCAGTATCTTTTTTATTACTAGTGGTATATAAGCTCGCATTTACTTGCTAGGCACCTAAATTTTGCACAAACATAATCTTGATAAATGGTTAAATAAGGAAACTCAACCGGATATGCTTTTGCTTTGATAATGCTTCTATTAACAGCTTGGCCAAAGTAATTTCTGGGTAACTGTATAACAGGCTTCTTTCGTTTTGAGAATAAAAGTTTTAAATGGTCTGAAAAAGCCGATATCAAAGGCAAACTGTATTATTGAAGCTAACCATACCGAAATAGTTCCCTTTTTAAAACTATCGAAAAAATCTTAGATTTGCCCAAATTTAAAATAGTGATATTTCCTTTTTCGCTATACTTATATTGATTAAATATGTGTTATTATTACAATTGGCTTAATTGTTTTAGTTCGCACCGGGCGCATTTTCAATATATGAGGTAACATTTGCCAATACACTAAAATTAAGCACTTTGTGGTTGTCTAAAAAGTAAAAATGTTTTGCCTAGAAGTACAAGTGGTTTTAAAACATTTGATATAACCTCGTTTGGTAATCATTTCTTCAAAAATATTAAATGCGCCCGTTCGCACCTATTACATTGACATGTTAAGTAGTATTGTATATAATTTAACCAGTAAAAAATTAAATGTGATAATTTTCTGCGCTATGCTAGTGATTAGAAATTTGTTAGGATTTTAAAAATCTTTTTTGCAATGCAGAGACATAAAAGTAGAAATTAGGTAGAAAATAATAAAATACAGGATCTTAGAGCCTATTATAATATATAGGTAGCGAGTATAAGATTAAAGTTTTTATCGTATCGTTTAATAAGAGGAAAACATCTACCTAAAAATAAAAAACAACCCTGATTTTTTAATATTTAAAAATCCTCATTCTTTTTAGGATATAGAGAAAACCAAACATCAAGTGGGAAGGAGAAATAAGATATGGCTACTTTAAAAGACATAGCTGTTAAAGCTGGAGTAAGCATAGCCACTGTATCCTATGTTTTAAATAATAAAGGAAAAATCAGTAGAGAGACTCAGGAAAAAGTTATAAAAGCTGCAAGAGAATTAGGTTATCAGATAGATATTAAAACAAGATTACATCAATACAAAAAGCCAAACATTATTGGAGTAGTAACTTCTAATTTCGGAGGTCCATTTTTTAGCAGGTTGTTAAAAAGCATTGAGAAAAGTGCAAATGACAATGGATACCATCTTATAGCATATAGCACCAATATTGGAAGTACTGATTACTTTATTAAGCATGTTTTTAATACTCATCGGCCTAGTGGCCTCATTGTTATGGCTTACAATGTAACAGATGAAATTTTAATTAAATATTCATCGCAAGATTTCCCTATTGTAACCATTGACCGTGAAATAGAAGGTCCACATTTATATTCAGTTATTATAGATAATTTCCAGGGAGCATATGATGCAGTTAAATATTTAATAGACTGTGGACATCGGGAAATTGGATTTATGGGTGGAGCCTATAATATGGTATATGAAACTCAATTGCGATATAAAGGATATTGCGATGCCCTAAAAGATGCAGGGATAGATCCTGAAAAGCAACTTTACTGTCAAGGTGCCCATACAGAAAAAGGCGGATATACTACTGCTAAAATGCTTTTAACACAAAGAAAAATGCCTCCGGCAATGTTTTGTACCAATGACGAAATGGCTATAGGAGTAATAAAAGCCTGTACAGAGGCAGGAGTACGGATACCAGACGATGTATCAATTGTAGGTTTTGACGATATAGAAAGTGCCAAAAATATTAAACCTTCTCTTACTACAATTCGACAGCCCATGGAAGAATTAGCCGAGACGGCAGTTCAAACTTTAGTTATGGCCATGCATGGCAATAGTCCTATAAAACATATTAAGTTACCAACCAAATTAATTATACGAGAAAGTGTTAAATGCTTATAACTAACATTTACTCTGTATGCTCTTCTAAACTTCTACTCCAAATAAAAATACTATTCTTTACAATGATCTTTGCCCCGTACTCTCTTTTTTAATATCTTAAACGACATTTCTTACAAAATTTGTTACAATTAACTTTTCTAAAGAAAACTCAATGAAATTTTAGAGTAATGGTAATATACACCATTTAACATCTTTTATATTCCTATTTAGAGAACCACCAAATATTTGATAAAGATCAAAATATTTCATATATGCAAAATTAAAGCTCCTTTCTGGTATATATTGGTAGTTTACACCAGAAAGGAGCTTTATTAAATTACTTTACTTAATTACCAATATTAATAGGAGTAAAATCTTTTAGTTGTCTTTTCACTTCTTCTATTACTTTTTCAATACCTGCCTGTTTCAATTGATTTCTATACTCCTCAACAGCTTTTTTGGGATCCGCTGTTTTACCCAACATAATCTGAACACCTAGCTGGGAATTTACATTAGCAATAGCAGCAAGCTCGGAAGATATACTGGTAGAATCAAAGCTGAAACCTACATACGGATTATCTATTGCAACTTTACTCCACTTTTTAATTAATTCATAACGACGAGGATCTTCTGTATCATATGGGATATTAAATCTATCATTACGTAAAGCCCATGCAGCAAATCCACCTGCATCAACATCTGGATTAAATTTTTCTGGTTTTCGAGCAATACCGTCTACAATTTCATATTGTCTACCTTCTATTCCATATTGTATTAAACGGTAATACTCTTCTTCAGTCATAAATTTTTCAATAGCCATCAAAGCTCTTTCAGGATTTTTAGAGTTTGCACTAATGATAGTAATGTTCTCAACTCCTAATTTTCTTTTAATCTTACCATTCTTTTCAGCAAAACACCAGAAATCTGTTTCAACACCGGGCATATTCTTTTTCACAGTACCATAATTACCGGTCCAATCCGGCATATGAGTAATAAAACCACCTGAAATACCATTATTAAAGTTTGTTTTTGCATTCTGCTGAGCAGAAAGAATATCTTTAGGCCAATAACCTTTAGAAGACCATTCATGCATCATGACAGCCCAATCTTCAAATTCTTTCGTAAATGCAGGGTGGATAATATCATCATACTTTTCTGGACTGACAGCAACTAGATGCATTTCAGATAACGGAATACCAGGAGCCTCAATCCAACTACCTGTAAGATCTACAAACATCCTATATAAATTTTGTGCATCACTAGAATTACCATTTAAAGGAGGAAAACTTTCATTTTTAGCAATAGCATCCATATATGCTTCCATAGTTTCAATAGAGTTAATTTCGTCTAGACCATATTTTTCTTTAAGATCTCTTCGATATACGTAACCATAAGGAGTAAACTCAGTATATGCAGTAGGAACACCATAAATTCTACCTTTATATTCTGCACTCTTCCATGATTCCTTCGGAATTTCTGCTTTTAACTTAGGGACAACTGTATCTAGCATATCCGTTATATCTGTTAAAGAACCTTGTGCAGCTAAAGTAAAGTAAGAAATAACAGCGTTAGACGAAGCATGAGCCATGTCAAACTGCTCACCAGACGCAAATAAAAGAGGATATTTGGTTGCAACGTCTGGCCAATCAATATATTTGACTTCAATAGTAGCATTTATATCTGCTTTTAATTTTTTGTTGATCTCATTTAAAATATCACGATTTGCAGGCCCTTCACTCCCCCATAGATAATAAATTAAATGAACTTCTTTAGATGTGTCGACCTTGCTGGTATTATCAGAAGAAGCATTTGTAGAATTTTTAGATGTACCATCAGAACTTGTGTTTTCTGAGGTTGTACTTTCATTATTGGGCTTTCCAGTACAACCAGCTAGTGTTGCCACGATAAATGTCATTACGAGAATTAAAATTAGCATTTTTTTGTAATTATTCATAACAACTCCTCCTTTTTGTTTATTTTAAATTAATATATAATACAGTCCCTCACACGGAGGATACTGATTTAAATCATCCTTTTATTGCACCAATAGTTAGTCCTTTAATAAAATATCGCTGAACAAAAGGATATAAGAAAATAATCGGCCCTGTAGCAACTACAGCAGTAGCCATTTTTATCGATTGAGTAGGGAGTTCGGAAATATCGATCATTACTCCTTGATTTATAAGAATTTGTACATTGGTTTGATTTATTGTTTTCTGCAAAAAATATTGTAACGGAAACTTACTTGGAGATTCAATGTATAACATTGCATTATACCATTCATTCCAAAAACCTAAAGCTAAAAATAAACCAACTGTAGCTAGTGCGGGAATAGAAAGTGGAAGAACAATTTGCCAATAAATACGGAAAACTCCGGCTCCATCAATAGTGGCTGATTCATATAATGAATCAGGGATAGATTTCATAAAATTACGCATAAGGAAGATATACCACGCACTTATGACATTTGGAAGAATCATTGCCAAAATGTTGTCCTTTAACCCCAAATACTTCACCATAAGAATATATCTAGGAATTAAACCACCACTAAAAAGAGTTGTAAAGTATATAAAAAATGCAAAGAAGTTTCGATATTTAAAATCCTTTCGATTAAGCACATAACCCGCCATTGACATTAAAAAAAGTCCTACGGTAGTACCAACTACGGTATTGAAAATTGTGATCTTATAAGCGTTAACCAATTTTTGAGGATTACTCAATAAAAATTTATAGGCTGATACAGTAAACTTTTTGGGAAAAAGCTTGTATCCTTCCGTAACAATTTCTTTTTCTGACATAAATGATGATGTAATCATTAACGCAAAAGGGAACAGACAAATTAAAGCAAATAATCCAACAGAAGTATAACATATTATTTTAAGTAGATTGTCACTCAATCCCTGACGTATAACATTATTTTTAGTTTTGTAAAACATCTCAGTTCCTCCTCCGGAGTGTCCCTTAAATCTCAGAATAATGCGTATTCAGGTTCTATTTTTCTTACAATGGCATTGACAGTAAGAACTAATATAAAACCGAATACTGATTGATAAAAACCTACTGCTGCTCCCATTGAAAAATTGAAAGTTCCAACTAAGCTTCTAAATACATAAGTGTCTATAATATCAGTTTGAGGAAACAAAACCGAGTTATTACCAATCAAATTGTAGAATAACTCGAATGAACCTCTCAGCATGCCCCCAAGACCAAATAAGAACAGTAGCACAAAAGTAGGTTTAAGCATCGGTAAAGTAATATAGCGTATTTTCTTCCAACTATTCGCACCATCTATATATGCCGATTCATAAATTTCCGGGTTTATCCCTGTTATCACAGATAAATAAACAATCATATTATAACCTGTACTAGACCAAATTTTAAAGAACACTATAATATATTTCCAAATATAAGGGTCTGAGTAAAATTCATACCTTTCGAATCCAAGAGATGTAAGCACCATATTAGCAAAACCATAATCATAGTTAAAAAGATTGTAAGCAAATACCCCTACAATAACCATTGATATAAAATGTGGAAGTAATATGATAGACTGAGTAATTTTCTTAAACCATTTACTACCTATTTCAGAAAGCATAACAGCAAATGCAATCTGAACTATATTACCTAAAACAAGAAACACAAAATTATACAGTAAAGTATTTCTTGTTATCCTCCATAGATCACCATTCTGTACAAGAAACTGAAAGTTCTTTAATCCTACAAATTTACTACCAAAAATTCCTTTATTAACATTATAATCTACAAAAGCAACATAAGCTCCAGGCATTGGTATGTAATGAAAAATTATAAAATATACTACAGTCGGCAATAACATTAAAAACAAAACCTTATTTTTCCTAATTTCACGACTCATACTCATCAACTTATTGTGTGAATTGATTTGAAGCATAAAAACCATCCCTCTGTCTTATCAAATTAATTAAATGGAAGTTAACTTCACATTTCCCTGCAATTTTTTGAAATTCGTTAAGCCTACTAGTTAACTAATGTTAACTTAATTAAATTTAATTTGCAATTAAATTATAATATCAAACTATAGGTTTGTCAATAATATTTTTTATGTATTGTTATTATTCTGTAACAACGTCATATTGTTGAAATTATTCTGATAAAATGTCCTGTATGAGAGAGGAGATATTCAATATGCCACAAAAAAAATGACTCGTTTAAGAGTCATAAACCAGACCATCGATAAGGTCATAACCATCAAATAAACTGCTGAGCTTCTAGGCCTCAGTGAACGCCAAGTGATAAGATTAAAAGAGCTATACAAGAACTCGATATTAATATCATTAAAGCCAGATCTCCACAGGCTAAAGGACCTATTGAAAAACTGTGACAAACATTCTAAAGCAGGCTGAAAGCCGAAGTCTAAAGCCATGTGAGTAACTTGATTTTTTATAAAAAACAAATTAAAATATATCCATGGGCATTTCACTTATGTATCACTGAAAAGTGAGTTTAATTTAATTAAATACAAACAAAATGGAGGTTTAAAAAATGAATCATACTCCCTTGTCTGTTAAAATACAAGATAAAAAAATTTTTATTAATGGGAAAGAATCTATACTAATAGGCGGAGAGATCCATTATTTCCGCATATCTCATCAAGATTGGCGTACCGTTTTAATACGGCTTAAGGATTGCGGCTGTAACTTTGTCAGCACCTACATTCCATGGAATGTTCATGAACGTGAAGAAGGGAAGGTAGACATTGAAGGCCGTACCAATCCCAACCTGGATCTAGGAGCCTTTCTCGACTTAGCTCATGAACTGGGTTTATATGTTATTGTCCGACCAGGCCCATATGTAATGGCCGAATTACGCTATGATGGAATTCCTGATTGGGTGTTTCAAAATTATCCTGAAGTAGAAGCTATCGGCAAAGACGGCACTACCCATCCCGGCAAAGTTGTATCCTACATGCACCCAACCTATTTAAAACTGGTACAGAAATGGTATGACAGCGTTTATAAAATCATTGCCCCCCGTATTGTGCCCAAAGGTGGTCCTATTCTTATGATCCAGCTGGACAATGAAGTAGGAATGCTTCACTGGGTTCATGGTTGTCCTGATTATAATGATGTTACTGTTTCTCTCTTCCGCAATTGGCTGCGAAATAAGCATGGGATTCAAAAAGCCAGTGAAATTTTATCTATACCTGTTTCAGCCATGGAGGATTCTTCCCCAGTTAAAATCATTATCAATGCATTGCGGAATCCAAAAAAAGAAAATGCTATCAAAATTCATAGAGAATTTCATCTTTTTGCTCGAGACTACTTTAAAATGTATATAGGAGAATTGAAGAAGATGGCAGAAAAATATGTCAGTGATATTCCTTTTATAATCAATGTACATGGCTGCAATCAAGGAAGTACAAAAACATTTCCCATTGGTCTTTCCCAATTGTCTAAAGTATCTGAGTTGAAAAATGTCTATATGGCAGTAGATTACTATATAGGAGATATTAACTTTGGTAACTTTTTTGAGCTCATGTTTGCCAACGCTTTTACCGAGGCCGTTCAACCAGAAAGCCAACCCCTTTTCTCGGTAGAATTCCAATGTGGCAGATTCTCCGATTATCCTAGATTGCAACCATCTACACCCGCACTAACTGCCCGATTGTGCATAGCTAATGGCATGAATCTCATTAATTATTACATGTATGCCGATGGGGAAAACCCAGCAGGATGTGAAGTATTTGGCCGTCGGCATATATGGCGGGGCCCTCTGGATCCCCATGGTAACCCTCGCAACCACTACTGGACCATCCAAAGAAGTACCAAAGGCATTATGGCAATTGGAGACGTCTTGGCAAAAACCAAACAAGAACACGTGGTCCATCTTGGTTTAATACCTGATTACTATATGACAGAATATCCCCACCCTGAAACTTCTGATTTTATTGAAGAACTTAGAATGTTCCGTGAAGAACTATTTTTCAACGGACTCGCCAAGGCTCTGGCAGTAAACAATTATGTATATAAGGGCTATGATTTGTCTAAAGGCGATTTTATCGATATAGAGAGAGTACCTTCAATATTTGTATTTTCTACTCGCTATATGGAAGTCGATATTCAACAAAAATTGGTGACTTATCTAGAGTCAGGAGGTAAAATGGTTCTGTTTCCAGAAATCCCTGAAATGGATATGTACGGAAACCCATGTACCATCCTACGGGACGCTTTAGGGGTTGAAATTGTAGATCGCCCTAAACATACGTGGTTTGATCGAGGTTTTTACGACTATCCAGAAGTGGATAACGTAGGGTATGCATATGCCGCTCTTATGAAGCCAGTAGATGGTGCTTATGCCTTTCATACTACAGGAAATGCAGTTGCTGTTGAAAGAAATGTTGGCAAAGGCAAATGTGTAATCTATACTGCTGCAACTCTCCATACCCATCAATATCTCGATCCTATCATACATGATTTAGCTAAAAGAATTGGGGTAAAACCTCTAATAGATACCCGTGAATGGGATGGAGAACAGCTTTTAGTCATCAGTCGTGTTGGAGAGGTAGGTAGGGTATTATTCATTGCTAATTATGACAGCTATGAAAAGGCATTACCCATTACCTTTGGTGGAAAGAAACTTTTTGACGGTAAAAAATTCAGAATACCTGCGCATACCTGTTTCATGCTGCCCTTGGAACTAGAAATACTTCCTGGTGTCGTGGTAGATGAATCTACCAGCGAGATATTGAGCATAGAAAAATTCAAGGATGGCATACAAATTATCTTTGAAAGATGTCAAGATTGTGACAAAATAGTTATTTCTACCCAATACAATATTCAAGCCCAGAATGGTTGTACAGTCAGGAAAGAAGGGAATAAATGGGTAATTATCAGTACGAATGATAGTACTACCGGAGACTCTATGTCTGTATTGATATTTAGAAACAAATAAGTCCAAATTCCTATGTAAAGTTCTTCCTGAAACTGTCCAAAATTTAATTTTGTGTATGGATGAATAATGAAGCTCCTTTCTGGTCAAAATTAACAACATAAATCAGAAAGGAGCGTTTTATTTATGGGCGTTTATTTTTTGAGTGTTATATTTAATTTTACAAAAATTTATACCGCGCCATTTCATACCTCCACTCCCAGGAAAACCCTTACCAGAAATCCGATCAAGAAGCTGAGAACCGCAACCCCCAGGCTTATGGATACCATCTCCAGAAAGCGCCTTTTAAAGTCCAAATCCTTGGCCACCGAAACGTAAAAATTAAATATAAGTATGACCAGCACGGCGTTTATGACCGTAAGCCCCAAACACAGAAAATAACTTTCAAACAGCAAATACGGGAAGATAAGGAACAGCACCGTAAAAACGTAGGCAAGGCCTGTATAGATAGCCGCTTTAATCGGGATCTGTGACTCTCCCTCAGATTTTATGGATAAATATTCAGAAGCCGCCATTGAAAAAGAGGCTGCTATCCCCGTTATGAAACCGCTAAGGGCGATCAGCCTGGTATTTTGCAGGGCAAAGATCAGCCCGGCCAGGGTACCCGTCAGCTCCACTAGCGCATCGTTAAGCCCCAATACCATTGACCCAACGTAATTTAAATGCTCCTCCTCGATGAGCTCCATAAGCTTCTTTTCATGCCTGTCCTCATCCTGAACGATCTTATGTATCTCAGGCATGGTATCGGCCAATTTGGTGTATACCTCTTCAGCCCGTTGTTCGCCTTTTTCCATCAGCTTGACACCAAACGTAAGCCCAAAAACCCTCGAAATTATAAAGTATAGCCATACCTTCCATCTATCGGGCTTCATGTCCTGCCGGGTAATCCTCTGCCAGAATTTATAATGTGCCAGCTCTTCATCGGCTATCTCGGCCAAAACCTCTTTGTTGTGCTGGTCCTTTATCGAGGCAGACAATTTTGTATAGATGTGATACTCGGTGATCTCATTCTTCTGTGCCGCAAGAATGTCCTCTCTTTGCTGAGGGGTTAAATCGTTAAAATCCATATACACTTCCTCCTTTGGCAGAGATTAAAATACAAATCACCTACATAATATCTTTTAATTTAGTCTTCTTTAGTCTTCTATAGATTTAATGAAAGTCCTTCAAAAAATTTAAAATAATTTGCCAAAACAGTATTGACAAAAAATTAACGATTTGCTATAATGCAAAGCGTTACAACTTAATCCTAATTTAGTGGCGCTGTCGTATATTTATGGAGATATAAAGGTCCAAATATACTGTAACTCAGCGTTGCTTTGTTCATTGCAAAGCCACAAAGACAAGGTATATTTAAGTTGGGATTTCTATTTATCCTGCAAATCCCAATTTTTTAGAAAAGATATAGTTAAATTTTTAACAATAATGCAAGGATTATTGCAAAAGGAGGAGGAGAAAAAATATGGCCAGAGAAAACCTGTCATTGGTAGTAAACAACACTGAAGATGTAAAGGCCGAAATCGATGCCATGGTGGAAAACGCAAACAAGGCCCTGGAAGAATTCATGGAAATGACCCAGGAGCAGGTCGATAACATCGTAAAGGCAATGGCTTTGGCGGGAATCGACCACCACATGAGGTTAGCCAAGCTCGCTGTGGAAGAAACCCAGAGAGGCGTATACGAAGACAAGATAATCAAGAACCTTTTTGCCACTGAGTATATATACAACAGCATAAGGCATCAGAAAACGGTGGGCGTTATCAGGGAGAACGACCTTGAAGGCTATGTAGAAATAGCAGAACCTGTGGGCGTGATCGCAGGCATCACCCCTGTGACAAACCCCACCTCTACCACGATGTTCAAATCGCTTATATCCATGAAAACCCGAAATCCAATTATATTCGCTTTCCATCCTTCGGCTCAGAGGTGCAGCAGCGAAGCCGCCAGAGTAATGAGAGATGCGGCCATCAAAGCAGGCGCTCCCAAGCATTGCATTCAATGGATAGAACGGCCATCCCTTGAGGCCACGCAATATCTCATGGCCCATCCAGGCGTATCTCTGATACTGGCAACCGGTGGCGCCGGCATGGTGAAAGCAGCGTACAGCAGCGGCAAACCCGCCCTTGGAGTAGGGCCGGGCAATGTGCCGTGCTACATCGAAAAGACGGCCGATATCAAAAGGGCCATCACCGACTTGATTCTCTCAAAGACATTTGACAACGGCATGATATGCGCTTCCGAGCAGGCAGTCATCCTTGATGAAGACATTGCCCAGCAGGCCATAGATTACATGAAGGAAAACGGGTGTTATTTTCTCACCCCAGAGGAGATTAAAAAGCTTGAGGCGGTGGCAATCGATAGCAAAAAGGGGATGATGAATCCCGCGGTGATTGGCCAGTCGTCTTATACTATAGCCAAGATGGCGGGTATAGAAGTTCCTCAGGATACAAAGATTCTAGTCGCTCACCTTGAAGGCGTGGGTCCCGAGTACCCATTGTCCAGGGAAAAGCTGAGCCCTATACTGGCGTTTTATATCGTTAAGAATTACGAGGAAGGGGTTAAGGTAGCACAGCAGATAGTGGAGTTTGGTGGCCTTGGCCATTCGGCCGTCATCCATTCTGAGAATCCCAAAGCAATAGAACTATTTTCCGAAAAGGTCAAGGTGGGCAGGCTGATTGTCAATTCCCCATCGAGCCAGGGCGCCATAGGAGACATATACAATACCAATATGCCATCGCTTACACTGGGTTGCGGGTCCTATGGTAGGAATTCCACTACCGCCAACGTATCAGCCGTCAATTTGATCAATATAAAGAGGGTGGCTAAAAGGCGGGTCAACATGCAGTGGTTTAAGGTCCCACCCAAAATTTACTTTGAACCCAATTCCATTCAGTATCTTGAAAACATGCCAGATATCAGCCGGGCCTTCATAGTAACCGACCCTGCCATGGTCAAACTGGGATATGTGGATAAGGTGCTGTACTACCTCAGAAAAAGGCAGCAGTACGTCCATTCCGAGATTTTCGCCGAAGTGGAGCCTGACCCTTCCATCGATACGGTAAAGCGCGGAACCGAGCTCATGAACAAGTTCAACCCTGACGTCATAATAGCCCTAGGGGGAGGGTCAGCAATCGACGCTGCCAAGGCCATGTGGCTGTATTATGAATATCCCGATACCGACTTCACTTCCCTGCGGCTAAAGTTCATGGACATACGCAAAAGGGCATTCAACTTCCCCAAGCTTGGCCGTAAGGCAAAGCTGGTGGCCATCCCCACCACCTCTGGTACGGGTTCAGAGATAACCTGCTTTGCAGTAATAACAGATAAGAGGAACAACACGAAATATCCCCTAGCCGATTATGAACTCACCCCCGATGTAGCCATAATCGATCCCAATCTAGTTATCACCGTACCCCCTCACATAACAGCTGATACGGGAATGGATGTGCTGACCCATGCAATAGAAGCCTACGTATCCACCATGGCTTCAGACTATACCGATGCACTGGCCATAAAGGCTATACAGCTGGTGTTTGAATATCTGCCGCGGGCTTACAGAAATGGCAATGACAAAGAGGCCAGAGAAAAGATGCACAACGCATCCTGCATAGCCGGTATGGCCTTCACCAACGCATTCCTGGGCATCAACCACAGCCTGGCGCACAAGCTCGGAGGAGAATTCCACATCCCTCATGGTCGCGCCAATGCCATACTGCTTCCGCACGTGATCGAATACAACGCTCAAAAGCCCACAAAATTTGCTACCTGGCCCAAATACCAGCACTATGTAGCCGACAAAAAATACGCTGAAATAGCCAGATACCTTGGACTTCCGGCATCTACCACTCAAGAAGGAGTACGCAGCCTGATCGATGCCATCGTAAATTTGATGAAACAGCTCAACATGCCGTTGACCATTGCGGAATGCGGCGTACCGCGGGAGGAATTCGAGGCAAAGGTAAAAGAGCTGGCCGACAAGGCATTTGAAGACCAGTGCACCGTCACCAATCCCAGGATGCCACTAGTAAGCGAGCTGGAGGAAATATATAGAAAGGCTTATGGAAAATAAACCGTAATGCGCTGTGGAAAGTAGGCCAAGAAAAAAATATGCCTTGATAGGGCATACCCTTTTTCTTCAAAATCTGCCGGCGATTTATAACAAGGCTTACTTTATCATCAACCTTTTATCTACTTGATACCAACCTGAATGACAAGATATCATGAAAGCGCCTATCAGCAACTTGTGGAAAACCCAACTTTGCTCAACCTTAAATTTATGCATCAACCTTTCCTCGTATGCGGAAGGTCTTGCTTTGCTCCACCATAAAATTCCTATGCGTCAACCTTTGTAGCCAGCAAGCCTTGCTCCATACTCAATCGCGTTGATCAGGCTTTCATGGCTTGCAGTGCCCTTCCCCGCCTCCCCAAAAGCGGTCCCATGGTCTACGGAAGTTCTAATGATGGACAGGCCAAGCGTAATGTTCACTCCCCTTACAGACGTCCACTTCTTCTCAGACTCGTCCCAATTAAAACCGACCATCTTCAACGGAATATGGCCCTGGTCATGGCACATGGCCACCACAATATCGTATTGCCCACCTTTTGCCTTTGAAAACAGGGTATCCGGCGAAACCGGGCCTTCTGCATTTATCCCCTTTGCCCTGGCTTCTTGTATAGCAGGAATAATCTCCTTTTCTTCCTCCCAGCCAAAAAGCCCGTGCTTTCCTGCAGGAGGATTAAGCCCGGCAACGCCAATCCTGGGAGATGAGATCCCCAACTTCTTACATGCATCATTGGCCAGCTCAATGACCCTCAACACCCTTTCCTTCTTGACCAGGTCACACGCTTGCCTCAGCGGTACATGAGTTGAGACATGGACAACCCTTAGATTGCCTTCAGCCAGCATCATGGCATAATCTTTTGTTCGGGTAAAATGAGCATAAATTTCCGTGTGGCCTGAAAAGTGGTAACCCGCCAAGTTGAGGGCTTCTTTATTGATCGGCCCGGTCACAGTTGCATCGATCTTACCTTTCATTGCCAGCTCTATAACCTTTCTAATAGCTTCAAAAGCCGCTCTTCCTGCCATAGCCGACACCTGACCGCGTACCAGTGTATCAACATCAACATTTTTTAAATCAATCACATCCATAACCCCATACTCGAACTTTGCTTCCTTCAGCTCTGGAATCGGCCTTACCTCTACATCCACGCCGACGATTTGTACGGCCAGCCTCATGGTATCGGCATCTCCCACAACTAGTGGCCGGCATATGTCATAGACATAAGGCTCGGCCATTGCTTTGGCTGCAATCTCTGCTCCTATCCCTGCCGGATCCCCCCATTGTAATACCAAGGATTGGTTTTTGTGTCATACTGCATCCCCCAAAAAGTATTATGACTGTTTATTTACGCAAAACATTCTTAACGACAGGTCAAAAGCATTTTCCAATGGTCTCAATAATACCTGTATCGTCTCCGCGCAACAAATACCCTGTGGATAAACATCCCCGCCAAAAACCCGCTTATGTGCGCCCACCAGGCTATACCGCCCACGCTACCGCCGCCTATCCACTGTATGACCCCCGAATACAGCTGACTTATGAACCACAAAATCAAGTATATGAAAGCCGGCACGTGTATGAACATGGGCAAGAAGAAAAAGAACGGAACCAGGGTCACAATCCTGGAATGAGGGAACAGAATGAAGTAAGCGCCCATGACGCCGGCAATAGCTCCCGAAGCTCCAACGGTAGGCACATTTGATGTGGGGTTAAACAAAAAATGGGCAAATCCCGCCACTAAACCGCACAGTATATAGAATATCACAAACCTTATGCTGCCCATTACATCCTCGACGTTATCGCCAAACAGCCACAGCACCCACATATTGCTTATGAGGTGTACCCAGTTGCCGTGAAGGAACATGCTCGAAAAAAGAGGCATGTATGTACTCGCTTCAAAAAGCCTGAGCTGTGCTATCGATTTTAAAAACCTGGCAGGTATAAACCCGTACTGGTACACGAACTGTGCAAACCTGACATCGTGCATCAATGATTGGCCTATAAATATCATTACATTGATGACTATAAGCAGGACTGTTGCCAAAGGTTCGCGCCTGCTGGGTATGGTATCTCTCAACGGAATCATGCAATATTCCCCTTCTTCTCTTAATATCCATTTTTATACTACCATTTTTATGAATTGTTTTCAACCATATTTGCTTAAAATCCTCAAAAGCAGCTTTAATTATCAAGAGCTATGTGTTAAACTTATTATGACAACTCGCCGTACCGATTATTCGACAAAAGGCGAGCCGATAACCGTAAACAATATTTGCTTATAAGGAAGGGACAGGCTACCATGCATCTTTTTGATGTCCTGCCGCAAAATCTGTTCTCCATTCTGGCATCTAAAAACAAATACATTTACGTGGATGCGCTGTTCGTACTGAGAAAGGCCTTCCGCCAGGAGATGACTATAAAGAAGGACGACCTGGTCTCCATGCTCATTTCAAACCTGGATGAGAAAATGCTGGGCGTCGACATGTCGGAAGAGCTGGAGGATGCGGAAGAGCCTTTAAATGAAAATAATTTGAACGGTACCAATGAAAGCAACATCAGCCTATCAGCTATCGCGCACCTTATATTAAAGCGCCTTAAAGACACCGGCTGGATCGATATAGAGTATCAGGATGATTCCTTCGAGGAAGTGGTTACGCTTCCGGATTATTCCATAAAGCTCATCAACCTGCTGTTTTCCTTTACCGACGAAAACTTGAAGGAGTATAACTCCTACGTATTTTCCACTTACTCGGCCTTAAAGACCGCCCATGAAGAGCAGGAAGACTCAAGCAATTATAACGCACTGCTCACGGCATACGAAAACACCGTTAAGCTGGTGGATGAGCTCAAGTCCCTGCACAACAACATTCGTCGCTATCATCAGGCTTTAAGCGAGTTTGCAACGGTAAACGAGGTGCTGAAAGGGCACTTTGACGAATACAAAACCCTGATAAGCGACCGAATATACCACCCCTTGAAGACTCTAGATTCCATCCCTCGCTACAAGGCTCCCATACTCCGGTTCCTGCAGCGCTGGCTGACAGACAGCTCGCTGCGCCAGCGTACGGTGGAGCAAGCCATGATGCGCGGTCGATACAAAAGCCGCGAAGAAGGGCATGAAGACGTCATCAGTAAAATTGGGTATATCATGGACACCTACGAGCGTCTGGACCACATACTTGAAGAAATTGACCGCAAGAACACGGCTTATACCCGGGCATCCGTCGAGAAAATGCGCTATCTTTTAAACACCGACCGCAGCATCAAGGGGAAGATTGTGGAAATCTTAAAGAGGGTTGTCGACAGCTCACAGGAAAAGCAAGAAGCTCTGGTTGCCAAACTACAGGAAGCCGTGGAGCTGTTCCACCAGGGATACATCGACGAGAATTCATTGTATGTAAGAGCTGCACGGCACAAGAAGCTTGAAAGCCCACCCTTGCAGCTGCCGCCATCCCATAAGGACCATGAAGAGGATATAGTGAAGGAGTTCCTGGACAAAGCCAAAAAAAGCTATAACCACACCAAAATAATGGCTTTTATGAAAAATATAATGAAGGACTTCGATGTGGTATACAGCCATGAAGTTCCGCTCACCGATGATGAATCCTTCATCCTTCTCATGTTAGCCACCTTAAAGGGCTACGACCGTAAGGCGTTCTACAGGGTGGAATTTATGGACGGATACGTATATAATAATGGCTACAGAATCCCCAAAATGAGGTTTATAAGAAAGGACAAGGCCAATGTGGGTTGAAGAATACGAAAAGCTTAGCAATTCAGAAAAAGAGGAGTTCAGAAGGCTTTTGAACCTTATTCTGTCCCGCACCTTCATCATACGGGATGTTTACGATCCCAAAGAAGGGATGATGCGCGTAAACCCCGAATACCGCTTCGTAGAGCGCAACTTTGCGCTGTTCAACGAATACCTGTGGTTCTCCGGCTGGGCGCTTTACAAGGACAGCCAGTACGGAGTAATTGCCCTTGTGAACACCTACGAGTACAATAGAGTCAGACTTGACCGAAACACCACCCTCATACTGTTCATACTGCGCCTTATATTCGAAGAAGAGCGGGAAAAGGTGACCCTTCGCAAGGAGGTTTTGACTAGCACGGGCCAAATCGTCCATAAAATGCTGACGCTAGGGCTTATAAAGAAGAAGCCCTCTGACCGTGACCTTGCCGAGGCCTTACGTAAGCTGGCCTATTACAACATTATACAAAAGCTGGAAGGACGGTGGGAAGACCCTGATAACAAGTTGCTCATCCTGCCTTCGATACTGTTTGTGGTTACCAATGAAAAAATCAGCCGGATCTACGAAGCCCTCGGCGACGAAGAAGATTCTGACCAAGAGGGCGAGGAAGCCGAGGAGCAAAACGTGATAAGAGGCGAGGTGGAAGAAACATGAAAAAGCTCATCAGGCTCCTTCTCATCAACTGGCACTACTTCTGGAAAGAGCTCATCGAATTTGATACCATAAATTTTTTGACGGGTGCCAACGCCGCCGGAAAGTCCACCATAATCGACGCCATACAGCTTCTGCTGCTTGGGGACACCAGCGGCCATTTCTTTAACAAGGCCGCCAACGACAAGTCTGCCAGGACGCTCAAAGGCTACCTCTGGGGCGAGATCGGCGACGACGGCGACGCCGGATTTAGATACTTAAGAAGCGGCAGGTTCACCAGCTATATAGCCTGTGAGTTTTACGATGACTTCAAAGACAACTGGTTTACCCTTGGAGTGGTGTTTGACTGCTACGACGATGGCACATTTGAACACCGGTTCTTTATACTGGATGACTCCTTGCCCGAGAACCACTTTATTCAAAACAATACCCCCATGTCTTTTAAAGAGCTGCGCAGCTACCTTATGAAGAACTACAAAAAAGGAAAGTTCCAATTCCCAGAGACAAATCGCGGGTACCAGGAGATACTCAGGGGCAAGCTAGGTGGCCTTAAATCAAAGTATTTCAGCCTGTTCAAAAAGGCCGTACCCTTCTCCCCCATCGCCGACATCGAGTCCTTCATCACCAATGACGTGTGCGACATAAAAGGCCCTGTCGACATAAGCCTTATGCAGGACAACATCCGCTATTACAAGAGGCTGGAACAGGACGCAGAAATGATGATGAAGCGCATAGCCGCCCTGGAGGATATCCAGCAAAAATACAACGCCTATATGGAAGAAAAGCAGAGGTTTTTGGTACACAGCTACATCATAGAGCGGGCCCAGCTACAGATGGCGCTTGATGAGGTGGCACGGCTCGAAAAAGCCCATAGCGACAACCAGCAGAAAATAAACGAAATGGAGGCCAAAATAAACAGCATCAGAGAAGACATAAAAGCGCTGGAAAAGGAACACGAACAGCTGATAGCCGATAAAATCTCGTCAGATATATACAGAAAAATGGATGCGCTGCAGAACCAAAAAGCCCGGCTGGAAGAGCAGCTCCAGCAGCTCAAAGGCGACCTGACACGCACCATAAAACGAATGCGGCATTACGGCAGGGTATGGCGCGAGTGCATACATGCCCTGCAGAACAGCCAGACACCGCAATGCCGTAACACAGCCCGGACGGCGCAGCTCTTCAAAGCAGAGCCTACCGCCGTGCGGCAAGGTACGCCATGGGACGAACCTCACATTTTGAACTGGCAGGATATACAGGCCGACTGGAACAAGCTGATGGAATTCTCTGAGCAAGCTTTAACTTACGCCGAGCAGCTGCTCAAAACCGATGGTGAAGTCCTTGATGCCATGGCCGCTCAGGGATTTGGAAATATAATAACTCTGATAAACAACCTCAAACAGACAGCAGCCAGAATAGGAAATCTTATTGATAGCGCAATAATCAAGGCCAAAAGGCTACTGAGTGAACTTGCAGATGAGGTAGAGAATCTAAAACGCGGGATAAAACCCTATGCCCGAAATCTGTTGGAGCTTAAAAATGAAATCTCCTCTGCTCTCTCGGCTAAATACGGCCGTGAAGTGCAGGTACACATTCTGGCCGATCTATTAGAAATACGAGATATGCGCTGGAGGAACGCTGTAGAAGCTTACCTTCACACTCAAAAGTTTTATCTCATAGTGGAGCCGGAGTACTTCGTGGATGCCTTGAAAGTATATGACAAATTGAAATTTGAGAGAGGCTTCTATGACCTGGGATTGGTGGATACCGGCAGGCTCGCCGAGCTTAACCCCGCTGCCATGGAAAACAGCCTGGCACAAGAGGTGGAGACCTCCAACCCCTACGCCCGGATGTTCGTCGATCTTGTAATGGGCAACGTCATAAAGTGCGACAAAGTGGAGGACCTGCGGAATCACCCGCGGGCCATAACCGATTCGTGCATGCTGTACCAAAATTTCGTAGCACGCCAGCTCCACCCCGATCGCTGGAGAAATCCATATATCGGCCGAAGAGCCATTGAGGAGCAGATTGAAAGCAAAACGGCACAGATAGCTCAAATTGAAAAAGAAGCAGCCCGTCTTGAAAGCCTGTCTAAAGGTCTGCGCAGCATATACTCCATGGAGTCCATGAACCTCAATGAGGCCGAAAACATCTTGGAGGTACTGGAAAAGAGCAAGGTCATACCTACGTTGGAAGCAAAGCTTAATGACATAGTGGACGAACTGGGTAAACTGGACTTAAGCTGGCTGGCGCAGCTGGACAAAAAGATAAAGGAGATGGAAAAAGAAATTGAAAGCCTGAAAAGCGAAGAACAGATCTGTCTGACCGAGCTCATTGAGCTTAAAACTAAAAACAATGAAATAGCCGAAAACAAGCTGCCTGCAGAAAGGCAAAAGGTAGAGCTGTATCAAAACCGTATAAAAAGCCAGTTCACTAACGAGTGGGTTCAGGAGATAGGCGAACCGCGCTTTCAAAAAGAGCTGTCCAGCAGGACTTCGGCTGTTGAAGTATACAACAACTTCTACAGTCAACTGGCCCGGACACAAAGCCAGATGACCAAGAAGAGAGAGGAGCTGGTGGCCGCTCGTTCGGAATACAACCGGGAATACCGCATGTCATACGATATTAACCTCCCCGACAACGAGTCCTACGAGAAGGAGCTCAACGATCTTAAGGCTATCAAGCTGCCCGAATACATGGAGAAGATCAAGGATGCCAAGGAAAAGGCCTACCAGCAGTTCCGAGACGACTTTTTGGCCAAGCTCAAAGCCAACATAGACATGGTCAAGGAGCAGATTGAAGAGCTCAACACCGCCTTGAAGGAGAGCAGCTTTGGGAATGACCGATACAGATTCGTGGTTAGCCCCAGGCCGGAGTACCGGCGGTTTTACGACATGATAACCGACGAACTGCTGATGGACGGCTACAACCTAGCGTCACAGGTCTTTCTCGAAAAGCATCGAGACGCCATCGAAGAGCTGTTTAAGCAGATCACCGACGTGGACTCGCAACTGGATGCCGATGCCCGGGCTGAGTTGGAAAAGAACATCAAGCGGTTTACCGACTACAAGACTTATCTTACCTTTGACCTAATAGTCACCGACAGCCAGGACAGGCAACAGCGGCTGTCAAAAACCCTGCACAAAAAGTCGGGTGGCGAAACTCAAACCCCCTTCTATATAGCCATGCTGGCCTCATTTGCCCAGCTGTATCGAACGCGATACAATAACGAGTCGGGCAATACCATTAGGCTCATAATGTTTGACGAGGCCTTCAGCAAGATGGACAGCGACAGGATACATGAAAGCATCAAGCTTCTGCGCAAGTTCGGGCTTCAGGCCATACTCTCGGCTCCCTCCGAGAAAATAGGCGATATAGCCCCCCTTGTGGACAGAACCCTGTGCGTGATAAGAAACGGGAACAGGTCGTTCGTCAAAGCCTTTGATGCCAAACGGATAAGGGAGGAGATGCATGAACTACAGGAAGCTGATACTCAACCGGCTGCTGGACAAGTATGAAAGAAGCAGCGCCTATAAAGGCACTGCTTCGACAAACAGAAGGATTCTCATAAACTTATGCTCTGACGAATTTCCAGAATACGACATAGAACACACACCCACCAAAGAGCTTATCAATTCGGTAGTGATGGATCTTGAAAAAGAAGGCTTAATCGGATTTGAATGGATGCGCTTTGAGAAGGGCAACATCATCAGCCGCATATGGCTAAAGCTGGACTCGCTGCAGGAGGCGTACAGGCAGGCCGAAAGAATGCCCAAACGGGAACAGGTGGAAAATGCCCTTGCCAAGGTGTGCGAGCTCAAAAGCTGCATTACCTCCCCCTGGATCCGCAACTTTTTAGAAGATGCTCAAGCATGGATGGAACAAAAGCTGTCCATCCCCCCTTTCCTCCCCGAGGACAGCGACCTTATGCAAAATCTTTTGAAGGCGCTGCTCTTTATTGATACCAAAGGTGAAGACGAACTGCTCGAGCGGGTGTTCAGCTTAAGGTGCTTTGGCGACTCCAAATACTTCGAAAAAAATCTGCGCCGAAGGCTGCTGGGAATTCTCAAAAAATACTGGCAGGAAGAAGACCTGCAGGCCGGAGAATGGACCGATGATGAGATTTTATCCCTCATCGGCATTGTCAAGGCGCCCGAGCAGGTGGAATTTTGCGGCAACATGTTGGCCTCCATACGAGAACAGGCCGTCGATTTCTCCCCTCTGGTACACGGGGTGTCCATCAACGCCCCAACCATACGTGACCTCGTAATCTCCGATTTGCCGGAAGTAAAGCGCATCCTTTTCATAGAAAACAAGGCCAACTACGTAGATTATGTATTTAAAAGGAGGACACCTGAGGAGCTGGTGATATACCATGGGGGGTTTTACAGCCCGGTAAAAGGGCTGTTTTTCAAAAAAATATATGATGCCGCCTGCAGGTGCGGGATCACGTTTTACCACTGGGGTGACATGGACCTGGGAGGGTTTCAAATATTCAAACGCCTCAAAACGCAAATCATACCCACCCTTCGGCCCTATCTTATGGACGTTGATGCATTTATGTCCATGAAGCGATTTTGGCAGGCCTTTGACAGCAAATACGCCCAAGCCTTGGAAAAGCTACTTGATGACGAGGACTATCAGGAGTTTCACCAGCTCATCCAAGTCATGCTTAAAGAAAAGGCCAGAGTGGAGCAGGAGGCTTTTTTAAGCTATTCGGCTGCTCCGCTCATTGACCTTATGTAATCCGCATAGTCCTTGTCAGCCTTGCTTACATGGTTCACAAACCAATCGACGATTTTCTTGTTAAACGGTCACCAGCTGCTCATCAGTGCTCTGCGCTTTACACAGCTGGCTGTACAGGCCCCCTTTCTTGAGAAGCTCGTTGTGCCTGCCGGCTTCCACTATTTCACCATCCTTGAGCACGATGATTTGGTCAGCATTGCGGATGGTCGATAGGCGATGGGCTATCACTATGGTGGTCCTGTTCTTCATAAGATTCTCCAGAGCTTCCTGGATTAACTTTTCAGTTTGGGTATCGACCGATGAAGTAGCCTCATCCAAAATTAATATTGGTGCATCCTTAAGAAGCGCACGGGCTATGGAAATCCTCTGTTTCTGCCCTCCCGACAGCTTCACGCCCCTTTCGCCTACCCTCGTGTTGTATCCCTCAGGCAGCTCCATTATAAAATCGTGGGCATTGGCAGCCTTTGCGGCTGCAATGACCTCTTCATCAGTGGCATCAGGCCGACCATATAGAATGTTTTCCTTCACGGTACCATTGAACAAGAATACGTCCTGCGACACCATGCTTATCTGTTTTCTCAGGCTGCTCAACTTAATCTTTCTTATGTCTATGTCGTCTATTAGGATCTGGCCGGAATCAGGGTCATAAAACCTGGGTATCAGGTTGGCAATGGTGGTCTTACCCACCCCCGTGGGGCCTACCAGTGCTATCATCTCGCCGGGATTCACCTTAAAGGACACGTTTTTTAACACCGGCACGTCATCGACATAGCGGAAACTTACATTTCTGAACTCTATCTTGCCCTTGACTCTGTTCACCTCTATTGCATCGGGGGCATCCTTTATCTCGGGCTCCTCATTCAATATCTCAAACACCCGTTCAGCACTGGCCAGCGCATGCTGTATACCTTCATTTATCATCCCAAATGAAGTTATGGGCTGGTAAAAGGTATTAAGGTACAGCAGAAAAGCCACCAAATCCTCCAGCGCCAGCTGATTGGCCAGGGCCAGCCTGCCACCGAAGAATATGACTATAACCGTCCCCAGTCCGGATACAAACTCTATACTGGGATGAAAAGCATTGCTCAGCTTAAGCGCTCGCAATATGGCCCTGGTGTAAGCGGCTATCCGACTCAAAGTGCGTTTGCTTTCATATTCCTCCTGAGTGAAAGCCTTGATCTCCTTGATCCCGGAAAAATTATCCTGAAGAATTGCGCTAACCTCTGCGATTTCTTTCTGCGCTTCCTTAAACATTGGACGGGATATCTTGCTGAACTTCACAACCATCCAGAAAAGCAAGGGAATAGGTATAAGTGTGTAAAGTGCCAGCTTCAAATTCATGGAAAACAGGATGACAGACACTCCGATCAGCATCAAGCCGTTGACCACCAGAGTTGGGATGGCATGAGCCAACAGCTGTTCAAAGTTTCGAGTGTCATCGAGAACCCTGGACATGAGCTCTCCCGTTTGCTTGTCATGGAAAAACCTCAGCGACAGCTTCTGCAGATGGTCATAAAGATGGCTCCTTATGTTCTCCAGTATCTTCCACGCGGCATAGTGAGATATGTAGTTGGTACCAAACTGCGACACCGCTCTCAACAAGTATATCGCAATTACGGCCAGCGCAAGGAAATTGACCTGGGCTATGCTTGCCTTCCCCTCTATGCTTTGGGTCACCGTGCTTATCAGGTTGCGAATCATCCACGGACCGGCCATATTCATTGCCGTAACCATTATCATGCAAACTGTAGCAACAAATATATGAAGCCTATAGGGCTTCATAAAGCGCATAAGCGCCCTCAATTCCTTCATAAAAATCCCCCTTTATCCCCCTAATCACCCTTTCATAAGCTTATCCAGCAAGTTTTTAAGAGTTTTCAGCTCTTCCTGGCTTAACACCCCCATCCTCTCTTCTATATTCTTTTGATGCCTGGGAATCAGCTCTTCCTTTAGCCTCTTGCCCTCTTCGGTCAGCTTAATCAACCACACGCGCCTGTCGTCCTTGCAGTGTACACGGTAAACCCAGTTGTTCTGCTCCATGCGGTCAATTAGCCCTGTCATGTTGCTGGCATTGCAGTTGAGCTCCTTTGCCAGCTCGTGGCTGGGAATGCCCTCATCGCCGATATGATACAGCGCGTGAAACTGGGGCCAAGTGATGCCGTTCTGTGCCAGCTTATTGTGCAGTTCCCTCTTGATGCCGTTGTACGCATCCCTCAAAGCCTTGTAAACCTCCAGCTCCAAAGAACCATTCACCTGGATCACCTCCGTTAGATTTGCTTATCGCCTGCCTACCTTAATGCTGGAATGAATCCTGCAATGGACATCATAACTATCTTTTCGTGAGCACGACAAGACTGCAAAGAATATAAAAAATTACCTATAGCAAATCTGTCAAATATTTCACACATGAATTATATAGCATTAAAATAATTGGTGTCAACAAAATTAATTCTCCAAAAAATAAAAGAGGAGGGCATAAGCTCATAAGCTCACCCCTTCCCTCATTTTTGAACCTTCAGTTATGACTATAACTATCAGAAATCAAGCTTTAAGGCCTGTGGTTGCAATGCCTTCAACCAAATAGCGCTGGAAAGCAGAAAAAATTATGAGTACAGGTACCAGTGAAAGAGTTGACATGGCCAGCAATCCACCCCAGTTGGTTTTGGTGGTGGCATCGTTGAATGCTCTCAAAGCCAGCCAATCTGATAAAATCACTCCACCAGCCATTGCAACGCCTTCTCTATGTATCTATCCCAAAATCTCCAGTCGTGGAATCCTCTATCCTCTACATAGGTGTGCTCAACGCCTTCTGCCGCCAAAAAATCTCTAAATTTGCGGTTGTTCTCTACCAAAAAGTCTTCCGTCCCGCAAGCAATATAAATCCTGGGGATGACACCCTTCTCCTCTTTTATCTTCTTTACAAGGAATTCGGGGTCCTTATCGCTGCCCTTCAATTTTGACAGATCGCCGAAGACATACTCATAATAGCTTCTCCGCGCAAATACCCACTCGGCCTCTTCGCTGGAAGCCACAGCCTGATCGATTATCAATGCTGCAGAAAGGGCTACCATAGCGCCAAAGGTGTTATAATACTTAAGCCCGTTTCTGAGAGCCCCGTAACCACCCATGGAAAGCCCTCCTATGAAGGTATCCTCCCGTTTAAAAGACAACGGGAACAATTTTCTCGTTTCTTCCACCAGTTCACGCCCAATAAACTCGCCATAATAGTTATGCCCCGCCTGTTGGTCAACGTAAAAACTGTTATCCCCCGAAGGCATAATCACCGCCACGTTGTACTTTTGAGCCAGTCTGGCTATGCGGGTATTCACCAGCCAATCGTTGTATCCACCCATGATTCCATGCAGCAAGTAAAGCGTTTTGAAAGGTTTCATCTCATTTGGCGCAATATTTTTCATGGCCGGTGAATCTGTAGGAATAACGGCTTTGTACACAACATTTCTCATAAGAGCATTTGAAAAATAGTTGACATCGATTATAGCCATAGTTATCACCCCTTTACAGCTTAACACAGAACCTAGACATCTGCAATACGCAATCATATTGCTTTAAACACACCATAAAAAACAAAAGACCACCCGACTCATCCAGGTGGTCCTAACACTGGTGGAGCTGAAGGGATTCGAACCCTCGACCCCCACAATGCGAGTGTGGTGCTCTCCCGCTGAGCTACAGCCCCGCACCGCATTATAATTATACTCATTTTTTATCAAAAATTCAAGCTATAATAGGAACTCTTTTTGCGCCTCTTCAATCCTGCCCAAAACATTACTCTATTTTCCCACAGCACTTCTTATACTTTTTACCGCTGCCGCAGGGGCATGGGTCATTCCGCCCTACCTTAGGCTGTTCTCTAACATAAGGCTCGCTAGAGCTGTACCATGGTTCAACATAATCATCATCTTCTTCTAATTCCTCGGAACCCTCACCCATCAAACCCTTAAACAGATTAAATATACTTGTATATCGCCGTTCCTCCATTCGATATCTGCGCAGCATCTTCTTACGTTGATTAGGATTTTCCAGTGCTGTGAAGAAATCTCTTTTAACAGCATAAAGTTCCGGGTATTTCTCTTTAAGATAAAGTATAGATTTTATATACGAATAAACATCATCAACAAGTCCGTACTCCATAAAAAATTGTGCAATCTCGGGTGGAAAAACACTGTCCAAAAAATCCTCTGGAACTATTTCCAAAGCAACAAAATCAACAACTACCCTATCGAGTTTAGGGTCATCATATGCAGCCTCTAATATCTTTTGCAGTTCGCCAAACCTATCCAACCTCTCTTTATAATCCAATAACTCCTGAACATCGGGAATTATTGATATCGTCTTATCGATAACAGCTCTTGCCACGTCAATCATACCGTTTTGCACAAGAACGCGACCGAGTTCAGCCATTGCCCAACCTATTGCTTCTCTTATATCCTCCCGTTCTATTGCAAGCTTGCTCAGTTCTTCCAGATGTATATTGAATACATCCATATTATCAGTTAATATGTCATTTTGTATTATATTAAAATACAGAGATACGCTATCCCATCCTTTTTCTCGCGCCTTTTCCAATGCGCTTATTAAAACCTGCCGCTGCCTATCGTAATCCTTGGCTAAATAATACGCCTCTGCCAACCCAAGCCAAATAGCAAGGTTATCCTCATCCAGTTCTATTGCCTTTTTAAAGGCCTTTAAAGCCTTTTTATGCCAGCCTCGTTCCAGATATGCATTGGCTAAATTGCTGATAAATGATGCATTATCAGGGTGTTTCCTAACTAAATCTTCAAAAACGTTTATCGCCTTTACAGTATTGCCGTTTTTAAGGTAAGCCTCTCCTAACAATTCCTGTACGATAGAGAGATTTGGAACCCTTTTGATTATTTCTTCAAGCCCATTGATAGCTTCCTCATAATCTCCCTCTTCAAAAGACTTACGGCAATACTCATAAACATTACGAATAACTGGTTCCATGGTCATAATAGAGTCATATTCGCTGCGTGTCTGTTCATTCGACAAAACCTCATAGGCCTCACGAATCTCCATAAACTCCTCAGGAAAGCGTTCAGGGTCATACTTCCTCACCAGTGAGAAATACGCTTTTTTTATCTGCGCCTGCGAAGCATTAGTGGGCACATTAAGAATTTGATAATAATTCTTCATCCCTCAATCCCCTTTTACTCAATTTGAAAGCTTTTTTCCACCAATCAACTAAGAAGTTCCGATTATTCGATAAACGCATACTTTCAGCAATATATTTTGTTGAACAAGGATTATCCCGATCCAGGCTCAATGCCATCTCCCACTTTAACCTGGCTTTCCTAAATTTACCCTTTCCATACAGGCATAAACCCAGTAAATTAAGTGAACGAACAAATGATGAGCTGAGAAACTTATTGCCATTAATTATCCTTATGGCCTGGCTATATTTCCCTAACAGAGCCAATTCCAAAGCAAGGTTGTACTGTTTTTGAAGGGATTTAAACTCATCGCTTTCCATGTCGTTCAGGTACCGAGCTGCGGGATTGGTTTCAGAGTTAATAATGAGGCTCTTTTGCCACGCCTTCTTTGCCTTATCAAAATCTCCAAGGCGGTATCTGCACAGCCCCAGTACATTCCATGCCTTCCAATTGCTTTCATCAAATACAACCGTTTTCTCCAGCACTTCTACTGCGCTGGAAATCCTATTTTCTAAAGCCAAAGCCAATCCCCATCTGTAATATTTGCTACTTAAATCCTTAAACATTACCATTCATCCTTCTATATCATATAGTAAATCGTTCAAAGTTTCTGCTAATTCTTCCAAAACAGAATCATCATCTTCTTTAAGCAACGCCTTCTTTAAATCTTTTACAACTCCATCCAATTCCGCAAATAAAGGCGAATCGGGATTTTCATCTAACAGCCTTTCAGCACGCCTGATAATTCCACGGTATTTCCGAGCTTTAGGAGCCTCTTTCCAATTGCTAAGGTCCAATTCTTCCTCCATCTTAACACCTGTAGTTTCAATTGTAATGCCCGCTTTTTTATTGGTACTCAGTATGATACCTTCGACATTTAATATCCCGTTAACATCATAGGAAAATCTCACCTTTATTTTTTCTTTAAACGCTGGGGCCGGAGGTATCCCATCAAGAATAAATTTGCCGAGAAAGTTGTTCAACGAGGCTTTCCTGTAATCTCCCTGGTAAACCTTTATTTCCACCTTTTTTTGGTTATCTACCACTGTACTGTATACCTTTTCTTTTACAACGGGAATAGTGGTATTTCTCGGAATTATGACATCGTACATGTCAGGAACCGGGAACCCTGCAACAAACTCGAGAACCTCTACCCCTAGGGTGTAAGGGCATACATCGGTTATCAGTATATCCTTTTCAGCAGAAAGCTCTTGATTGATAATAGCTGCCTGAATAGCTGCACCCATGGCAACTGCCAGATCAGGATCCACTGGGGACACAGGTTGTCGTCCCATCACCGACTCTAAAAATCTTCTAACCAGTGGAATCCTTGTCGAACCCCCAACCGTGAAAACCAGATCAATGTCATCCTTTGTTAGCCCCGAATCCCCCAGAGCAATGTTTATGGGTTCAATGGTGGATTCAACGAGGTCTTTTATAAGATTTTCAAACATATCACGTGTTACTACCCTTTCAAGTGCTACGGGTTTGCCATCTTTCTCGGCAATAAAAGGCAATTCTATCTTATACTCTTCCTGCGTACTTAAAGCAATCTTGCATGCTTCAGCTGCTTCCTTAATCCTGGCTAGTGCCCTTACATCGTTAGAAAGGTCTATATCATATTGGGCTTTGAATTCTTGCATGAGCCAGTCCATAAGTCGCTCATCAAAATCTTTACCTCCAAGCTTGTTATTGCCGCTACTCGCCTTGACCTCCAGCACTCCTTCAAACATCTCCAACACGGTAACGTCCAGTGTCCCGCCTCCAAGGTCATAGACAAGAATATATTGATTGTTTTCCATGTTATCAATACCATAAGCCAGTGCGGCAGCAGTGGGTTCATTTATGATTCTTTCTACCTTGAGTCCAGCCAGGTTACCCGCTTCTACAGTTGCCCTGCGCTGCTCGTCGGTAAAATATGCGGGGACAGTTATTACCGCTCTCGTTATCTCCTCACCCAGATAATCCTCGGCGCACTTCTTTAAGTATTTAAGAATAAATGAAGAGATTTCCTGCGGCGTATATTCTTTACCACCCATGGACACCTTTTGTCCGGAACCCATCAAACGTTTTACCTCGATAACCGTGTCCTTGGGACGAAACAGCATCTGATCCCTGGCATCCTGTCCAATTAAAAGATTGCCATCCTGGTCAATCCCCACCACCGATGGCGTTATTATTTGGCCTTTAGAATTAGGAATAACCTTCGGTTTGCCGTTTTCCAGTATAGCTACTTCTGAAGTCGATGTCCCCAGATCAATTCCTATTATTCTGCTCATAAAATTATACACCTTCCTTCCCCTTGTCGGCTTCAGCGCAGTTTAAAGCTTGTTCATCTTGTTCCTCTAATGTTTGATTGACAACAACTTTAGCTTTTCTTATTATTTCCCCATTATACATGTAGCCGCTTCTGATAATATCGACAATCTGACCATTTGGAATGCCAGGAACTTGTCTTATCTCTTCAACCACGTAAAGCTGAGGAACAAAGAGCTCTCCTATACCTTCAATCCTCACAATACCGTTTTGTTTCAGCATAATGCCCGTCCTATTCCATTGCATGGTCATCTGCTCTTTCCATGATTCATCCCCGTATTTCAATGAATACCTATACAAATCTTCATATAAATCAAGTATATTTAATAAAACAGCTACGAGTCTTTTTACTTCCATATCCTTCATTCTGTTTTGCTGCTGCAAAAAAACACATTCCTTATGGTAATTCCCTTGTTCTTCAAGGAACATCATAATTTCGTCTAACTGACTTGAATACCTGTATTGCTCCTTCCCCAGTTTATTTAACACCTTGTTAAATTCGCCAATGACGTCAGCGATATCACAAAAACGTTCAACGGAATCTTCGTGCAAACCTTCAACAAACCCTTGTAACTCTTTAGCTACATCAATCATTCCGAACTCTCCCCAATAAAACTTCTTCCGCTCGGGCTATACCATTTTAGGCTTTCCTACCAGCCCACCAAATCAATAAATAAATCAATTTAATAATACCACCTAAAAGCTAACATGTCCATAACAAAATAAAATATTAGCTGTAAATTTTGCGCAAACAAAGCCTTAGCAAATGGTTAAATAAGCAAACTCAACTGGACATACCTCGGCTTTGTTAACGTACCTATTAATAGCTTAGCTAACTTGGCAAGTAAAAGGATTATTATTCATATCCCATCTATTGCCCTTTCCACAAAACCTTTAACTCGAGAACATTTTTTAACCGGTGTCTTCACAATTTATAACTATCTCAACCTGTTTAAATTCCCTGTAGTACTCCACCAGTTCCCGGACTGAACAAATGGGGTGAGGTAAACATATCCCTGCCCTGCCTACATCCTGCGGTTGGTGTGCATCCGAGCCGGCAATCATAAGAAGGCCGTTTTTTGCAGCAAATTCATAGGCCAGGTCGTTGTGGGAATTATGGCGGGGATTGCCGTTAAACACCTCAACTCCATGAAGAAGGTCGGGATCAGCGGGCTTTAAACCTACCCTAAACGGATGTGCCTGGAATATAAGCATGTTGTGGTTATCTATCAGTTTTTTAAAGCTTTCTAGCGTATGTTTATAAAGCTCGGGATTCTCGACGAGAAAATCCTCATCTATTCCGTATACGAGATAATCCTCTACGCCATCATGAAAGCGCAGCTCCATGCCCAGCATGACACGCAGTCCAATGCGCCCCCCTTCTTCCAGCGCTGCTCTATATCCCGACAGAAACTTCTGCACTTTGGTCTCCCACGGCTGATCCCCAAGTAGCTCGAAATAGCCGTCGTAATAATGATCCGTTATAATTATGCCCTGATAGCCAGCATCCTTGTAATACCGCACCATCTCCACGGCTGAAACCTTGCCACATGAGCTTACCTCCGAGGTATGCACATGGGTATCAATCAAAAACGATTGCCCTTTCAACTGCATCGTCTCCTTTGTTAATTAACATAAATTATACAACCTTAATAATGTCATAGATTTTATCACACGCGTCTTATTATAATAAAAAGCAATTTCTTATTCAATAATTCTTTCTAAAATTAAATATATCTATCAACTGTTATGGATATATAAGTATCCACCTTTTATCTAAGGTTTACATAACTTAAATTATAGAGGAGGTGTTTATATGAGCATGCCCACAATCCCCGATATCAAACCCAAAATAGAAATATCTATCGACAAAACCATTAAATTGTTACTAGCTTCAATCGCACTTGAAGAACTCAGCCTTGCACACATTTTGAATGCAGAAGCGGAGAAAATTCAAGAAGTCATCAAATGTACAGGGGATGAAAAATATAGCGATACAACACAAGATAAGCTACAAGAACTTGTACTAATAGATAAAAGCGTCGACAAAGTGCTTAAAGACATTATAAAAAAGGAAATGTTATTGGAATTTAAATTTGAAAATATACTCGAACTGTGCAAAACTTACAAAGAAAAAGACAGATGTAAAGAAAAAGACGATTAAACTGTATATTAAGCCAAAGCCTTGCTTGAGCAAAGCTTTGGCTTAATATAATAAACCATTTAAGCAAACTCCTTCAGAGTTATAGCCTGATTTGTAGCCTTTCTCTACCTGCTGTTCTGCTCATTACCCATTGCAAGTTCTTTTAAAAACTCATTTTTATCGGCTATTGGAACCTTACAGGCAAAATTTACACATATATAAGCAGTAGCTCTGCCGTCTAGCGGCTTTTGGTCCTTTATATACGGTACCATCTGTTCCAGCTGTCTTCCCTCTTCATCATCTGAATGCAAAAGGCTCACAGTATGAGGTACAAAGACAGAATTAAAAGCCTTTATCATATCCATGACGTCCTGGTTTTCTTTAGAACCGGCAAAAACTATCTCCCTGGTGGGATACAGTGCAAACATAGCAGCCATCATGAAATAAGTATGAACAGCAGGGTGTTCCTTCACCACATTGGCAAAAGCCTTTAGTTGACTTATGGCCATATCTTCCAGCCTGAGGTCTCCAGTCAATCTTGCCAGCCTTAACAGGTTCATAGCCGCAACTGAATTTCCGGACGGCAAGGCTCCATCATAAACCTCCTTTGGCCGCGCAATTAGCTGCTCGCCATCGCTGCCGTACAGAAAAAATCCACCCCTATCGGAATCCCAGAACAGGCGAATCATCTGCTGGGTTTCTCTGATAGCATACTGCAGATAAGCTGGTTTGTATATAGCCTCATAGAGCTCAATCAATCCCCAAATCAGATACGCATAATCATCCAGATAAGCCGGATATGCCGTCTCGCCATGGCGATAGCGGGCCAGCAGCCTGCCGCTTTTATCCACAAGTTTATGGAATATAAACTCCGCTGCCTTTTCGGCCGCCTGGACATAGCGTTGGTCTTGCAGTATCCTGCCGCCCATAGCCATGGCAGCTATCATCAAGCCGTTCCATGATGTCAAAATCTTATCATCCTTGAAAGGATGAATGCGCTGTTCTCGACGCATAAATACCCTTTGCCGCAAAGGCGCAATCAAGGCTTCATCCTGGTTTACGGGTGCTGATGTGTGGATGCGATTTGGAATGCTTCTCCCCTCAAAATTCCCTTCTTCCGTGATGCCGTAATAATCACAAAACATCTGCCCCTCTCTTTTTCCCAAAATATCTTTTATCTCGTTTGGGGTCCAAAGATAAAACTTCCCTTCCTCTCCTTCAGAGTCAGCATCCTCAGCCGAATAAAATCCCCCTTCAGGCGATGTCATATCCCTGAGAACATAGGTGAATATCTTTTTTGCCACTTCAGCATACACATCTTTTTTGGTGCATAAATAGGCCTCCAGATAAGCAATGGCCAACAGCGCATTGTCATACAGCATTTTTTCAAAATGCGGTACCAACCACTTACTGTCGGTGGAATAGCGCGAAAATCCGTATCCTATATGGTCGAATATCCCCCCTCGATACATCGCATCTAGGGTCTTTTCAACCATTTCCAAAGCCTTCTGTTCACCGGTAACCTTCCAGTACCGCATGAGAAAATAAAGATTGTGCGGTATGGGGAATTTAGGTGCAGGACCGAATCCACCATATACCGGATCAAATGAGCGCTCAAGCCCTCTATAGGCCTCGTGCACGTCTTCTTTCGTCAAATCGTTCTCTCTAGAATCCAGTGTAAACTGATCCTGCAAGGCTTCAACTATCTTATTTCCCGATTCAATAAGGCCTTGCCTGTTGGTCCTCCAGGCCTGGGCAACCGCTTTTAGTATATCGATAAGGCCCGGCATGCCCATACGCCCGTGTTTAGGAAAATAGGTCCCCGCATAAAAAGGCTTTTGAGCAGGCGTCATTATAATGGTGAGGGGCCATCCTCCATGGCCGGTAAGGGCCTGGCATACCGTCATATATATGTGATCTATGTCCGGCCTTTCTTCCCTGTCCACCTTTATGGAGACAAAATTTTCGTTGAGTATATCGGCCACTTCCTGGTCCTCAAAGGATTCTCTTTCCATGACATGGCACCAGTGACAAGTGCTATACCCGATGGACAAAAATATAGGTTTATCTTCCCGCCTTGCCTTATCAAAAGCCTCCTGACACCACGGATACCAGTCCACAGGATTGTAAGCATGCTGAAGCAAATACGGAGATTTTTCCGAAATAAGCCTGTTTGGTTTACGGTTTTTCCCGTCCATGTCAACTTCCTTTCATATTTAGGATAAAGTAACCATCTTTTCACTTTTATTTTTATCATCAGCAGTACTTCTTATACTTTTCTAGATATAACCTTAAGCAAAGCAAAAATTCACAAGGATTTTTTATATGATGCATCTACACATCCATTCCACAATGAGCTTTATATACATTTGGATAACTTTATAACCAAAACAAAAATGGGGTACTGCTCAATCAGTACCCCAGACGTCATTTAAACAACTTTCTGAGAGCCCTGGCAGTCGTCCTGCCTGCAGCTCTGCGCGCTACCCGTTTGGCAACAGCCCTCGATCCTTTGCTGATGGCCTGGACATCCCCTAGAAAACGAGCCAAGCCATACAGCAGGCTTCTGGTTTGGCTAATACCGCTCCTTTTCCTTGGCATGCCATTCAAGCCTCCCCTCGGGCACCGTTAACCGTAAGCCAACTTTAATATAGCACCATAACAAGTTACCAATCACATATACCTGCAAATACAAAGATATAACACCACCATAACTCTTTCAAGGAATACCTTAAAATCACTTATTGCCGTAAACCTGTATAAACCTCTTCAGAGAGCGGTCGTATGTACGCTCCACTTCCGGCGGAAACAGGCACCCCGGCAGCTCCTTTCGGCTCCAGTGATAGGAAAGGCACTCGCAGCACTTACCCTTACGGCTACAATAATCATAGCTGCACGTGCAGTTTTTCAAATTGCTCGCCATGTTGCTGCAATCCCTGCTTGCCATGCCCTCATCCCCCCTTGACAATGTTGTCTCTGTTTTAAGCTTATCTCTTCTCCGGAATAATCTCTATCCAGTATCCGTCAGGGTCCTCAATGAAGTAAATCCCCATCTTCTTATTTTCATAGCAAATGCAACCCATCTCCTTGTGATGCTGATAGGCTGCCTCAAAATCATCCACAACGAAAGCAAGGTGTATCTCGTTGTCAGACAGGTCATACGGCTCCTTTCGATCCCGCAGCCAGGTGAGCTCTATCTGATGTTCTGTAGTGCCATCGCCCATGAACACCAGAATAAAGCTCCCATCCTCGGCTTCCTTTCGCCTCAGCTCCTTAAGCCCTAGAGCCTTTTCATAAAAAGCTATGCTCTTTTCCAGGTCCAGGACGTTGAAATTGGTATGCGCCATCTTAAATTTCATCATGCATCTCTCCCTTTCTTATATATGATCTTCTGTCCCCTGTGGGACAGGGATACCACTTTTGTCGGCAGGCCTTTCATCCTGTCAGCAAACTTGCGCGTAATATCATATTGCTCCCAGAAATGCATTGGTACAAAAAGGTCAGGCCTCAACCGGTTTATAAAAAGCTCCCCTCCCATATGATAATATTCTTTCAACCTAGGGTCAACCGGGAAAAATGCGATATCTATTGGCTCTCCCGCCATTTTATCTATTTCCCTCTCAAAGCTTTCCTTATCCTGCTTAAGCTCCTCAGGTGTTGACTCATAGTACCAGTACCAGCAGTTCAAATCTCCAGCATGGAATATCTTAAGCCCGTCAACTTCGACCAAAAAGGATACGCCTATATCGGTAGAGCCATAGGCCTTTATCATCACATCATCTATATGCAGTATCTTGTATGGGAAAACAACATATGAATTTTCCCAGTTTAGCTTTACCATACGCTTAATATCGATACTCAAAACATAGACGATATCCGGCCTATCCTTTTGCCAATCGAAGATAACTTTATTGAAATGATCCCCATGGCCATGGGACACAAACACCAATATCCTCTTATCTTTATCCAGCTGGTCCGGAGTAACAATGCCGCTTTCAAGGCTCCTTGCTTCACTTTCGGGTTTATCACAGGAGTAGTCAAACACCAGGAAATGCCCAGCGGTTTCAACAGCAAAGCCGCTGTGATGTAAATACCAGATGTTAGCCTGAGGCGCATCAATGATACGATCACTTACACCCTTTTTCAATTGCCGTTACCTCCTATCCCCATAAATTGCGCTGTTTTTTCAAATAACTATGTGTATTTTAAAATTATACATCTATTCAAAGCACGTCTTACCCTTTCTCTTAATCCACGATAATACCTACCTTCCTTACAGCGCTATTTATCCATCCTAAAAAATATCCGCAAGCACTTATGCTCAGTTAGATATTTCTGAATTCTTGCGGTGAAAACCCAGTGTATCTTTTAAAAACCTTTGAAAAATACCCTGCGTCGTTAAACCCAATCATATCAGCAATCTCCTTAACCGTCAAATCAGTGGTTTTAAGCAGATGCTTGGCCTTCTCCAACCTAAGCCTGTTTATGTACTGCATTGGCGAGCAACCAAGGTGATCCCGGAAAAATTTTATGAAATAGTTGGGATGAAAATGCACAATCTTGGCAAGGTCATCGATTGTTATGTTATCATTAAGATGGGATTCGATAAAGGTTAACACCTCGCCTAGCTCCTGAGTGGAGGAATAAGCATAAAGCTGTATATCGTCCAACGACAATTTGTCAAAATACCAGGCTATGATCTCCATCATAATCCCTTTAAGCCGCAGAGCATCCGTAAAGCCGCCGCTGTGGTAACTGTCAACCAGAGCCGCAAAAAGCTCTTTAAGCTCTCGATCATCGCCAACATCCACAAACACCGGAGTCCTCACGATATCAAAAAGATTCATCTCTCCCACTTTTGCCGTGAAATGGCACCAGTATTTTTTGAACGTGTTCTCGCTTATGGTAGAATACGACTGCACCACACCTGCCGGCATCAAAAACAGCTGTCCGGGCTTAGGATAATACTCGTCGCTTCCAATTTTAAGCCACCCTTCCCCATCGCATATATAATAAAACTTGTTGTAATCGGGCACATAGTCAAAATCGGCCCAACTCTGAGGACAGCACGTGTAACTTGCCACCTGGACATCTACTTGAAGATTAGACAGATAGTTCTTTATAAGCAGCGCTTTATCATGCTTCATCGGCCAACCCTCTTATAATTAAAACTCCTCATACGTAAAAAGTTAGTTTTGAACAACCAAAGATTAAAAATTTCCATTTTTATTATACCATAATTTCAATATAATCTGCTAAGAGGTTTTGTTATTTGTGCAAATACTAAAAGGGAGGTAATGGCATGTCAACAGCAAATGAGCGCATCGAATGGTTTGTAAAAGCGCGTTTCGGCATGTTTATCCACTGGGGCCTTTACGCCATCCCGGCAAGGGGTGAATGGGTAAGGAGCCACGAAAAACTCTCAATTGAAGACTACCAGCCTTTCTTTGAGGAGTTCAATCCGGTAAACTACAACCCCAAAGAGTGGGCAGTCCTGGCAAAAAAAGCCGGAATGAAGTATGCCGTCATGACAGCCAAACACCATGACGGCTTCTGCCTGTTCGACAGCAAGCTCACCGATTATAAGGCAACCAAAACCCCCGCAAGCAGGGACCTCATAAGAGAATACGTTGAAGCCTTCAGGAGCGAAGGCCTAAAAGTAGGGTTTTATTATTCGCTGCTGGACTGGTATCACCCCGATTATCCGGCATATGGTGACAGCTTCCATCCAATGAGGGACAATGAAACTTGGAAGGACAAAAAGCATGATTTTCCCAGATACATAGAATATATGCACGGACAAGTAAGGGAGCTCCTTACCAACTACGGAAAGATCGATATAATGTGGTTTGACTTCTCGTACGGCAACATGTCAGGTGAAACCTGGAAGGCTACCGAGCTGGTTAAAATGGTCCGCTCCCTGCAACCCCATATCATAATAGATGACAGGCTGGGCGGTAACATCCGGTCAGTGAATAAAGAAATCTATGCCGGTGACTTCGCTTCCCCCGAACAGATCATACCGCCTGAAGGCGTTGTGGATGAGGCCGGCAATCCCATACCCTGGGAGGCATGCATCACCATGAACAACCACTGGGGCTATGCAGCCGCCGATAAGGACTTTAAATCGTCCAAGCAGCTCATCAGAGCGCTGGTTGAATGCGTAAGCAAGGGTGGAAACCTCCTGCTCAACGTTGGCCCCAATGCAAAGGGAGAAATCCCAGAGGAGAGCGTTGAGATACTCACCGAAATTGGAAAATGGATGAGCAAAAACGGTGAAAGCATATATGGTTGCGGCAATGCTGGCCTGCCAAAACCCGAATGGGGACGCTATACAAGGAAAGGCAACAAGCTGTACGCTCATATATTCGAAAGGGGTATAGGCCCCATCGCCATTCAGGGCATAAAAGGTAAAGTCAAAAGAGCAAGGCTACTGGCCGATGGCTCTGAAGTGAATATCCAAAAACCCTGGAATGCACACCATTATGGCGATGCCATATTCCTCAACCTCAGGAGCTCCAAACTGCCTGATGAGATTGACACCGTTGTGGAGCTGGAATTGGAGGAATAAATACAAACCAGCTACCACGTCTGGGAAAGATGTGGTAGCTGGTTTAATGTGACACTAACTACAATATTGAAATTGATCGACAGACCGATCAGTAAAAATTTACGTATAAATTTCAACTTATCTGACAAATATAGACGTTATTTTTAAGCATAGTGGCAATTTTTCATCCTTGAAAGTGGCGGGAGTGTAAATATTTTTGTGTATGGGAGCTTTTAGCTCCTTTCTGGCGTTATTTATTGTGTCACTTTAACCTGGTAACAATGTCTTTCATACATTACTATTGTTACCTTTTCTTTATATTTTATGCATAAAATAGAATATTTTTGGTGATAATTTTTATACTGGTATAGTATACTCTCCTCCTTCCTTTGCAAAATCTCAAAGAGCTTTCCAGGAATATCTTTTGTGGCAAAAACCAATATTTTACTGTCCTAATAAGTTTTTAACAACTTATATAACATAATTTTCTATTCTGCTGCCGTATATTATCAACAGCTGATTTAATACCTGGTCCCAATTACGATACCTCTGCGTCCATTTCTTCATTACATTTATGGACGCAAGATACAGCATCTTCTCAAGCGCACCGTCAGAAGGAAATACCGATGATGAATGGATACACCTTTTCAATCGGCCTGTTTTGCCATTCCTTTATCTCAGGTACTATCCTCTCAGTTATCTTACTTACCAGCTCAGCCGATACTTCTACTCCGTACAGTTCCTTGATTTGTTCGTGAATGTCTCTGGTGCTCATCCCTTTGGCATACAAAGAGATAACCTTTTCTTCAATGCCAGAAACATCTCTTGAGTATTTAGGTACTATTTTAGGATTGTATTCTCCTTTGCGGTCCCTTGGGATATTCAATTCAACTGGTCTCAGTTCACTACGTACAGTCTTAGAGCTATAGCCATTTCTGGTATTGTCAGAGTTGGCAGGCAGTTTTTCACCTTTAGAGTAACCAAGATGAACATCCATTTCTGCCTCCAGCATTTCTTGAAGGATATCCTTAAAGGAGTCCTTCAAGAATTTCATAATCTCTTGAGGAGTTTGAAAATTGTTTTCCTTAATTATTTCTCTTACCACTTCTTTTGGTAAAACACCCATAATAAAACGCTCCTTTCTGATTTTATGTTGTTAATTTTATCCAGAAAGGAGCTTTCTCATTCATCCATACACAAAATTTTGGACAGTCTCTTACAAATTCGTATACCTCTTCTCTACTGCTTACACATCTTCACCCATGCTTTTCAAAGCAATCGATACATCGGTATACGTGGCATAATCCAGTTTATCCTTAATTGATAACAAGTATTTTAACACTTCAATAGCTTTGTCTCTCTGCCCTATATCCTCCAAAAAAAGCGCATATCTATATCGCCCAAAGTACCAATCGGGCATATCCTCAAAAATTGATTCAAACTCTTTTTGCGCCTCCTCAATTCTACCCAGCCTTCCAAGAAAATCTGCCCTATCACAGCGCAATGTTCCTATTTCATCCCTCTCTTTTGAAAGAGGCAAAATTTTGTCTATTAGCTTTAGTCCATCCTCGGCAAACTTATCGGCATGATTTTGATAGAAAAACAGCAAATCCAGATAAGCATTCTTAATAAACCCTTCATCGTTTAAATTCCCTGCTGTAGCGGCATTCTCTTTAAGTACCATTAAAGCACCTTCTACATCATCCATTTCTTCTAAGAAATCAGCTATATGAGCTCTGTTCTCAAGCAACAACAGAGGATCATTTGAAGACACAGTTCTAAGATATTCTATTGATGCATACTTCCCCCCACCCAGAATAATCCTATCATCAATGGCTTTCATGTTTAAATTACCTATTATTGTTTTTATATTTTCAATCTTACTGAGACAACAACGCTTGTATTTGATCCCACTCCCGCAAGGACAGGGGTCATTCCTCCCGACTTTTTCCAAACTACGCCCCAACACATTTATATAATCCAAATAACCTTTTATATCAAACTGTGCATCTTCTTTGAATACTTTAAAGATAAAATTAGCTAATACAGAAGCTATCGTCATCCTAGCAGCATGGTGTGACATGCCCTTATCCATCAATCTTATCAAAGCATCTTTAACCTCAGGAGGATTATTAAGCAAAATTTGATTTTCAACTATGGATTCCAACAATATGTGCAATATAGGATTTACTCCGTTGATTTCGATAGGTCCTTCAATAAAAGGCCGTCGTTCCCATAAAATTTGCAGATCAGGATGGTCGTCTAGTACTCTCTTTACAGCTTGATCTTCCGTATACTCCATCAGTTTATCAATGCTATCCTTATTCATAAATATCCCCCTTCACTTAGCCTGGAAATATCACTCTATTTCCCACAGCACTTCTTATACTTTTTGCCGCTCCCACACGGACATGGTTCATTTCTCCCTACTTTAACCTCGCCGGAATAGATTTTATTCAGCTTTTCTCTAACCTTCCTCTCCTGAATTAGTTCATTAATAGCCTCTTTGAGCCGCTCTTCTAGCTCTTCCTCGAAAATTTTTAGTAAACTCTTTTCGTCCGATATAGTTTCTTTCGCCCTTTTCTTCTTCTCTTCAGCCTGCTTAATACCCTCATACCATTTATCCATATCAGGATGCCGCAGACCATGTACCACATGAAGGACGTAGGCAGATTCTTCAAGGTTGATAAAAAATCTGTCATAGCCATGCCATAGCAAAGTCAAAATCATGGGAATAGAGTCAACGGAAAAGAGCTTGGCCAATCCGTAAGCAAGATAGGTCTTTAACGTCACGTCCGTTTCCTTGGGAAAAAACTTCAGCATAAGCTCTTCGCTTTCCTTTATTTTTATTTTCGATAACGCTCCACTGGCGTATATTCTAAAATGAAACCCCTCATTCAAATACTCATTGCCAATGGCTTCCACCACTTCGGCTATACCAATCCTGACCAAAGCCTCTGCGGCACGTTCACAAAGAAAATCGCTGTTAATCTTAATGGTCTTTACTAGAAAATGTATTGACTCTTTTGATTTGAGTTCTCCGGCAAGAACGCTAAGATAAGTATCATCCCACCCGTTATACTCCTCAGGATAGTCGATTTGTATTTTTTCCAAGTATTTATCCATCGGAAAATCTTTGCGCCTGGCAAGCTCCTTTATTATAAGCTCACCGTAATTGTAATCAAACTCGCGGAAACCTTTGCCTAACCCCGATTGGCTGTATTCCCAAAGAGTCTCCCACAACTTTTCGGTATCCATAGAGGCAATCGAAAACCTTTTTTCCAAAATATCCATATACTTTTGCTCCCTCGGTCGAACATCGGGCAGCCTTTTCAAAAGCTCTAAATCAGCTTCCACAATTGTCCTGTCAACGTGAAAAACTATATTAGGATGAGACGGTTCTATCTCCCACAGCCTTTTTAGGGTTTCCTCATTGTGGGGAAGGTCCGGCATACTGCTCAATATGTCCAAAGCTTCTTCGTCATCAACCCCTTTGCTGTATAATTCCAGCATCATTTTTGTAACCTCTATGTCGCCGATACCACCTTCAGCAAAAAACTCCATTGCATACTTCCTTACAACTTTTTCCGGATGAAATATAAGGCTTTTTACTTCAGATTTATCAAGCATATTATACACCCTTTCTTTTAACGTTTAATTCACAACAAACATATCAGCTAGCAAAATCCCCTCCCAATGCTCACCACAGTCTCGCCGCCTATCCTATCCAACACAAATGCGCCATGGCTGTGCAGATCGGCAACACTAACATCTATAATAAAAGGGAAAAGCTCTTTAAACCTTTCCAGTTCCCAAACGCTGTGATACAGCTTGTCCCTACTTTTAAGAACTGCATATATAAGCAGAGAAATAACATCTTTATTTTTAACTTCCCTTTTAAGCACCCTATAAACCCCAGGTTTTACTTGTTCAAGTACACCGCACTCTCTCAGCGTCTTTATATTCTTAGGTATGGAATGCTTCAGAGTGCTTCTTTCACCCCATACTTCATATATCCTGCGTTTTATCTGAGATAGGGTTATTTCTTCCTGTATGTCTGACAACTTGCCTATAATAGCGCAAAGGTCCCTGAAAATGGGAAAGGCCAGAAGCATCATAGCCCAGTGTACTGCCAGGCGTTCAGAATTATTGCAGGTTTTAAATACTTCTAAAGCTCTGTCCCTTAAACCTTTGTTTTCATCAACTTCAAGCCATATCCTAGCTAAAATGCTTCTGGTTTTCAGAAGATTGGTACGGTCTTTTATGTAAGAAGACAAAAATTCCAAGAGTATATCTTTTGACTGTTTTTCATCCTGACATTGCAACAAAAATTCCACCGTCTTATCAAGCCATTCCGGCTTTATAGGCCTTGAGAAAACTACAGCTTTGCTCATAAACTCACATCCCCTTTATCCTTGCAAAAGGTACTATGACTTCTTCTATGCTCATTCCACCGTGACACACATAGCTTTGGCCTTTTATCCCAAATGCAGTATCCCTATCACATATTAAGTATCTGTATCCCTTGGGCATATATGTCCCCGGATACGTAAATACCTTGAATTTCTCTTCGACTTCCCCTGTAATGGCAAAGTCCTGGTAAACCCTAGCCCTTAAAGATGTCATTTCGGTCAAAACCCCATCATTTTTAGGCCTACCCTGCCCTATTGCCTCAACGTTGCCGTGGTCAGACGCAATGTAAACATCAAAACCTCTATTTATGAAGTTTCCAATAAGCTTTTTTAACTCGCCGCTACCTGCCCAGTGTGCTACACCCCAGTACATGCCTTTTTGCCCCTGCATCTGACCGTGCATGAGGTCATCAATAAAATTTACTATAATCCCAACAACTTTTATATTGTGCGGTAAATCCACTTCAATATCTCTTCCAAAATATACATCGCTTTCTCTATAGCCATTGGTTACCCAGTATTCTATCCACTGTTTCTCTTCATCTTTCAACGAAAAAGCGTCACTGTGGCTGATCGGCAGCTTCCCCGAAAAAATCGACTGCCTGGACACAGTGGTCACCGTGGGAATCATGGCAAAACAGCATACCGTTTCAATATCATACTCCAAATCCGGACAACTTGCAAGAATGGTAAGCCAATTTTCCAGTGACATCCCATCTATCACAATTAACGCAATTCTTTGGCTTTTTGACAGCATGTAATCGTTTATTTTGTGTACCATCACCGGCCCTTCTACGCTGGTGCTGGCGGATAATAGGCCATAATTTGCAAGCATCCATACCTTGAAAAGGCCATTTATTTTGGCACAAAGCTGCTTTACATCTCTACCTGAAAAACCCCCATCAACCATCAATCTAACCCTTGCCCAGTCCCTAGCAATCTCAAACCAATCCCTGTAGCTTAACTTCTCTCTTAAGGATCGTTCAATCCTACTGCATACTATATCCACAAACTCGTCAGCATTCTTCCTTGAAAACATCTCTTTTTCTATAAATTCTTTGGTAGCCTTAGCACCAAGTACGCCGCTGAAACAATTCTGGTAGGCTATATACAGCAAATCAAGGTCAATATGGCGGAACCTCTTCAATTCCACCGGATCTAGCCTTGGGAAAACCGAAGCATAATCTACAAAGACATTGTAATACCTCTTTCTTATGTCATACGGGACATATATTTTTTCATTCATCACGCGTATTATAACCTTGACGTCCTTGTTATCCCTCAACTTTAGCTCATAGAAATACCGAAACTCTTCTGGATCAGCATATTCTATTATTTGGAAGCCTTTATTGTGCGCGAATCTCAAGGCACCACTTCTCTCACAAAGGTCATCGTAATCAAACAGAAGTATCTGATTTTCATAATCCACAGCCATCTTTTCCAGAATATACTGACATAACAATCCCATCACTCCATAAAAGCTATAAATATAGGTTTCAAAGTAGGGCAAAGTTTGCTTTTGTAGGCATATTCAGCCTGAATCTCTTCTTTTTCCTTTTTCAACCGCTCAATCCTACGCCTTTTGATGTTTTCAATCCCTATCCTACTAGCCGCCTCCAGCCTCAAATCAAGAGCATATAGATATTTCTGGTATTGATTGGCGTTTTCTTCATCAAACCGCTTTTTCATTTCCAAAAATTGGTGATATGCAGCATCTTTCGCAATGCTCAATATCCTGTCAAACTCCTCATCACTTAGTTGCTTAACTCCCAATATCTCCATGGCTCTCCCCGGCTTTATCATCTCCTCCCATATCCTCTTTGCCGACACCGGACGAGCAACTCCATCAATATTTACGAAGATGGGAATAACGCATTTGTTCTTTATATCAGGACCCAAGCTTAACTCCCACAATGACCAATACCCTTTTTCATTGGGCAAGTCAGGAAGGTTTATCATCACAGCGCCATCAGCTTTATCCCAATAAAGGTCCCTCTTTATAATCTCGCTTACCTCCTGACTGTTAAGGCCAATATCTAGTTGTTCAAGCCTGACATCCTCACCTTTCCAGACCTTATAGTTTAAATACATATACCGCATCAATTCTTTCATATTGCAATCGCGTATACTAGATGCCAAAGCCAAATCAATCGTTTTTTCGGTTTTAATCAAATCGCGCACTTTTTGAGCCTGCTCGACCTGCTGCTTTATCTGCGCCTCCAGCTTTTCAACGTAATAATCAGCGTTTTGCGGTTCAGCAATGGTTTTTATATAGACATCGGTAAAATCCATATCGGCCAGTTGGCTGTCCAGAACATCCTCCATCTTGTCGATTCCCATCTGCTCAAGTATAACGGCCAGCTTTGTCTCAAGCACCTCCCGGACCCTGTTTTCAACCGTATCATCAAGTATGTAGTTAAATACCAGCACATCCCGGCTCTGCCCTATTCTGTCCACCCTGCCTATCCGCTGCTCTATCTTCATTGGATTCCAGGGCAAATCATAGTTTATAACCACGTTGGAAAATTGAAGGTTTATACCTTCTCCACCGGCATCGGTTGAAATGAGTATATCGCTTTGTGTTTTAAACTCCTCTATCACAGCGTTTCTTTCATCTATGTTCATGGAACCATTTAAGATTGAAACTCTGTATCCCCGGCGCTCTAAGAACTCTTTTAAAAATCTTTGGGTGGCTACAAATTCTGTGAATATTATCACCTTTCTTCCATTTTCTTCGATAAAAAGCCTGTCCAACAGCTCTATCAGGTGCTCGGCTTTGGCATCTATGAACTGGTGCTCGGCCTGTTTGGCCACCGCTAAAATTCCCTTAAGCTCGGCTATCTCAGCCTTTAAGTTGAGTGCCTTGGTCTGAAGCAAAACATCAAGCGCAGCCTCTGCGTCCATTTCGATCAGGTCATCCAAAGAGAGTTCAGATATCCTGGCTTCCTGGCTTTCGAGTATCGCTATGCGCCTCTCTATGCTATCGCGAATTGCTGCGGTACTACTGGTAACCAGCCTCTGCATGAGAATCATCAAAAAGCCTATGTAGTACTTTTTCTCCCTTATAGCTCTGTTGTATCCATGCCTCACGTATTCGGTTACCAGGTCGTACAGTTCTCTTTGTAGACTATGACGTTTTTCCCACTTTATGTGTATTGCCTTTGTTATCCTGTTCTTAAAAAGCCTGTTCCCCTCGTGGTCAACCGCTTCCCGCTTTTCAGTACGTATCACATACGGTGCAACCTGCTCTTTGACTATGGCTCGCTGGTCCGGAAATACCTTTTCATCTAGCAGCCGCATCAAACGCAAGAACGGCTCGGCCTTGCCCGAATGCGGCGTGGCAGTAAGTAAAAGAAGGTAAGGGCTGGTTTTTGCCAATAGCTTTGCTAGTTTATACCTTGCCACATCGCTGGAACTACCAGCCACTCGGTGCGCCTCGTCGATGACAATCAAGTCCCATCCGCTGTTTATAATGGAATAGACCCTCTCATTGTTATACCGTTCTATCTTTTCTCTGTCCCAACCTGCTCGCCGCTCCAGCGGCTTTATCGAATCCATAGGGCTTATTACCTGGTCAAAAGCCTCATATATGTTTGAAACGCCGTGCAGCCTTTTTATAGCGTCATGGTCCTCGGGCAAGATTATGTTAAAATGCTCGCCAAACTTATCCTTCATCTCAACGTACCACTGCGTTACCAATCCTTTAGGACACACTATTAGTATTCTCTTTATCATTCCTCTCTCTTTTAGCTCCTTAATAATAAGGCCGGCTTCGATGGTCTTTCCCAACCCTACCTCATCTGCCAGCAAATACCTTATCCTGTTAGCTGACAACGCCCTTTTAACGGCATAGAGCTGGTGTGGAAGAGGCAGCAGTTTTTCACTTAAATTTGAAAATATACCTTTGGCCAGAGCATCCTTAACCCTGGCCAGGGAGGTGATGTATCTTATAAAGGCTTCAGAACAATAATCTTTATTCAACTCTTCCAGATAATCTGCAGCTACCTGATATACATTTCCAACAGCAGGGTCGTAAACCTTGTACGACACATACCCCCACAGCTCATTTCTTTCTATAACCTGCACCCTGCTTTTCCTTACCGAATCAAAGGCCCACCGCCCCACACCAATCATCAAACTTTTACCCCTCCAGCTTGCTGAGCGCATTGTCATAGTACATGAGCACTGCCGGGTCTTCCTGCACAACGCTTTCAGGCAGCCTTCTCGCTACCTTGACGATGGTAGCGAAATCCCTATCTTTCCAGCACTTTTCAAAGCCAGCCCGAACGGCCTCCATCCTGAACACCTTCAGCTTGCCGGTACCCTTGGTATATTCCTCAAATTCCTTGAGCAATCTCTTTTGCCTCAGCTTCACCAGGTCAGAAGCTTTGTTGAGGTCCGGTACATACCATCTACCCTCTTCATCCTGCAGAAAATTCTCCTCAAGTATTTCTCTTAATTCTGGCATCTTTTCATACCTCTGCTGGTGCAGCTCCTTTATAAACTTGGGCTGTATCTCTTGATAGGTCTGAGGAGTTGACAGCTCTCGATAAAGCCACTGTATAGCGCTCTTTTCATCGGTAATGATAAGCGAAAGCTGAACGTTATCCAAATCCATCCTAAGCCTTTTTTCGTCATATTGGTTGACCTGGTCGGGCAAAAAGTACATTCCATCGCGCTCGATAAATCTCTCTTCCAACCCTTTATAAAACTCGGATGCATCCATAGGTACGGGAATGCCGTTTACAACATGGTAGGCAACCATGCGGTCAAAAAGCATATAGGCCTGCCTTTCGGCTACTACTTCCAGCTTGCCGTTGTTTTCGATGACCACCGGAAGCTGTTCAAGGTGCTGGCGCACAAACTCCCACACCGCTTCTTCACTGCCGGCATTTTCAAGAAAACGGCGCTTGAAGCTCTCCCTGGGCTTGTATGCTGAAATGATCAGGTCTTGTTTGACTGCCGAGCTGGTTGTAACCTGCTTGAAACTCCCTTGCTTCTTATCAAGTGTGCGCACATCGGCAACCACAAAACCCGCCCTAAGCAGCGCCTCCTGGATGGCATTCCACACCGCATTGGACGAATTGTGGAACTCCACCGTCATCCAGCGACCCGGCTTCAATATGCGATAGCACTCGGCAAAACACCTCTCCATCAACTCCTGATACTCCGCCAACCCCTTCTTCTGTACCTTGTTTACAACGGCCTCGGGTTTGTTGTTCGTGAAAACCTTAAGCCAAGCTTCCCACAAGAAATTGAGCTCGGAATACATGAGGTTGCTGCCAAAGGGTGGATCGGTGAAAATGTAGTCGATGGTGTTTGAGGGTATATTGCATATTTGAGTTAATGATTGAGTGGTAACATAAATCAAATTATCTTTTGAAAATAATAATGTTTCTTTTAATACTTTTAATTTCAATTCTTTTATCCCGTTAATAATATTTTTTTCGATTGGCAATGAACTTAAATACAAGGTACCTGATTGATTACCTGTTAAAATAGGTTTGTTATTATTAGATTTAAATATTATTCTAGACATTTTTGTGCTATGAGTTAAATCATATGATTCTATCAAGAATTCTATAATCCTTCTATTTTTAGCTAAAACTTGCATTTTATGGCGTAACAAGCTCAAAGCAGCCAAATTCCTCTTCGTATAAAAATGATGCACATGCGTTATGCCATGGGATTTTTTAGGCTGTTCAGTATTATATCCTTCTGGCATCCTATCAGTAGGATACCAATACGGTATGTCCATCTCTTCAATCCTCTTAAGCAGCCCAAAGTCAAAAGCATCGGGCTTTTTCTCATACCGCTTCTTGCCAACAGAATAGTTTATCAGCACAGGCACCTGCTTAGCAAAGGTACAGGTTTGCTTAAGCACCCTGTCGTACACCGTCTCCTGTGCTCTGTCGCAGTCGGTTTTTTTAAGCTCGCTTAAGCAGTGCGGGCAGCGGAAGCGCTCCGATACCTTACCCTTTTCCTTATCCACTGCCACATCCCAGAATACGAATTCCTTAGAGCAGTGCGGACAGACAAACACATCCGACCATACAACGTAGTTTATCTTTCCTTTTATGGGGTTCCCATCAAGCCCTTTTACCACGTTGCCCTCTTCATCGGTATGGAGCGTCTCGTACATCCATCTACATTCCTTTTCGCATTCATCTAGTATCCTCTTGGCCTCTTTTTCAAACTCCGCAACATCCACCGGCAGGTTGTAGTTTGCTGCTATAAACGTAGCGGCGGGCGATAGATCGTTCAGTATGACCTTCCTTGCACCCCATTTGACGTAAGGCATCTCCTTCTCAATCTGCATCTTAAAAGCCGGGTCGGGATTTCCACACATCTGGGCGGCCACACCTGTCATACCAGTACCGCAAAAACCGTCAAATACAATATCTCCGGGATCGGTATAGTGAAGTATATAGCGCATTATGGCCTTATAGGGAACTTTGGTGTGGTAGCTGTGAGCGTTGTAAATGGGGTCATTCTTCCCCTCGCTTACGTCGGCTGCAAACGGCTCCCTGTGATATGTGTCGGTAGCCTCATCATAGGGCTTCCCGTGCTGCTTTATGAAATCCTCAATAAATGGATTGGGGCAAGCTGTATAATAAGGAGGCTGGGACAGGGCAATTATATCCTCATCCCTGCCAATTGGGAAACCCTCTATATGCCTTACGCTGTCCAAATGCTCCTTTGTAAGCTTCATACATCAGCCCTCCTGTATATCTCTATCCCATCCCTTTCTATGCTTTTTTTTAAGTCATCATTCTCCAAACTGTTTACATCAACCACATCGACCTTGTATATCCCGGCTGCACGGTCGATATCGTCGATAAGGCCGGGACAAGCTCGGCCATCAGTATATATGGCAATGTCAATATCCGAGTTATAACGGTAGTCACCCCTGGCTCTTGAACCGAATATGACTGCTCTCTTTACAGCTTTATGTTTGTCTATCGCTGATACGATTTTTTCGATTATACGCTCTTCAAGACCAAATCTCATTGCTCTATCTCCCTGCTTATTGCTTCTTTTAATTTGCTCATGGCTGGATAATATCTATTTTTCACCTTTTCATAAACACGTCTGGCCGTGCTTTGATCGTAGGTATGTGAGGTAAGATTCCTGTCGTCCAGCATCTCAAGCCACACGTCCCCCTCATCGATCAAGCCGGCAGTAAAAGCCTCCTTAAAAGCCTGCCTCGGCGTTTTAACATCCGCTATGCCGCTGTAAGACATATAAGCCTTAATGAGCTTCCAGGAAAGCTCGTATGTGAACTCAAACCTCTGTATAACTGCATCCAAAACGATATCGTCAGATTGGTCCCTTTCCAGCGCTTCTTTTAGCCGGTTTAAAGCTTTTGAAAAATCCTCAAGCTTTTCCCTTAACCTCTGTATATCCATAAGCACAGGCCTCCATTTTTACTTCTTTACGATAATCCTCAACTTGCCTTTATCTCTCCCTTTGCTCCAATCCTTCACAAGGCTCTCAAACTTTTTTATTATATCATCAACGGTGCATGGTCCCCATGATGCCATGACTTCTGTCAAATCAGAGGCACTCACTTCAACCTTGTCAAGGCCCTCAAGCAATGTATTCACCGCATCCACAAAGTTATCATCCACCACATCCGGAAGTTCCCGCTTTGCCAGAAATTCTTCTATCAGCCTGCGCTGAGCAACATCGAGGTACTGAATATCTTTGGCCACCAGCGGGTCCTCTATACTTGCAAGAATAATCCGCCTCCATTCCTCTTTCAGCTGTTCCAGCCTTTCTTCAATGGCTTCCAGCCTGCCCTTAACCGGCCTTTCCTTATCAGCGGGCTTAAAGTTGCAGTGTGGGCAAAAATGATTTTTCTTAAGCTCGGTTGGAGATAGCTCATAACACACTTTTAATGAAGCCAACTCAACGTCGATTATGTTATCAAGCTTACTTACATCAAGGATTCCCTCGATTTTTCTGAGCTTCCTCAAGTTTGCCAACGTCCTGCTTTGCAGTAACTCCTCTTTTTTCTTGCTGTCATTCAATCCCAAACGATATCTATCATGAAGTTCCATATAATAGGTGATGTATTCTTCTTTCAGCTTGCTCAGCCTGCTATTTAACTCAGAGATAAGGTCATCACCGGGCAAATCCCTAAGCTGGTCCCTTATCTTCAAAAACTTCTGCTTTTCGGCCTTTATCCTATCAAGCCATTTTTCGTCATCCAGTATGAGCTCCACCTTGCTGAAGTACTCTACATTGGTAGAACAACTATTCTTGAAAAACTCATACCTCTCCACTATTTCAATGATGTTTATTCCTTCCGCAATATCTTCCAGCTTCTCAACGGTATAATCAAAATTTTTCAGCTTCGCAGGCGTGTTAAACCTGCTGATAACCGAGTTTCCAAAATTCCGAACCAACTCTATTTTGTTTATATAATGTTTCATTATGTTATCAGGTATTAGAAGCTCGCCCCACAAAGCAAAATTCTCATTGAGCAGTTCCTTTGCATGCAGCACCCTATCCAAAACATGCTTTATTCTCTCTAAAAGCTTGCTTACCGCTTCCTCCCATGTGTTCGGATTGACGATGAGCCCTTCAGGTAGGCACAGGATGCCGAACAATTTTTTAAGCTCGGCCATTGCCGGAGTCTTTGGCTTGCCCACATGTTTGAAATAGTACAGGTCAATGAAGTTTGCACTAGCCATATTCTCCAAGTTTGAGGCATCATAGCGCACGTTGTTACCCGCCAAGATGGTCACATGTCCGCTGTAAACCAGCGCCGCCAGTATGAGCACTATCCATTCCCGGTCCAGCTTAAACTCCCTGTCATAATATACATCTTCATATGGATTTTCAAATATATCGGAAGCATTCAAAACCGCTCCGGATGGCAGGCTGTTCATCTTTTTGATGAAGTAACTGGCGTACATGGACCTCTCTGGTTTTATCTTGGTGCCTTCCAAAAGCCCAAAACTATCAAGCAGGTTGGCTCCATCCTGCGTGTATTTCCCGGCAATGTAATCCAAGCCCCTATGGAGCACCTCACGGTAGTTCTCCCTCGTTATCTTCACCTTAAACTTAGGATACAAGGAATATTTTTCGGCAAAATACTCGGAAAGCAGTACCGAAGCCGTGGTATCGATAATCTCCTTAAAGGTCTTATCGTTAAGGCGGCGTCCGTGGAGTACCTCCACAATCTGCCTGTTTATACCTTTGTATGTAACGGTGAAGCATGAAAGCTTGTGGGCGTCCAGCCACCGCAGAGCAGCCCGCCTGTGTTCCTCAGCCTTCTTGGCATACACCTTTTTGCTATCGGCCTGGCCGGATAGCTGTTCCATCTCCTTTGCGCCTGCAAAAAGCCTTAAATGCTCCCCAAACTCCTTATCGCCTTTAAACCTGAAAAACACCTCATCATCCTTTTTCTCATCAACCGCCGTTAACTGCCCGTAAGGCGGCAAAAAATACACATAAAAATCCCTGGGCGGCTGTGCGGTAGGCCGCTCATTCGACTCACCCATAAATAAGTATCCGCTTCTGTAGATATTTCTACCTTCCCAGTTTATGAAGTATTCGTAAATCCGGTGGCCATTTACGTACTCCGTCGCCTGCCAGTCAAGCATATCATATATAATCGCAAAGAAATACCTGTTAAGGTGAGAGTCATGGAGCGTACTAGCCCTTTGCTCTATCTTTGCGTCATAATCTATGTCCTTTTTCAGGTCAAGGAAGTACTGCTCATTGTCCTTGTTGTATTCTATAAACTGGCCGCTTACCGTCTCCATAATGGCTTTCATTACCGACTGGATGGTCGATAATAGGAACTCCTCATCCTTAACCGGCATGTCTATGTACAAGCACAGGTCATCCTTTAAGTTTTGCTCGGTAAGCCCTGCCCTGACATCCAAGCCACCTGTGGTAAGCCTGTGCACACTTAAAGCGTAAATAATCCTTATGGCCAGGGGTTTATATATAGCCTTAGCAGTAAACGATCTGTTGATTATATCCTCCAGCACGCTGCTTTTTTCCAGCACCTCTTTAATCTCGGGCTCTGCCTTTTTGGCCATGTTCTCCTTTATGTACTTCCAATAGGAATCATAAGATTTAATTCCGGGCTGGTCCTCCGGAACCTCTTGATCTACTATCTCCTTCACTGTAGCTGATATGGTTTTGAGTATCTCGCGCTTTTCAGCCAGGTACACCCGCTGGAAGGTCTCGATATAGGCTGGGTGTATGGGGAAAAGCTCTACAAATTCTTCCAGGCGTTCAGCCATGTTTTTATAGAGGCTGCAAAACTTCTTAAGGTGTTCCCTTATCCATGCCTTTTGCTCCGGAGTCTTTTTAAGTATTCGTTCGGATACCACATATGCGATATCCTCCCTACGAATGATGGCCTGCTCATACCTATCCTTTACCTTGAGCAGGGTGCTTGCCACAAAGCTAAAGCTTGGGCTTTCAAACAGCGACTCCTGCACCCCACATATAACCCTGAATCTGGAATTTTTTATAAACTCACCCAGTTCTCTTAAAAAAGAAAGGTCATGCATAAGCTCCATCTCGGTGCGGCTCTTTAAATAGTCCAGAAGCTCGTCGATTACAAGAAGATAACCTTTAGACCCGTAAACCGCTTCAAACTTTTCCATCATCTCGTTGAGCGCCTGCTTATTGCTGGTTATGGTATCAGCAGGCGGAAAGGTGTAATATATACCACGCCTTGCCAGGTCCTTCTCAAGCTCGCTAGTTATTATATTCCGCAGAGAAGTCTTGACGGCCCCGATCTCGACTCGCAGCACTTCAAATCTTCCTGCCAGAGGGCGCATATACTCAGCAAATTTCTTATTCTTTAAATATTTTAAGTTGTTGGCGTCCTGAGCAATGGCAGATATAACCGACATGAGGTGGGATTTGCCCGTACCGTAATTGCCTACCAGAAACACGCCTTTGTTATCGATCACCTCGTCCAGACTAAGCTGGGACAAAATCTTCTCATTGATCATATCCGCCATGTCGTCCGACATCACGTAGGTTTCAACCAGTCTGGCGGCTTTAGAGGAATCATCAGCATCCTTTATCTGAATGACTGTCTCAATAGGATCAAAATTTATAAGTTGACCATATTTCATAATAGGCCGTACCCCCTATTTCGTAATGCACGACACCCCATAATTTCTAATTTCATATCTGTGAAAATCCGGACAATCCGGTTTTGCATAAGTCAGCATGCCATCCTCATACTCACCAGCCCATATCACCAAAAGCCTTTTGTTCTTCCCTGCCAGCTGCAAAGTCCTTATGACATCAAGCGAATACTCGGGAGAAAATAAAACATCTATGTTTTCCAGCACGATACTTTTTGAAGGCTCTTTCTTCACAGTATTTATAACTATATCGGCAACCATTTTCTTCCTTTGTTCTTTAGGAAGCCTGCATAGCTGCTCTGACACCACAAGCCCAAGATTTATCCACTTCCAATTTGAAAAGAAGCTCTTCACCAGCTCTTTATCAACACAGGCAATCATCACATTGCCAGCATTTGAAGTATAACCTTGGGCAACTTGTTTTAAACTCAACTGGTCATTCACGTATTCCATCTTCAGTCCGCCTTATCTTCTAATTTGATAAGCAACCACACAATTGACCTTAAGTAGAATTATACTATATTTCCCATCAATTGTGAATAAATCGTAAAATACAATACCAGTTAACTTTTTTACCTACCACCTGGTTTTCTGAGACAAAATACGTTAAAATAGTAATAAAAGGCAAGGGAAAAAATAACAGCGATGTTGACATAGCAATACTATTTGATGATGAAAAATGCACAATATACCAATTTAACAGAATGCTTGAAATAACTGGAGAACTGGAAGAGTTACTAAACACTAAAGCGAATATAGTAGACTTAAAAAGCACTGATCCGTTTTTCTATCATCAAATAATGCTTAACATAATATTACTGATAGATAATAATACTGATAAACGGAATAGCTTTCGAAGTAAAAAAAACGCAGGGAATATTTAGATATGCATCCTTTTTATAAGTTGTACTATTCCTGTGCTCTAAAACTGTTAGAAAAGAAACAGATGGACATGTACCATGGCTGAAAAATCAGTAATTACCAGGAAACCGGCATGCTCGGATGAATATTGCAGGGGCCTTGAGGAGGATATCGCATATGAAAAAACTGCTCTTCATAATCCTTATAGTCCTTTTGTTCGTGATTATTTGTCAAAAAAGCCCATCGGATAAAAAAACTTCAAATATGAATTCAAATGTTTCAGATAAAAGCCTTGATGAGCAAAATTCCTCTACAAGCACATCCGTTACCAATCCAAATAACCAGCAGCATAGTACAAGCTTAATTATAAACCCAAGTGGAAGAACGATAGAGGATAGAATCAACCTTCCGAAAGGATTTGAACGCATAAAAGTAGAAGAAGGCTCATTTGGACACTATTTGAGGACCCTGCCCTTAAAGCCCCACGGCTCTAAAGTTAAATATTATGACGGTAGGGAAAAGGGACACAACGTATATGAAGCGGTCATAGATATGGATATAGGTGATAAAGACCTGCAACAATGTGCCGACGCGGTAATCCGGTTAAGAGCCGAGTATTTATACAAGCACAAGCAGTACGATAGAATACACTTCAACTTCACCAATGGCTTTAACGCCCAATTCGTAAAGTGGGCGCAGGGATACAGGATATCAGTATCCGGCAATAAAGTAAGCTGGGTTAAGTCTTTTACCTATTCTGACGATTACAGCACTTTCAGCAAATACCTGGACATGGTGTTCTCCTATGCGGGCACCCTGTCTTTAGCTGAAGAAATGAAGCCCGTGATGCTAGAGGATATGGAAATTGGCGATGTATTCATCCAGGGAGGCAGTCCAGGGCACTGTGCTATAGTGGTGGATATGGCTGTGCACCCGCAAACAGGGGAGAAGCTTTTTATGCTGGCTCAAAGCTACATGCCTGCACAGGACATCCACATTCTAAAAAATCCCCAGGACCCGCAAATCAGCCCGTGGTATTCCATTGAATTTGGCGATACATTGATCACGCCCGAATGGACATTTAAGAAAACCGACCTCAAGCGTTTTTCAAATTGAAATTTCCTCCAGCACCCTCTCATGAATCTCAAGCGCTTTCCTATCCCACAGGACAAACCTGATTACCTTGACCGATTTAAGCGAAGGAACCAGCTCCAATATCGCCTTAAACGCTACTCTGGCTGCTTCCTCCATGGGATATCCGAATATGCCGGTGGAAATGGCAGGAAAAGCTATCGAGGTTATGCCGTGCTGTTCAGCTAGCTTCAGCGCGTTCCTATAGCAGTCGGCCAGCAGCTTGTCGGAAGGCTGGTCAACGCCATATACCGGCCCCAAACAGTGGATGACGTAGCGGTTGGGCAGATTGTACCCGCCGGTTATCACGGCCTGGCCGGGCTTTATGGGCGCCAGGCGCCTACACTCCTCCGCAAGGCCCGGTCCCGCTGCGCGGTGAATGGCACCTGCCACGCCTCCTCCGGGCATGAGCTGAGCATTGGCCGCATTCACTATGGCATCAAAACCTTCCTGTTTGGTTATATCCCCCTGAACGCACTCAATCTTCACGCCGTGTATGACTTTTCCCATAGACGTATCCCTCCAACAAAAAGTATTGTCAATATTTCTGTACGTACAAAACAACCAGTGTTATTACGTTTTCGCTTCCATCACTACAATACCATTAATATCCAGTAAAGCGCAGTAACAAATTCCTACACCCCTTATGAAGAGATTATATTTCAAGTGCATCCAAAGAAATTACGACAGCATGATAAATAAAGCCATCAAACACGCTACTTGGCGTACTTGTCAATGAGCTCCATTATCTCATTTACCTTTTCTTCGCCATGGCCTTCGGTGAAGGCCTGCCTGACGCAGTGCTTTATATGCTGGTCTATTATCTTCAAGTTTGCCTTTCTGAGCAAAGCCTGTACCGCTAGTATCTGCTTGGATATATCGACGCAATAGCGGTCGTCCTCCACCATCTTGATTATACCATCGATCTGCCCTCTTGATGTCTTCAGAAGGTTAAGAACCTGCCTCCTCGTATTGTCATCCATAATGCTCACTCCCGTACCAGTCAATCAAATACATTTTACCACATTTTATGCCATTTATGATATCTTGCCATTTAATTTTCTATTGACTTTTTTAATTGCATAGAGTATTCTATAAATAAATTGTAAACTATGGAGGTGTTTGAAGTTGACAATTAGAACCGTAGTACAAGCTGCCTTGCTGGCAACCATCACAGCCGTCTTGGCCCAGATTGCCATACCTCTTCCAGGAGGTGTTCCCTTTACTCTCCAGGTCTTCGGAGTTTTTTTAGGCATATTTTTGCTAGGCAAAAAGGCATTTTGGGGAATGCTTACATATTTGCTCCTGGGAGCTATAGGACTGCCGGTGTTTGCTCATGCTCAAGGAGGTATAGGCATCATACTAGGACCAACGGGCGGATACATTGTAGGGTTCGTCATAAGCGGACTGGTTGGCGGATACATTGTAGAACTCGCCAAATTCAGTTTAAAAGGTAAGATTTTAGGGCTGCTGGTTTCTCTAGTCATAATATATTTCACCGGAACAGTGCAGTTGGCTTTTACAACCAAATCATCCATAGGTGAAGCTTTGGCAGTCGGTACCTTGCCCTTCATTCCCTTCGACATACTAAAAGGTGTTATAGCCATCGTTTTGTCAAAATACATAGACAGGGCACTACCCAGGGCAGGTGTTAATATCAATGGTTAGCCTAAGGGCGCATCACCTTCTATGCTTTCTGGGATTTCGCGGTTTGGGTTACAACCACCGGTTTGTTCAAAACTTTTCTCGTATTCGAGCCCAAATTCTCGGGAGCCCTGAGCTTATACTTAAACTTGAAGTTCACGCAGACGATATCTGCAAAAGTTGTCCTAAATTACACAATGGCATTTGTATTAATAATGATAAGGTAAGAAAAAAGGACGAATTTATAATTGACTTTTTAACCACCGATGAAATTGCTGTAAAAAACGCCTACCAAAGGATAAAAGCCTTGAAAGAAGAGAAATTCAAAAACTTGTGTCAAAACTGTGAGTGGTACGGCTTGGGCTTCTGCCTTAAGGGGTTCCGCAAGATGAAACAAAATGAAAACTGAATCTTTAACCCGTAAGCTGGAGAGACCCTCCGAGCTTACGGGTTACAATAAACCGATGCCAGCAAAAATAAATCGATAATAAACTTACGTAAAAAACTATTCTATCTTCACAACCTCATATCCTGCTTCTTCTATAACATTCTTTATTTCACCGTCATCGATTTGGCGGTCTGCTTCAACAATGGCATATTTGCCCTTTAAATCCACGTCAACCGTTTTCACGCCGGGTATTTCCCTGAGCGCCTCAGTAACGTGGTTTACGCAGTGCTGGCAGGACATCCCTTCGATAAATATCTTCTTTCCCATAAAAACACCCCCTTTCTAAAATTTTCTACCCCAATCTTTGATCATTTTTAATCTTTTTGCTCTATGCTTTGATGATCCCCAAATCCAGCATAATCCTCAAAGCAAGCACTACATTGAATGGCCTACCGAAAATAATGCGTATCAATCCAGTCTGGGTTTAAACCTCTTGAGCCTCAAGGCGTTTGTCACAACCGATACCGAGCTTAATGCCATGGCCAATGCCGCTATCATGGGATTCAGCAAAGGCCCGCCGAACAGGTGCAAAACTCCAGCGGCTATGGGAATACCGGCGGTGTTGTACGCGAAGGCCCAAAACAGGTTCTGCTTAATATTTCTGATAGTCGCTTTGCTGAGCTGTATTGCCGCCGGTACATCCATCAAATCGCTCTTCATAAGCACAATATCGGCCGATTCCATGGCCACATCAGTACCCGACCCTATAGCGATCCCTACATCTGCTTGCACCAGAGCCGGAGCGTCATTGATGCCGTCACCCACCATTGCAACCTTCCTGCCCTGTTCCTGAAGCCTTTTGACTTCGTTGGCTTTATCCTGAGGCAGCACCTCGGCCAGCACCATGTCTATACCCACCTGCTTTGCTATGGCCTGAGCTGTTCGAGCGTTATCCCCGGTTATCATTACCACCTTTATGCCCATTTTGTGAAGCTGTTCTACTGCTTTTCTGCTCGTAGGCTTTATGACGTCGGATACCGCTATGATGCCGGCAAGCTTACCATCCACAGCAACAAACATGGGCGTCTTGCCCCCTTCGGCCAGCCTGTCGTACTCCTGCTGAAGCGTAATCCCGACATTCCTATCCTCCATAAGCTTCCTGTTGCCCAAAAGGACCTGCTTGCCCTGGGTGACTACCTCGATGCCCTGACCCGGGATGGCTTCAAAGCTTTCTACCCAAGCAAGCTCCATGTTCCTCTCCCTGGCGCTTCTTACAATGGCCTCACCCAGGGGATGCTCGGACGCTACTTCGGCCGAAGCCGACAGGCGCAGCAGTTCGTCCTGGCTGATAAAACCGCTTGTTATAATATCGGTCACCTTCGGTTTGCCTTCGGTGATGGTACCGGTCTTATCCAGCACAACCGTATCTATCCTGTGCGCCATTTCAAGCGCCTCACCACTTTTAATCAGTATACCATATTCGGCGCCTTTGCCAGTACCCACCATGATGGCGGTGGGAGTTGCAAGGCCAAGAGCGCACGGGCAGGCTATCACCAACACCGATATGAATATCGTGAGGGCGAAGATGGCCGATTCACCGGCCAGAATCCAGGCCACGGCCGCGACAACCGCAATGGCGATGACCACCGGCACAAAGTATCCGGATATGACATCGGCCAGCTTGGCTATGGGCGCCTTGGAGCCCTGTGCTTCCTCCACCAGCTTTATAATCTGGGCTAAAACGGTATCCTTGCCTACTTTTGTGGCCTTCATCTTTATGGTACCGTTCTTGTTTATACTGCCCCCTACCACTTTGCTGCCGGTAACCTTCTCCACCGGAATGCTCTCGCCGGTCAGCATGGACTCATCCACCGAGGTCCTCCCCTCTATAACTTCCCCGTCAACCGGAATCCTGTCCCCCGGCCTCACAAGCAGTATATCCCCAACTTCGACTTCTTCGACCGGGATCGTCAATTCCTTGTCCTCGTGTATAACCACCGCTGTCCTGGGCGAAAGGTCCATAAGCCTTCTTATGGCTTCGGAAGTCTTGCCCTTGGCGATGGACTCCAGATACCTGCCGAGCAAGATCAAGGTGATTATAACGCCGGCCGATTCGAAATACAGGTTCATGGCATATTCAGTATGCCCGGTGGCTATCCTGAATATGGCATAAACGCCGTACACAAACGCCGCGCTGGTACCTACCGCTATCAACGAATCCATATTGGGGTGACGCCTTATCAGGTTGCCAAACCCTACAGTATAAAATCTATAGCCCGCAACCACAATAGGGAGGGTAAGCAGCAGCTGAACCATAGAAAAATTCAAGGGATGCATATCAGGCATGATAACCTCGGGCAGCGGCAGCCCCAGCATGTGTCCCATGGCGATGTACAGAAGCGGCACCGCAAATATTATGGATACTAGCAACCTGGTCCTCAAATCCTTAAGCTCCCTTTGGCGGCGCAACTTTTCCTGATCGACCCGCTGCTCCCCGTCTTCCGCCTCCAGCGGTTTATACCCGGCCTTGATGATGGCCTGTTTTATTTCCGACAACCGTACCATAGCAGGATTATATACTACCCTAGCCTTTTCTGTGGCCAGATTGACGCTTGCCTCGTCAACGCCAGGTAACCTCTTTATGGCCCTTTCAACCGCCTTTGCACAGGCAGCACACGTCATCCCACCTATGGGAATGCTTACCTCTCTCCTGCTGGGCTCCTCATCTTCCTGCACTCCATATCCGGCCTTTTCAACCGCCTCTTTTATCCTGCTCAAATCCACTTTGCCTTCATCAAACTCCACCGTCAGCTTTTCGGTGGCAAAATTCACGCTGGCCGACTTTACGCCATCTACTTTGCCGACGCTTCTCTCTACGGCCCTTGCGCATGCCGTGCACGTCATTCCAGTAATGCTGAAAGTCCGTTTTGCCATATCTTATTCCACCTCTTTTATATTTTTCCTCTTTTGATTCGGTTGTGATTCCAACCAAATCATCATTGTGACCGTTTCATAATTCGTAGCATAATTATGACCATCTCATGATTCATAACATACCTACCTGTGGCCGTATCGTGATTGGCAACATAATTATAATAATTACAACCATTTCGTGATTCGTAACATAATTATGACCGCTTCATGATTTCTAACATAACCTCAGAACCTTAAGTTACCCTACCCTACCTAGGGTGGGGTTGCAGTATAATCATAACCCTTGGCTCTCACATTTGTCAATATACTAATTCGATAAGGAATCATCAAGTCCTCAATTTTATTAAGAATTATATCAAAAAGAGCTGCTCCAACAACCATTGGAGCAACCCTTATCACCTATTTATAAATTTTTCTCCCGTGTATATCATCGATACCGGTTTTTCTATAAAAATAAGTGTTGACTACATCTCGCCACTCAATTGCGTTTTTGATCTGCATCTCCAATCTTTCAAGGACCAAGTCAAATATCTCATCATCAACCTTTCCTTTGAGGGTTAGCCATTTTTCCTTTAAGCCCTCGGCTTCTTCCGTTCCTTCAAAATGGGTATCGTATATGTGCTGAATCACCGTTTTACCGGATTTTAATTTATGGGTATACGGCACATGGTGGAAAAACAGCAGTAGCTCATCGGGGCAGGTCTCTATGTTCTCGTACATGCTGGCTACCGGTTCCCTGTACTGGGCGGTATAGCCGGTACCGGTAGCTACCGTCCTATCAACGCCAATCCCCTGCCAATCAGCATAGTGATAGGTACCCCAGTGCGAATACTCGTATCCATCTACATTTGGGCCATAATGATGCCCGGGATTTACCATCCATCCTATCCCCAGTGGTGCCGTATATTTCTCATAAATATCCCTGGAAGTCATCAGCATGGACACTATTGTGTCTACAACTTGTTTATCGTTGCCGAAAGTCAACTTTACCCATTCTTCGGCTATCTCCTGAGCAGATAGATCAGGGTTCCATCCCAATCGCCCAAACCCGTATAAGTTAGCCTGTGCCAGCGGATGGCCGGTCCAGCATTTGCTGTCTCCAATATTCGAAACACCTACTACGCCCCCGTATTTCATCCCAAAAAGCGAACCGCTGACAACCTTGCTGACCGTTGACCCCTGCCCCTTTGCATAAGTATCAAAATCCAGCACCTCTTTCCACATAGTAACGAGATAACACAGGTCCTTTTGCTGACCCGTATACTCTTGAGTAATTTGAAATTCTACAGCAACGTTGGTCTTTTCCATGGCACCAAACAGCGGAGAAACCGGCTCCCTTATCTGAAAATCCATTGGGCCATTTTTAATCTGTACAATTACGTTGTCCAAAAACTTTCCATCCAGCGGTTTGAAGTTATCATATGCAGCTTTAGCTCTATCCACACTGCGGTCTCTCCAGTCAACCTGGCAATTGTATACAAAAGCCCTCCAGAAAACCACACCGCCGTGAGGTTTCAAAGCCTCGGCCAGCATGTTTGCCCCCTCGGCATGATTCCTGCCGTAAGTGAAAGGTCCCGGCCTGAATTCCGAATCGGCTTTGACAACAAAACCACCAAAATCGGGAATGTATCTATAGACATTGTCAGCTACATCCCTCCACCACTTTTTGACCGACTCATCCAGGGGATCAGCGGTGGGCAAGCCACCTATCTCCACTGGAGCAGCAAAATTTATGCTCAAATACAGCCTTATCCCGTACTGCCTGAATACATCAGCTATTCTTGCCACATCAGGCAAGAATTCGTCGGTTATAAGACGTGTCTCTACCTGATGTACATTGACATTGTTGATGGCAACTCCATTTACACCAACAGATGCCAGAAGCCGTGCATAGTCCTTAACCCTGCTCAAATCGCTGACAATCCTGTTATCCTTAAAAAATATGGATTTACCGGCATATCCCCTTTCTATATCGCCGTTCATATTATCCCAGTGATTTATAACCCTCAAAGGGTTACGCGGGGCATCAATGCCCTGCACCTGGGCAAGCGATTTTCCACAACACATCGACCTTAAAAGATGAAATACCCCGTACAACGCCCCTTTTTCGTTTTTCCCTATCACGGCCAGCACATTTCTGCCATTGCGCTCAAATCTTTGCACAATGAATCCATCCTCAGGCAAATCGCTGTGGTTTACCCAAGGCATTTCAGCGTCCATATCATCCCAGGTACCTACAAATATACAGTCGGAATCAGGATAAGACTCCTCTACCTTAGGGGATTGTCCGGTAAATATGATAAATGCCAACTTAAGTTCTTCAATAGCCGCATTTATAATGGAATGCTTGCTTCTGGCTACAATACAGTTACAAAAACTTCTATATTCTTTATCAAAATTATCAGGCAAATACCTGTAATTTAACCAGCATTCATAAACCCTGCTTTTGTTTAAACCCACTGCCTATCACTCCATTTCCAGCTTTTATCTTCTGCTCATCTTGTCAATCGCTTCCCACAGCCCGAGCAGATACATTATTCCCAGCGCTCTATCATATAAACCGTATCCCGGCCGTGCCTTTTCGCCCCATATCATCCGTCCATGATCGGGACGCATATACCCATCAAAGCCTATATCGTAATAGGCCTTCATGATTTCAAACATATCAAGCGATCCATCAGAAGACAGATGGGACGTCTCATAAAAGACCCCCTGCTTTTCAATCTTGATATTCCTTATATGGGCAAAGTGTATCCTACCCTTGCCGCCAAAATATCTTATCATCTCAGGTAGGTTGTTTTCCAAATTGGCTCCCAGCGAACCCGTGCACAGCGTGAGCCCGTTATACGGGCTGTCAACAAGATTGATTATCCTATCTAAGTTTTCTTTACTGGTGACGATTCGCGGCAGTTTAAATATTGACCATGGTGGATCATCAGGATGGATAGCTAGCTTCACATCATATTCTTCACAAACCGGAACTATACTTTCAAGAAAATACTTCAGATTCTGAAACAGCTTTTCCTCATCAACATCATTATAAAGTTCAAACAGCCTTCTTATCTCTTTCAACCGGTAAGGCTCCCAACCAGGCAGCGAATATCCTCTTGAGCCGGATTCCATCTCATTGATCAGTTGAATGGGATCCAAATCCTTGATTTCGTTATCGTCATAGGACATGACTTCCGAGCCATCAGGTAATTTCATGGCCAGATCGGTTCGTATCCAATCGAATATCGGCATGAAGTTATAACACAACACCTTGATACCGGCCTGACCCAAATTTTTTATGGTTTCTTTATAATTGTCTATGTAACGGTCTCTGGAAGGCAGGCCCAATTTTATATCCTCGTGGACATTAACGCTTTCTATCACCTCTAGTTTTAACCCGTGATCCTCTACCTTCTTCTTCAATGCCAGTATCCTTTCTAGAGGCCACACTTCTCCTACTGGAATGTCAAACAATGCAGAAACCACTCCGGTTACACCGGGTATTTGCCGTATCTGTTCAAGGGTTACGCTATCGTCGTTTTCTCCAAACCATCTGAATACTACCTTCACTCCATTCACTCCTTTTAATGATTTTTGTAGTAGATATTATACACTATGATAGTCGCTCCAACAAACTTAAAAGATGTTTATAAAGGCTCAGGAAATATCAGGATGAGCAAATAGCTCCGAAATAACCAGGGATACCGCTCCCATAGCTCCCGCATGAAGCTTCAACCTCGAAGTCCTGATTTTTGTTCTGTGGTATTTATATACCAAACATTTCTTCTCCACTTCATTCAATATTTCAGGCAGGATAATGTCTTCTGCCAGAGACAGCGTATTCCCGATTATCACCAACTCTGGATTAAAAGTATTTATTAAATTTATTATTCCTATACCCAAATTCCTGCCTATCTCCTTTAACCCTTCTACTGCAATGATACTACCTTCCCGCGCATACCGTATTATACTCAGCGCATTTAATCCATCTATGGTATTGCGATTTATATATTTGTCCTGATTCCCCCTCTCCAATTGAGCATACATGTAATTGAGCAATGCCCTCTCGGAAGCATAATTCTCCCAGCAGCCAGTATTCCCACAGCTACATATTTCATCGTATATATTTATAGTCGCATGCCCTATTTCTCCAGACAAACCAGATGCTCCTCTGTACAGTTCTCCGTTAATTATTATCCCTGTGCCAATTCCTATCCCTGCACTCACATACACGAAGTTGCTGCATTCAATGCCAATCCCAAACCACTTTTCACTCACCGCTCCTACGTTGGCTTCGTTATCTATATGAACCTTTATTTCAAATCTATTCTCCACAATGTCTTTGAGAGGCACATTTGTCCATTTCAGGTTGGGTGCCATCAATATTGTTCCCTTTCTGTAATCCACAATACCAGGAACGCCTATACCAATACCCATAATTCCATTAACAGTCTTAGGGGTATTTGCCACAGCTTCAGCAATAGATTGCAGCAAAAACTCAATGACCTTTTCTTGCCCTTCTCCAAGCCTTAAATCTACCTTTTTTTCCCAGATTATATTCCCGGTCAAATCAGCCAAAACAGTTAAAATATAATTTACGCCTAAATCAACCCCTATTATGCAACCTCCTTTATCGTTTATTGTTAGCATAATAGGTTTTCGTCCACCCTTTGATTCACCGGGCCCTATTTCCTTTACAAAGCCCTCACGTATGAGTTCATCTACTAGAAAAGAAACCGTTGACTTATTCAAGCCTGTAAACTCAGCAATACCAGCCCTTGAAATGACCTCTTTTTTTCTTATAGTATTTAAAACTATGGATTTATTGATCTGTTTGACCAATAGTTGATCCGCTGTAATCATATTATGCCCCCACTTCACTTAATCAACTTTTTTGTCTTTCAAAAATATGTATTATGGTTTATAGTATATAATAACATAAACGCAAGCCTTTTTCATCAAAATTCAAGAACTTCCGACAACCACATCGCAAAACCTTCTCACCGGACACAAAGCACATGCCTCGGATTTTTTGGGTTTGTATTCATCAAATGGTTTCATGCCCAGCAAAGCAGGCGACTCAGCTACCATCTCGTCAATTATTTTCTCGGCATATCCTTTATTGATCGGGACGCTTATAGCCCGGCCTGCGTTTAAGAAATATATAACCGCCTCGTCCACAATTACCCTTTCACCCTTGTAATGGAGTACCTTATTCAAAGCCCAGGCGTAGCAGACAAGCTGGTCGTGATAGTACATCGCCTTTTCTTCGGCTTCAGCAAGGCTGTTTACGCGAGTGGTTTTATAATCTATGACGGTGGCCCTGAACCGTCCTTCTCCCCGATAAATATCCACCCTATCGACGATCCCGGAGAAGTAAAGGCCCTCATCGATAGGCACCCTAAAGGCGTATTCTCTCAAGCTATCGAGCAGCTGACCTCGTACCTCTTTTGCGCGCTGTTTCTCTATCTCACACAACCCCTGCATATATCCTTTAAGCGCCGACACATCGCGTTGGATATCGATGCCCAGTTCTCGAGCAAACTCGGTCAAGGTTTCGATTTTCAATCCGGGCAAATCAGCCACATCGACTTCCTTTAGCAAAAGATGAACGTTTATCCCTAAATCAACAGGTGTGGTCTCACCTGCCCACTCATCCATCCTCTCTTCCAGCAATTCATGCAGAAATGCGCGGCTGTCCTGTTTGAGGTTCAATATATTTTCAAAGTAAAACCTTCTGGGGCAGTCCTTATATTTCAGCCAAGACGATATGCTTATGCTTCCTTCACGGGAAGCATCCAGGGGTTTCAGTTTCAGCGTAAAAGCACCACCTACATCGACGCTCTTCAAAACGCCTTGACCATTGTTCCCCTGCTTTGCTTGGAGACACAGCAGTTCCTCTGCCTTCACTTCTATCAGCTCGGCAATGTTGCCGGATTGCTTTATAGCCCACGTGAGCTGCTTCATGAAACTGTTCAGCTTTTCAGGGGCGCAATCCTCACCTATATCCTGACGCTCGCCTATCAATGCCAGATACTCCCTTGCACGGGTAGCCGCGACGTAGAAAAGCCTTCTTGACTCGTCAAGCTCTGCCAGCAGCCTACGGTTATAAATCTCGGCATATGCTGGGTTTACGGCCTCGTTTAGCTTGCCTTCACCGTCAACACCCATAGCCACCAGGTTGTTGTGTTCATTCAGCAGGAAAAGGAACTTATTCTTTTTGGCCTGCGCATCCAGCGCCTGATCCATATCGGGTATTAAAACCGCCCTGAACTCCAGGCCTTTTGAAGCGTGGATGGTCAATATCTTCACCGCATTGCTGTCCTCGCTGTCCAGCGAAGCCTCTTCTTCCCTATCCGATGACCTGCTCAGAGTATCCACGTACACCAGGAAATCCCGGGCTGTATATATCCCCTTATCCTCAAACCGCTCAACTATTCCCATCAGCTTTTCCAGGTTGCGCAGCTTTTTCTCGCCATAGGGTAGGGCCATCAAGATTTCATCATACCCTGTCAGCTCAATGAGCCTATCAAATAATTCCGCTGCATTTGTTATCCCGCCAAGGGCACAGACGCCTTTAAGTATTGAAGCCGCCCTTTGAACCACCCATGCTTCCTCATCCTGCAAAGCTTCTGAAAAAGCCTCCATCAACGCATCCGGCCTGGTATGTTCCATCCCCTGTTCTTTCACAAATCCTGCAAATTCGAGCAAAAGGTCATCGGAAAATCCGAATATTGGCGATCTCAGTACGGTAAACAGAGCCAGCCTGTCGTACGGATAAAACACCAGCCTGTATAGAGCCAGTATGTCGGTTACCTCCTGCTTGCTCCAAAACCCTATTCCCCCAAGCACGCAGTAAGGGATACGGTGGTTTGTAAGCGCCCGTTCGACCTGCGCCAGCGAAGACCTGCTCCTTAAAAGTATGGCTATGTCGCTGTAATCAAAGCCTTGTGATACAAGCCTGTGAATGGCTGCCGCAATCACATCCCCCTGGTAGTCCTTTTTGCCCACCGAAACTATATCGTCGTATTCCCCTTCCAATACCTCTTTAAGCTGATCCATCGAATCCTCGGAGAGCAGCAACCCCTTTGCCAAATCCCATCTTGTCCTGGGCTTGACCTGCTTTAAAGCCTCCTTACCCCATGTTATAAGCTCCACCTTTGGCTCATTGTAGCGTTCATCCTTCTGCTGCTCGGGGTATTTTAAAGGCTCATATGGGTTCAATAGGTGTTTAAACACCCCGTTGACAAAACCTATGATGGTTTTGGTGCTCCTGTAGCAATTGCTCAAGTATTCCACCCTTCCACCGTGCTCAGAGATCTGCCTGCACCCCTCTTCAAACACCCTGTAATCCGAACCCCTGAATCCGTATATGGACTGCTTGTAGTCTCCGACTATGAAAAGCCTTCCTGCAGGTATGCATCCATTCCTGTGCGTAAGGAGATCAAGGATTTTCTTTTGAAGGGGATTGAGGTCCTGAAACTCATCCACCATTATGGCAGTAAACTTCTCATGGTAGTATTTCTGTATATCGGGGTTGCTGAGCAGCCTCAAAGCATTAAGCTCCAAATCGTTGAAATCGAGCATATTCTCTCTGTCCTTGTACTGGCTATAGCTCCTGTACAGGCATTGTATCAGCCGCAGGCCCACATCTTCTAAAATGTGCATAAGGTCCGCTTCTGCACCTTTTACCTTATCCTCCTGGCTGTATTGCCCCACCTGCACAGACTCTTGACTCACCCGGCCGTCCGTTACACCATCGCAACCGTCCCCTGGGCCATCGCAGTCAGATTCTTCATAAACATTATTTGCGCTTTCATGAGCGCAATCAGTTTCTCCATCCACTTCATCGCTTTGAATATCACTACTGCCCTTTTGCTCTGTTTCTTCACAGCTTTCTCCGGTTCCAACGCTCGATTTCAGATCCTCTGGCGTACATCCCCTTTCCATCATCGCCTTGAATGCCGATAAAATACCATCTTTAAGCTCACCGGTAAAAAACGATATCGGCAATCTGTCGGCAATAGCCGCAACCATCTTTGTGTTTTGCGGGTCCTCGACAAACTCCCGTATTACTTCATCGGCTATCCTTGAAAGCACGATATCCCTGTCGATCTCGTCCATTACCTTAAAATCGGGGTCGATGCCCAGATACGCAAAGTTTTCGCGCAGCAGCTTGGCGCAAAATCCGTGTATGGTATCGATGTTGGCGCTGGTGATACGCATCCTCAATCCCGAAAGCCTTTTCTTTTCATCCATGCTGCTTTTTAGGATCCTATCCGAAAGCTCCTTGCGTATCCTATCCTTCATCTCGGCTGCGGCTTTGCGGGTAAAGGTTATGGCAACGATCCTGTCAAGGTCCACATCGGGATTTTCCAGGATCAGCCTTATGAAGCGTCGCGTTAACACCCGCGTCTTGCCGGAGCCTGCACCCGCCCTCACTGCGATGCTGGCAGCGATGTCAAGAGCCCTGGCCTGTTCCTCGTTTACGCCATACCTCTCGCATATATCCTGAAGCATCATCACACCCTCTCCTTTCTGGCCATCCTGGCTTGGTCGTGCCTGCACATGCCGCTGTAGGCACAGCCGAAGATTCCCGCCGGGCACTCCTTTTGCGGCATGAAGTACCCCTGCCTTATCCTGTCTATGACCTTTGCGGCCTCCTTCAGGCTCCAGGACAGCACTACCTGCATATTGCCTTTGGCAGGGGTTGCCCTAGGCCCTTTTTTACCTTCAAACAGCGCATTCTTTATATCCTTCCGAATTATGCCGTTCCATTCCAGCTTTTCAATGCTGTAATACAAAAGGGCCAAGCACTCGGGATTTTTCACTCCAAACCGCCTCTTTATCATTTCGTCGACGGCAGCGTGGTACAGCGGCAACTGAAAATCGCTGCCCTCTATGCATTCCTTTATGCTCTTTATGCCGCTCTTTTTGTAATCGTATATTATGTATCTGCCTGTAAATCGGCCTTTTGCATCGGCCTCCATATCCACCCTGTCTGCTACGCCCCGTATGACGGCGCTGCATCCGTCGATTGTGGTTTCAAAAAATTCTTCCAGCATCACCGGTTTCAAAATACGCCCCGTAACCTCATAGTACCTTGCCATGCTCCGGGCATCATGGATGATGAAATTCTCCAGCACGCTATGCAGCTGCTTCAAAGCAAAGTCCTTAAGCGGAGGCAATACATGGTCGAGGTGCAGATCCTGTGCCTGCTCAAAGAAGATGGCGTTAAACCTTTGCATATCGGGTGTCAACACATCATCATTGCCATGATAGTAAGCCTTCAGTACGGAGTGATAAAAGCTCCCAATGCCCATAGATCGTTCAGCGGCATCATCCTCAGCCTGTATGTCAAGAACCCTCTGGGCAAAATAGGTGAAAGGGCACCACACATAGCTGTTGAGCTGCGAAGCAGAGAAGGCATACTCCAAATCCTGCTGTTTGAGGCGTGGTAGCGTAAGCCTGCCATCGTAGGAATCAAATTGAGGGCAAAATTCCCTTGAAAATTCGATATTGGCTGCATAAGCCGAATACCTAAGCCTGTTTGCTGCCTCGTCAGCAGACACTTTCCAATCAATACGCCGGCCGCCCTGAGCATTCCTAATGTGCAGGCTGAAGGCCTTTATCGCTTCCCTTGCGCTGCAGGGTTTTTCATCAGACGCCATCCTGTCCCTCATGCTGACATGCTGTGCCACCACAGCCCTACGGGTTTGCTCATCCAAAGTCGACAGCACTTCGTCTATAAAAGGCGAGGGGATCATCACGCTCCCGTCCTCATCTGCCGTCCTGTAGGAGAGATAAAGGCTTTTTCGCGCCGAAGATATGCAGGCATTAAACCTGATTTTCTCACGCTCAAGCTCCCACCACAATGGCCTTAAGTTGATGCCCACTTCGAAAAGCCTGTCAACTTCGCATCCGTCAAATATGCCGACGCCGCTGCCGCCGACAGGGAAGATGCTCTCGTTCAATCCCAGGACAAAAACCGCATGGTACCGCTGTCCCCTTAAGAGGTCGGGAGTAATAAGCCTCACCCCTCCCCTCTCCGCGCTGAGGTCAGCGGCCTGTTGCTCAGATAAAGCAGATATAACATCATGGACAGCCTGTTGTAAAGTTGCAATGCCGCCTTCGGAAGCATACTGCCCATAGGCCTTATACAACCGTTCCAGGGCCTCAAACATCCTGCTCACGGCCTCTATATCGCGCAGCCACAGCCCCACATCCAGCAGGCCACGGTTGTAAAGCTTTGAAATTTTATCCTCTATGTTAAGCCTTTTCAAAAGCTCGTTAAAGAGCTGAAAAAACTCCACCGGGCTGGAATTTGGGGCGTTCACAAGGCTCTCCAGCCCGCTTAAAAATTCGGTGACCACGCCTATGTACTCCTCCATACCTGCCCTGGCTGCATCGTCCTGCGCTGTCTCAGCGTACCCTTTTAAAAATTCCGCAAAGTACATTCCGGGCTGTCCAGAATACTCTCCAAGTATGCGCTCGGCAATAGCAAGCAGCCTTGCAACATCAAACCCTTCATGATGCAGGACGTCAAACGGCAACAGATACTTGGAGGTAACTATGGATACAAAAGCGCTGTCCCTCTCCTCCTGATAGAGCACAAATTTGAGCAACGATATTATATCCTTTATCAGCGGTATCGACACCAAGCCGTTTTGCCTTCGAGCCTTTATGGGGATGCCATACTCCCTAAATACCTCTAGAACCTTATCCCTGTAGCCATCCATGTCAGCAACCACAACGGCTATATCAGAGGGATTCACGTTTGAATCCTGTATAAGCCCTTTTATTCGCCTGGCCGCCGTCCTTATCTCATGGTCAATACACGGGCTGTTCAGTATTTGTAGGCTTTCGCCATCAATCTTTACGCTTGCCCCTCCGGAATAAAGCCTTCTGGCCAGCTCCTCAAGATAGAAACCAGCATCAACACCGGCTTCTACGCGCTCAAATCCCAATCCCTCAAAATCCTTGACTATCTCCTCCATCACAAACTCTCGATTATAGTCATTTTTAAATGGTACATTGACGTATATGGGAATATCGGGATGGCTCTCCATTATTCTGCTGACCAGGTTCAAGTTCACGGGGTCCACGTTTACAAACCCATCTATGACTATAACGCCCGTGGCTTTCAATATTCTGGCATCCTTGCACGCCTTGATAGCCTCAATCGAAATGTCTTCTATGTCCATGAGATTCCTACGCGCCTTAAACCTCTCATACTGATGATAAATTTCGTACACACTCCGGCACTTTTCAAGTAATCTGCCGTAAAAGCTCGAGGTCCTGACCCAAAATTCATCGGGCGTGACGCACGAACGCTTAAAAAGCCTTATGGTATCAATCATGAGATTTAAAAAGCCCTGCTTGTATCTCACTCGCCTGAAAAAATTATCCTCCGAAAGCCCCTCAACCAACCGCCTTAATATGACCCTTTTCTCGGTATCATCGATCACACGCTTCTTCCTCAGCTCATTCTCCAGGATCATCCGTTCCAGGTCATCAAAGCCAAAAACGTGGCAGTTGAAGATACCCCCCATTTGTTCGGCAAAAAGCCGCCTCACGTCAAACATGGCTTCCCTTGAAGGCAGTATGTACAACGCCGTCTGCCCCTGCTTTATGCGCTCTATGCACTCCATGACCAATGCATGTCGCCTTTTACATGAATAGGGTTCAAAGTATAAAATGCGCATAAGGTACCCCCCAGCTTATGATTGATAACAGCCAGAATGAAAACGTAGCAGCTGTTTCGCGCATGCTTTTTATTTTATCTTGAGTGCTGATTTAATTTACGTGCTCCATAAGTTATGGTACTACATGGAAACAAACATGTAAATATCATAAAAAATATGTTTTACAGCCTCAAAATCCGTTTATGAAAATATATTATAAAGAATGAGGACGAAAGAAGGTGGTACTATGTCCATAAAGTGGAGGCCCGAGTTGGAAATCGGCATTGAGGAGATCGATAGACAGCACAAAGCGCTGATAAACGCCGTCAACGATTTTTTACAGGCCTGCGCCGAAGGGAAAGGCAAAGAAGAAGTGGGCAGCACAATGGACTTCCTCTCGAATTACGTGGTGACGCATTTCAATTACGAACAGGATTATCAAAAGAAATACGACTATCCCAAGTATGAGCAGCATTTGATGATGCACCAGGCTTTCCTCAAAGAAGTTGAAAATTTAAAGAAGAAATTTGAGAATGAGGGAGCTTCCCTACATTTTACCATTCAGTTTAGCAAAAAGGTGGTAAACTGGATTATAACCCATATTTGCGGGGCCGATGCAGAATTTGCTGCATATGTTAAATCCCTGAAAAACAGCGATAAATAGGCGTTGACTTTAATTTTAACTGTAAATTTGATATAATTTTAAAGGGCCATAAACAAAGTAGGGAGGGATTAAATTGTATTACAGGGAGTTTGGGAACTTAGGGTTTAAAGTTTCAACATTTGGTATGGGTTGCATGCGTTTGCCCCTTAAAATACAGCCGGACGGTTCAACGGATCAGTCGGTCATAGACGAAGAAGAAGCCATCAAGATGATCAGGTATGCAATAGACAACGGAGTCAATTACATAGATACCGCTTATCCGTATCATGGCGGCAACAGCGAAATTGTGGTGGGCAAAGCCTTAAAGGATGGATACCGTGAAAGGGTGAAGCTGGCCACTAAGCTTCCCATGTGGAAAGTGGAGTCTTATGAAGACTGCGAAAAGCTGCTGGACGAGCAGCTGTCAAAACTTCAGGTTGACTATATTGATTTCTATTTGCTGCACGCTCTGGATAAGGAAAGATGGGAAAAAGTAGAAAAATTCAACATATTGAAGTTCCTAGATAAAGCTGTCGAATCTGGAAAAATAAAATATCCTGGATTTTCATTTCACGATGAACTGCCGGTATTTAAATCGATAATAGACGCATATGACTGGAAGATGTGCCAGATCCAGCTCAATTTCCTGGATGAGAACTATCAGGCCGGGGTAGAAGGCATGCGCTACGCCGCATCCAAGGGAATACCCGTCGTGATAATGGAGCCCTTAAAGGGTGGCAGGCTTGCCCATAACATACCCAGGGATATTCAGGAGCTGTGGGACAGCTTCAGCGTGAAACGTTCTCCGGTTGAATGGGCATTCAGATGGCTGTACAACTTCCCTGAGGTGACAGTCATCTTAAGCGGCGTCAGCACCATGGAACAGCTCAAGGAAAATATCGAGATATTTAAAAACGCGGCCCCCAATTCAATGGCTCAAGAAGAGCTTGACTTGGTTGCCAAGGTAAAAGCCGCGTATGAAAGCAAGATAAAGGTGAGCTGTACATCCTGCAACTACTGCATGCCCTGTCCTTCGGGAATAAATATACCCAGAATATTCAGCCTGTACAACAACGCCTCCATGTACGATGATATTGCAGGTCAGAGCAAGGGATATAAGAAACTCATTGATGAAGGGGCCGATGCTTCCAACTGCGTAGAATGCGGCCAGTGTGAGAGCGCATGCCCACAGGGCATACCTATAATAGAGAAGCTCAAGGAAGCACACCAAGTGCTGACACAGGGATTTTAACATCTTTGCCGGAAGAAGTCTCCATCTTCTATAAGATGGAGATGAATTGTGGTTGACTCGATTGGCAAGAAGAATCTTCCACTTTTTTAAACGAGAAATGCATGTTGTACGGAGATGATCGCAAAGAGCAATATCTGTAAAGCCTTTGATAAAAGAAAGGCAAAGGAAGAGAGGCAGAGGATGTCAAAAAGAAAAGCTCCTTGCCCTTCTAGCAGCGATGAGCAAGGAGCCTTTCTTTTTTACCGCTAAATTTGTACCAATTGAACATGCCAGTTAAACATACCCATTTTATACCAATTAAGCATGCTCATAGCTTAACTATTAAAATGAAAAACGTTTATCAACTCTAAGAAGCATCAGAAACATCAATATTTCCATGGCATTTCTTGTATTTCTTGCCGCTACCGCAAAAACAGGTATCATTGCGTCCCAGCCGTTTTTCTGGGAACAGCTCATATCGCCCTGTTTTTGCAATAATGCCGGCGCGTTCCCTTTCTTTCAATACCTTCAAAGCCAATTGTTTGAAATAGGGCATGGAATGCTCAAAGAATTTTTTCCAGCCAGCACACAGCCAGCTCAGCTTACTGGAATTGCCGCCACCATACAGCCTGTGCTTGAGGCAGTCTCCCGAGCATAGGTAAAGCCACCGGCACCTCTGACATTCGCTGTTCCACTCGGCCTTTTGCTTCCCAAACTCCACATACGTGGGGCTGTTTTGCAGCTCCTCCCAGCTGTCCTCCATCACGTTCCCCAGCTTAAGCTGGCGGGTGACAAAGAAGTCGCAAGGGTATATATCCCCATTGTACTCCACCACAAAGTACTGACAGCAGTTCCCCGCCAGATGGCATGTGGTGTATATCCCATCCACCAGGAAATTCAATATCGAATCAAATATCCGAACCGATACTCTGTACACGTCTGACTTTATCCACTCATCAAAAATTTCGCACAGAAACCTTCCCCATTCTTCCCCGGCTACGGTGTAGGGCATGGGATTTCCCTTTTCATCAAACTCCACGCAGGGGATGTACTGGTGATAGAAGCACCCCATGTCCTTCAGGTATTGGTATATCTCCCTGCCTTGCCCCGCGTTTTTTGCATTGACCAGCGTCAGTATGTTAAACTCCACCCTGTTTTTGCGCAGGCATTCGATGCCCTTCAGCACCATACTGTGGGTTCCCTGACCGCCAGCTGTCCTACGATAGTGATCGTGCAGCTCCTCTGGCCCATCCAGGCTGACCCCTACCAGAAAGTTGTACTGCGCTAGCAGCGCAGCCAGTTCATCGTCTATAAGCGTGGCATTGGTCTGAAGGCCGTTGGAAACCTTAGCGCCCAACCTACCATACCGCTGCTGAAGCGAAACCACCTTTTCAAAAAACCGCACTCCCATAAGAGTGGGCTCCCCACCCTGCCAGCCAAACGAATAAACCGGCTGCTCTGTTGCCATATAAGTGGATATCATACGCTCAAGGACATCATCAGGCATCCTGTGAATATGAGTTTCGGGATACAGCAAAGACTTGTCTATATAAAAGCAGTATTGGCACCGCAGATTGCAGTCGGCCGACGCCGGCTTTATAAGCAAAGAAAAAGGCTTGACCATTTCCCCTTTAAAACCCCTTTTGCTGATATCTTAACGCTTTTTATAGTTGATCCTGCTAAATATCACATTCCATAAGACTTTACAAACTCCGGGTCATATGGCGCCCTTCTGCCGGGACAATTCTCCCTGGAACACAGCTTGCAGTTCTCAAAGCCGACCTCCGTAGCAAACCGAATGCCCGATACCGACTTTATAGGCAGCATCAAATAGCTGTCGGTCAATTCCACCCCTATATACCGCTTAGGGTCATCCAGTATCTGAAAAAGCTGCCTCTGCTGGCTTATTGGCCAATCTTGCAGCGAACCCGGGTTCATGCTAGACGTTTTGCCCGGATGGAAGTTCTCATCAAGGTGTCTCTCAAAAGCCTTTAAGGCTTCATAGAGCGCCATCTCCTTGATGCCGTCTGCCCAGTAGCTCTCCAGAATATCATCTATGGTCTCGGACCATCTTTCCAGTTCAATACCGCAAGTGACGATATACGGGAACACCCTGTATACGTGCTCCAGGTTGGTGCGAAGTATACGGCTGGTCAATTTTATCCCGTCCACTATTACGAAATCCTCTCCCTTATCCTCTACATAGGCCTCCTTGTACAACACCTTGGGCCTGCCTATCTCTTCGGCCTGACGCGCCAGCGCTTCCACCTTTGCCGCATCCTGACTGCCCGGCTGCAAACGAAACTTCTTAAGCAGCCTGTCAACATCCACCTTCCAGGAAATATTATCCAATACCATTAACCCCACAGTACATCCCCCGTTTCCAATCAATACTATAGTCTCAGAGCCCTCTTAACATCATATGTTTGCCTTTTATTTTTTATAAAGCAAATCTTTTCGGTTCATCAAAATGCCATTGAAACAATGGATTAATTGCTCAGCTAAAAATCAACAATCTCGTTGAGCATATTCAATAAAGTCTGTTATTAACAAAACCAGAGCTCACTTGCTACACAAAACTGCAGGGTTTTTGCTTTAATGTTACCTACAACCTTAAAATAATCAAATGCTATACAGTGAAAAATACAACATCACCCAGCGCTGCTCCTGCAGCCTTTGCCACCTCATCACATTTTATCTTGAGCAAAAAGAATATCCTGTCCCGTGCCATCTCATGCTGCTCAAGCGACTCAAAATTGGCCTGCCCCTTTGATATGATGAGTGGAGCTTTGTTCAGTGCATCGGCGAACTCCTGGGACATGTGCTTAAAGCTTACGCCCAGAAACCGCGAGCCCGTGGTGATCACCCTTGCCGCCTTGTCCATACCCACGTAGGCAGCATCTTCCATGGTAGAATCATTGAGCACAGGGCCCTCTTTGACGACATACGTCACCTTTTTCCCCAGCCTCACCAGCTCTTCTACCAGTACCTTGTCAAACACAATCTCTCCCGCATTGTCACCCAAAAACAGCACTTCATCAACTTTCTCGAGCTTTTGTTTGAATCTATCGTAATGGTCCTTCGAAAAGCCGGTTTCTATGCTGTACCGCAATTCTCCTTCGATGTCAAAGCTTCTTCTTATACCCAGATCAATCACATTCCCTGCCACTGCTATCTTGAGGGCACTATGCAGCCTGTCTCCATACTCGTCCAGCATCTGTTTTAGGCGGGGATACAGCTCAAGCGCCAGGTCATTTGATTGTCTTTTAACTTCCTTATAGGGGTCATCCACACCCATGAGCTCATATGTTTTCAAGACGGCATAGGTGGAATTTTCCGCAGGGGTGGCATTCCTGTCAAACTCCTTCACATAATCCATGAGCTTGAACAATATCTCATGCTGAGAATCCTCATTAAGCCCCGCCATTCTCATGCACGACACGGCCTGCTTCAGATAGCAATGCACGCAATCAACCGTGGCTTTCAACGCTGTGATTCCCCCTTATATTATATACTCCTCGCGCTTCTTTGGCCTGCCCTCCAGTTCTGCCTTCTTCTCCTCATAACCTGGGCGGCCCATAAGCGCATATGTGGCGTTCTTGCCTTCCTCCACTCCCGGCTGGTCAAACGCATTGATGTTGAGCAGCTCACCAGCAAAGGCCGTTTCAACTTCCAGCAGATAAAGCAGCTGCCCCACTGTAAACGCATTGACCTCAGGCAGTATGATGGTCCTGTTCATCCGTTTGGCCTTGTAAAGCGCATATTCAGTGGCCGTCTGCTCGGCATGTAAAAGCTGTCCCAAAGTATGGCCTCCAAGAAACGAAACGGCAGGCATGTCCTCATAACCTTTGGGGATATCAACTTGGCTGCGGAAATTCTCCACCTTTATGAAGGTTATGACCTTGTCAAAAGGCCCTTCGGTATACAGCTGTATCTGGGAGTGCTGATCGGTAACGCCCAGAGCTTTTACGGGAGTTTGTCCCACATACACTTCTCTGCCCTCAACGTCAAACTTTTTGCCTAAGCTCTCAGCCCACAGCTGTGCATACCAGTCAGCCATATACTTCAAGGAATCGGCATAGGGCATCATGACGGATATGTTCTTGCCCTGTTTCATGGCGATGTACTGAAGAACAGCCGCCATATAAGCCGGATTTTCAAACACGTCATCCTTGCTGCACAGCTCATCCATATAAGCCGCCCCTGCCAGCAACTCCTCGATATCGATGCCGCACACCGCCGCTGGCAAAAGCCCCACAGGTGAGAGCTCGGAGAACCTGCCTCCCACACCAGCAGGAATATAGAAGGTCTTAAATCCTTCCTCCCTGGCTATACGGATGAGATTGCCCTTCTCGGCATCGGTAGTGGCAATGATATGCTCACGGTACTTATCCCCAACAGCTTCTTTTAGCATGTCCCTCACAATCAAAAATTGAGCCATGGTCTCCGATGTGCTACCGGATTTTGTTATAACGTTAAACGCCGTACTCTTGACATCAATGATATCAAACAGAGCTCTCATCCGTTCAGGGTCTATGTTATCCACCACATAAAACCTCGGACAGCCGTTTCGCTTTTCCCTGGGCAGCTCGTTGTAATGCAGATGGTTGAGCGCCTGATGTACCGCTATAGGCCCCAAAGCCGACCCACCAATGCCCAGTACCACAAAGCACTCGAATCTTCTCTTTATATCCTCTGCAGTGGCCAAAATATCCTTGACCATATCAGCCTGGGTATACGGCAGGTCCCTCCACTCGGTTTTACCGGCCTTTCTCTTCTCCTTCAAAGCTTCAATGGCAGCCTTTATCCTGGGCTGCAGCGCAAGGATCTGCTCCTTGCTTATGCCGTATTCCTCTCCAATCATATCTGACATCATGTTGTTGTAATCAAACCTTATCCTCATGCTTTCTCTCCAGCTGGCATCTTCAAACCTCTTCATGAGTATCTTACCCCTTTCTTTAATAAATCTATGATCTTACTGTAAAAGGTGTATTTTGCTGCTTTAAAACGAAATCCGCAATTTTGAAGAAAAAATAACAATAAGCGAAAAACTGCAAGCCGAAGCTTTGTTTTATCAAGCTACATTTAAGCAAATTAAGTTTGCAGCAAAATCAAATATACCCTTCTATCAGCATCTTATTTTCCACGCTCTTCTCAATGAACTGATGCAACCGTATGAACACCAGTCGGCTCTCACAATCACGGAAGATAAAGTGCCCGGATTTAGGGAAATACTGAATTTCTTTATTTTGACCCAAAAAACTGTCGTATATGTAAGACGCACTCTTCCAGTCTACGATATCGTCCTTTTTCCCCTGTATCACTAGAAGAGGGCAGCGCAGCCTGTACAGTGCCTTTTTTACCTGATGGAACAGCCTGTTAAAGCCCATCAAGTGGTACAAAGCCAGGATGATAATCCTGTTAAGATGCGGGTTACCCACTCTTACACCTTCACGGTACAGCATTTCAAGCAGTTTCTTGGCATCAACCAGATATATGGGGGTATTTATGGTTATCAACGCATCCACCATATACTTTTCGGCAAGAAGTATGCCTATCAGTCCCCCAACCGAAACGCCTATGACCACCACATAATCGTATTCTTTGTAAAACTCCTCAAACTCCCTCTCGGCCCTGTACAGCCATTCTAAATAGGCATAAGTGTTAAACAACTTTACAGAGCCAAATTCTATGCCAATTCCACAACAATATGTACCGTACCCCTGCTCCTCCAGGTAAGAACAGAGAGCTTCCACTCCAAAGCGGTCACCGCTGACACCGTGAAGGATAAAACACCCTACCCGACCGTTTTTTTTAGCAAATACAGCCACGACTGCCCTCCTTTCCGATTCAGATTAACAGACATATTTTATCATACACAGCCGGCACCTTCCATGAACAATTATTCCCATTTATTCCCCTATGATCTTTACGAGAACGCGCTTGCGCCGTTTCCCGTCAAACTCGCCATAGAAAATCTGCTCCCAGGGTCCCAGATCCAGTTTACCATCGGTGATTGCAACCACTACCTCTCTGCCCATTATGGTGCGCTTCAAATGGGCATCGGCATTGTCCTCAAATACATTATGCCTGTACTGTGAATATGGCTTCTCGGGAGCCAGCTTCTCCAGCCATTCCTCAAAGTCCTGGTGAAGTCCTGGTTCGTCATCGTTTATGAACACGCTGGCGGTGATATGCATGGCATTGCATAGGAGCAAGCCTTCCTTTATCCCGCTTTCCCTCACACATTCCTCCAAAATAGGGGTAATATTGATAAAATCACGTCGCTTGTTTACCTCAAACCAAAGCTCCTTCCTGTAACTCTTCATTGCCTTCCAGCCCCCCTCCTTTACTTTTAGTTTTGCCCTTCATCTTTTTACCATTCATCAATCATCCAGCGTATACGCCATTTTCTTCCTGTATAACGGGCTATGACTGCCCCGTGATGGTCGTTTCGCAACACCTTTGATCCTCTATTCTCCAGCCTCTGCAGCACCTCAGGGCTCGGATGCCCAAAGGTATTTTCTCCAACCTGTATAACCGCCAGCTGCGGCCTTAAAACCTCCAACCATTCATCAGAAGAGGAGGTATTGCTGCCGTGGTGAGCTACCTTCAATATATTTATCGGCAAATTCCAGCTTTTCAACAAGTATTTCTCTACATCAGCCTCTATATCTCCTGTAAAGAGAACAGCGGCATCCCGGTAGCGCAGCAAAATCACCAGCGAACGGTTGTTATCGCCTCTATCGAATAACGCTTCAGGCTGCGCCCCTTCAGCATCGGGATACACCACATCAAGCCGCACGTCCCTGCCCACCCTGTACGACAGGCCAGAATAAGCATACACGTTTTTGATGCCTTTTTCAAGCACCAGCTCTTTGAGGCGGATATATTTATCACTTTTCTCCCCAGGAGGATATTCCATAAAAGCCCTCACAGGAATATTTTCAAACACCGCAACCAATCCTCCGATGTGGTCATCATGAGCATGGGACATGACCACAAGGTCGAGATGCCCCACACCGTTCTTCAGTAAGAAAGGCACTACGACGTCTTCACCTACATCAAACGTACCAGTATAGCTTGCGCTCTTACCACCACCATCTATCAAAATGTACTTTTCATCCGGAGTCTTGATGTATATACAATCTCCCTGACCAACATCTAAAAATACCACTTCCAGGTCATTATCCAGCAGGGGAGCCAGTATCCCAGCCAGCAACAGGACAGCCGCCATGACGCCGCACCACAGCAAAGGCTGCCTCACCCATCCCGGCTTCTCTGGCGACAGAAACCAAATCGCCAGGTAATAGCATGCCAGAAAAAGGAATGAAGGCGAAACCACGCGCACAAAAGCCCATGAGATGGCTGCAAAAATTTCATTTCCCCTCACGAGCAAAAAACTCAAAAGTTTGACGGCCGGCCCCAGCAAAACTCCCATAGGCGAAATCAGCAAAGCCCCGACCATCAACGCAAAACCCGTCAAAACTAACAACCCTGACAGGGGCACCAAAAACAGGTTGGCAATCATGGCAACAACCGAAAAAGCGTTAAAATGATAGGCTATGATGGGCCATACCCCCAGCTGGGCCGACAGGGTAACCGATAAGCCGGCCGCCATCCACCTGGGCAAAAACTTCAACCAGCTCTCAAAGCATTCGGCAAACAGGATGATGCCCACAACTGCAGCAAACGACAGCTGAAAGCCTACATCAAACAGGTCCAAAGGCCTGACCAGCAATATCGAGAAGGCAGCCACAAACAGGTTGTTGAGCATATCCGGCTGGCGCCCCACCGCTTTACCTCCCAGAAGCAAAGCGGCCATAACAACGGCCCGCACCACCGATGGGGCAGCCCCCACCATAGCGCAGTAAAGGCACAGCAGGCATACCTGAAAGACAAACGCCTGCTTTTTTGTAAGGCAAAGCAGCCTCGCAATGGACAACAGGGCAGCCGCAATAAACCCTACATGCAGCCCTGATATGGCAAGCAGGTGAGACAGACCGGTAGTCTGAAAATTCCGCTGTACCTCTGAAGGCAGTAGCCACTTCTGACCAAGCAGCATGGTCTTTACAAGAGCGCCCTCTTCACCGCCCACATATAGATCAAATACGGCCTCAGCACGGCTCTTTAAAGCATAAATTAATGACCGCACATATGAGAGACTGCCAATACCTGTCTTTTTTATGCTATATGGCTGCACCGACATAACGTTGTAAATGCCGCGCCTTTGCAGGTATGCCCTGTAGTCAAAGCCTTTTGGATTGCGCTGGCCCGGCGGCTCTTCAAGCCTGCCCCTTACCTCAACGATATCCCCATAGCTGTAGCGCTGCCTCTCCTTTTGTTGGCCTTCGGGATAAACGCTAACCTGAACCTTGGTTTTTACATTTCTCTTGTCCCCCTCCGCCACAACCCAAAGCGTCTCAACTACGTAAATATCTCGTTGCTGGGTATACCTCGGGCTTTCCACAATCTGTCCCTGTATCTGTACCAGTTTATCCGTTATGTCTCCAAGAGGGTTTGTGGGATTCAGCCTTACCTGTACGGCCAGAATGCCAAACAAGCCAAACAGAATCAATACCGGGATCAGGCCGGCATTGCTCTTACGCTCCAGCATCCAGGCCATACCGGCTACCAGAACAGCAGCCACTCCGGCAAACAAGGCAAGTTCCTTACTGAGCCTTGTTCCTACCACAATCCCGATGATATAGGCGGATGTCAGCCATATCGCAGGACGTTTTACCCAAACCGTCAAGGCCCATGAAACCCCTTCCACTCGTGTCAATCGTACCGAATGTGCAAAGCATTTAAATAGCCGCTTAATCTTACAGGAGCAGATTTCAGCGGGTTGAATGTAAAACAAACCGCTTTTCTAAAACACGATTTTTTAAGATAAAACTTCACAAAACTTTCTATCACCAAAGTCTTCTTCAGCCTAAGCCAGGTCTTATACACTGTATGCCTTCATTTCCTGGGCAATAAACGCACCGGGATAGCTTGCCGCAGCTTCAGCCAGTATGTCGTTTTCGTCATACCATGGCCATATATGGGTGAGCATCAACTGCTTTACATTCGCCTTTGCCGCGATAAGCCCAACCTCCCGGGCAGTGAGGTGTGGCACGTTCGGACTGGTTTTGTCCTTCTCCAGCAATCCCGCATCGGCAATAAAGAGGTCAGCGCCACAGGCAAACGCTTCTATTTTTTCGTTATAGTTGGTATCGCCCGTGTACACTAATGTCTTGTTCCCTCCTGCGATTTTGATGCCAAAGCTCTGAACGGGATGCGTCATTTCCTGGAAATAAAATGACAGGTCCTCTATTTGCAGCTGCATACCATCGTGGATCGGATGCACTTCAAATACGTTTTTAAAAAACAACCTATCGTATTCATCCTTAGGAGTCTCAGGAACATACACGGGAAGCGGTTTAACCTCCCTGAGCCCGCGGACGTTTAAAATATCCAGTGCATAACGTAGCACCAGCATATCCGACATATGGTCGCTGTGCAGATGCGAAATGATAATCGCATTTAATTCATCTATAGGGCAAATCTGCTGGAGTCGGCTGAGCACCCCATTGCCGCACTCCACCAGTATCCTGGTATTTCCCTCCTGTACCAGATATCCCGAACAGGCTCCTGAAGCCGCAGGAAACGGCCCGTATTTGCCAAGCACCGTAACCTTCACAGCCATCGTCCTCCTCTATGGCTTATTTTTCCTCAAAATTCTCGATTATATATCAAATATTAGCATATTTTGCTATATAAATAAAGAAAAAACGGGCAGAAAATTTTTAAAACACCCTGTGAAAATAGTATCAATTGATGTATAATAATATATAAGCCAAAAACTCGGGAGGGATCAGTATAAAAGCTACAGCAACCAGGTCGGTACAACAGACGTTATTGTTCTCCAACTCAAAATACCATAACTTAACTTTTGACCAGGTGTATGAGCATATACTCAACTTCATCAGGCAGGCTCCTTATTGCGAATACCGCCTGTCGGTGGGTTCGGATTCGCAGGTGGGCAGAAATACTGTGTTTGTCACCGCCATACACCTTCACCGTATTGGCAGGGGTGCCATTGGCTTCATTACCAAACACGTAGTTCCCAGGCCCATGAAAAGCCTCCGGGAAAAGATATATTACGAAACCGCCAGGACCCTTGAAGTGGCTGCCCTATTCACTCCCGATAAAATTGAGAAAATCGTGCAGTGCCTAATCAGGCCTTCGGGCCGTTCAGGCGATATACACTTTGAGTTTCACCTTGATGTCGGTATCAATGGTGCCACCAGGGATTTAATAAATGAAATGGTGGCCATGGCCAAGGGCACAGCCTTTGAACCAAAGATTAAGCCTGAAAGCTATGCGGCCAGCTGTTATGCCAACCGCTACACCAAAGACTCACACCTGTATAGAGTATAAGAGACGGTTTTAGCCATTAGCAGGGTTTAGCGTGTTTTTTGAGGAGACTTATATTTATAGGATGTGTAGTGAAAAGACAAAACTTAGACTGTTTAAATAGCAGCAAAGCCCCCTCTTTTTTAATTTCCTTTTATTGAAAAATGCTCTTATTTTGTAGTGCCTTAATTTTGCATCATTCATTGACACGCGCTCCAAAATTCCTGGTAGCATATTCGAGCACCAAACCCTGTCATGTCTAACCTAACCAGCATCAGTTCTAGCATCTATTTTATCGAAAGAATATGCAAAAAGACCCCATCTTTTACAAGATGAAGATGAATTGCTAAAAATGTGATAAAATATTTTTCGGGTGATGGCTAAGGTACAGAACTTAAAGTAGCTGGCGAGTCTGCAGTTGAGCAGATAGTCAGTAGTGGATGTGTGGACCACCCTGTGAGAATAAGGGTAGCTTAGACTACCAAACTTCTCATGAAGCCACCACCGCTATAGGTGGTTGATAGTTCACTTCAAAATAGGGTAATAAAGCACAAATAAATAAAAATCACGCCTATAAGGAGGAAATTTTTATGAAAAAAATAACGCCTTGCCGCCCGAAATGGAATGGTACCATGACAGACCGCGAGCGGTTTAACAATCAGATGCATTACAAGCCCTTCGACCGGTGCTTCAATATGGAGTTTGGATACTGGGATGAAAATTTCAAAGAATGGCCCATATTTGTGGAAAACGGCATCACCAACAACCATGAAGCCGACATCTTCTTCAATTTCGACAGAATAGAAGTAATAAGCGGCAACGTATGGATGTCCCCTCCCTTTGAATCAAAGGTGATTGATGAGACCGAAACCACCAAAATCCTCATCAACAGCGACGGCCTCCTGGCTGAGGTGCCAAAAGATGGCCATGACACCATTCCACACTTCATAAAATCCTCCATCGTAACCCCTGAAGACTGGAAAAGGTGCAAAGAAGAACGCTTCCGAAGGGATGACCCTTCGCGGAAAGTGGATATCGAAGCGCTCAAAAAAGCCCATCCACCCGACAGGGACTATCCGTTGGGCGTAAACACCGGTTCAATGATCGGTAAGATTCGCGACATGCTCACATTCGAAGGCCTGGCATATGCCTGTTATGACTATCCTGATATGGTTGAAGACATGGTGGAGACCTGCTGCGTCCTAGTTGAGGATTTTTTGGATCAGGTGCTGCCACATTTCGATTTCGATTTTGCAGCAGGATGGGAGGATATATGCTTCAAAAACGGGCCCATAGTCTCGATCGATTTCTTTAAAAACGTGGTGGTGCCGCGCTATAAGCGCATACATAAGAAGCTCAAGGAAGCCGGTATAGATATATGGTATGTTGACTGCGATGGCGACGTCCGGCCTCTTTTGCCTTACTTTTTAGAGAGCGGAATCAATTGCCTGTTCCCCTTTGAAGTCAACAGCTGCTGCCATCCAAAAGAGCTCCTTAATGAATACGGGAAGGAATTGAGAATCATGGGCGGTGTAGACAAAATGGTACTGGCCCAGGGTAAAGAAGCCATCAAGGAGTACCTCGAAAGCCTTGTACCGCTGGTGGAAAGAGGAGGATATATCCCGTTCTGCGACCATCGCTGCCCGCCCAACGTAAAACCCGAAGATTACCTTTATTACCTCGACCTGAAAGAGGAGCTGTTTGGCATGAAATAGCCTGCCGTTATATAAAGCTACATAAAAAACAAAAGGAGCCATGGGGACTTATAAAAACCTCGTGGCTCCTTTTCGTTTTATCAATTCTTGTTGTTCGTTTCATCCCCGAAAATAAATTCCCATACGCCAATTTGTATCCAGTACACCTGACGGCAGGCTCGAAGACGGCATCATTTACAGCTAAACCTTTAAGTGCTATCTATGTTACTCTATCGGCCTGGTCTTGACTTTGAGCCATTCTCTCTCCTGTTCGTCCAGTAAAGGCGATAACAACTCATACACCATGGCGTGGTATTCATTAAGCCATCTCTTCTCCTCTTCACTTAAAAGGCCGGGATCAATTCCATTGAGGTCAATAGGGCAGTATGTGACGGATTCAAACCTTAAGAACTTTCCAAATTCGGTCTCTCCGTCCTCTACCACCAGCATCTCATTTTCGGTGCGTATGCCATACTGTCCCTCGATATACACCCCCGGCTCGTTGGTCAAGATCATCCCCTTTTCCAGCTTGACGTTGTTGGGGATCTGGCTCATGCGCTGTGGCCCTTCGTGGACATTGAGGAAATACCCTACTCCGTGCCCGGTACCGCATTTGTAATCAATTCCCTGTTCCCAAAGGGGCAGCCTTGCCAGTATATCTATGTTGGAGCCCGTAGTCCCGTACAAAAACCTCGCCCTCGCCAGGTTTATGTGCCCTTTGAGCACCAGCGTAAAATCCCTTCGCTGCCTGTCGGTGATGGGCCCTAAAACTATTGTGCGGGTTATATCGGTAGTCCCTCCCAGATACTGGCCTCCCGAGTCGATAAGCAAAAAACCCTCCTTTTCAAGAGTATAGCAGGTTTCATGGGTGGCCTGATAATGCATCATGGCAGCATGGTCCCTGTAGGCTGCAATGGTGGCAAAGCTAGGGCCCATAAAGCCTTCCTGCTGCCACCTGAACTCTTCCAGCTTTTCGGCCACGGTAATCTCGGTTATTTCCTCCTTGCCCAAGTTCTGCTCAAGCCAATAGAGGAATTTGACCATGGCCACCCCATCACGCACATGCACCTTTTTCAGGTTCTCTATCTCAACCTCATTCTTCACAGCCTTCAATCTGGCAATAATGCTCAGGTCCTCTACCTTTTTACACTCCTTTGCCATGGCGTCATACAGCCGGCTATTGGTGGCGGCCGGGTCAAAGAGTATAGCATCGCCTTCTTTCAACCTGGCAAGGTGCTCATATATCTTTTCGTAGTTCTCGACGATTATCCCATTCTCATCAAGCATGCACGCCACATCATCAGGAACCTTACTTTTGTCTATAAACAGCCAGGCCTGACTGGAAGAAACCAGGGCATATGCTATGGCCACTGGATTGTAGGCTATATCGCTGCCACGAATGTTATACATCCATGCCACATCATCCAGACTGCATACCAAATAGTAATTGACGCCTTTCTTTGCCATTTCCTGGCGCACCATATGCAGTTTTTGAGCAGCAGTTCTCCCCGCAAAGGCCACATCGTGAACAAATACCGGCTGCTGGGGTACTGGAGGCCGTCTCTCCCATATCTCCTCCACCAGGTCGAATTCCTTGTTGAGGGATATGCCTTTTTTTGAGAGCTCCTTCTCCATTTCCTTAACCTTGGAGACTGAGAACACCTCACCGCATATCCCAACACAGCTATTTTCAGGAAGTTCCTGCCTAAGCCATTCTATGTAATCAGGTACCCCTGGCATTCCAGCTTTAAAAAGCTGTATTCCCGTGCCTTCAAGCTGCTTTTCGGCCTGGATGTAGTATCTGCCGTCAGTCCACAGACCGCTTTTTTCACAGGTCACAACCAAAGTCCCAGCCGAACCTGTAAAGCCAGACAGCCATTTCCTGCTCTCCCAGCGAGGAGCTACATACTCGCTCATGTGAGGATCCGAACTGGGAACGATGTAGGCCTCCATGCCCTTCTCCAGCATCTTCTCACGCAATCTATTTATCCGCTCTTTTACATCCAAACGATTACCCCTCCCCGATTTGTTGTATTTGCTATACATCTGCGGTATAGATGTTATGGAGCTATCCCCGCCTATCCACGCTCAAAGAATTTTCCCGTCTCCTTTTTATCGTCCACATGGCCTTTATTCGCACCTTCGACGCTAAATCTATGAAAACATTTTACCATATTTTTAAAGGCAATTCACCCTCATCATAGAAGATGAATTGCCCCTTAGGACAAATTCTACTAGAAACAAAGTTCTTTTATGACACTTTACACAACAGCATTAAAATCTCCTCATCTCTACTTCAAAATGCAGGTTTCCTCTCTCAGCCAAACCATCATCTCACCGGTCCCCCTGTTGCCCCATGCATAATAGGGCACAGCCTTAACCTCTACTTCTTCATAGCCATTTTGAGCGAAGCTATAGCATTCATCATCAAGCCAATCTTTCAACCTGTACGCCTTAAAGTTTATGGTTACTACTCCGTTTAAAAGCTCCTCCTCAAAAACTTCCCTAAACTCCACATTCTTGGGTACTATGATTTTGTGTAGCCCTTTCCCGTTATCCACCTCTTCTATGCAATAAACCATTGGCCCACGCTGTATAGCTACTTTCCCCACGTTCTCCCGCACTTTGGGGTTAGCCCGTACCAGCACAGCCTTCATCGGATAAATTACATCGATCTCATCATTGGGCTCCCACACCCTCCTTATCTTAACATATCCCTTCTCAATATGCTCTCCTATGTGCACCGTCTGTCCGTTCACACGAATGGAAGGCTGTTCACACCATGAAGGAATGCGTATTGCTATAGTAAACTCCCCTTTTGAATCAGGATTGACATTGATGTTTATATTTCCATCCCAGGGATAGCGGGTCTTAACATCAAGAGCAACGTTTTTGCCATTTAAAGCTATATTTACGCTGCTGTTTGCGAAAAGGTGGATATATATCTCGCCATCGCTGGAGGTAGAATACATGTAATCGCCTATCGAGGCATAAAGCCGGCTGACATTGGTAGGACAGCAGGCACAGGCAAACCACGCTGAACGTTGCGGCCTCACATGCGAGTGGTCCATCCTCTTCTCGCACGCCTCAGGATCCACCTCAAGGGGGTTAACGTAGAAAAACTTTTTGCCATCAAGCGATATTCCGCTTAAAATTCCATTGTATATGGCTTTCTCCAAAACATCCGCATACCTGCTATCTGGGTCCATCTGAAGCATTCTGTGGGCAAAAAACGCAAGGCCTATAGAGGCACAGGTCTCACCGTAGATGGTATCATTGGGCAAATCATAATCAAATGAGAAGGACTCCCCATAACTTTGCGAACCTATAGCTGCCGTTATGTACATCCTCTTCTTGGTCACGTTATCCCATAGCCTTTTCAGCACCGCAAACAATTCCTGATCACCGGTTTCCCTGGCTATATCAGCCATACCGGCATACAGGTACATAGCCCTTACCGCATGCCCTTCAGCAGTTGTCTGTTCTCTCACCGGCAGATGAGCCTGGCAGTACCTATACCCAAACCACTTGCCACCTCCACCGGTGGTAATCTCGTGCTCCCCTCTTTGTTCAGCCTCGAGTGTGAAATAATGTGGCTGTGTACCCCTCTCATCGATGAAGAACTTGGAAAGCTTCAAATACTTTTGATCACCTGTAACTTTATACATCTTAACCAGGGCAAGCTCTATCTCCGGATGACCGGAATACCCTCTCTTTTTCCCCGGCTCAGGGCCTAGCACTGTTAATATATGATCAGTAAACTTGCTCATGATGTCAATGAGCTTGGTCTTACCAGTAGCTCTGTAGTACGCGACAGCGGCTTCCATCATATGCCCTGCACAGTAAAGCTCGTGCAGGTCCCTCAAGTTGGTCCATTTTTTATCGGGATGGGCTACAGTAAAATACGTATTTAAATACCCGTCTGGCTGTTGCGCCCTGCCGATGAGGTCAACCAGTTCATCCAAAATTTTCTCCAGCTCAGGGTCAGGTTTCAACATCAGGCTGTAGCTGGCAGCTTCCAGCCATTTAGCCACATCGCTATCCTGAAAGAACATGCCGTAAAACTCGCCCTTTTGCTCCCCTGCTGCAATGCGAAAATTGGCTATAGCGTGGCTTTTGGGTGCCCCCTCCACATTGTCATTAAGTACATCGTACTGGTATGGGATGGTCTCATTCACGATTAAATCTTGAACAGATCCCAACAGTCCTCCATTGAGCTTTACATTTTCCATTTTGACGTTGGTAAGTTTGTTTAGCGTCAATATATATACCTCCTCCCTCATGTTATCAATCAAAAAAGATATAATCTCTAATCAACTCCCATCAACCTTGCTATCTCATCATATATGGGTTTTAGCTGCCTGTACATCATGTTATATATCCGGTAGTAGCTTTGATAGGCCTGCACCTCGCTTGGAACCGGCTGGCAAGAACGCTGATATCTGATAATCCTGGCAGCATCCTCGAAGCTCTCAAAGATGCCAACACCCACACCCGCTGCAATTGCAGCACCCAGCGAAGTGGCTTCCCCCGGGAAGCTGTGCACCCTTATAGGCTTTCCATATACGTTGCACATGATCTCGTTCCACAGCCTGCTCTTGGCTCCTCCTCCAAGCAGCGTCAGTGACTCTACTTTTAAACCGTCTTCCTCAAAGACATCCAGAACATTCTTAAGAGCAAAAGCAACGCCTTCATAGACCGAGCGGAAGAGATGGCTCTTCCCATGATACAGCGTAAGCCCTACAAACCCACCCCTGGTGTTTTCATCCCAGTGCGGTGTCCTCTCGCCCATCATGTAGGGTACAAAAAACACCCCGTTTGAGCCGACGGGGGCCTGCCGCGCCAAATCCTCAATAATATCAAACACCCTATCCCTCGCCTCGACTTTTTCCAGTTCATAACCGCCTATATTTTCAATAGCCCAATCATAGGCAATGGTAGCGCACTGCACCGTCCCTGTGACATTATAATTTCTCCCATCCAGATCGTAAAAATGAAATATCCTGGCGCCTTTGTCCAATACAGGGCAGTCGTTTATGGTAGATATCCAGGCGCTACTCCCAATATAGTTATAGGCTTGCCCCTTTTTGACCACACCGGCTCCTTTGGTGGCGCATGCGCCGTCTCCTCCGCCCACTACCACCGGCGTTCCGGCCTTCAAGCCCAGGATATCTGCCGCCTGCTTCGATAGGCCCCCCAAGACGTGAAAAGAAGGCATCTGCTCTGGAAGCTTATGTACATCTACACCTGCTTCACTTAAAACATCTTCTGCCCACTTTCCTTTGTTGATATTCAGCATACAGGTCAACGAAGCGTCAGAAAAATCGGTAACCCCCAGCCTGCCGGTCAGCTTAAACCCAACGTAATCCTTAGAATTTAAAAAATACGCCGTTTTATTATATATTTCCGGATAATTCTTCTTTAACCACAGTATCTTTGTAAAGGTGTAATGCGGATCGATCCTGTTACCAGTAATGCTGTAAAAATGCCATTCATCAAATACTCGCTTAAGATAAGAAGCCTCTGCCTGGCTCCTACAATCCGAATGGATTATATTTGGATATAAGACATCGCCGTTTGCATCCACAGGAATGCATCCGTTCATGTGCCCGCTCAGACCAATGACCGAAATCCGTTGTGAGCTAATATTACCTTTCTCCAGCAAAACCTTAGTCCCATCAATTATGCCTCTCCAATAGTCCTCTGGTTTCTGCTCAGCCCATCCCGGCTTGGGATAAATTGTATCGTAATTGACAGTATGTGCACAGGCCTTCTCCCCATCCGGCTTAAAGGTAGCACACTTTACTCCCGTGGTGCCTATATCAAATACCAGTATCAAACCATCTTCCTTCATACCCTTTTGCACCTTCCATTTTATTTCATGATTCCCCAATAAATTGGAGAAGGTTACGGTTTCTCTAACGTTTTCTCACCGTTCTAAAGCCAAAATCTCTTTTTTCAAGGTCTTCTTGTAATTTCTCATTCCTAACCCAGTTGCCCAGGCAATTTAACCTTCCATCTGTAAGCTTACATCCCGTTGGGATAAACCATTATCTTTATATGCTTTGCCTTATTCACCCGCGCCTCCTCGAGGGCTTGAGCGGTCTGCTCCAAAGTAAACTTTCCGGTAATCAATGGTTTAACATCGGCTATACCCGATGACAATATCTCGATCCCTTTGGGATACGTGTTGGCATACCTGAATACCCCGTATATGTCTACTTCTTTATCGACAATCTCGGGAACATTAAATGGAATGCTGTCCTGTGTAGGTAAACCCACCACCAACATCTTTCCCCCTCGCCGCAGACAAGCCAGTGCATCCTGAAGTGTCTTTGGATGCCCTGCGGCCTCTATGGCCACATCAACTCCTCGCCTACCTGTAAAATCCAAAATCTCCTTGAGCGCATCATGCGTCCTGGCATTGATAACCAAGGTTGCCCCCAGCTTTTTGGCAGATTCTAGCCTTATCTCCTCCAGGTCCACGGCTATAATCTCGTTGGCGCCAAAAGCCCTCGCCGCAATCACAGCCATCAATCCTACCGGCCCCAAACCGAAAATAACTACCGTTGCCCCCGGCCTTACATTTGCCCTGGTGGCAGCATGAATCCCCACCGAAAACGGCTCAATCAAAGCCGCTTCTTCAAACGTTAAATGCTCTGGAATGTGAAACACAAAATCCTGCCTGTGCTTGAAATACTGGACAAACGCTCCATCAAAAGGCGGAGTAGCCAGAAATTTAACATCAGGGCATAGATTATACCGCCCCTGCTTGCAATACTCACAGGTACCGCAAGTGACACCTGGCTCAACAGCCACCCTGTCACCCACTTTAAAACGGGTAACGCTGTCCCCTACCGCTGCAACAACGCCAGCACACTCATGCCCCAGTATTATTGGTTTCTCAACTACATACCTACCGATTCTACCGGTTTCATAATAGTGCACATCCGAACCGCACACGCCCACTGCCATGACTTTTATAAGTACCTCATCGGGACCTATCTCTGGAACAGGCCTATCTTCAATCACAATTTCAAAAGGTTCTGTCAAAACCGCCGCTTTCATGCTATCAGGCAAATCAACAGCCTTTAACATGATATACCACCTCCATATTTTTTCTTATTTCAAGGTTCAGCTTTTAAAGCTTCACCCTTACTTTTTTACAATTTTTGCATCCAATACATCAGTTAATACCCACCTTGACGCATGAGTAAGTTTTTATCGTTTTCGGAAGTTTCTCATACCGCTCAAAGCATCGGAAACTATTTTATATAACCGCTTAATTATCCGAAAATACACAACTATCAGAACGTCAAAATTATAATTTCGAAAAAACAATCAACTGACAGCACCGTTTACAGGCCTCAACGATAAAATCGTTAAATCATATCCTATATAGCTCTTATAGCTCTCAATTTTTTTAAATGAAATGTTAATCACCATGAGTCCGCTGCAGAATACCATCCTCCTGTATTATAATAGTACGCTCTCGAAAGGTCCAAGAGCTTTATTCCCTTCCTACCACCTGTCCACACCCTCACGGGTTACCACGCCGTACACCAGCGGTTTTGCCTGAGGCGGCTGCTTATCGATACCCACACCTTGATTGAATATATCAACCGCTTCCTGCAAATTGTCCTCCCTGGTCACATAAAACTCCGCCAGCGTGTCGCCTTTTTCTACCCTTTCACCCACTCGCTTGTACAAAACAATGCCCACCCTATGGTCTATCCTGTCTTCTTTGGTACTTCTGCCAGCCCCAAGCAATCGAACAGCCTGGCCTATGCTGCGCGCATCCATCGAACTTATATAGCCCTCTCGCTGCGCTTTTATGGCGATAACCTCTTTTGCCACCGGTAAAAGTGAAGGATCATCCACCACACGCTCATCACCTCCCTCAGCGCGAATCATCTCCTTGAACTTTTGCGCACCCCTGCCGCTATTTAAGGCCTCCTCTATCATCTCACAGCCCTGCTCAACGGTCCGGCAGCGCCCGGCTGTATACAGCATGTAAGCCCCCAGCAACAGCGAAACCTCTTTTAATGCCCCTGCCCTTTCTCCTTTTAATATCTCTATCGATTCTTTTACCTCAAGCGCATTGCCAACAGCCATACCCAGTGGTTGGCTCATATCTGTAATAACGGCTGTGGTATTGCGTCCCACGCGAGTACCCACGTTTACCATCTCCTGCGCCAGCTCAAAAGCATCTTCTACCGATTCCATAAAAGCACCGCTACCCGCCTTTACATCCAGCACTATGGCATCGGCTCCGGCGGCAATCTTTTTGCTCATCACGCTGCTGGCAATGAGAGACTTGTGCTCAACGGTCCCCGTCACATCTCGCAGTGCATACAGCTTCTTATCGGCAGGCACTAAATTTTCGGTCTGCCCTACCACAGCCACCCCAACTTCTCTCACTATACGAATAAAATCCCCAACCGATTGAAATGGGTTGAATCCCGGGATGGATTCCAGCTTATCTATGGTACCGCCGGTATGCCCCAGCCCCCTCCCCGACATCTTGGCTACCGGTACCCCACAGGCCGCCACCAAGGGCGCAACTACCAGGGTGGTGGTGTCCCCCACTCCACCGGTGCTGTGCTTATCCACCTTTATACCCGGTATGGGCGACAGGTCCACAGTTTCCCCTGAATAGGCCATGGCTAACGTGAGGTCTGCGGTTTCACGGCTGGTCATGCCCTGAAAATATATGGCCATCAACAGAGCGGATGCCTGATAATCGGGTATTCGGCCTGCCACATACTCGCGAACGAAGAAATCAATCTCATCACTGGTAAGTTCCCCGCCATTGCGTTTTTTCAATATGATATCCAGCATTCGCATTACTCAACAGCATCCTTTCATCGTTTATTTAATTATTGATTTTGCTGCAAACTTGATTTGCTTAAATATAGCTTGATATTGAATTATTATCGCAGCTCATTACCATTTTATCACTCATAGCGCAGTGCATCAATTGGATTTAAGCTGGCCGCCTTGCTGGCCGGGTACAGCCCGAATATAACTCCTACCCCCACTGAAAACCCGGTTGCCAGCAATACCACCTCGGCAGAAATTGCTGCAGGAATGTTCAAAATCCTGCTTAAAAAGCTTACCCCGACAAAGCCCAGCATAATCCCCAGTACACCGCCCAATCCGCTGAGCACGGCCGATTCTATGAGAAACTGGATGAGTATATCCCTCCTCTTCGCCCCAATGGCCTTTCTTATTCCAATCTCCCGGGTTCGCTCGGTCACAGATACCAGCATTATGTTCATAATGCCAATACCGCCCACTAGCAACGATATCCCCGCAATGCCACTCAACATCATGGTCAGCGTTGTAGTTGCCTCATTTATCGTAGAGAGCAGCTGCGTCTGGTTAAACACCCTGAAGCTGTTTTCATCGTTGAACTTCCTGGTTAAAAAGCGCTGTATCTCTGCAACCACCTGATTTACGACGTCAGGAGATTGCGTTGAAAGGTAAAAAGTCCGGACTTCCGTGTTTCTAAGGAGTCTCTGACCGGTAGTCAGCGGTATTATAACCCTGTTGTCATCAGAGCCAGCTATGGAACTCCCCTTTTCCTCCAGTATGCCCACAATTGAAAATTCCACTCCGTTTATCGAAATCTTCTCTCCGACTACATCTCTTCTCCCAAATAGCTCATCGGCAACATCCACCCCTATCACCGCCACTCTAAACCGCATATCCAAATCGTTTTGAAGCAAAAACCTGCCAAGCTGAACATGCGTATTTCTCACCTCCTGGTAACCGGGCGTAGTAGCTTCCAGAGAAGTATTGGTATTTTTGTTGCCCGCCTTTACCGTTACACCACCGCTCAATACAGGGGCTATTTCGCTGACGCCAGGCATGCTTTTTATCCGCTCTAAATCCTCTTGAGTAACGCTGCGGTTCCTTCCCCCTGTGATATTGATGATGATCAAATTGGTGCCGAGGCTTTCAATTTGACTGGATACACGCTGGGTAGAACCCTGCCCAAGGGCGATCAGGGTAATTACAGCGGTAACGCCAATAATTACTCCCAACATGGTCAAAAACGAGCGCATCTTATTTGATAAAATCGAGCTAAAAGCCATTTTAATGGCCTGCGTAAACTTCATTGCATCTCCACCTCTTCATCAGATACAATTTGCCCGTCGCGTATAGTGATCAGTCGCCTTGCATACCTGGCTACGTTTATATCATGCGTGATGAGTATAATGGTATTGCCCCGAGAATGAAGTTCCTTAAATATCTGCATGATTTCCATACCGGACTTGCTGTCCAAATTACCGGTAGGCTCATCAGCCAGTATGACAGAGGGGTGGTTGACAAGAGCTCTCGCAATGGCCACCCTCTGCTGCTGTCCACCTGATAGCTCCGAAGGCCGGTGATGTATGCGTTCCTTAAGCCCCATCATTTCTAAGGTGCGTATTGCTTCTTCCCTTCTTTTTTTAGCTCCCACGCCCGCGTATATAAGCGGAAGCTCCACATTTTCCAGGGCAGTCAACTTAGGCAGCAAATTAAAGCCTTGAAAAACAAACCCAAATTTCTTATTACGGACCTCCGCCAATTGGTTCTGATTATAAGAGGTTATATCACGCCCATCCAGGTAATACTTTCCTTCCGTGGCTACATCCAGACACCCAATTATGTTCATAAGGGTGGATTTACCAGAACCTGAAGGCCCCATAATGGCAACAAACTCGCCTTTGTTGATGGATAAGGATATATTATTCAAAGCTACAACCTTATTATCCCCCATTTTGTAAATTTTGCTTAAGTTCTCAAGCCGTATCATGCGCCCAAAACACCTTCTTTCATCATCAACGGGTGTTTGAAGGAACCCTGGACCTGTTAAATCCACCCTGGGGGAAAGCCCCTCTCATATTACCAAATCCCGGGAACATTCCCTGCCAATTATTTTGAGTGCTGGTTGAATTGGATACTGGGATAAGTACTTCTTCTCCTTCTTCAACCCCGCTTATGACCTCGGCGTAAGTCTCATTTGTAAGGCCAATTTCTACCTTGCGAAAGCTAATTTCTCCAACTAAGTTTCTAGATTGTATACTTACACTCCTATTTCTCGTCACAAATCTCCGCCCTTCAGCGCCTCGGGTACCTGACGTTTCAGGCGCAGAAGCAGACCCGCCAGCCGTTTCCCCTTCACTTTCTCGGGTGTTTTGTGAAGAACTAGAAGCTACCATCACATATTTTTCACCGTTTTTCTCCTGAACCGCTTCTATTGGAAGAAGCACCACTCCTTTTTTGCTTTCCACCTGAATTTCGGCAGTTGCACTCATCCCAATCCTAACATCACCGGGGTCTTTTATAGAAATGGTTACATCAAAAGTTGTTACTCCTCCGCCGGAGGATTGCCCTATATCAGCTATCTTTATAACCTCTCCTTCAAAAACCGTATCCGGGAAAGCATCTACCTTAATCTTAGCTTTTTGACCTATTTTCACTTTGGGTATATCAAGCTCATCCACCGCAACCACTACATTGAGCTGCGTAGGGTCTATAATAGTAGCAATTGCCTTACCTTGCTGCACCTGATCTCCAACCTTCACTGTCAAAGAAGTGATGATGCCATTGATGGGGCTTTTGACCTCAGTATTTCCCAGCTGACTTTTCTTGCTCTCCAGCTCTTTTTGAGTCTGTTCAATGGCAAGGTTCTGCGACTCTATATTAGCCTTAACATCAGAATCATCAAGTTTAAATAGATTGTCGCCACGCTTAACCACGCTGTTTTCTTTGACATAAATAACGCTTATCTTCCCGTTATTCCCTGTGACACTAACCCCCTGATTGACATCCAGCGTACCCTCACCTATGACCACGTATTCACCGGAATTTTCATCGCGCTTTAAAACGGTAGCCTTGGCTCCAATTGGCAGGTCGTCCCTGTTAATCTGAACCTGTACGCTTCCTGTGATGGGCCCAGCCTGGCTGTCCTGCTGGCCTGAGGGACCCGCCGGCTGGCTTAAAGATGTATCCACCACAGTTCCCTCTACCTCGGTACTATCCTCTAACCTGACCAAGACCTTTTCACCTGCAGTCAAAGAAATGCTCCCCTGCGGCTTGATAGTCACTTTCATCTTTCCATCAGTAGAGATAATAGCCAAAGCACCGTATGTTCTGGTAGTGGTTCCTACGTCTTCGCCCACCCTTGCTTTAAGGAATTTAATCCGTCCATCAGCAGGTGCCTTTATGTAGAAATCGCTTAAGCTGGCTTTCAACTTTGACAGAGAAAGGTTCTGCTGCTTAAGATTGCTTTCAATCCTCTCTATCTCCTGTTGCAGGCTGTCATCGTCAATAACGGCTATCACATCTCCCTCCTTAACCCTGTCTCCTTCTTTAACTTCAAGCTTTTCTACCGCTCCACTTACCAGCGGAACTACCTCCTGCGAGACCGCTGCAACCACCGTACCGCTTGCAGAAACATTGAGTTCTATATCTCCAATTTGGGCTCTCGCCACCATATAATTGGCATTTGCATTGGTTTTTGGAGCCTGCAACCTGCGATAAACAAAATATCCACCCACAAGGAATAAAACCACTAGAGCCATTGCTATTATTCTCTTTAGCCATTTTCTGTTCATTTTGCATCCCTCCATTCATCGATATAAAGATTTGAATTACATTTGAGGCAGGTATAAAGATTGCAGTCAGCTTCAATCCAGAATACATGTGTTTCTGTAATGCTTAGCAGAAATGATTGCATGACTACCCTTAGCTTGACATACATTATTTAATTGCGTCATTGTTTCAATGTACCAAAAAACTCCTAATTGAACATTTAAACCACTGCCATTAAAAACCGCATATCATATTCCCAGTATAACAATAATTTTTGGTGAAATCATGAATGAATTTTGAACTATTTGTGAACAAAAAAGAAAACGGGTTTTGATTAAAACCCGTTTTCAACGATTACATCGCGGTACCACAATGCACTTTTCTTTGGAGTCCTCTCAAGCGTCTCATAATCCACATACACAATACCAAACCGCTTGCTGTAGCCATAGGCCCATTCAAAGTTGTCCATAAACGACCAGACATAGTAGCCTTTGAGGTTTACCCCATCCTGTATGGCTCTGTAGGCCGCCTCAAAATGGCTCTTCAGATATTCTAACCTGTCCTGGTCATCCACCATGCCATCCACTACCTTGTCGTCCTTAAAGGCAGCGCCGTTCTCGGTTATATAGATATTGGGAGCGTTGTAGTCCCTGTGCACTCTCATGAGAAGGTCATACAATCCTTGAGGATAAACCTCCCAACCCATCTCGGTGTATTTACCCTCGGGATGTACGTGTTCTACCGAATCAAAACCATCTTTTTTCCCTTTCTTGACTACGGCTCTAGTATAATAATTTATCCCAAGGAAATCGACGGGGTTGTTCGCAATGAGCTCCATATCACCGGGACGTATCACCGGCGCCTTATATTTCTCCTGATAAAATGCCAGGATATCCTCGGGATAAGCGCCTTTAAAAACCGGGTCCAAAAACCACCGATTCTGGAACCCGTCCTGGAACTGTACCGCCTGGCTGTCCTCAGGGCCGTCAGAAGCAGGATAAACAGGCGTCAGGTTCAGGGTAATCCCTATCTGACCACCATCATCGTTCCCCGACTGGCGATAGGCCTGCACCGCCTTGGCATGAGACAGCAGCAGATGATGGGTAATCCTTACTGCAAGCGCAAAATCCTTATAGCCGGGCGCATGCTCGCCAAAGGCGTTGCCGACAAAAGCCACCACCCAAGGTTCGTTGTGGGTGATCCACTTCTTTACCCGATCCCCCAAGACGTCATACATCTTGAACACATACTCGGCAAAGTAATCCGTTACGTCTCTATTGTCCCAGCCACCGATATCCTGAAGTGCCTGTGGCAAATCCCAGTGATAAAGGGTAACAATCGGCTCTATGCCAGCCTTTAAAAGCTCATCCACAAGCGAATTGTAAAAGTCCAAACCTTTTTGGTTAACCTGCCCCTTCCCCTGCGGATAAATCCTGGGCCAGGCTATGGAAAACCTGTATCCTTTGAGTCCTAATTCTTTCATCAGCTGTACATCTTCTCTGTAACGGTTGTAGTGATCACAGGCCACATCGCCGGTATCTCCATTCAGCACCTTGCCGGGCGTATGGCTAAACCTATCCCATATAGACTCGCCGCGCCCGTCCTGGTTTACTGCCCCTTCCACTTGATAGGAAGCGGTAGCCGAACCCCATATAAAGTCTTTCGGAAAAGTTATTTTGCCCATCTCTAATTCCCCCCTTAGACTTGTTCTTATACACAATTTCTATTTTAGCACAACATTGCCTTTGTCTTCCACAACAATTCTATATGCTCTTTCTCTCGTTTCTTTCAACCCCGAGAAGCTGAATGGCAGCAGGCCGATAAAGCAACCTGAACAACCTGGATCGCATAAGGTTAAGCCTTTTAGCCAGGTCAAACCAATGGTCAATGGCACCAAAATTATCTCTGCTAAAAATGGCCAAATCGCCATTTAAAAGTAACCCTTCAGGATAAGCCTTCTTTAACCCTTTGACAACCTGCCGGCCTATCCCCAGGCTGAAAACATACGCAAAAAACCTCTCCCAATCTGCAGGAAGCAGGCTATCAGCCTTATGGCTCAACTGCTTTAAGGCTTTTTTAAACCTAACCCAGTTCTTATAGTGCTGCTTCCCAAAAGGTGTCCTTATGTAAACTTTAAAAGGAGTAACCCTCTTACTAAATCCCCAGCGGACGGCCTGCCTCAGAACCAGCTTCTTCCATATTACAAATCGGTTACAAAATTCCCTCTCAAACCCTCTACCATAAGCAGCCTGTAATATTGCCTCTGTTGAGACTTTTCTTCCATCCCCTATATCCTTAAAAAACCAGTTCACGAGATACTCTTCATGAGGCTTCAAGCTGCTGGGCTCAAAATCCTTCAAAGAGAGGACATAAGATTTGCCACCGGATGCCTCAACATCCAAATACCTTCTCACAGCCAGATCCATCAGCGTTGCCACCATATCCCCCGGCCTGATCCTTTTTCCGCGCAGCAATACGCTGAGCTCGGCTGGGGTATAATAATCAGCCGGCAAATCGATAGCAGGCATCTCTTCCTGCTTCTCACTCTTTGGCCGGTCGAATATCCCAGCCCGTTGTTTTGTTACAACTTGGCCTCCTGGTTTATCATGCACCCGCCGTTTGAGCTCCGAAAAAACGCCGGTTGACCTTATGCGACGTCTGCTCATCCATACGCCCACGCACACGCCTATACCGACAATCCCCGCTGTCGCCCCCGCTACGGCGGCCAAGCGCAGCTTTTGCTCCTGCTCTTTCTGGCGCCTTAAAAGCTCCATCTCTTCCGCCTTCAAGCGCTGCTCTTCCAAAATTCTTCCCAGCCCATCGTTGTCAATGAGCTTTCTGCCCTGCACCACACCGTCCTTTGGAAATACCAGCGTAACCTCCATAAACTCCTTTGAACCCAACTTTTTTGCCGTTATGCCGACTGCGCCATCCTTCAAAACTTCGCAGTTGCCTTCTAAAGCCCCGTACACAAAGGGTTTAACGCCATCGGGCTTTGTTCCTTGAGGCAATGCAATGCGCATGTCCATATTTCGCACATCCAAACCATAACCCTTTGCAGCGGGGTTCCAGTAAAGCAACGCCGTATCGCGATACAAAGACACTAGGTCATTGAGCCGGTATTTTAAAACAACTGTGTGCTCACCGCCGCCAGCTGGGAGATATATGAGGACCTCTTGAACCTCTTCTGGGCTGGCCCCCGGCTTTGTGGTATAAACCTTACTCATATTCTGGTCAGACTCATCCACAAATTCATAGGGCTCAAGCTCAGGTTGGCCGCTACCTTCTGTATCGGCAGGGATCACCGAGAAGACCTCCAAGTTTTCCATGCTGGAGGAATGAGCAATGTCGATATGCCGCACCACAGGACCTTCATGGCTGCGCGGAACGTCGTAAGTTATGTACTCCTCCACATCCATCGAACCATCTGGGTTTACCACCGCCGAGATGCGCCATTCCCGCACAGAATATTTAGGCGGTGTATCAGCATATACTGTAAATGTTACAAGAGCATAAACTATCAGCAGCGCCAGCGCAAACAAAACCCTTTTCACTATATACAACCCCCCGTCCGTCTCTATTGTAACACGAAAGCCAATGGGATTTCTACACATAAAAATCTTAAAAATTTTTCCTATGAACATACGGCATATGATAAAATAAAGCCAGAGTTTAGGGGGAAACAGGGGGTTACACCGGTGAAGAAGATTCGATTTTCCCATATATTGATATCAATCGTTCTCATTGCCACCGTGTTGTTGGCGGTATTTATGCTGTATCCGTCCCCTCCTGAAAGGGCAGTCAAACAATTCCTTGATTATCTGCTGTCTGCCGATAAAAAGTTTTACAGTTTGCTAGACAGGCACATAGACAAAGGCCATCCTTTCTTAAAGCTGGCATTTGAACAAGCGCCCTTTAAAAATTTTAAAATAGCAGAATCAAAATCCATAGCAAAAGGCGTTTATCGAGTAAGGGCTTTGCTGTATCTGGAACAGGGCTGTATAAGCGTTCCTTTTACGGTAGATCAAACCAATGATAAATGGTACATACAATACCTGCCCAGCGTAATCCATTTTTCAGCCGCAATACCGGTAATAGAAAACAGGTCAAGCGGGCGCTCAACGGAGGTCCTGCTGTATGTAGCCGAAGACCGTCTCCTGTGCACCAACCCCTTGCCTCCCGATAGGATTCAAAATTTAACGCCTTCCGAGATAATACTTGTGGAAAATCAGATTGTACACATAAATCCGCTCAAACCCGTAAAGCTTTCAAAAGTCTTGGCGGCATCCCGCCTGGGCCGTTATATCGAAGATGCCCGCCTGGGCAGGATCCCAACTACAGGCGATATCCCTGTGTATTCCATTAAAGGCAGCTCTATCTCATATCAGGGTATAATGTCGGGCCTTGTGGGCCGTACCGATTCAACACTGTTTTGCGATAATGATGGTATCGGACGGACGATTATCACCCAGGACCAGCTTATACCAAGGGACGGAATACGCGTGCTCATAAAAAACAAAGAAGACAACGGCGTGCTTCACAGCCAGATCAGCATCACCTGCAATGCAGATTTTACCGCTCAAACATTGATACAGCCGGTCTCCCATACCTTCAAGGCGGGCGAGGTTATAACCCTGAAACCTGATGCCGAGGGCATGGCCCTGTATCTAAACGGCCGAAAGCTGGCCTCCTCGCCCAACAGGTGGTACATACGCCCTATGGAGGGCGGCAGGCTCAGCATTCTGGATAACCACGGAAGTTCGCGTAAAAAATCAAGCAGCATACCCTATCGAGGGACTCTGGAGGTAGCCTTAGACGGCAACGATAACGGTGGCCTCACCGTGGTAAACGAGTTGAGCCTGGAGGAATACCTGTACACCGTGGTACCCAGCGAAATGCCCATAAAATTTGGTCTGGAGGCCTTGAAGGTGCAGGCCATAGCCTCCAGATCCTATGCCATACGATGCTTCAAATCTGAGGGCTATGCGCCCTTTGGAGCCCACGTCGATGACAGTACAGCCAGCCAGGTATACAACTCCATAGCAGAACAGCCCATAGCCGTACAGGCGGTGGATGAAACCCGCGGGCTGGTAGGCTTTTTCGGCGACCAGGTGATAGACGCCCGCTTCTTCTCAACGTCCTGCGGATATACCGCCAATTTTCACGAGATATGGAGCGATAAAAACAACAGATTTCCATCGCAGGAAGTACCGTATTTGATAGCTAAGCCCCAGTTTCCCAGCAACATCCCCGACCTTCACAACGAAGAAAATTTCAGGGCCTTCATAGACCAAAAGGATTTAAACGGCTATGACCGCTTTTCGCCTTTTTTCCGCTGGAGCGTCACCATGAAGCGTGAGGAACTAGAAGCCAGCATCCAGCGTAACTTGCCGCTGGTGCAGCGCTCGGAGCCCGCATTCGTCCTGACAAGAAAGGGTGAAAGCGAATTCGTGCAGCAGGAAATACCGCAGGATATTGGAGAGCTGCAGAACCTGGTTGTGACCCGCCGTGGCCAGGGAGGAAACATGATGGAGCTTGAAATAACCACCACCCATGGAGTATTTAAAGTCATAAAGGAATACAATATACGAAAAGTGCTCCAGCCGGTCAACTACCTTGATTCAAACCGGCCCATAAAGCTATACTGCTATGATGGGTCGGTAAGGGATAACTTCCCTATACTGCCCAGCACTTTCGCCTACATAGACATACGAAGAAACTCCGAGGGGATAATCGAGGAGATAACCATATCAGGTGGCGGGTATGGCCACGGCGTTGGTATGAGCCAGTACGGCGCCTATGGCCTGTCCCTGCTGGGATATTCATTTGAACAGATATTTCAGCATTTTTATCCAGGCTGCCAGCTCAAGAATATATACGAAGGCGGGGTTTGATGTGAGATACATTTGATGTAAAATAGATAGGCTACAAAAAACAGCATTATGATATATCAAAATTCAACGAGGAGGGCAACATGAACTCCAGCATCAATATATCCCTTCCCAGGGAAGTCGAAATAATATTGAACCGAATAATGGAAAAGGGTGGACAGGCGTACGTTGTGGGCGGTGCCGTTCGCGACGCCCTCCTGGGCAGGCCCGTAAACGACTGGGATGTGGCCACATCCTTTCACCCCGACGACATCGAGAGGATATTCTCGTTTGCCCGCACCATCCCCACCGGCAAAAAATACGGCACCGTAACGGTTATCATAAACGATATGCCTGTTGAGGTGACCACATTCAGGGGCGAGGGGCAGTACAACGACTTCCGCCACCCGGCCCAAATAACCTTTCTGTCAGATATCGTCGAAGACCTGTCCAGGCGCGATTTCACCATAAACGCCATGGCGTACAATCCCTATCTGGCCGAGCCTTTGATAGACCCCTTCGGCGGGCGCGGAGACCTGTCGCGAAAGCTTATAAGGACAGTGGGCCAACCAGAACGCCGCTTTGCGGAAGATCCGCTGCGCATAATGCGAGGAATCAGGTTTTGCGCCGAACTGGGCTTTAGACTGGAGGAGAATACCTTTAAGGCAGCTTGCGCTCACCATCACCTGCTCTCCAGGATATCCCCCGAGAGAATCCGCGACGAGCTCAACAAAATAATGATTGCTCCCGACCCGTTTGAGTCTCTCATGCTGCTTTATGAGGCCGGTACCTTTGAAGTGATACTCCCGGAGGAACTCAGTCAATACTTGTCCCATGCAGGGCAGCTGGCATTCAAAGCGGTGAAGCTGTGCAGGGCCGATGGCGTGCTGCGCCTTGCAGCGCTGTACTGCTGCATGGTTGCCCGACCGGGCAGCACATCGGACCAAACGACAAACGGCTATGCTCCCGAGCTGCCAGACAAAGTCAAATTGGTGGAGCGCTCCCTCAGGCGACTGCGCTACGACAACAAGACCGTACGCAGGGTGACGCAGCTGGTATCCAGCTTTCCGGTGCAATTCAGTAGCGATACGGCCGAAGCAGCCTATCAGATAAGGAAGCTCATGGGCAACCTGGGCGTCCAGGACGCCTTCAACCTCTTTGAACTTAAGCGGGCGTACCTTTTGGCTGCAGGGCAAAAAGAACAAGCAGAAAGGATAGCGGCGCTTACATCAATAGCCCATGAGATTTTAGCAAGGGGAGATGCTTTAAACCTTTCGCAGCTGGCCATCAACGGCCACGACGTAATGGCAGCGGGGATCGGCGTCGATGACCCGCGGGACATCGGCAAGGCCCTGCAACAGGCCTATGAATGGGTGCTCATGCACCCCGAGTGGAACGACAAAAAGCTTCTCTTGTCCAGGCTCAAAGCGTTGTACAAACAGGACAAGGATGAAGAAAAAAGATGAGCAGCTTTTCCGGCTGCTCCTTATTTTTTGACCAAAAAGAACATCACAGACATCACAATAAATCCTATTATTCCCAATAATGGGTAGACAAAGGCTACGATTCGCGAAAAACCTACAAAGGACAGCGCAACGCAGGCTACAATCGTCATCAATAGCGCTGCATGCACAGGCAATTTAAAAATGTCATTGACCGCACACGCCACCGAAAACACGTTGGCCACAAGAGTGGTAAGTATGGCTCCCCACATCACCACCGCAAAAGCCGCACAAAAAAAAGGCCCCATCCGGTGTACTATGTACAGCATGGGAACTTCAAACTCGTAAATCTCAGGCACATATCGCATCAAAGAATAGTTGCTCATAAGGAGCATTGCCCCCAATATGACGCCTCCCAAAACGCCTCCCATCTTCAGAACCCGTGGGTCATCCACCCCAGAGCCTGCGGAGGTCAGGACTCCCACCGCCAGCACAATATTGAAAGAAGCATACGATATGCCGGCTTTGACGATATCGAAAACCGTCACATCAAATACCGGCATGACCTCATATGTATAATCATCCATCTGCAGGCTGTATGCAAACACAAAAACGTTAAAGATCAGTATAACGGGGATGATCCAGGCATTTATCGCAAAGATGCCTTTTAGCCCAAAGGCCACGAACACCCACACTACGACAACCGTTATGGCTATCCCCGTATAAAACGGGACGTGGATATATTCCTCAAACAGTGCGCCCGCCCCGGCCAGCATGGCGGCAGCCACCATTATTATCGCCAATAACATATATGCGTTGACAAAAGGGGATAACCTGCCGAAAACCAGTTTCATGGTATCCCGAAACGACCTGGACCTCGACTCAAAGCCCATCTTTAAAACGCTTATTCCCACCCATACAAACAAAAAAGCGGCCAGCAGGATAGAGAAGGCAGAACGCTCCCCGTACACCGTAAAAAACCGTAATATTTCCTGGCCGGATGCAAAGCCGGCTCCTATCACGGTGCCCACGTATGCAAAAGCAATTCTTACGCCCAACATGACACGGCTATATCTGCTCAATGCCCAACTCCACCTTCCAAACATTCACTCAATGAGATTTTCTAGTAAGTATGAATATTCGGAAGGCAGAGCTGTCATGCCTTATTTTGGATTTAACGCCCCATATGCTTTATACGCTTTCAGGCCCATTGAATAAACGCTCCAATGTCTCAAAGGGGTTAAAATACACTTCAATTTTGAGCACATCACCAACGCGACACTGAAGCGGCAAGTATTTCAGCGGTATGACAACCTCTTCCCCGTCTTGGAATGATACCACCGCTTGATGGCCTTCAATGCGTTTTACCACTACATCCCACTGCACGCCAATTCCTCCTCTCCCCCACCAATTCATGATACCATTTTATGTCCCATTTTAAAAGGGTAAAATTCTCCAAAAAATTCATAAGGTATTTACAATTTGTTCACACTTTGTTCATACTTTCTTACTATAATATGCCATGCGTTGGCCAACGTTACATAAATATCTCGAAGGGAGGGAAACATCTTGAAAAAGTGGGCAGCGGTCTTACTAACGGCTCTATTCTTAATCACAGCAGTGGTATTCACAGGCTGCCAGAACAAATCCACAGATTCGCAGGAGGGTACTGGCCAGAAAACTACAACCACCACTGAAGAGAGCTCTGACAAAGCAACTGAAGAAACCTCTGATAAAGCAACAGAAGAAACAGCAAATGAAGATGACCAATCTGCTGATAGCGAAGAAAGCGTAGAAAACGAAGAAGCTTCTGACAGCGAGGAGACCACTGAAGAGACACAGGAAACCGACCAGGAATCCTCCAGCGACAGCGAGGCAACCGAAACCACTAATGAAAACACGCAGAATTAACAGCCTATAGCCAAAGCAACTGACGTACCCCTTCATAGTGTTTAATATAAAAAAGGGCTGCTGAAGTAATGTTCAGCAGCCCTTTTTATTGCAGATAAGGCGTTACCTTGTTGTACTCATTTTCCAGCAATGCAAGGCTGATACGCCTGCAGGCATTCGATATGGTATAATATGAAGCGCCATAGCGATGAGCCAGTTCCGTCTTATCCACAACAAAACCAGAGGTTAAGCAGTAATACAGCTCCAGCGCTGCAGCCCACGCTTCCGGCTTCCTTATCCTGGGCAAACCATAGGGCAACATCGCCGAAACAAAATTATTCCATATTTCACGCACCTGGACCTCAAAGCCTTCCTGATAACGTTCCTTCATCATCTCAACTGCCATGTTTACCACATCACGAAAGACCTGAGGGAGGTCACCAGGAGGATTTTTAGCCACGACGTCTATCTTGATCTGCACTATATTATCGTCCAGATAGGCTATATATGGCTCAGGAGCGTCCATCTGCTTAAGCAGCATAACCGCTTCCCTCTTCAGCTCATCATCCACGCTTTTCTTCAGTATAAACTCCCTCAAAAAGCTTTCAGCCTTTTCATCCTTAAACGAGGCGATGACGCTCAAAATAGCCCTCTTTATTGAAGGATCATTGAGCTCCAGACCCCATTTCAGCAAAGCCAGCAACTCATCGCCGCTGCTCCACCGCTTCTTCAAATCCTTATGCGGAAGCCTGAGGAGGTCGTTGATCTTTTTTATGCGGCATATGATCTCTTCATAGGGGACCTGGAAATGATAGGATATCTCGCTGAATTCCCTTTCATTTGTCATTATGGCATGCGTCAACCTCTTGTAAAAGCTGCTTATGGTATTGTTGGGCGCTATTTTGTCGATCTTGCTCCAGTATTTCAGCGCTTCCTTATACCTCTGAGTATTAAAATAAGAAACCGCGATATAGTGGAGTATCTTTATATCATACGGCTTGTATTGGATCAATCGCTTAAGCAGCCTATTAGCCTCTTTATGCTTTTTGAGCTCACACAGCGTCACAGCAATCTTATGAATCTCCTCTGGGTCATTGGTCTCTATGCCCAGTACGGTCTGCAGGTGCTTCTCGCTTTCCTCCTCCAACCCCTTTTCATGGTAAAAAATAGCTATATTGCAATTGGCATGAACGTTTTGCGGCTGCTCTTTAAGCACGCCCTGGCACACACTGATAGCATCATCAAGCCGCCCCACGCAGAAATAGGCCAGAGCAAGGTTGTTCCTGGCAAATACCAGAGAAGGGTCTTTTTTTACCACGCTTTCCAAACAGCGGATAGCTCTCTTGTAATCTCCCATATCCAGAAAATTTTTGCCTTTATTGGCAAGCTTGTATAGCCGCTCTCTGCCGGAATTCAACATGACCTCTAGATCGTTGTCAAAATATATTTCATGGCTTTGAAGTATATCCAGCAAATCCTGGGCATCCTCTGAATAGATCCCGTCAGGATCCAGCTGAAGGTATTTCTCGAAACACTCCTTTGCCCTTTCATACTCCTGCAATCCCAAAAAATTACATCCTAAGCAGAAATAACAATCGGCATTGTTCTCCTCCCTTTGCAGTATATAGAGCAATATCTGATTGGACTCTTCATAATACCCCATTTCGGTAAATACCTGGGCCAGGTCCAGCCTGTATTCCAGATTTTCAGGGTCTTTTTCAACAGCCTTACGGTAAAAGCTGAGCGCATCTATATAATTGTTGCTTTCAACGTATTTCTTGGCTTTCCTGTAATAAAACTGCCCGTTTTGTTCAAAGGGAATAACCTTCCTTTTGGTTCTTGCAGACAATCCTCCCGCCATATTCCGCTCCTTACTTAAACATACTTCTTGGGAATATTATAGCATATAATCCCCAAAAGCTCTATACAATCAACTGGTTATTTACAGCGAGATTTCCGGTTACCGCTGATCAATAAGGGTTTTCTTCATTTTTTCTTCTCTGTTCTAACAGCTCTTTAAGCTCCTCTTGCTCGAATATGTATTTTTTATTGCAGTAATGGCATACCACTTCAGCCCGCTTATCGTTTTCTATAATATCTATAAGCTCTTTCTCATCCATGCCCATCAATATGTATTTAAGGCGCTGCCTGTTGCAGTCGCACTTGAACTGTACATCCACTATGGCATTTACCTTCATCCCATGCTCGCCCAGAATACCTTCCAGCACCTCTTCGGGGGTCCTGCCTTCATCGAACTGGCGAGAGATGGAAGGACTGCTGCTAACCTTCTTCTCAATGGCGGCGATAACATCCTCCGGTGCTCCCGGCAAGGCCTGTATAATAAAGCCACCTGCGGCTTTTACGGTACAATCGGGATTGACAAGCACCCCCAGTGCCACCGCTGAAGGCTGCTGCTCCGACACCGTCAGATAATAGGCCACATCTTCAGCTATCTCACCCGATATCAGGTTGGCCTGTCCTATATAGGGCTCTTTTAACCCTAAATCCTTTATTACCGTTATTCTGCCGTTTTTCCCTACAGCAGCTGCCACATCCAGTTTATTGTGAACATTAAGCGGTAAATCCAGCTTGGGATTTGCAACGTATCCCTTTACATAGCCACCCGAAGTTGCCACCACCACAACGCTGCCCAAGGGACCATCCCCCTTTATGATGAGCGAAAGGGTATCCTTCTTGCCTTTCATATCAGCGCCCAGCATAACGGCAGCCGTCATGGTGCGTCCCAGCGCAGCGCTAGCTACGGGGGACAGTCCATGAAGCCTTTGAGCCTCCTGTACCAGATCAGTGGTCCTGGCGGCAAAGCCGCGAATAAATCCATTGGCAGCCGTAACTCTTATTACATAATCCTTCATCTACGTCCTCCTTTTTGCTGTCACATTTTGGAATATCAGCAGCCCTTGGGACAACTTTCTCCCTTCCTGGCCGCAAAAAAAATGCGCTCGGACTTCTTCTTGGGAGGCTTCAGCGTAAAAGGCTGATATACCCCTATATCTACAAAGCCGTTCTTCTCAAGGCGCTCCACAATCTCCTCCACCTCATAAGCACGCTGATAGTGAATCTCGTCAAACCTCCTGTAATACTCCCCTTCTTTAACAAAAAATGACAGCTCCATCTCGCATATCCCGGAGCGCCTATCAAAATAGTTCTGCCATATATAGCTTATATCCTCATCGGTTCTTACAAACGTATTATTTCCCACTATTGAAGAGAGCTTATAGTAAGAGCTGGTGTCGAATACAAAAATCCCCTTTGGTTTCAAATATCTGTATACGCCTTCAAACACCAGATCCAGTTCCTCTTCGGAGGGAATATAATTGATGCCATCACAAATGCAGGTCATGGCGTCCACGGGGTGGTGAAGGCTGATATAGCGCATATCCTGAAATATAAAAGGGATGTTCATCCCTTTGCTGCGCGCCTTCTCCCGTGCGACGAACAGCATATCCTCCGACTGATCAATGCCTATGACCTCATAGCCCCTCTCTTTCAAAAGGATGGTGACGTTACCTGTACCACACGCCAGATCCACTATTTGCCGTGGTTTTACGCCGTAGTGCCTAAATAACAGCTCAATATAGTCAACCCACCTTGGGTAATTCACATCCTGCATCAATGCATCGTAAATATAGGCAAAGCCGTTGTAAATACCCATCTACCCCTTCTCAGTTCAATTTACACTCTGTTCCCCCTCATTACAACCACGGGAAGCTGGTACATCCCCCTGACGACCTCACTACTCATCTTCATAGGTATCGCTCTCGGTTGCGTTATTGGCCGGTCTGTCCATGTACTTGTAAAACACCCAGTTGGCTAATGAAACGCCTATAAGCATGGGGAAGGTCAACCCCACAAAAAACACAGGGAAGATATACCAGGCACTGGCTATAAACAAAGCCACCATCAGCATAAAAACCACAAAAGTATGCGGAAGCTTTGCCAAGGTAAAAAGCAGTGCATTTTTGAATATCTGCCTTACCTTCAACTTGTAAGTGACCAGCATTGGGAAAATATATATATTCATCATGGCGTAAATAAGCCCAATCATCAACATAAAGTAATACAACATGAGGAACAAGATATTCTGTGAGGCCATTGCGCGGTAAAAAGTCAAATTTACGTAGAATATCATCAGCGCAAGGCCATTGATGAACATGACAATCAGACTTTCCTTCCAGTTCATCTTCCATGCATCTTTAAAATCGCTGAAAACCCAGGCATGGTCATCCCTTGCCCAGTTTCTGAGCACATAAGTGACACCCGCCGTAGCAGGCCCGGCAAAAAGGAGGCAGGGAATCAGTACCAAGAAGTAAAACGCGCTTATGGGTTCCCCGGTCTGTGCAGTAACCTGCAACTGAATATACGTCCATATAAACGCCGGAAGCCAGAAAATCGAATACAGCAAATTCAGCTTAATGAGATTCCAGAATCGTATCTGTAAAACAGTAAAAAACAGCTTAATGGGCTTTTCCCTGAGATTTTCATACTTCAAATCGGGTTTATTGGGGTTACCGTAATACATCCTTTCAAAGAAACCACCAAACATATCAACAATCCCTTCTATTAGTTTTACTTATTTAAACTTTCCCACATTTTAATTCTAACAACAAACTCCTATTTATTCAATATAAGAATTTTGCCACTTAACGTACAACACCAAATCCCTTTATAATGTCATGGTAGACCTGCAATCCGTACAGCAGTACTTCTTCATCGAAGTTAAATTTGCTGCTGTGAAGCGGAGCAGTAAAGCCCTTGCTTTCATTCCTGCAGCCAAGGAACATGTATACTCCCGGCACCCTCTGCTGGTAATATGAAAAATCTTCGGCTATCATCAAAGGCTGTATATCCTGGAGCACATCAGGAGGCAAGAATTTTTTCAGCTGGCTTACCAGGTTTGCATCGTTATTTACCACAGGGTAGTACACATCTTCACGGTACTGTGCCTTTACCCGGTGGGAGAGCTCAAGGCCACTTAGAAGCCCCTGAATGTTTTCCTTTATGCGCTTATAAACCCCCTCGTCAAACGTGCGTATAATACCCTCTATGGTTGCCTTGCCTGCAATTATGTTCCTCTTCTCTCCAGCATGAAGCTTCCCGATGGTCAGCAGGGCTTTATCATCCGGAGAAACCCATCGGCTTATAAGTCCATGCACAGCGTTTACAAAATAACAGGCCGCCAGCAGCGCATCAACGCCGCGATGGGGCATCGCTCCATGAGCGCTTTTCCCGGTGACTTCTACTGTAAACTCGCACGTCTGTGCCATCACAGGCCCGGCTCTAAGCCCTATCTTGCCCTGAGGAATGTCGGGGAGCACGTGAAAACCAAAAATAGCATCTACCCCGGGATTTTCCAGCACCCCTTCCTTGATCATGGGCAGGGCACCCCCCACCGTCTCCTCAGCCGGCTGAAAGATGAGAACGACGTTGCCTTTCAACTCCTCTTTGTGCAAACTCAGCCATTCCGCAAGCCCTAGTAAAATGGCCATATGTCCATCATGGCCACAGGCATGCATTCTCCCGCAGTTAACTGAAGCGAACTCGACACCCGTCTCCTCATGCAGCGGCAGAGCATCCATATCTGCCCTGAAAGCCAGGGTCATGCCTCCATCATTGCCCTTCATGACAGCTTTTATGCCGCTGCCGGCCACTATCCTTATCTCGTCAAAGCCCCACTTCTCAAGCCAGGATAAAATATAATCCCGGGTGGATGATACATCAAACCCGGTCTCAGGATACTTATGCAAATGCCTCCTGTGCTGAGTCAACCTGTCTTTAAGCTGGTAAACTTCTGCATCTACATGCATTTTGGTATTCCTCCACAAAAAGCTTTTAATTTAAGATAATCCCTCTCCATCTTTATGATGAAGAGGGATTACAAATTGTCTGGATTTCGCTAATTTATTCAGGAAAATTGTCTTAATGCAGCCTTTTATCCCTATTTACGGGCCATTTTGAGTATGTTGAGCACATCTTCCCTGCCCAGTTTCTTGAAGTTGCCTATCTGTTTTGTGCCATTATTGGTGCACTTATTGGCCATTTCCTCCAGCCTGTCATCCGGTATACCCAGCTCTTCCAGGGTCACTGGCAGGCCAATCTTTTTGAAGAACTGGGTAAGCCGTTGTATCCCTTCCAGAGCCGTCCTTTCAGGGTTTGAAAAATCCATCTCTACGTCCCAAACCCTGGTTGCAAACTGCACAAACCTGTCCATATCCTCTTTGTAGACGTATTTCATCCATGCAGGGAATACCACAGCCAACCCAGCTCCATGGGGCACATCGTATATCCCGCTCAGCTCATGCTCTATCGCATGGGACGCCCAATCACCAATCCTTCCTGTGCTCAAAAGGTCGTTGTGAGCAATGGTGCTTGCCCACATTATCTCGGCCCTGGCCTGGTAATTCTCCGGCTCCTCAAGCACGATGGGCACGTTCTTAATGATTGTCTTAAGGGTGGCCTCGCACAGCCTATCGGTGAAATCGACATCCTTTTGATGGGTAAAATACCGCTCCATCACATGGGCCATAATGTCGGCAGCGCCACAAGCCGTCTGATAGGGCGGAAGCGTGAAGGTGATCTCGGGATTCATTATGGCAAACTTGGGACGTATTATCTCAACGTTTAATCCCCGCTTGTACCACCCATCCTCATTGGTAATTACCGAGCTCTTGCTGGCCTCGCTACCTGCCGCTGGAATGGTAAGTACCACGCCAACAGAAAGCGCCTTTTCTGGCACGGCCTTTCCGCTGTAGAAATCCCACACATCGCCTTCATAGGGTACGCCAACGGCGATGGCTTTGGCCGAGTCGATGACGCTGCCGCCTCCCACAGCCAAGATGAAGTCAATGTTATGCTTTCTGCAAAGCTCGATCCCCTGTTTCACCAGGCTGAGGCGTGGATTTGGCTGTACTCCACCCAGCTCAATGAATTCTACGCCTGCATCCCTGAGGGACTTTACCACCCTGTCATAGAGCCCTATGCGTTTGATGGTCCCCCCGCCATAGTGCAAAAGAACCTTCTTGCTGTAAACCCTGGTCTCATCCCCTACCTGATTTTCTACACCCCTACCAAATATGATCTTTGTAGGGCTTAAAAATGTAAAATTCTCCATAATCCACTTCCTCCTACTCCCAATTTTAGTTAGCAAATATGTGAACCATTATACATCTATTGATGTGAACACTTAATGAGAAATTTGGCACTCAAGTTATGCCCATTTTCACGGGTGACTAATGCCCTCACATTTTTTAAATTTATCCTAGCATATATGTATGGAAAAATCAAGAAGTATGGGAAAGCATTTTGTAAATTCTAGCAACCAAAATTGCAAAAACTTAAGCCACAACAAAATAGCAGTAGCTTTGCTACTGCTATCATTCTTTTTCATATTTTGATTTAAATCTTTCACGCTCATATACTTTTTCATTTTTGTACGCTTCTTCATATTTCTTCACTTTTTTACTTTCATTCAACGCTTTAATATCTCCAGCATCCAATTTTTCATACGCATATGGATTATCTATAAACAAATCACCGTTTTCTTGTGCGAGCATACAAAATATATAAACATCACCAACAGATAAGAATGCATCTTTCTTGTCTAGCGTCTCATAAAAAACTAACTTGTTATCCACATACCCTCCAGCCTTTTTAACAATTATATCATCTGCTAATGAACCTTTTATATTTTTCAATACCTTTATCTGGTATTCGGTATAAGGAACACCGCTTCTACCTGGTACTGGAGGTAGATTACCTATTTGTTTTTCAACCTTCCCTACACAAACGTAATCATAAAAACCCACAAACTCTTCCAGATTGTTCGGATCAACTGCTAACTGTGCGGCTACGTATTCAGTGATCACAGGTCTATCGTTATTTACTCTATTATAGACTAAAAAAGCACCTAGCAAAAATAAAACGCAAATTGATGATACAATGACAATTCTCTTTTTCATTTTAACACTCCTCTTTTCCTTCCATTTTTAAATCCACCACCACTCATTTCCAAATATCATTATACGCAGTTCGATCTCCATTGCCTAACCAAGTCTGCGATGTTTGGTAAGGGTACATAATATTACCCGCTGACAGATGCTTTATGCCCAGTGCATGCCCTAGTTCATGAGCGGCTGTATTTGTTATCTCATCTGAAGTACAATTATCTAAATTGTATGTATTAAATCCAATTTTCCCAGATGAATATGTTACAGCGGTTATAGACGATACTTCATAGTAATCATAAAGTTCGACATCTTGAACAGTAAATATTGTATCTTTACGAATGCTCACAACACCCATACTATTCCATATACTAACAGCATTGTTCCACTGTGCAGAATATTTTGTGCTTCCCCCCCAATCACAATGTAACCCACTATCTACCAAATCCCATCCTAGATAATACGGACTGCTTGTATTTGGTGCAGCAAACACTTCTTCTGGCAGCAATGCTGTGAGCAATATGACGCACATTAACATGCCTACTACTTTAGCAACCCTCATTTTTAGACCCCCTCCCATTTTTCCTTTGGTAGTTTTATCTATTTAACATTATATTTATACTTAATTTTCCTGTCAATCCCTATTATGTTAATTATACCTTTTTTTACATATATATACAAAAAGATTTAAAAGGGCATATTTTCGTGGTATAATCGTACTGAGCCATAGTGGAGCCTTGCCGAGCATTTTTGTTTGGGAGTGTTAACTTAATTTAACAATAAACCATCTTAACTCATCAGGGCCGAAAATACCAAAAAACGTTTGACATTTATGGATTTAAATGATATGATTTAAAAAAACGAATATATGCGAAGCAGTTTAGAGGCGCACCTTTCAAGAGTAAGCAGCTGGAGAATACGGGGTTCGATGAAAGCTGGCGAAAGGGGAAGGTGCCGAAGGATGTGGTATGTCCCCGTCATCCACCTCCTGGGCCCTGGGTTAAGAGCCCTGGGACTGTCATCATTGGGAACCAATGATGGAGCGCTAACTGCTTTCGAATCGCAATCCTCTTGCAGGGCTTAAAATTCATCTGCAAAAGTTGTAAGTTGTGATACGAAAGCGGCTGGTCATCCATCAGCCGCTTTATTCGTGATTATCTATATGAGGCGGAATTTAATGAGGCACCATAACCTGTAACGACATATGATGGATAATGAGGTAAACTCTGCAAGATAAAAGGACAAAAATTATGCATCTCATAAAATGTGAGGAGGAGAAAGCCATGCAAAAGTACAACATAGCCATTGTCGGAGCAACCGGAATGGTAGGGCGCAAGTTTTTAGAGGTCTTAGAGGAGAGGCAGTTCCCGATAGCCAACTGCTATCTATTTGCATCGGCACGCTCAGCAGGAACCCGTATAAAATTTATGGGAGAGGACCACGTTGTGGAAGAGCTGACCGAGACCAGCTTTGATGGCAAAAACATCGACATAGCCCTGTTTTCGGCCGGTGCAACCGTCAGCAAAAAATTTGCGCCAATAGCCGCATCCAGCGGTGCCGTAGTCATCGACAACAGCAGCGCTTGGAGGATGGAAGAAGATGTACCGCTGGTGGTCCCCGAGGTTAACCCACAGGAAATACTCAAGCACAAAGGGATAATCGCCAATCCCAACTGTTCCACCATTCAGGCCGTTGTGGTGCTCAAGCCGCTGCACGACCACTACAAGATCAAAAGAATCGTATATTCCACATACCAGGCGGTGTCGGGTGCCGGCATGGGAGGCTATCTGGACCTGCAAAACGGGATACGCGGCGAAAAAACCCTCCAGAAGTTCCCTCACCCCATATTTGCCAACTGCATCCCCCATATAGATGTATTCCTAGATAACGGCTACACCAAGGAAGAGATGAAGATGATCAATGAGACCAAAAAGATCATGGGAGATTACAGCTTAAGGATCACCGCAACTACGGTACGCGTACCGGTATTTTACGGGCATAGCGAGTCCATAAACGTCGAGTTTGAAAGGGATTTTGATTTAGATGAACTTAAGGAAATCCTTACAAAGGCACCTGGCGTTGTAGTATTGGATGACCCCAAGAACAACATTTACCCCATGCCCATTTACGCAGAAAACAAGGATGAAGTGTTTGTAGGGCGCATAAGAAGGGACGAAAGCGTACCCAGCGGTGTAAACTTGTGGGTAGTGGCAGATAATATACGAAAGGGAGCGGCTACCAACGCCGTACAAATAGCACAAAAGCTCGTCAAATATTGGGAAAGCGGTCAGCTTGCTAGGTAAAAAATAAAAAAAATATCAGGGAGTGATTAATAGTGAGCGTATTTACTGGCTCGTGCGTCGCTTTGGTTACACCTTTTACAGAAGATGGCGTCAACTTTGAATCCTTAGCCAACCTCATTGAGTTCCAAATACGAGAAGGTACCGACGCTATATTGGTATGCGGTACCACGGGGGAACCTCCCACCATGACCAGGGATGAAAAGTACTCGGTTATAGGCTTTACGGTGGAGAAAGTAGCAAAAAGGGTTCCAGTCATTGCCGGGACGGGTGGCTACAACACCGCCACCGTCATCGAGGACTCAAAAGAGGCCGAGAGATTGGGTGCCGATGCGCTGCTCATCGTAACCCCCTATTACAACAAAACTACTCAGAAGGGCCTGATCCAGCACTATGCAGCCATAGCCGACGCCGTCCACATCCCCATCATAATATACAACGTGCCGGGCAGAACCGGACTCAACGTAGCCCCTTCAACATTAAAAGAGCTTTCAAAGATCGACAACATAGTTGGGATAAAGGAAGCCAGCGGCAACATCGCCCAGGTGACCGAAATGGCCAGGCTATGCGGTGATAAGATAGACATATACTCGGGAGATGACAACATAGTGGTGCCCATACTGGCACTTGGAGGAAAAGGGGTTATATCCGTGGTGGCAAATATTGCTCCCCAAGATACCCATGAAATGGTAGCCAAATTCCTAAACGGAGACATTGAAGGAAGTCGAAAGCTTCAATTTAAACTGAATCCTTTGATCGAAGCCTTGTTCCTAGAAGTCAACCCCATACCGGTAAAGACCGCTTTAAACCTCATGGGAATGAATGCCGGTAAGCTCAGGATGCCTTTGACTGATATGTCAGAGCAAAACCTGGAAATACTTAAAAAGAGGATGCTGGAATACGGCCTTAGAATACAGCAGTAGTCTTAAAAGCAGTAAACTTTCCCATAAGGGGTCAGCCATCTACAGGGGATTCCATTAATATTGCTCACAATCTATCATTTTTTCCAAGCTACTGATTTCGCTGTGATGACGAAAATGGGTTTCCAAATCATGTTCCAAGTCTCACCGAAATCAAATTTAATTGAAGAAATGGAGTGGAAATACACCAATGATAAGAATCATCATTCACGGTTGCAATGGAAAAATGGGTCAGGCGGTTGCCTCGGCTGCGGCCGCCGACCCTGACATACAGGTTGTAGCCGGTATAGATAAATTCCCTGACAGCAAACAAAACCCATTCCCCACCTATGGTTCTTTGAGCCAATGCAAAGAAGCGGCCGATGTAATTGTGGATTTTTCAACCCCGGCTGCTCTTCCTGACCTTCTGGCCTTTGCCAGGGAACGAAAAATAGCAGCAGTGATTGCAACCACTGGCTTTTCCCAGGACGATATAAAGCTCATAGAGCAGGTTTCCCAGAGCATTCCGGTTTTTCGTTCGGCCAACATGTCTCTAGGGGTAAACGTTATGCTGGAGCTGGTACAAAAAGCTGCATCAGTGCTGGGCGATGAATTTGACATCGAGATCATCGAAAAACACCACAACCAAAAAGTCGATTCGCCCAGCGGCACGGCGTATGCTCTGGCTGATGCCATAAACGAGACCCTGCTCAATTCAAAGGATTATATTTATGGAAGGCACTCCAAAAACCAAAGGCGTTCCAAGTCAGAAATAGGAATACATGCCGTCAGAGGGGGTACAATACCTGGCCAGCACACAGTGCTGTTTGCAGGCAGCGACGAAGTCCTGGAGATTACCCATATCGCCTATTCAAGGCAAATATTTGCAGTGGGTGCGTTGCGTGCCTGCAAATACATAGTGAATAAAGCTCCCGGCCTGTATGGCATGAAGGATATGCTAAACGAACAGGCTGCCGTCACAAACATCAACTCCGACAATCGGCAGGCTTTAATTACTATAAATAATATACCCGACGACACGACGGTCATTGCTAAAATATTCCAGAGCATCGCTCAGCAAAACATAAATATAGACATAATCAGCCAGACCACACCCCTCAATGGCCAGCTCAGCTTATCTTTTACGCTGCCCCACAAAGACCTGGAAAAGGCCATAGAGGTGGTCAACGACCTACAGGCCTCACTTCCCACCATAAGCCTTAACACGTATGAGGGCATAGTGAAGCTATCGGTTGAAGGGCCGGGGATGGCACAACAACCAGGTATAGCCGCAAAGGTGTTCAGTATCATGGCACAGCAAAACATCAGGATTATGGCCATAACCACCTCCGAAACCAAAATCTCTTACATCATTCATCAATTGGATGAAAAAAAGGCTCTGGAAGCGCTGATGGAGGCATTTGAACTGTAACAACCTAGAGGTATTCAAGTCGTAAGGTACACAGCTTCTTAAGTTAATACCCTGTAAAATTTATTATACCAACGACATCAAAATAATGGACCCTTTAAAGTAAATAAAAAGCGCTCCTCAGATAGAGTGCATAAGGAGCGCTTTTTGCATGCTTTTTGTGGCAGTTTAACTATTTTTACCAAACAGATATATCCCTCTAATAATATACAGACTTAACAAAGTTCTAATACTCTATCCCCTTCCTTGCAGGGACGCCTTTATTCAGATAATGCTTGACGTTGCGCATCTCAGTTATCAAGTCAGCCCTGTCGGCAATCTCACGAGGCACATTGCGCCCGGTCAAGATAAGCTCCATCCCTTTGGGTTTATCGTCTATAAGCCGGCAAATCTGCTCTACGCTCACCAGACCGCCGTGTATGGCAGCCATAATCTCATCCAGTATCAGCACATCGCATGAGCCCTTTTTCATCAATTGCTCAAGCTGTTGCATCTCCTGCTGGGTCTTCTCCTTAAGCTGCTCTTTCTCCTCATCGGTAAGCTGCCAGAAAAACTTCCTGGTCTCGGCAAACCGCATTATTGTAAATTGAGGGTCAAGCCTCTTTACCGCTTCCAGCTCTCCCGATTCAATACCTTTCAAAAACTGCACCATAACCACCTTAAGCCCTCTGCCCACGGCTCTCAGTCCCTGCCCTAAAGCAGCAGTGGTCTTGCCCTTTCCATCACCGGTATAAACCTGGACATAGCCGACTTCCATAACTCATCCTCCATTTTATTGTCCGCTATCTTCTCATCCTAATTTAAAATCAAGCGTAATAAATGGATCTATAATAACGTTCGCTTTTTAATGTATATTTCCCACACTCCATTCAGAACCTCATCTATTTCCACTGAACAGTTAAGTTTTGAAAAATATTCTCGTATGCTTCCCAACGTACAACTATGATCAACCACGACTTTTAGTATATCATTTTCTCCCATTTCTTTATATTTTTCAATAGCCTTTAAAAGAGGCAATGGGCATATCTCTCCAAAAGTTATAAGTTCAAACATCATATTTATCACCTCAACAGAAAAAATTTTTCCCTGAATTTTTAATAAAGTCGATAAAATCAAACTTGATTTTCTTACGAATTTTTTTATTATAGATAAGTGAATAGGTGTAATTAAACTCGATATTGTCTACTTTTACAATAGTGAGAGTTTTAGTATACAATTCTTTTTTAATTGAAATATATGGTAAAACAGATAGCCCATGACCTGCTGCAATCGAAGATTTTATCGATTCTATCGAAGGTGATTCCATTTCAATTTTCATTCTGTTTATGTCAACACCATATTCAAGAAGTGTTTCTTCAATTATTTTCCGGGAGGCACAATTTCTATGAATGATAAAGAAGTTATAATCGAACAATTCGCATTTTGGTAAATTCTTTAAGCCCCAACTACCACTAGCAACAAAGTACATTTTAAATTCTCCCAGAGGAATACAATTTATGTTTTCATCAGAATAACAGCCTTCAATAAATCCTATATCAATGCCTCCTTCCCTTATATGGCAGATGACCTCGCTACTAAAATTATGCTCTACGTGAAGCACGATATTTTTATTTTTTTTCTTAAATTCATGAAGAGTACAAGGTAGGGCATACTGCCCTATAGCAGGACAGGAAGATATTGTAAGCCTATTTACATAACCATTATCAAAACACTGTAGGTCTTTGACCATATTATCATATAAGCTCAGAATTCGTTCTGCATATTGATATACTAATTCTCCTGCCGGCGTTGGAATTACACCTCTATTATTCCTCTTTAAAAGCGTAGTTTTTAAATCTTTTTCAAGCGCTTTTATTTGCTGACTTATAGCAGGTTGAGATAAATACAACTCTTTTGCACAAGATGAAATGCTTTTATAATAAACTGTTTTAAAAAAGGCTCTTAAATTATCTATATTCATAGGTTTCCCCCCTTTACCTGCACTTTTGTCAATATGACCCATTTTCAGAAGTTTCATCCTTACCCCTGGAGTATTCTTGATAAAAACTTATCTAATTATTGTTAAAGACATGACTTAATACAACTTTTGATTTGATTATACTACAAGTTTGCTATAAAGAAAACTAATATTATATAAGATTCTTAAATAACAAAATGACAAAAAACTGTAGTATAATACAATTAAAATGTTAAAATAATAACAAGATAGGAGGGATATGAATGGAGGCGGTGAAAAAAAGTAAAAAGAAAAAGGCAAATCAGTTTCCTTACGGAATCGCACTTTTAGTACTAATTGTCATTATAGGCATAATCTTATCAAAACAATCACCACAGTTAGCAGTTCGTTGGGCCTTTGGAATTGCCTTTGGTTTTGTTCTTCAAAAAGCTAGATTTTGTTTTACCGCATCTTTTAGGGATCCAGTCTTAACGGGGAGCACTTCACTCACACGAGCAGTGATTGTAGCACTTATGATTGCCACAATAGGATTTGCAGCAATTCAATATAGCGCTTATTTAAATGGGGATACAATTCCCGGCAATATCTCACCTGTTGGAATACACACAGCTATAGGTGCCGCAATGTTTGGAATAGGAATGGTAATAGCCGGCGGATGTGCGTCTGGAACTTTGATGAGAGTTGGAGAAGGATATATGATGCAGTGGTTATCATTAATATTCTTTATAATAGGTTCATTATGGGGCGCAAAGGACTTTGAATGGTGGACTGAAACATTCATATCTAAATCTCCTCAAGTATTTTTGCCTGATGTGTTTGGCTGGGGGATTGCATTCTTTGGACAATTAGTCCTGTTGGGTCTGATTTTCATATTTGTAGAATGGTATGAATACAAACGCTTTAATACAAAGAATTTAAGTGTATAAGGAGGAGATTTGTATGGCAGAATACAGACTTGATTGTTTGGGAGAAGCTTGTCCAGTACCACTTTTGAAAACTCAAAAAGAGATGGAAAAATTGAAAGTTGGCGATGTTTTGATTGTAGAGATAGACCACAGCTGTGCTATGAAAAACGTACCAGAATGGGCAAGAAACATGGGATACAATGTAGAAATTGAAGAAGTTGATGACGGCCAATGGGAAGTTTATATCGAAAAGACTAAATAAAAGGGTGGTGATATAAATGAAACTCCAAGAACATCCCTTTTTTAAGAAAATAATAAAAGATGCGTGGAGTTATTGGACAGGAGCTATTTTGCTAGCCGTTTTAAATGTAGCTTTGTTTGCATTTTCTGGGCATCCATGGGGTATTACTACTCCTTTTTCCTACTGGGGTGCGTGGGTTTTTAAAGCGTTAGGAGGGCAACCAGAGAATTGGGTTTATTTTCAAAACCCATCTCATGCAAAAGCACTCGAGCAAAATATTTTTACAAATGCAGGGTCAATTCAAAATATAGGAATTATTTTGGGAGCTCTTTTAGCCACCCTTTTAGCTTCTCAATTTAAAATTAAAAAGATAAAATCTTATAAGCAAGTTATTGCAGCCGTACTAGGCGGTCTTTTAATGGGCTACGGTGCAAGAATAGCTTTTGGATGCAACATTGGTGCGTATTTCAGCGGTATTGCTTCAATGTCTCTCCACGGTTGGGTGTGGGCAGCTTTTGCACTGATTGGAGCGTGGATAGGAAGCAAACTTTTAGTTAAATATTTTATGTAAAAATTTAGGTGGCTACCAGCCACCTAAATTTTAGGAGGGGATACTAATGGAAAAAAGGAAAGAATACTACGATGTAGTAATTATCGGTGGTGGACCTGCTGGAATGACGGCAGCTATATATTGCGGACGTGCGAGGCTTAAAACCCTTTTGATTGAAAAGTCTCTAATTGGCGGCCTTGCCACATATACCAGTGAAATTGAGAATTATCCGGGATTTCCCGAACCAATTGGTGGTACTGAGTTAATGAAATTATTTGAACAACAAGCTAAAAGGTTTGGGGTTCAAATAAAGCTTACCGACGTAAAAGGCTTAAGAATAGAAGAAGACCATAAAGTAGTGTCTACTTTCAGAATTGATTATTACGCTAAAGCTGTTATCATTGCAACAGGAGGCAAGCCGAGGCTTACCGGTGCTAAAGGCGAAGAAAACTTTTTATACGATAAAGGGATCTCATTTTGTGCCACCTGTGACGCTGCTTATTACACTGACAAAAAAGTCATGATAATCGGAAGCGGAGATGCTGCTATTGAAGAGGGAATCTTCTTGACCAAGTTCGCGAAGGAAGTACACGTTTCCGTTATCCACGATGAAGGTATAATGGATGCAAACAAGGTGGCCCAAGAAAAAGCGCTAAAAAATGAAAAAATGACATTTCACTGGAATACAATGGTTGAGGCTTTTGAAGGGAATGAAAGATTGGAAAGGGTTGTCCTCAAAAATTTAAAGACTGGAGAATTAATCCCTGTAGATGTTGATGGTTGTTTTCTGTTTATAGGTTATATTCCTAATACAGAGATATTTAAAGGCCTAATAGATATGACGCCTAAAGGATACATCATAACCAATGAAAACATGGAAACTAATATTGACGGTGTATATGCAGTGGGGGATGTAAGAGATAAGTTTTTGAGACAAGTTGCTACAGCAGTAGGCGACGGTGCAATAGCGGGTGTCATGGCAGAAAAATATATTGAGGAAACGGATTACTTTACGAATGAAATTTTGAAGGCTAAAAACACAGTGTTAGCATATGTTTACAATGCTGTAGAGGCAAAAGATAGAGAATATCTTATGAAAGTTGAAAAATTGCACAAAAAATATGCTGATAAATTTAAAATGTGCAGAATAGATACTTATAAATCTGACAGACTTGCTAAAAGACTTATGTGTGAAAAAGTTCCCTGCATTGCCGTCGTAAAAGAAGGCAAGGTTATAAAGCATATTTATGACTTAGAGGACTTTGAAAGGGAACTGCTTAGCTGTGTATAACTAAGAACGCCCGTTTAGGGCGTTCTTAGTGCTGTAAATTCCAAACTAGGATACAATCTTTAAAAACCATCTAAACTGCTCCTCTACTTCCTCCCTATATCCCTGCGGTAATGCATATTTTCAAAATGTATCTTTTCTACATTCTGATAAACCTTCTGTATGGCAGTATCCAGGTCTTTCGCGATGGCCGTTACGCCGAGCACCCTGCCCCCACTGGTATAGTATTTACCATCTATCCTCTTGGTGCCCGCATGAAATACCATAATATCGGGTTCCTTCAATACCTCCTCAATCCCCGAAATCTCATACCCTGTCTTGTATGACTTTGGATACCCTCCCGAGGCCAGCACCACGCAGACGGCCGCATTGTCCTCCCATTCGATGTTTATTTTATCAAGCCGTTCATCGATCACCGCTTCAAATATATCCACTATATCGGTCTTAAGGCGAGGTAACACCACCTGCGTCTCAGGATCCCCAAACCTGGCATTGTATTCAAGAACCCTTGGCCCATGCTCGGTAAGCATCAAACCAAAATACAGAACCCCTTTGAAGGGCCTTCCCTCTTCAGCCATAGCCTTGATAGTGGGCTTGATTATACGATTCTCTACCTCTCTTGCTATCTCTGGCGTATACACGCGGCTGGGCGAGAAAGCCCCCATACCTCCCGTGTTTGGCCCCCGGTCGCCATCGTATGCCCTCTTGTGGTCCTGCGCGCTGACCATGGGTATGACGGTCCTGCCATCCGTAAAAGCTAGTACCGAAACCTCTGAGCCGATTAGGTGCTCTTCTATGACCACCCGCAGGCCAGCCTGACCAAACACTTTATCCACCATCATAGCTTTTAAGGCTTCCTTGGCTTCGTAAACATCATTGACAATTACAACGCCCTTGCCAAGCGCCAACCCCTCAGCTTTTATAACAGTGGGATACTCTATTTGCTCCACGTATTTGACCGCTTGGCCATAATCATCGAAAACTTTATATTTTGCAGTGGGGATACCGTATTTCTGCATCAGGTTTTTAGCAAACACCTTGCTGCTCTCTATCATGGCAGCATCCTTGGTGGGGCCAAATGCCCTGAGGCCTTCAGCCTGAAGAGCATCTACCATCCCCATTGCCAGGGGGTCATCGGGCGCAACAACAGTCAAGTCTATATGATTTTGCTTTGCAAAGCGCACTACTCCCTCTACATCGGTGGCAGGTATATTGACGCACTCCGCAAGTTCCGATATACCGCCATTGCCTGGTGCGCAGTAAATTTTTGAAACCTTTGAGCTCTGGCTTATTTTCCACACCAGGGCATGCTCACGTCCCCCGCCGCCTACAACCAATATCCTCATCCATTTCACCCCATCTACTGTCAAAATCATGTTTGACTACTTATTGGCCAATTGTAGAATACTATACGAGATATTCCAATCCTCATTAGACATCCCACAATCAATGTTTGAAATGCCTCATGCCGGTAAATATCATGGCAATTCCATACCTATTGCAGGCGTCTATGGACTCCTGATCTCTGATTGAACCGCCCGGCTGAATTATAGCTGAAATGCCGGCCTTTGCGGCAGCCTCCACGCAGTCGGGGAACGGGAAAAACGCATCGGATGCCAGAACCGCACCCTTTACCTTGTCGCCGCTCCTTTCAATAGCCTGTTCCACCGCCCAGATGCGGTTGACCTGACCCGGCCCTATACCCAGCGACTGCTTGTTCTTGGCTATGACGATGCCATTGGACCTGGTGTGCTTTACCACCTTCCAGGCAAATATCAGGTCTTCCATCTCGGCATCTGTGGGCTTTTTCTCTGTTACCACCTTAATCTGGGACATATCGGGCAAAAGCTCTGTATCCATATCCTGTACCAGCAAACCGCCCAGCACCTTTCTAGTATCCCAAATTCCTTTGGGAGGGTTCACCGAAATATCCTCTAGCTGCAGTATGCGAATGTTCTTTTTCCTCTTTAATATTTCCAAAGCCTCATCGGTATATGAAGGTGCCGCCACGATCTCTATGAATATCTTGTTTATCTCGGCTGCGGTTTGGGCGTCTATCTCACGATTGGCCACCACAATTCCTCCGAATATGGATATGGGATCAGCCTCATATGCCTTCATGTAAGCTTCATATATAGTCGGAGCACTGCCCACCCCGCAGGGGTTAGCGTGTTTTACGGCCACCACAGTAGGTTCATCAAATTCCCTTAGTAAGTCTAAAGCCCCGTTGGTATCGTTGATGTTGTTGAAGGAAAGTTCCTTGCCATGGAGCTGCTTAGCGCCCGTTAGGCTGCCCGGTACCGGCAGTACCTCCCTGTAAAACACCGCCTTCTGATGGGGGTTTTCCCCGTAACGCAAATCCTGTACTTTCTCGTAAGTAAGAGTGAGCAACTCAGGGAAACCTAAATCTTTGACCTGCTTTCTCAAATAGTCGGCAATAAGCGCATCGTAATGCGCCGTATGCTCAAACACCTTGACCGCCAGCTTAAATTTAGTCTCCTGTGATACTTCACCATATTTTTTTAATTCGTCCAGCACCATGTCGTAATCAGCAGGGTCCACAATCACTGTGACGTACTGATAATTCTTGGCAGCCGCCCTGAGCAGGGTAGGCCCGCCAATATCTATGTTTTCTATGGCTTCTTCAAGCTTCACATTGTCTTTGAATATAGTCTGTTTAAAAGGATACAGGTTGATGACCACGAAATCGATGGGCTGAATGCCCATAAACTCAAGCTGCTTCATGTGCTGCTCGTTGCTTCTTATAGCAAGCACTCCGGCGTGAATGGCGGGGTGCAGCGTTTTCACCCTTCCATCCAGGCACTCAGGAAAGCCAGTGACATCGCTTACGTTTATTACAGGAATACCAGCCTCGGCCAGCGTCTTAGCCGTTCCTCCGGTGGATACTATCTCCACCCCCATACTGCTTAACGCTCTGGCAAACCCTACAATGCCGGTTTTGTCCGATACGCTGATTATAGCACGCCTTCTCATGTTGCTCATTCACTCCCTCCCAAAATCCTGACCTTGCGTCCCTCCACTACAAGCCTTCCTTCCACAAACAGCCTGACTGCTTCGGGCAGAAGCTGGTGTTCCACCTCCAGTACCCTTGCGGCCAGCGAGTGCACATCATCGTCATCCCTCACTTCAACGGGACGCTGAAGTATTATAGGCCCGGTATCTGTGCCCTCATCCACAAAATGCACCGTTGCACCGGTTACCTTTACCCCGTAATCTAAAACGGCGTGGTGCACCCTCTCTCCATAAAATCCCTTCCCACAAAAGGCGGGAATCAGGGATGGATGTATATTGATGATACGATTAGGGTAAGCCCGTACAACTTCCGGGGATAAAATGCTCAAATACCCAGCCAGCACCACCAAATCCACCCTGTAAAATTTAAGCCGCTCCAAAATTGCCCTGTTAAAAGACCCCTCACTTTCAAAGTCCTCTTTCAATATGCATTCGGCTGGAATGTCATGGGCTTTAGCCCTTTCAAGACCATAAGCCGATTTACGATTGGATATGACCACTACAATTCTCGCATCGGATATGCGGCCAGCCTCAACGGCATCGATTAGCGCCTGAAGGTTTGTACCATTTCCCGAAATCAACACCCCTATACGCGTCACAGGATAAACACCACCCCCCCAGTCCCCTTCACGACCTTTCCAATCACATATGAAGGGTAACCGTCGCTTTTTAGCTGGCCGATGATGCCATCCGCGTCTTCAGGTGTACATACCAGCACCATGCCTATTCCCATATTAAAGGTATTAAACATCTCCTTGTCTTCTATATCGCCCCACCGCTTGATAAGCTCGAAGATGGGCAGTACAGGCCAGCTCCCTACATGAATTTCGGCTACAAGGCCTTCAGGTAAAACTCTGGGTATGTTCTCAATAAACCCTCCTCCCGTTATATTCGCAATCCCCTTTACCCGATATCGCTTGAGCACGTTGAGAATGCCCTTTACGTATATCCGTGTGGGCTTTAAAAGCTCCTCTCCCACCGTACACCCCAACACATCATACCACTCGTCAAGGCGGTTTTTGTCATGGAGTACCAGCCTTCTAACCAGAGAATAACCGTTGCTGTGAACGCCCGAGGAAGCCAAACCAATAATCACATCGCCTTCCCTGATGGTGGAGCCGTCTATTATCTTTGACCAATCCACTATTCCCACAGCAAAACCAGCTATATCATATTCTTCCTCCCTATAAAACCCCGGCATCTCGGCAGTCTCACCACCTATGAGGGCACACCCCGCTTCAATACATCCATCTGCAACACCCTTTACTATATGGGCCACTTTCTCAGGCTTAAGCCTGCCCGTCGCTATATAGTCAAGAAAGAATAAAGGCCTGGCTCCTTGACACACCACATCGTTTACGCACATGGCCACGCAGTCCTGACCGATGGTATCGTGTTTATCCATTATAAAAGCAAGCTGCAACTTGGTACCTACACCATCGGTCCCAGCCACCAGTACAGGCTGCTTCATACCTTCCAAATCCAGGGAATACATGCCGCCGAATCCACCTATATCGCCTATGACGTTTTTATCATACGTCCTTTTCACAAATTCCTTCATAAGGCTGACAGCCCTATATCCGGCCTCAACATCAACACCCGCATCCTTGTAAGTGTAACCCATATACCTTTACCCCTTTCTCTACAGCTGGCTGTTCATGTTTATTTTCGTTCACCATAACAGCATATATCTAATGAACCACCGAACAATTGAAGTCGCAGACTTCCTGCTTCATTGACCAGGCTTGGTATTGGGAAGATATTTATTTCTTCCCAATAGAAGAAACCCAGTCTTCACAGACGTTAATCCGGCTCGTCCCAACTCCACTTAACTATTCCATACGCTCATCAAAAATAGATTCATAATTGATAACCTTGACTATTCACCACATCGTCACATTCTAGAACATTACACACAAGGCAGCGTTTTGATCTATGCACGAAGTAGTCTTTTGACCTATCACCGTCCACAGCCTGACCATCGCCGTCATTACTCATATTTTACTTCTACAGCCATTGGGTATTCTCCAGTGAAGCATCCCAGGCAGAAGTCGCACCCGCTGCCCTCTACCGTCTTGAGCAATCCCTCAATGCTCAGATACCCCAGCGAATCGGCACCTATTATACGGCATATCTCTTCAACGCTGTATTTAGCACCAATAAGGTGCTCTTTTGTGGGCGTATCGATGCCGAAATAACAGGGGAAGCGAACCGGTGGCGAACTGATACGCATATGAACCTCTCTGGCACCGGCAAGCCTGAGCATCTCCACTATCTTCTTGCTGGTGGTACCCCTCACTATGGAATCGTCTATCATGACTATCCGCTTGCCCTTGACTATTTTTCTCAAAGCATTGAGCTTGATCCTTACCCCCTGCTCGCGTACAGCCTGGCTGGGCTTTATAAAGGTTCTGCCTACATACCTGTTTTTGATAAGCCCTTCCCCAAACGGGATGCCTGAGGCCTCGGCATACCCAAGGGCGGCAGTGGTTCCCGAATCGGGCACCCCTATTACCAGGTCAGCGTCAACTGGATGCTCGGCCGCCAGTATCTTACCCGCTTCTTTTCTGGCCGTATACACGCTCACTCCGTCTATGGTGCTGTCAGTCCTGGCAAAATAGATGAATTCAAACACACACAACGCGGATTTTAGCGGCACAGGCGTCTGTATACTCCTCAGCCCATCCTGGGAGATAATGAGTATCTCCCCCGGCTTAACATCCCGTATAAACTCGGCATCCACTGCATCAAAAGCACATGATTCGGACGCCACCACATAGGAATGACCAATCCTGCCCAGAGCCAAAGGCCTCATTCCGTAAGGATCCCTGACTGCAATTAGCTTATCTTCTGTCATCAAGAGCAGGGCATACGCCCCTCTCAGCTTTGACATGGTATTCTGTATAGCAGTCTCCAGCCCTTCGTCAATATGCCTGGCAATGAGGTTTGCTATGACTTCGCTGTCCACCGAAGTTTGAAAAACCGCCCCCGCATCTTCCAGCTCGTTACGAAGCACCTCTGCGTTTACCAGATTCCCATTATGAGCCAAAGCCAGAAATCCCTTTTTGTATTTGATAACCAGAGGCTGGGCGTTGTACAAACTTGTATCACCATAAGTCGGATAGCGCACATGCCCTATGGCAATCCTGCCATCTTTCAGCATTCCTAGCGTTTCCTCGTCGAATACCTCGGGAACCAACCCCATGCCCTTGTGATAGCGTATGGTGTAACCATCGGCCACCGCAATACCGGCGCTTTCCTGCCCCCTGTGCTGCAGGGCGTAAAGCCCGTAATAGGTTATCTCGTGAACAGCCAGCCCATCCTGATCAAATATGCCAAAAACCCCGCACTCCTCGTTTAACTTGTCTACCAATAATAGGTCCCTGGGATGCATTTCTCATCATCCTTCTAAATCTGTAAGTATATAAATAGGCATATAAATCTGTAGGTATAAGTATTACCTCTAATCACCACCATTGCAATGTGATTGAACGCGATCCAGTTAAAAAATTACGCTCACAGTCTATGCCCATTTTGTTTCATTCAGCATCTTTGCCCATAAGTCGATTGAGTATTTCCTGATATGCCTCTTCAACATTGCCCAAATCCCGTCTGAACCTGTCCTTATCGAGCTTCTCACCAGTACGGGTATCCCAAAAGCGGCAGGTATCAGGCGATATCTCATCAGCCAGTATAACTTCACCGCTGAAGCGACCAAACTCCAGCTTAAAATCGATGAGCTCCACATTGACATCTTTTAAATAATCAGAAAGGATTTGATTTACCCGAAGCGACATATCGGCAATCCTGGCCACCTCCTCTTTGGTAGCCAGTTCCATGGCATAGATGTGATACTCGTTCACCATTGGATCTCCCAGCTCATCATTTTTATAGCAGTATTCAAGAACGGTGGCTTTAAGCTTTGTACCCTCAGGAAGGCCCAAGCGCTTTGACAGGCTACCAGCAGCTCTGTTGCGTACAATGACCTCCACAGGGATTATCTGAACCTTTTTCACAAGAGTTTCTCTATCGTTCAGCTCCTGTACATAATGGGTGGGAATTCCGTGCTTTTCAAGAAGCTGAAACAGGTGATTGGACACCTTGTTGTTGACAACGCCTTTGCCGACAATAGTACCCCTCTTCAAGCCATTAAAAGCTGTGGCATCATCCTTGTACTCTATAATGACATAGTTGGGGTCATCTGTGGCATACACCCTTTTGGCCTTGCCTTCATAAAGCTGGTGTAATTTTTCCATGTTTTATATAACCTCCTCCTGGAGCTTTTTATCCTGTTCAAGCACCTGCTGGACCATACGCTGTTTATGCTCCTTTAGCTTATCTGCCAAAAACTTATAGCGCAAAGCCAGCATTTGCACAGCCAACAGAGCAGCGTTTTCGCTCCCGTTGATGGCCACGGTTGCCACGGGCACTCCCGATGGCATCTGCACTATGGACAGCAATGAATCCAATCCATCCATGGTAGAAGATTTAACGGGCAAACCGATAACCGGTAGAGTGGTATAAGCCGCTAAAACCCCCGGCAGGTGCGCTGCTTTGCCGGCGGCGGCAATCAATACTTCTATGCCATTTTTCTCTGCATCCTGAGCATACCGGGCAGCTTCGACGGGCGTGCGGTGAGCCGAAAGCACCCGCATCTCCACTTCCACTCCAAAGCCTTCCAAAACCTTTTTGGCACCCTTTACCACTTCCAGATCGGATATGCTTCCCATTACAATACCAACTTTAGGCATCCCTCATTCCTCCCTCTCGCGTAGCTTTTCAGGCTATTTAAACTCCATTGGCCCTAGCTAACGGATCTCCTTGTCCATTTGCTCCAATGTTTGCTATCAACGTGCGCTTGCTGTTACTGAATACAAACCACCGTCAAAGCTGTACCAAAGGAAGCAGGCAGTTTAAATCTTGAAACTTAAAAGGGTATACATTTATCGCGATGTTTAACGGTATTATTCGGTATTTCTAGTATTATATTAACAGTGATCGACTTTAATGTCAACAAGTGATCGAACGTTTTTAAGAAATAAAAATTAAACGTCCGATTTTGAAACTTTTGGCTTTATATCCAGTTTCGAAAACTCCTGCATGGCTTCATCGTATATTTCTCTCAACGAAACGCCATAGGTCCTGGAGGCAAGCCTGCAATCCTCATACTCGGGAGCCGCCTTGAATACTCCATCCCCGTAGGCCACCTTGATACGGATGTCGCCATACCGGGTACTCACCTTTATCCATTGCCTTTGCAGCGTCTTTCTAAAGGTGCTGTAGCTTCTTACCCCCAGGGTGGTGGTCTCCCTCAACAGTATATCCTCCAGCTTCTCCTGATCCTGCGGATGGCACAACACGCTCACTTTAACACCAGGGCGATTTTTCTTCATGTAGATCGGCGTATACCACACATCAAGGGCATTGTGCTGCAGTAGCAGCTCCATCAAAAAGCCCAGAAATTCGCCGCTCATATCATCGATGTTTGTCTCGATAACCTTCACCTCCTCCCCAGGGGATTCTATTTTTTTAACGCCTCACCCCAGCACACCCTCAGGCAGTTGGGCACCTTATAATCCCTTTTTCCCAACCCATACCCAATTTTCTCTATAACCATGGATGGAAAGTCAACAAACTCACGGCATAAAGCCGAAAGTATGGCGGCACCGGTAGGAGTGACCAGTTCGCCCTGAGCATTTTTGGAATAAACAGGTATGCCTTTAAGCAGTTCCAACGTGGCAGGAGCAGGAACAGGGAATATCCCGTGCTGGCACTTTACAAATCCCCCGCCTACATTTACAGGCGAAGCCATAATGACGTCTGGTTTTAGCATGTCTATACAAATGGCAGTTCCAACGATGTCAACAATGGAATCCACCGCTCCCACTTCGTGAAAGTGAACTTGGTCACAGGGAATACCATGGATCTTGCCTTCAGCCATGGCCAGCTTCTCAAATATCTTCAAGGCGGTATCCTTAACGCTCTGGGACAACGCACTGTTTTCAATCAGCTCTTTTATTTCGCGGAAGTTTCTCTGAACACAACCTCCATTGTAGGAATGGGAATGAACATGGGTGTGACTATGTACGTGGGAATGCTCTTGATGATGGTGGTGATGCTCAGAATACTGGTGAACCTCATCGATTTTCGTCTGTGAAAACTCTTCTGCAGCCTCTTCTTTGTGATGTACGTCATGAATATGCTGATGGTGGTGGTCTACACCATGATCTTCCTGATGGGAATGAAGAATTCTAACCGTTACATCCAATCCCGTAATCCCTTTTTTGATGCCCCTTTTAATTTCGATGTCATACTCCTTAAGTCCCAGTTTATCAAGCTCGTTTAAAAAAGCCTGCTGATCCAATCCCAAATCCAGCAACGCCCCCAATGTCATATCGCCGCTGATACCAGAAAAACAATTAAAATACAGTATTTTCATCGGAATTCCTCCTTTTTGTTAAATTTTTACTCACCTGCTGTCATTCCAATTTACAAATACAAATATCAAATAGCCAGGACATATAATGCAATTAGACAATACAAAAACACCGAGGAACCCCCTCGGTATAACAAAATTTGCTATGATTGCTGTGCCAAGCGATTTATCAAACTTGCCATGTATCCTGCTCCAAAGCCATTATCTATATTAACCACCGCCACCCCGCTAGCACAGCTATTAAGCATGGTCAGCAATGCCGATAGCCCGCCAAAGTTGGCACCGTATCCCACGCTGGTGGGGACAGCGATGACGGGTTTGTCCACCAGGCCTCCCACTACGCTGGCCAGTGCTCCCTCCATGCCAGCCACCGCTATGACCACATTGGCCTCATTGAACGTTTTGGCATTTGCCAGCAGCCTGTGAAGCCCTGCCACGCCAACGTCGTACACCCTTTCCACTTTATTGCCCAGAACTTCTGCCGTAATAGCCGCCTCCTCGGCCACAGGCAAATCCGACGTGCCTGCACTTACAACGGCTATCTTGCCCTTTGAAACAGGCACTTCGCTTCTTTTCACCACAACGATTCTGGCTATCTCATGATACTCGGCATCGTGAGCCACCTCTTTGATGGCCTGGTATACCTCCTGGTTTGCCCGCGTGGCAAGAATGTTTCTGTTGCCTCTGGCCATCATTAGTTCCACAATGGCTTTGACGTGTTCGGGCCTTTTGCCCTGGCAGTATATCACTTCGGGATAGCCGTTTCGGAGCTGGCGGTGGTGATCCACCTTGGCAAAGCCAAGGTCTTCAAACGGCAGATATTTCAAGGCATCAATGGCCTGTTCCACCGTACATCGCCCTGCTTTGACATCCTCCAGTATGGCCTTAAGGCGCTCAACATCCATAATCCCCTTCCCCTTTCAAAGTGTGGCATCACAAATCAGGTACTCAGCCATCCGTACAACAAAGCGATACAATCCTCATACGCCGGTGCTGTAGTTTGGCGCTTCCTTGGTGATATAGATATCATGGGGGTGGCTTTCCCTGAGCCCAGCACTGGTAATCCTGATAAACTTTGCGTTCTTTCTCAGCTCTTCAATGGTACGAGCGCCGCAGTACCCCATTCCGGCTCTCAGACCGCCCATCAGTTGATACACCGTATCGGCCAGCGGCCCTTTGAAGGGTACCCGTCCTTCAACGCCCTCGGGGACGAGCTTTTTAGCGTCTTCCTGGAAATATCGGTCGCTGCTGCCCGCAGCCATAGCGCCAAGGGAACCCATACCACGATAGACCTTAAAGCGCCTACCCTGATAGAGCTCTGTCTCGCCGGGACTTTCCTCGGTACCGGCCAAAAGGTTGCCCACCATTACCACGCTGGCCCCTGCAGCTATTGCTTTAACGATATCCCCGGAATATTTAATTCCTCCATCGGCAATGATGGGGATGCCGTACTTATCAGCTTCCTCCGCACATTCCATTATGGCCGTGATCTGCGGAACCCCCACCCCCGCAACAACGCGGGTGGTGCAAATGGAGCCAGGCCCTATGCCTACTTTGACGCAATCGGCACCCGCCTCTATCAGCTCTCGGGTTGCCTCAGCCGTTGCCACATTGCCGGCAATGACCTGCAGATCAGGGAACTTCTTCTTTATCTGCTTTACCATGTTGATGACTCCCACAGAGTGGCCATGGGCGGTATCCACCGTTATGACGTCCACCTTGGCAGCTACCAAAGCCTCTACTCGCTCCATGGTGTCACGCGCAATGCCGACGGCAGCACCCACCAGAAGGCGCCCGTTTTTGTCCTTGGCGGAATTGGGATACTTAATGGCCTTTTCTATGTCCTTGATAGTTATTAAGCCCTTGAGCATTCCATTTTCGTCCACTATGGGCAGCTTCTCAATCTTGTATTTCCTCAGTATCTCCTTGGCCTGCTCAAGTGTTGTCCCCTCAGGAGCCGTAATCAGGTTTTCAGATGTCATTACCTCACGTATCTTTTTGGAAAAATCGGTCTCGAAGCGGATATCCCTATTGGTGATAATCCCTACCAGTTTGCCGTTTTCAGTGATGGGAACGCCCGAAATGTGATATTTTTCCATGAGAGCCACGGCATCGGAGACCAAATGGTCCGGCGAAAGATAAAAGGGGTCCACTATAACGCCGTGCTCGGAACGCTTGACCTTGTCGACCTGCTCGGCCTGTTCCTCTATGGACATATTCTTATGAATAATTCCTATGCCGCCCTCCCTGGCTATAGCAATGGCCATCCTGGCCTCTGTAACGGTATCCATGGCCGCACTTGCAAGGGGAATATTAAGCGTGATGGTCTTGGTAAGCCTGGTTCTTAAGTCCACATCTTTAGGAAGAACCTCCGACCTTTGAGGAACCAGCAGTACATCGTCAAACGTCAACCCTTCACCAATAATTTTGTTACTAATGGCCAACACTCCCTTCCCTTAAACTTGAGGTTTAAATACAGCCGATCATGTAATTGAAAGATAGTCTATCAAAAATGCCCCCCTCTGTCAACCCGCATTTTCCCTCAAACCTCATGGCTAAATCAAATGGCAGCCAAAAACTCATTTTATCCTTTCAATGATAACCTTGTGGTCCACCAGATGGAGCTCTTTAAGCCTGGCTTTTATGATCTTCTTCTCCCCAAATATGTCTTCCAAAATAAGCCCTTCTTCCTGTGCAAAGATCTTATCCACATTTTCAAAGTACGGCTCTATTTTATCGCCATCTTTCAAATATACCATTGCTTCACACATCTTGCTCACTCTCCATTCGCTTTTTTATCCAATCAATAACTTTTTCCATGGCATGTGGAATGGGCTCGCTGACGACCCCAACAATGTTGACGTTGCTCTTGTGTATAGGCAACAAGATCTTTGGTGCAGGGCTTGATGCTATGGCGGCCGCCATAGCCGGGGTGAGTTCCCCCAACATCGAATTGGCCAGTACGATGGCCAGCGAGCCAACTATCAAATCCACCTTGTCCACGTTGTATATGATGGCATTTTCACCAGTGGCCCCTTCGTTGGCTCCCGCCTTGAGCATCTGGACAGTGGCCATGGCATTGGTACCCAGCGCCAATATTTCAATGCTCTCCCCAAACTCCTTTCTCAACCTTTCAGTTATATACTTTCCCATTCCTCCACCCTGTCCATCCACAACAGCGACCCTCATACAACCTCTCCCGCTTTTACACTCTAATTATTGTAAAGTTTCCCGTACATGTAAACCATCAAACTATTTTGACCATCATCTAAGGTAGAACCCAGATCACGTCATGCATTCGCGGGCGTAGTAGAACAGATACTGCTGCACAAAACCCGCCAGATGGCCAAACTTTCGCCAAACAAACTCTTTCACCTCCCTGTTGGTGCCAGTACTCTTAGGATAAAAACGCTGTATCACCTTTTTGATCCACACATCCACCGGGAAAGCCTCGGTCTTGCCCATAGAAAACAGTAGAACGCAGTCAGCCACTTTAGGCCCAACCCCCGGGCAGACCATAAGAGCTTTGTAAGCCTCTTGATAGGGCAGGCAAGTTATCTGCTCCAGCCGTATCTCACCGCTGCATACCATCTTAGCCGTTCTCTTTATGTAGTCTGCTCTGTAACCACACCCACAGGCCATGAGCTCTTCAACCGATGCGCCGGCCAAATCAACTGGAGCAGGAAAGGTATAGAATTCCCTTCCCCGCCAGCTTACCCTTCTTCCAAACCTGACTGCCAGATTTTCAATGATACGCTTGATCCTTGGTATGTTGTTATTGGCCGATATGATGAACGAGATCAGGGTCTCCCATGGATCCTGATTTAAAATGCGTATCCCCCATCCGTACTCTATTGCCTTCTCAAGCACAGGGTCACAGGATAAAGCGGCTTTCACCTGCCCGTAATCCCTGCCCATGTCAAAATAGCGTCTCCAAAACGAGCGGTAATCCTCAATGGAGGCATTCTCCAGTAAAACATCCCCCTCATGATACGATACCCTTATTACCCTGTCACCTGCGATTCCCACATAACCGGTGCCATCCCAGTTCCATCTGAAAGCCTGTCCGCATTCAAAGATGTGTACAGGATAAAAATCGTCAACATCTTTCAGAAGTACACCTTCGCCTGTCTGTATAATCTCCAACACACTATCACCTTTTAATCGCCTATTTTTTCTCCCAAAAATACAATTTACACTTTATCGCCGCTTTTATCAAGACGGCGATAAAGTGTAAATTGTTACTCTTCCCTGGACAACCTCTCGTGTATGGCCTTGGCAGCCTTTTTACCCGCTCCCATGGCAAGTATAACTGTGGCAGCTCCCGTCACGGCATCGCCACCGGCATATACCCTGTCCTTGCTGGTGGCACATGTCTCCTCATCTACTATAATACCGCCCCACTTTTGAACCGCCAAGCCGGGAGTAGTGGAAGCTATGAGCGGATTGGGGCTCGTTCCTATAGCCATTATCACCGTATCCACATCCATCACGAACTCCGAACCTTCAATGGGTACGGGCCTTCTCCTGCCTGATTCGTCCGGTTGACCCAGCTTCATCCTTATGCACTTCAATCCCTTTACCCAGCCATCCTCGCCCAGCACCTCGATGGGGTTAGTGAGCACATCGAATATTATTCCTTCCTCTTTCGCGTGATGTATCTCTTCCAGCCTAGCAGGCATCTCGGCTTCCGAGCGCCTGTACACGATGTGCACCTCATCGGCACCCAGCCTCAAAGCGCTCCTGGCGGCGTCCATGGCCACGTTTCCTCCACCTACCACCGCCACTTTCTTGCCCCGCTTTATAGGAGTATGGCTGTTGGGAAAATCATAGGCCTTCATCAGATTTATCCGGGTCAAGAATTCGTTGGCAGAGTACACGCCGTTTAAGTTTTCACCCGGGATGCCCATGAACTTGGGCAGGCCGGCACCGCTGCCTATAAACACCGCTTTGTACCCTTCTTCCAGCAGCTCATCTATTGTAATGGATTTACCCACTATGACGTTGGTTAAAATTTTTACTCCCAGCTTTTTAAGCCCTTCTATTTCCCTCTTGACCAGAGACTTGGGAAGCCTGAACTCGGGTATACCGTATATCAACACGCCGCCGGGCTCATGAAAAGCCTCGAATATGGTGACATCATATCCCAGCTTTGCCAAATCGGCAGCAGCCGTCAGGCCAGCAGGCCCTGCCCCCACTATGGCCACTTTTTTGCCGTTGGGCTTTATCTCCACCTCGTCCTCTATGCCCTTTTCCATGCAGTAGTCGGCCACAAACCTCTCAAGCCTGCCTATGGCCACAGGCTGGCCGCGCCTGCCAAGCACGCACCTCTGCTCGCACTGGGTCTCCTGGGGACAAACCCTTCCGCATATGGCAGGCAGGTTATTGGTCTGGCGTATGATTCTAAAGGCCTCCTCGACATTGCTCTCCACCACAGCCGCAATGAACTGGGGAATCCTGACATTTACAGGGCAGCCCTCGACGCACATGGGCTTTTTACACTGCAGACATCTTTTGGCTTCCTGCACAGCTTCTTCCAGAGTATAACCCAGCGCCACTTCATCGAAATTCCTGCGCCTTACCTCGGGGTCCTGTTCCCGCATGGGTACTCTATTCAAATTCACTGCCATGACTTACAGCCCCTCCTTCTCCATCAATTTCTCCATCAACTTGCAGATGTGCTCCTCCTCTTCCCGGTACATACGCTGCCTCCTCATAGCCTCGTCGAAATCCACCAGGTGTCCATCAAAATCCGGACCATCCACGCAGGCATAGCGGACCTCACCGCCCACGGTGACGCGACATCCTCCGCACATACCGGTACCGTCCACCATTATGGGATTCATGCTGACAACGGTCGGTACGCCATACTTCCTTGTAATTTCGGACACCACTTTCATCATGATTAGGGGACCGATTGCAATCACTTTGTCATATTCATTCTTCTGATCAAGCAGTTCCTTCAAAACATCGGATACAAACCCCTTACGCCCGTATGAACCATCATCGGTGGTTATATATAAATTATTGCATATATCCCTTATCTCTTTTTCCAGAATAAGGTATTCTTTGCTCCTGGCACCTACAATCACGTCAACAGAAGTGCCTTTCTCCCATAGATACTTTATCTGCGGGTACAAAGGCGCTACGCCCACCCCGCCGCCTATGCACAGCACGCGCTTTAAGCCGTCTAGCTCAGACGCCCTACCCAGCGGCCCTACAAAGTCCAGGATGCTATCGCCCTCATTCAGCTTGGCCAAAAGGCGGGTGGTCAAACCGACTTCCTGAAAGATGATGGTAACCCATCCCTCCTGCCTGTCGTAATTGGCTATGGTCAATGGGATCCTCTCCCCTCCCTCTTTCACGCGCAGAATTATGAACTGGCCAGGCATCGCCCTTCGGGCTACAAACGGCGCCATGACCTTCATAAGCCATATCCCCGGAGCCAGCTTTTCTTTTTGTAAAATCCTGTACATCCTTCCTTCCCCCTTTTATTGGTTTATTGCTCCTTTAAACGACCAGATTTCGTGCCGTGACGTTTACAGCAATCACGTTTATACCAGTCAATCTATCCACGTCCTTTGCCACTGCTGATTGTACCTCTTCCAGCACCACATGTATTTTATAGCCATACTTCACCGCCAAATCGATGTATATTATCAGCCCGTCATCCCTGCTGGTAAGGCTGGTATTCAAAACTCTTGCTACCCCTTCCACCTTCTGAGCATTATACGCCGCAATGGACTCAATAGCGGTATCGGCAATATAGAACCTGCCCATATAGCTGTAGGTGGGACGCACCACCGTCTTCTCCACCGCTTCCAGCCTCTTGCCCTTGCCGGCGATCCTGAATATCTTCAGGGGGTCAATGAAATAGCCCGAGAAATCCTTGCGTATCTCGAACGTCGGCACCGGGATGACGTGCTTGCCCTGTTCATACCGATATTTTTGCGCCAACCTGATCTCCTGGCTGGTTGAAATGTCCTCGATCCTTATGACCTCGTGAACGGGCGGCAATTCCAAGCGTTTAATTATCCTGTCTATCATCCTCATGGACGTACCAAGAATTAAGATAGAATCAGGCATAACAACTCTAATGGCCTCTTTTACCTGCTTTGCATGCTCTTCATCCATAAAAAGAGCTCTCCTGACAGCCGCTATCCTTGTGGACTCCTTTTTGGCCGAAACGCCGGCAACTATCTTGTTGCGCTTTATAAACAGGCCATCATCGATTATATACTCAATTCCCTTTTCGCTGGCCAGGGTAAGGGCCTTATAGCTCTTACCCGTGCCACTTGGGCCTATCAAGGCGTAAACCTTCAAGGCTTGCCTCCCCTTAATCTTATATTCGCGCCACGCCCGATTCTCTGGCGGCCCGCGCCACAGCCTGGGCTACGGCCTCCCCCACCCGTTTATCAAATGGAGCAGGTATTATATATTCCTCATTGAGCTCATCATCGCTTACTAACGACGCTATGGCATATGCCGCCGCTATCTTCATCTCCTCGTTTATATCCCTTGCCCTCACGTCAAGAGCCCCTCTGAAAATGCCAGGGAAAGCCAGCACATTGTTTATTTGGTTTGCAAAATCCGAGCGCCCTGTTCCCACTACCCTGGCCCCTGCCTCCTTGGCTTCATCCGGCATTATCTCTGGCACCGGATTGGCCATAGCAAAAACTACAGGGTCCCTGGCCATGGATTTAACCATTTCCTTTGTAAGCATGCCAGCAGCCGACAGGCCGATAAAGACGTCAGCCCCTGCGATCACATCCTTCAGGCTTCCCTTTTTCCGTTCAGGGTTTGTGTGCTTTGCCATCTCGGCCTTTTCGGCATTCAAGCCCTCCCGCCCCTCATAAATAGCGCCCATCCTGTCACACAGTATGATGTTTTTAAGCCCTACAGCCATCAACAGCCTGGTAACGGCAATCCCCGCTGCACCGGCCCCGTTTACCACCACCGATATATCCTTCATATTCTTGCCCACTATCTTGAGAGCATTGATCAGAGCAGCAAGGGTCACCACCGCGGTACCGTGCTGGTCATCATGAAACACGGGAATATCGCACTCGGCTTTAAGCCTTCTTTCTATCTCAAAACACCTGGGCGCTGATATGTCTTCAAGGTTTATACCCCCAAAGCTTCCGGATATGAGCTTTATGGTGTTCACAATCTCGTCTACGTCTTTTGACCTTATGCATATGGGAAAGGCATCCACATCGGCAAACAGCTTAAACAGCACGCACTTTCCTTCCATAACCGGCATTCCAGCCTCGGGCCCTATATCGCCCAGTCCCAGTACTGCCGACCCGTCAGTCACCACAGCTACCAGATTCCATCTCCGGGTATATTCGTACGAGAGGTTGACATCCTTTTGTATGGCCAGGCAGGGCTGTGCAACCCCTGGCGTATAAGCCAATGACAGGTCCTTCTTGTCTTTGATGGATACCCTGCTTATGACTTCTATCTTGCCCTTCCACTGCCTGTGGAGCTCCAGGGCTTCCTGCTGTATCACCATACAACTATTCCCCTTTCTTACATGCTTAAAGCACTCAATATGGCCCTCGCTCACCTCTTATGCCTGATTTCACATTACAACAATGCTTATTTTATTAACACAATTCACCCCGTCTGTTCCCTATGACTTTCAAATAAAGTGTTGAAGGCCCAAATTAAAAGGTGTCAACAAAGACCAATTGCTCTGCAAAAATTATTTATCTCTAGCGTTGTAATACTCACAGTATTCGGCCAGAAAGCACTCATGGCATTTGGGCTTTCTAGCGGTGCACACCCTTCTCCCATGGCGTATAAGCCAGTGATGGGCCCTCGACCACTTGTCCTTGGGTATATTCTCCATAAGCTGCATCTCGGTATCCCTTACATTTGCAGCGTGCGCCAGTCCCAGCCTGTTAGTCACACGAAATACATGGGTGTCAACCGCAATGGTATCAATACCAAAGGCATTGCTGGCTACAACATTTGCTGTCTTCCTGCCCACTCCTGGAAGGGTCTGGAGCTCCTCCACATCCCGCGGAACTTGTCCACCATATTTATCGAGGATGATTTGGCTGGCCTTGATTATATTCCTGCTTTTGGTTTTATAGAAGCCACAGCTGTAAATTTCCTTCTCCAGCTCTTCCGGCGACAGGCGCGCAAAATCCTCGGGTCCCGGGTATTTTGCAAAAAGCGTAGATGTAACTTTATTTACCTGTCTATCGGTGCTCTGGGCCGAAAGCATAGTAGCCACCAGAAGCTGAAATGGAGTTTTATATTTGAGCTCTGTAGTGGCTCCTTTATAATGTTTTTCCAGTTCATCCAGGATTTTTTGGTATCTTTCCCTGTCGGCCAACAGAACCCTTTTCTCCTTCCTTCAAACAGATTATCTTTGCATATTATACAATAAACGCTGCAATTTACTCAAGCAGGAGGTATATAAAAATCTATCAGCAAATAGATAGACCGCCCACATCAAGCCTTTACAGGCCATAGGGGCGGCATATCATAAAACTAATTCACTATAACCACCGGTTTTATAAGGTCTCTGGGCTTATCCTTCATCAGCATCAACGCTTTCTCCACCTTGTCCAGGCCATACATTATATGAGTTACAAGCCTTCCTGGATCAACCCTATTATACTTTACAAGCTCAACGAGCATTTCCATCCTCACGCGTCCGCCCGGGCAAAGCCCTCCACGTATATCCTTATGAGCCATTCCACAACCCCACTCAGTTCTGGGTATTGGCAATAAATCGCTATCCCCAAAATAATTTATATTGGCAACAGTACCTCCCGGTCTGACCATCCTTACAGCTTGATCCAAAGTCTCTACGCCACCGCCGGCCACTATGACGCAATCCACACCCTTGTTACCTGTCAGATGCATTACCTGATCTACTATGTCTCCATTTTTGTAGTTAACTATATCTGTTGCACCGTAATGCTTTGCCACTTCAACGCATACAGGTCGGCTTCCCACAGCAATTATACGGCCTGCACCTCTTAGGCTTGCACCTGCTATGGCCATTAAGCCAACCGGGCCAATTCCTATGACAGCCACCGAGGACCCAAACTGCACATTGGCGAGTTCAGCGCCATGAAAACCTGTAGTCATCATATCGCATATCATTACCGCTTTTTCTGGTGGTATATCGTCTGGCAATTTAGCAAGGTTCATATCTGCATCGTTTACATGGAAATATTCTGCAAATACTCCATCTTTGAAGTTAGAAAATTTCCATCCAGAAAGCATTCCGCCTGAGTGCTGATGATAACCCATCTGTACCTCGACAGTACGCCAGTCAGGCGTTATGGCAGGTACCACCACCTTATCACCTGGTTTGAAATCTTTTACCTCGCTTCCCACTTCTACTACCTCGCCTACGGCTTCGTGGCCGAGTATCATGTTGTGCCTCTCACCTATTGCTCCCTCGAAAACAGTGTGTATATCGGATGTGCAAGGGGCCAGCGCAATAGGCCTGACTATGGCGTCATAAGGTCCAGCCACCGGTTTTTCTTTTTCTATCCAACCAACCTCACCTATTTTTAACATAGCAAAACCCTTCATAAGCATAATCCCTCCCCATAATGCTTTTGTTTTTGTATTTTCGACGACAATTATACAGCTTGTTTGTTAAATATCAAACAATATTGTCGTATGATACACTATTTAACAGATGAAATGCATAATTAAAAGGGCAATTTGTAAATGCCTATTATCCAAAAATGCAAAAGGGCATAGAAAACGACAGCCAATTACGCCCATTTTCTATGCCCTTTATAAAATATTCAACCAAACTCGGTAAGTTTTTCTCTGATTCCGTTATAAATCCCCTTATTAGTTATGTCCCTTCTTTACAGGCCTCTACAAAGGCAATGACATTCTCTATAGGGACATCTGGTTCCAGTACATGTGTAGGCTCAAGGATTAAAGCTCCGTCATATCCTAAGGTCCTTTTTCGTTCCCTTACCACTTTTTTTACTTCATCTGGCGTTCCAAAAGGCATGGTGCTCTGAGTTCCAACCGTCCCCTTGAGAACCAAGTGCTTCCCGTATTTTCGCTTTACTTCAATTGGATCCATGCACTCAGGCTGAATAGGATTCAAAATGGTAACCCCGATTTCAATAAGCTCGGGTATTATATCCATAATATTTCCATCGCTGTGATAATCCACCTGTATATCAGGCTTTATATCCTTTGCAGCTTGGATCACCTTGGCCCATCGAGGCTTCATAAACTTTCTCCAGTGTTCAATCGAAAACATAAGCGTCCTTTCATTGGCGACATCGTCACCTATGGTCAGCCAATCTACCCCAGCCCTTGCCGCAGCTTGAGCAACTCTCACGTTTCGCTCACAAATCTTATCCAGTATGAATTCACATATCTCTGGGTTCAAAATCATATCCATGAGAAACTGCTCATATCCCCGGATCTGCCAAGCAACCTCATAGATATGCCCCACCCAGCAAATAACAGGTTGATTGTTCTCATGAGCTATCTTAACCTGTTCTGCCATATGGCAATCCGTCCAACCCTCTACGCTTGGATAAGGAAAATCTTCTATTTCATTAAAGGTTTTAGCATTTCTCAAGGGACTGACATACCTAGTGAAATGATACATACTTCCCGGTATTTCCAGTACACCAATATCGTTGATAAACGCATTAGGTGGGATATCCATATCCTCGTAATACTTAGAAAAATCGGGCTTTTTAAAATCTTCAGGGGGCTTTAAGGCCACCGATACAACACGAGGCATATCAAAATATTCTACAAAGCTGTCCTGCGGCTTTAAGCCCAGATGTTGGCGAAGTCGCCTTTCCAAATCCGGAGTACAATGGAAGAAAAAAAGGTATTCATCATGTGGAATATGCTCCACTGTCGCCTTAAACAATTCCAAACTATTCACAATGCTCCCCTTTCTATATAACCTTTTTCAAATTATTGGGTTTCTAAGCCACAGTTTAATTGTAAGTGAAAACCTTGGCCAAGCAAATTTATCCTTCCAGAGCCACCGATATCATAGCAAAGTACTTTTCATCCGGCACATACTCCGGGATGCTGTTGCCTGTCCCCAGCGCGTAACCACCTCTGTTTTTTGTCTTTTCCAACATAGCTCTACAGCGCTGCTTAATCTCATCGATCGAAGCCCTACACACAAAATCCACATCAATACTACCAAGAATGGCTATTCTCCCACCCCAGCGATCATATGCCTCCTCCACTGGCATGATGGCATCCTCAAAGGAATGCTTTGCATCATATTCCATATCTTCAATACCAAGATAACTTATGGATATAGAGACCTGCCGAAAAGCTTTGCAGCGTACTACCTTTATTCTCACATGAGACTCCTACACTCTCTATCGGCTACCTGACAACACACAGACTCATCAGCTGTTTTCTGCTAAAACTATTTTACCATATTTTATTAGGCAATTCATCTTTATTCTCCACAGAAAAACAAATTGACAGAAGCGATAAAACGCATCAAAATCCTTGCAATAAAATTCTCATAAGACGCATATAAATTTACTGAACTTACCTGTCCTATGTGATTTATTAATGTCAAAAATTAAGGGATGTACAGATAGGAGGTGACAAGGTGAAACTCCATTACCGCAATGATCATATAGTGCGGTTTAAAAACGGTGACTTATGGCACTTTTTCTCTCAAAAAGGAAAGGGTATATACTTCCGCTACATGAAAAAAAGCGGAAATTGGGGAAATGAGACAGAGCTTGTAGCAAACACCCACGAGTACTTTTCCGTGTCGATCGACAGCCATGACCACCTGCACCTGATATACCAGGACCATAACGGAGAAATAGTATACATGGAGTATAACGGGAATACGTGGAACAAACAGTTGCTCCATCAATACGATACTTCATCGTACATAGTGCAATTCCCTACAATTATTGTCCTCAACGAGCAGGTCCACGTGATTTTTGCCGTTGGCACAATCCCCTCCACCGGCGTTTGGAGCCTTTATCACTGTTACAACAACGGCAACGGTTGGATTAAAGGCGAGATAACCAGGTATGAGGACGGAAGGCAAACCAGCCCCTTTTACCTTGACTATGACCAAAAAAGCATTCATATAGTTTACCGCAGCATGTACCGTAACCAGCACAGATTATTTTACTGCTATTTTGATGGCGCCCGTAATCGATGGAGCAGGCCCGAGAGCTTAAGCCGCAACCTGATCGACTGCAATATGCCCAGCATGCTCGTTAAAAACAATAAGCTTCATCTTGCATGGACGTCAATAAAAAATTCCAACCTGCAGGTTATGTACCGAAACTGGCACCTGAATTCATACTTCAAAACTGGCTTGGAAAGAGAGGCGCTTTTGTCCAGTGAAGAATCGAACTGTTCGGATCCGCAGCTCTTCTGGGCAGATAACCAGTTGTGGTGCATGTGGTATCAAAACGACGATATATACTGTTGCTCATCTCCCGACGAGGGCATGACCTGGAACCAGGCAAAATCCCTGGAGTGGTCGCATATCGATAGCTGTTACTGCATAAAATATTCCAGCAACTATCCCGAAGACCAGTTCAACTTTAAAGTGCATCGAATATTTGCAAACCTGGAAAACGGCTTGGAAATTCCCATACTGGGAGAATGCAAGGGCCTTTCCGAAACCATACAGGCTGTAAAGATAGAGGATTTGCCTTCGAAACCAACCATGGACCAACCGCACTTTGAACATCCCGAACCATCACAGCAGGTAAATGCGTCTTCTGCACCTTTAAAACAAAACAGCGCCGCTTCTGACCCACCAGCATCCCAAGATGCACCCTATAGCTTATCAGAAAAAGCTGCACATGAAGATACATCCCCCACACCGCCAACCTCCAACCAGGAAATATATGATTTAAAACCAGCCGACAGCGGGCATGCTTGCGAAAACGTACATTCAACTAACGCAAATTCCTCGACCCATGATGCAGCTTTGCATGCCACAGGCTACGTGGCAGATAAAAAGCAAAGTACACCACAGCCAAACACACAACAGCCGGAGACTGAATTAAAAGAAGCACCCATAAAGTCAGGTAATATAAGGCAAGAACACCATCACCCTTATGAAAAAGCAGGGCAATTACCTGCCGACCAGATCATACCCGACAATGTTGTAAATCACATACTGGCCTTGATACAAGAGATGAACAAAGTCCACGGCCTGAGAGCAAGATTTCAGGCTCTCCTTGACAAAAACCAACCAGAACAGGACAGCACGCACTACCTTTTCCAGCTTGATGCGCTCTTGAATTCCTGGATCAAAAAAGCCGAAGGAATCCAGGCTCAAAACCAGACCATCATGAGGGAAATAGAAGCGTTGCGGAGGCGTTCCATAGAAAATCAGCGCCAGTGGGAAATCCTCCTAGAAGAATTTGAGGAAATAAAAGACCTACTAGAAAAAAACTTGAGAAGGGGTTTTTTAAGGAAAATCATAGGTTAACACAACAATTATCTTAATTCGCGGTAATACGACTTATTAGCCACGTAAACCCAATATTCCTTAGCAAATGTATTTAAAAATTGTTAATATAAAAATATGTAAAATCAGTAAAATATATCCTTATTTTAGCAAATAATGTGCTTCTAAAGGAGGACTTAATAGTGATATACATGGACAACGCAGCCACTTCATGGCCAAAACCTGAATCAGTATACAGGGCCGTTCTAAATTGCATGAAGAGATATGGAGCCAACCCCGGCCGTTCAGGGCATAAGATGGCTATAGAAGCGGGAAAAATACTGCTACATACCCGCGAAATGCTGTGTCAGCTCTTTTCGATAGATAACCCGTTTCAAATGATATTTACCCTGAATGCCACCGAAAGCCTGAATCTGGCCATCAAAGGATGCACAAAGCCGGGCGACCACATCATCACCACCACCATGGAGCACAACTCTGTGGTCCGTCCGCTCAAAGAGCTTGAAAAGTATGATATAAAAACGACCTACGTAAAAGCCGACAGCCAGGGGCGCATTGACCCTGACGACATAAAAAAGGCCATTCGAACCAATACACGGCTTATCGTCACCACCCATGCCTCCAACGTGACAGGAACCCTTGTACCCGTAGACGAAATAGGAAAAATCGCAAGGGAATACGGCATACTCTACCTGATAGATGCAGCGCAGACCGCCGGTATAATCCCTATCGACCTTTCAAAACTGCCAGTGGACATGATGGCCATGCCGGGGCACAAAGGGCTGCTTGGCCCTCAAGGGACCGGCGTGCTTTACATCGCGCCTCATGTAAAGTTAAAGCCGTTAAAGGAAGGAGGTACAGGAAGCCAGTCGGAAAACCTTTATCAACCCGAATTTGCCCCTGACCGGTATGAATCCGGAACACAAAACACTCCCGGAATTGCCGGCCTTGGAGCAGGAATTAGCTACATACTCCAAAAGAGCCAAAAAAAGCTGCTTTCCCACATCATCAGGCTTGAAAAATTCTTTTTAGAGGCTGTATCCCATATCCCCGGCATAAAAATCTATGGCCCTACAAACATGGATGAACGAATTGGTGCTATTTCAATAAATATAAAGGATTTTGACTCGGCGTACATCGCCAACTTATTGGATGAAAGGTACGACATCGCAACCCGGGGTGCTATTCACTGTGCTCCCCTGGCCCATCAAACCATAGGCACCTTAAAACAGGGAACTGTGCGCTTCAGCCCCGGCATTTTCAATACCATGGACGAAGTGGTAGAGTGTATAAGAGCTCTTGAGCAGCTCAGCCGCCTTAAATAACATTAAAGAAAAACCCCTGCAAGTCGACGCTCTGCAAGGGTTTCTCTATCTATTGACCAAGTATGCTTTTGACATCCACCAGCCCTCTGCCCTGGGCATATATATTTTTATCTATGCTTCTTGCGTATTTCATGATCAGCGCTTTTACCTCATCCGGCGTGTACTCGGGATGTGCCTCAAAGATAAGGGCTGCAATGCCGGCCACTATCGGCGCTGCCACCGACGTTCCGGACATGGTAGTGTATGCCTTATCCAATGAATAAAGCTTTGGACCACCAGTATAGTCGCTGTCGGTGTTTAAAGATACCACATTCACTCCGGGCGCCACCACGTCGGGCTTGAGTATGTTACCATATGCAGGTCCCCTGCTTGAAAACTCTGCAACCACATCATCGCTTATATCAACGGTTCGCTTATCATCAACCGCGCCTACCGTTACGATGCTAGGGCTTATACCTGGGGTGGTGATAGTTCCTTTCTTTGGACCGGAGTTGCCCGCCGCAGCCGTCACAAAAACGCCCTGTTTCCATAGCTGGTTGACAGCCACCACAAGAGGATCATTCTTGATAGCTCCAGAAGGTTTGGAGCCGAGCGATAGGCACACCACCCTTACATTATATTCCTTCCGGTGGTCTGCCACCCATTGCATTCCAGCGACTATTCTCGAAGCGTTGCCCTCCCCATCCCTGTTCATAACTTTAACCGCAATTATGTTGGCCTCCGGTGCAACTCCTGCATACTTTCCACCTGATGAATAGCCGTTTCCGGCCGCCACCCCTGCAATAAAGGTACCATGCCCGTTATCGTCGTAAGGATCTTTTTTGTCATTGACAAAATCCTTAAAGGCAATGATCCTATTTTTGGGCCTTATCAAATCAGGGTGAGGATAAACACCGGTATCAAGTATGGCAATTCCAATGCCTTTTCCAGTATATCCCTTTAGGTTGACATCCCTGGCACCTACCTCTTGTGTGGCTATATTTAAAAGAGAATTTATATCTACATCATCAGAAACATATCTTACCGATTCCACCTCTGCAATCTTTTCCAGCATGGACCGGGGAATCTCAACCGCATAAGCATTGATGAGAGGAAACTCATATACTATCGTTATTCCCATCTTCTGTAAGCATTCTCTGCAAATAGCATCATGCTCTTCTTTAAAAAATACAATAGCCGACAGCGTACCGTTTGCATTCAAAGTCTGAACCTTTTTGATAAGCCTGCGATCAATCTTTCCTTCAACTTTGTTTATCTTATCCAAAAAAGGAAACAATAGCATTCCCAACAGGAAATTCAAAGCCTTCTTCCCCCCTTCACTTGCATCTGGTATATCTTATGTATACCTTCCGCAAGTTGTTAAGGGGGACTGATAAGATTTCTCCTGCCTATCGGCTTTGTAGCTCTCTGAGCAGCCTCTCCAGCTTTTTCCTCTGTTGCGGTTCCAGCACAGGCATAACGGCCTTTATCATGCCCATGGCTTTTTCACGGGTAATGCCCCCTTTGCCCGATTTAATCATAGCGGCCACCTCACGTATCAGCTCATCCTCCGATTTTCCCTGTATGCTTTGAACCATCTGCAGCAATTTTCTCATATCTTGGTTTCCCGTGTTCATCAAAACACCACCTCTAAAACATTAATGGTTGTTCTAATACATAAATTATTCAAAATCTCAAATATTGTTACTTAAGGCCAATGCACAATTTATAGAAATCAGCATATTATGAGTAGAGAAAAGTATAAAGGACGGTGAGCAATTTATGCCTCACGAGGTGCTCAAAGGCAGCTTCAAAGGTGCCAATGTGCTATTTTTCTTCATGATACTAACGCTCATATGGGATGTACATTTTGAGATAAATCACCTGTTTTTCTTCTTTATATTTCTGGTACTGACATCTGCGGCATAAAACGGTATAGAGAGCAAGGAGGAATTTTATGGAGAGCAAATACCCTTTAACACCGGTACCCTCAACACAAACGACCCGTAAAATGAGGCAGCCATACCTCAAGTCCTCGCAGGAACATCCATCTACCGAAGTCAAGCCATCACCTCCTGCAGCGATAAATTCAGCTATCAGAGATTTACCGGCTGCATCTAAAAAAATTCACGGTTTCCTGACGTACCCCGTAAATCCACTGCCGCTATTTTTTCTCTTCATCACAATCAAAATACTGGCTTCAGAAATACATAGCGGTAACAAAAGCATGTTCTCCATCAACAACCTGCGGAATTCCATTAGTCAGGCAGTGTACAATCCTGAAACCATAAACATGCTTATGGCCGTAAGCCCTTATCTGGATGTGCCAGAGCAAGAGGGGATATATACCATTATAGGCATACTGGAAGCCATTCAGATACTCAAGGGGCTTCGAGAAGGGAGCTATCAGGCCCAGCGCATGCAGCAAATACCCGTTCTGGGATTGGAAAACGAAAGCAAAGGTTTGGGAATAATCAAAGCGCTGAGAGACTACATGCCTGAGAATAGCCGTCCCACCATTGACAAAGTTATACAGATCCACGAGTCGATCGAAAAGCTCTCAAACAATATAAAAATATACAGAAACAATCTGAAAATAGCAAGCAACCGCAAACCCAACCCTATAGAAGACCTGGGCGAAATCATAAAGGTCATAAAACCCATCATCCCTGATGAGCAGCAAACCAAACTGGAGAGACTTCAAAAGCTCATTCAGGTTGCCCAGATAATGGATTTGGACGAAATGATAAAAAACAGAGGGATAAACGTCAATAAAAAAGAAGATGATTCAGTAAAAGACCAGCGCAAAATAGAAAAAAGCAGCGTTGCAACAGATACAACTGACCAAGATAAGGATAAGGACGAATACCAGGAACAAAAAAATGTAGCCCACAGCGACACCCATCAACCCACATCAAACGATGAGCAAAACCAATCTCTCGAAATGATGCTCAAGCTGATGCAGCTTCTGATGCAGCCTTCCAATGCTAAAACGCAATAGAAAAAAGGGCCTTTGCTTTGAGGCCCTTTTCCTTTTGACATCTTCAGCTACGCTTCAAAGCCCTTTCCAGCACAGGCAGTACCATTAACGCCAGCATACCTCCTACCGAGGCGGTAATCAGCTGAGGCCAGCTAAACTTCAAAGACATCAGCTCTTTGGCCTGCGGCGAGGTGTTGGGCATAAACAGCGGTATTGCCACATGTACCACCGTTATGTACAAAACCAGGAATTTGCACAGGGCTCCCGCAGCCAGAGCCACGTATTTATTCTTTCTATAAATAAGCGCTACCAAAACGACGATGGTGGCATTGCCCAGCGCCACAAACGGCACCATAACAGGATTTAGAAGAACGTTTTGCAAGAAAGCTATAACCGGCGTCAAAATGGCAACTATGAGTCCTCCCTCAATCCCAACAATCACCGCTGCGATAATCAAACAAAGATTTACCAGTGACCCAACTACATACTGATCCACCAGGCTCGGGATGGGCATAAACAGCCTCAAGGACTGAAACAGCAACGCCAAAGCCAGCAGGATTGCCGTCCTCCCAATGAAATTAACCGTTTCATTCATAACAACCACTTCCCGTCAATCATAAAATTTTTTTGATGTTAAAGCGCTTTTAACCGTAACCCCTTTTAGGTTCCCAAGCTTTCCTGTAAACGCCCCAATTTCGTCTGTAGTACCTTCCACTATAAGTGCAATAACAGAGATACCCCTTTCCCGATAAGGAATGCCCATTCTTCCCACGATGATATGCGAATACTCCCTTATATAGTCGTTGACCTGCTCGCCCCACTCTTTATGGTCATCCACCACAATTCCAATTACCCCGATCCTCTTTTCCATAACCTTTACCTCCACCCCTCAATTATTAAAAACTTCACAATTTACCATCTTTCTCCCACCATATCACCTCCCCTCTTACTCAGGGGCATCCCCTCGTAATCAGGAGCCTTTTATTGAAAATTATACATCATCTTTACAGGCTTTTACAACCAGAACGGTGACGTCGTCCAGCATCTTCTTATCCCCCAAAAGCGCGTGGTATGCATCGATGATCTCATCGCATATCTCCTGTGCTGAGGCGTCCTTCAGCCCTTTTACAAATTCTACTAATTTATCCTGTGAGAAGAGCTCGGGCTGTGCAGGGTCAATCTCTATCAGCCCATCGGTATAAAACACAAGGCTATCCCCCGGCTCCAGGTGCACCGTCCTACTCTTGTAAGACGGCTTAAAATAAGGAGCAAACTTGCAAATGGGGAACCCATCAGCCTGCAGGACCTCAACCTGTCCATCCGCTCTGATAACCAGCGGATTGGTGTTCATACCGGCCGAGGCATAGGTAAACTTTCGAGTGACGACATTGTAAATACCATACAGCATCACCACATATGCCTCATCGGGAAACGGCATCTCATTATAGGTATGATAGCAATTCATCAGCACGCCCCTGGGTGTAAACACCTTCTGGCGTCCATCGTCATATTCCTTTTTAAAATTTATGTTTTGATTTATAAACACATTGATCATGGCAGCAGACACGCCGTGTCCCGCCACATCCCCTATGAGAATACCTATCTTCTCATCATCCAGCCTGAAAATGTTGTAGAAATCACCGCCCACGTTTTCGCAGGGCATATACCTGGCCGCAAATTTCACACCTTTTACGCTGGGAAAGGTGTTGGGCAAAAGCGCCAGCAAGATATTTCGGGCATACTCGAGGTTTTTCATCAGGCTCTGATTGGCTGCGGTGATTTCAGCCGTCCTTTGAGCCACCAGCTGCTCCAGGTTGTTTACATAAACGCCCAACTGGCTTTCAGCGGCCCTTAATTCCTGGTACGGCTTTTGCACGTTTTGCACAAACAGGGCCCTGAACAAAAGATAATAGGCTATGATCTTGTAAATGTGTCCCAAAAAGTTATATGTATCGTACACATTGGTATATTGTGTAAAGGCCATTTCACTGAAAACGCTAAACACCAGCCCTTTTACGATGAGGGCGTATCCCTTATCCTCACAATCCCCCTTTATATAAGCCGCCAAAAATAAAACGGCCGTTATGAGCTGGATGAGTATTGTTAAATATTCCAGGTATACCTTAAGCGGCGTTAAACCCTTACCCTCGATAAACAGCGATGGCAAATAATCAATACGGTAGTTCACCACCATGAGCCAAAAAATTGAATACGCTATAGTGGATAAAACCCATAATCCCTCACAGCTTCTCACTTTTTTATCGCAGGGCACCAGATTAGACGCCAGCATACCACATGACATAGTCAGGCGTGCCAGTGTCCAAAATGCAGTGGCCTTCTCCGCCGAAGATTCAGTTAAAAATACCGGCATCCCTTTGTAGGAAAGGGTATGAAACAGGTCAAGCAGCGATACCGCCAGAAAAGTGCAGGCAATTATCATCGACCTTAAACGATTGGATTCCTCAAAAGTGTAAAAAGTAACTGCAAATACGGCAAACGACATCACAATGCTAGATAATTCTAAAAAAATGTGCCAGGTTAAAAAAAAATTCGACGAAAAGATCCTGTACAAAAAATGGTCACACCAGGCAAGCACAACGAACAAAAGCACGGACACCACTATTATGTAGACAACACCGCTGAGCTCTTTTTTTAACTTTAAAGCCAATTCAGCCATAATATTTACAATTGCCCCCAACCCATACTTAAATTTCTATTTAGCCAACTCATTCAAATTTTCGACACCGGACTCTTTACCCCGTCAGCACCCTACAAACATTGCCATTTAAAAAATTATATTTTTATTATACTCATCATTTGGTGCAAAGTCCATACCACCTTCCCGCGTTTTTATAGGCCCTACAAATAAATCTGCTTATCGGTCTTCCCCTCCACCTTGCCTATTCCATACCCCAACGAAAAACTCTGCATCATACTCCCTGCAATGATGAGAACCAACAATTCCATGCTTTCCTTATCCAGGCCCACATCCGCGGTTTTCATAAACTGTCGCGTCTTATCCCTGGCCAGATCCAGAATGGCCTGGCGCGTACCGCTGTATTGCTTATCCAATTTTTTGTTTCCTTCCCTAGTGTATTCCCTCAACATCTCATCAACCTTCATCCCAATCAAAACCCCTTTGCTTTATTATGGTATTTTTCTCTTTCAATGGTTCCCCAATTTTTCGGTTTTATACTTAAAACAGCTCCCGTTTGTCTCCCAGGAAAAACAAAATAAAAAGGCCTGTGAAAAAGCCATATTCCACAGGCCTTGAGAAAGAAACTTACCAAACGGCGCTACTTGGATGCAAACACATAGTTTTGCCCGTTGTTGTTGTCCCAGTGGTCAGCCGAGTCTTTAAAAGCCACATTTAGGTTACCCTTACTGGTTATGGCAACTTGACCCTCAAACTTTTGAGGTCCTACTCTTCTCATCTCAATCAGGGAAACGTCTGACCACCTGTTATTAGGCCCATAACCTATGCAGGCAAAAACCCTGTCAGCCCCGTGCTGAGCCAGTATCCCTTCATATGTTAAATTGACCACTTTCCCTTTTTCGACAACCTCAGGATTACAATAAACACCGTATTGTGCATATTTTCCACCGTTCATTTGCATCATCAACCTCCTTTAAAGCCATCAATAATAGTATGCGGCGAATTTTTAAAAATATATCTGTATATTTTTTCTCTTCTCAAGGGTTTTTATCGAAAAAATTCTCTTCAATAAAATGTATTTTATTGTATAAAATTCCATGCAATCTTAAAATATATTGTATACCGCTTAAAACTAACATTTATTCCAATTTGCTTTTAGAATAGAATTGTTTGATTTTGACGGGAAAAGCATAAGCTTGGTGAGAACAAGAAAAAATGGCAACAAATCTCCCTTGCCTCGCGCAGTAAGCTCTTTAAAACAAAAAACGCCAGGCTCAACTGGCAGTTACTCCTCGAAATTGCTGTTGATCAGCTTGGTGATGCCGCACAAAGCTTCTGCCTCATCCGGCCCTACAACCTGGACCTTGAATTTACAGCCCTTATAAATACCTAGCGCAAGGATGGACAGTAGGCTCTTGCCGTTGCCTATCTTTCCATCTTTTATGACAAAAACATCTGATTTATAGCTGTTTGCAACCTTTGTAAACTTTGCAGCAGGCCGAGCATGAAGGCCGACTTCGTTTTCAACAACAAAATCTTTCTCCAGCATGTTGCCCCCTCTTCCCCATCCTCGTTTAACGTTATCATGAAAAAAATTAAAAAATGTTCACCTTATATGCATACCCAAAAATATTCTTGTCCTATATTGTACTGCAATTTGACATAAAATACAATGCCGATGTTTGCATAAATTTAAAATTTGTATTCCAGCAAATACTCAATGACCTCCTTCAACCTGCTGAGCTGTTCAAAGGCTTGACGGTCAATTCGGCCTTCCTCCAGGAAATACTTGAGCTCATCGCATATATTGCTGTATGCAAAGGTGATGCATTTTTCAAATCCGTCTGTATTGACCTCCAGCACAAGGTCCATATTGGGATACATTTCGATACCAGGGATAAACTCCTTTGGATAACTTGACTGCAAATTCCCTATCCTCAGTTTATTTACAACATGGTTTAGTACCTGCCTGACCTGTCTTTGATTGAGCTGGCCACTTTCTACTTTATTTTCAAAAGGATTTCTCCGGACGCGTATAAACCCGTTGCCATGGAGCTCAAACACCGGTTGATCGCTTACAGTTTCCTTTATACAGATGACCACATTTTCAGGTGATGAATTATAAGAGATCTCTGTCCCAGATGAACACCCTACAAGAACAGCTATCAAAGCCAGCACAACCGCTAAAGCAATAAAAGATACTGATCCTTTCAATGCCCCTCACCTCAACCCTTTTAATCTCTAAATTTTAGACGATGGTAAAAGTTGAAAAGTTTCAATTAAAGCCTCATTTCCGCAAACAGCATAAAAATTACAGCTGTTGCAACTGTATCCATGGTATGATATTATTTTGATAACCGTGAAAATTCGTAGGTTGATTACATAAAAAGCCGGTATAAGCTAAATTCAATTACAAGGAGGTATACACAGCGTGGCAACACAGGATAAGATGGACAAGATAGTAGCCCTATGTAAAAACCGTGGCTTTATCTATCCTGGTTCGGAGATATATGGCGGACTAGCCAATACATGGGATTACGGCCCTCTGGGAGTAGAGCTTAAAAACAATATCAAAAGAGCCTGGTGGAAAAAATTCATCCAGGAAAGCCCATACAATGTCGGCGTGGATACCGCCATCATCATGAATCCCCGTACCTGGTTGGCTTCCGGCCACCTGGAGAGGTTTAACGATCCGTTGATGGACTGCAAAGAGTGCAAAGCCCGTTTTCGCGCTGACAAATTGATTGAAGATTACATGGCAGCTCAAGGCATGCCCAACCCCTCGGTGGCTGGATGGAGCGACGAGCAGATGGAAAACTTCATACAGGAGCACCAAATTCCCTGTCCAGACTGCGGCAAGCACAACTTCACCCCTATACGATACTTCAACCTGATGTTCAAGACCTTCCAGGGTGTCACCGAGGACTCAAAATCAGAGCTGTACCTGAGACCTGAAACAGCACAGGGCATATTCGTCAACTTCAAGAACGTACTCAGGACATCAAGAAAGAAGATCCCCTTTGGAATCGGGCAAATAGGTAAGGCCTTCCGCAACGAAATTACTCCGGGCAACTTCATATTCCGAACCAGGGAATTTGAACAGATGGAGCTGGAATTCTTCTGCAAACCGGGAGAGGACATGGAGTGGTTCCAGTACTGGAAGGATTTCTGTAAGAAATGGCTCATCGACCTGGGGATGAAAGAAGAGGACATTCGCTTCAGGGATCATTCTCCAGAGGAGCTGTCTCATTACAGCACAGCCACTACCGACATAGAATATCGGTTCCCCTTTGGCTGGGGCGAGGTATGGGGCATAGCCAACAGAACGGATTTCGACTTGAAACAGCATGCAAAATACTCGGGTGAAAACTTCAATTACCTGGATCCGACCACCAACGAGCAATACATCCCATATTGTATAGAGCCTTCAGTGGGCGTTGACCGTATAATGCTGGCCTTCCTGTGCAACGCCTACGACGAGGAACAGCTGGAAGACGGAGATGTGAGGACGGTGTTGAGGCTGCACCCGGCGCTAGCTCCCTTTAAAGCAGCAGTATTGCCACTCGTGAAAAAGCTGCGCGAGCCGGCACAACAGTTGTACCTTAACCTGCTCAAGAAGTTCATGGTGGACTACGACGAAACTGGAAGCATTGGCAGGCGTTACAGGCGCCAGGACGAGATCGGAACTCCATTCTGCATAACCGTGGATTTCGATACGCTGGAGGATAACACCGTTACAATTCGAGACAGGGACTCCATGGATCAAATAAGGGTCAAAATAGATGAGATAGAAGATTATCTGGAGGAGAAAACGCGGTTTTAAAAAAGCAGCTGGGTGTACACCCGGCTGCTTTTTTTAACTACTGTTGATAACCTCTACTCTACCACAGACAGAACGCTATAAAACGCAGGCTTTGGCTGCAATTTGCCATCAAATAAGTTTAGTTCGAATATTAAAACCTGATTCCAGTCTCAAAAAGCTACCGTCGGTTATTTCAACAGCTTCATTTACAACATCCCATGCATATATTACGCCCGAGTATTCCTTCTGGGTAAATTCCAGAACCTGTCTAATGTAACTTTCCATTCGCGCTAGCATGGTCTCTTTATCCACAAATTCACCATCGGATTCATATCCCTCACGGAAAAACCAGTCCGGTACTTGATTGTGCCATACAAGAACATGTCCTCGCATTTGAATGCCGTTTTCTTTGCAAAATTCTAAACCAGGGATGACGGTATCAAATTTTACTGCAGGCTCTGAATTTCCATTTTTATAATGTTTTTTATCCAATAATCAATAGTTTGCCGAAGAAACTATTTTCTAGAGCAGTAAAATCGTAATCTTTTAATTATTGAATTTTTATTCATTTTATTGTATAATTATAAGCATCAATTTAAAGGGGGTCAAAAGATGGATACACAGGAAATAATAGCCCTTGATAAGAAATACTACATGAATACTTTCGGGGAACGGCTGCCAGTGGTATTTGAATACGGCAGGCAATCTACCCTATACGATAAAGAAGGAAAAGCATACATCGATTTTGTCGCCGGAATAGCAGTCAACGTGCTGGGCTATGGCCATCCTGCCCTAGTGGGGGCCATCACCTCCCAGGCACAGAAATTGATCCACTGTTCAAACCTGTTTTACATCGAAGCCCAGGCACAGCTGGCAAAGCTTCTGGTAGAAAACAGCTGCGGCGACAAGGTGTTTTTCGCAAACAGCGGAGCTGAGGCCAATGAAGGGGCCATTAAGCTGGCCAGAAAATATTTCCGGGACAAGGGTATGAATAAATATGAAATAATAACGGCCATCAACTCGTTTCACGGCAGAACCCTGGCCACCCTTGCTGCCACAGGCCAGGAGAAATACCAAAAACCCTTTGTCCCCATGCCAGCCGGATTCAAGAGCGTACCCTACAATGATCTGGAAGCTCTAAAGAACGCCATCACCGACACCACATGCGCCGTCATGATAGAGCTCATTCAAGGCGAAGGCGGCGTCATCGAAGCCACCTATGAATACGTAAAAGGGCTGGAACAGCTGTGCAGGGAAAGAGGCATTTTGCTCATACTCGATGAGGTTCAAACCGGCATGGGAAGGACCGGCAAGCTGTTCGCGTACCAGCACTTTGACATACAACCCGATATCATCACCCTGGCAAAGGGATTGGGGGGCGGCGTACCAATAGGTGCCATAATAGCCAAGGAAAGCGTGGCATCGACCTTCGAGCCCGGCAGCCATGGCTCTACCTTTGGAGGAAATCCCCTGGCCTGTTCGGCAGCCATAGCCGTGCTTATCACCCTTTTGAATGATGGGCTGATTGACAGATGTGCCCAGCTGGGAGACTATTTCAAACAAAAGCTCAGCAGCCTTAAAGACAGATATCACTTCATCAAAGAGGTAAGAGGAAAAGGGCTGATGCTGGGCATGGAGCTTGATCCGTCCGTTCCTGGCAAAGAAATAGTAAATGCAGCACTTAATCAAGGATACATCGTAAACTGCGCCGGGCACAACACCCTGAGGTTCGTACCCCCGCTGGTGATCACCCGGCAAGAGATCGACGGCCTGATAGATACTCTGGATAAGATATTTAAAGGTATAATAGAAACCCGAAAATAAAAAATTTTCCCCGGTAAAAATGACAACCCAATCAAATCACGAAAAATGATAGTGCAAACAGTATGCAGTACTGGTTAATAGAAAGATTGCAGAAGGAGTGAAATGATATGGTGGATCTGTATAATTACAAGCCAGAAAAGCCTTTCTCGCAAAAACATCTTATAACTCTGCAGGATTACAGCCAGGATGAAATATACCAGGTGTTGAGCACCGCCTTTGACCTGAAGAAAAAGCTCAAAGCAAACATACCACATCCCTATCTTAAGGGCAAAACTCTGGGCATGATATTCACCAAATCCTCCACCCGTACCAGGGTTTCCTTCGAAGTGGGCATTTATCAGCTGGGAGGATATGGCATTTTTCTAAACGCCAGCGACATCCAGCTGGGCCGCGGAGAGACCATAAGCGATACCGCCAGAGTGTTGTCCCGCTATCTGGATGGGATAATGATAAGGACCTTCAAGCAGCAGGACGTAGAGGAATTGGCCAAATACAGCTCCATTCCCGTTATAAACGGGCTTACTGATCTTTTGCACCCATGCCAGATACTGGCCGACCTTATAACGATATACGAGAAAAAAGGTACTTTAAGCGGTCTTAAACTAGCCTTCATAGGGGATGGAAACAACGTGGCTCATTCCCTGCTTATCGGATGCACCAAAGTAGGGATGCACATATCGATAGCCTCTCCCAGGGGCTATGAACCAAAAGAGGAAATCGTCAAAATGGCAAAGGAAAACGCAAAGGCCACCGGAGCAAGCATATTGATAACCAACGACCCGGTGGAAGCCATAAAGGATGCAGACGTGGTGTATACCGATGTATGGGCTAGCATGGGGCAGGAACACGAGTTTGAAAGCCGTGCAAGGGTATTTGGCCCATACCAGGTCAACAAAGAGCTGTTTTCACACGCCAAAGGCGATGCAATCTTTTTGCACTGCCTGCCGGCCCATCGTGGCGAAGAGGTAACGGATGATATCATAGACAGTCCGCAATCGGTAGTATTTGATGAGGCTGAAAACCGCCTGCACGTTCATAAAGCCATTATGGTGCTCTTGATGGGAGATAGATGATAAGTAGGCTTAAGCTGATAGTGATAGTCTATTTAGCTTGCAATCCAAAGCTCATACAAGAAATGTTAATGCAGTTGTAAAAAAATTTAAATACAACGTCTCTTGTTATAGCAAAACAACATTGAATTTTCATAAAAAGGGGACTGATGAAAATGGATCTGGTGATAAAGAAGGCTTCCGAACAGGACGTGTTTACAATACACGAGATCGTTCAGGAAGCGTTTAAAGAATACGCAAGGGAGCTAGGTTTTCCCGATAAAGTATCGGCACTTAAGGAAACCCCTCACATCATCCTGGAAGAGATGCGAAAAAAGACCATATTCATAGCCTTCCTTGATGGTCAACCGGTGGGCACCATCCGCCTGGAGGTTTTGCCACCCGGGAAAGTGGGCTATATCAGCCGTTTTGGCGTACGACCCCAAGTACAAAACTGCGGCGTAGGAAAAGCCCTCATCAAAGCGGTAGAAGAGGAGGCCAGGAAGCTTGGCCTGCGTGTTCTTACGCTTCACACCGCTTCAAAGATGACATCACTCATACGTTTCTATTACGGCATGGGATTTTATATCCATTCCACATCCACCGATCGTGGCTACATCCGTGCACTGCTGTGCAAAGAGCTGGAGCAATGCGATGCCCTTGATTTGAATGCCGAGCTAAATGCGGCCTATGCTAAATGAGAATAGGGCCTGGTCCTAAAAAATCTTGACATAGATTACCAATATACAATCGAACCCCAGTCCAGCTTGCGGGCTTCTTTAAACCTCTCCTTGTCCTTTCGAGTAATAGTCACATTTACAATGCCTTGAGGGGTACACAGTTTGAGATCGATGTGCCCCTTTCTTATTTGCGGATGTCGCACAACTATACCTTTTATGTCTGATCCCGGGATGCGGGACAAACACACAAAAGAAAACTTCTCGTCTTCATACGAGAGAGTGCCACCTTTGATTTGCCTGTGCAGCCGGGTACGGCTCAACCTCTGTGAAAAATGGCACCAGTCATTCTCCGGAACTGGACAGAAATTGCCATGGGGACACGGTGCTACAATACTGGCACCCTGCGCCAGCAGCCGCTCCCGTATATGCCTTATCAATGAAAATCCAGCAGGCGTCCCCGGCTCTATAAAGATCAAAATTGATCCGGTTCTCTCCCATAGCCTTAACACAAACGATTCTATGCTCTGCGGAGGCAGCTCGTTGAGCACATACGAGGCTATCACCACGTCATGCTGAGGTGCGTTCCATTCGCCCACCACGTCAACCTTCATCCACTCAGCCTGCCGTATAGAGGGTAGGCTGGCATATTTAACTAATTTTTTGCCAATATCTATCATATTCTGCTCTCGCTCAATGAGAGTTATATGCTCCAGCTCCGGCCACACCATAGTAGCAGCCCACATGGCAGTACCCGGCCCAGCTCCCACATCTAAAAGCGTCTTAGGGCTTAAAGCCGGCAGCCGTTCCTTCACCTGGGACAGAGCAAAATAGGCGGCGGCAAATGTGGCGGGCAACCTGAAAGCCACATAAGCCAATGCTTCTTCATAAGTACAAATATAGGGTTCCCTGCCCAAAATCTTGCCACTGCGATAATCCTCAGAAAGCTTAGATGCAAGAGCCGCAAGCTTCTTTACAGGCAAAAACGCAAGCTGCTCCTCTATCGCAGTGCTCAACCCAAATGGCGGTTCCATACACCAGTCCCCTTATCGCTATACTTTTATGGTTTTCCATTTGCCCGAATTAAACCTCAGCAGCACCAGCAACGATCGGAGAAATTGATCAGCCATCAAAGCAATCCACGCACCTATCAGTCCCCATTTTAATACGTGAATGGTAAACATAGCCAATCCTGGACGTACCAACAGAACAGTTATAAATATAATCATCGCAGTGGCCCTTGTATCCCCTGCACCTCTCAAAGCGCCGGCCAAAATAAGCTGAGACGACTGAAAAGGCTGAATAACAGCCACCAGCATGAGTATTTGAGCGCCCTGCTCTATAACCACCTCATCATTGGTATACAGCGCCACTATTTCCTTTCCAAACAGGACAAATATCAGAGCAAGCACTAGAGAAACTATCATCCCCATACGCCTTGTATACCTGCTGTAGGCCTGGGCCATGTCAGGGCGCCTTCTCCCCAAGCTCTGTCCTGTAAGCGAAGTAGCAGATACGCCAAAGGCTTGACCATTCATAAACGACATGGATTGAATATTCATACATACATTGTGGGTTGCAAAAGCCACTGTCCCCAGAGATGCAACGGTTACCGAATAGGCTATCATCCCCGCTCTCATAACCAGCTGTTCAACCATTGCAGGCATACCTATATTAAATATGCTTTTCATTATGTCCCATTTCGGCCTAAAGTCATCTTTGAAGCTGATCTTAAGGTATTGATTCCCTCGCAGTACATAAAACATAGCCAGCACAAAGGCTACGCACTGTCCTATGACGGTTGCTATAGACGCACCGGCCACTTCCATCCTGGGAAAGCCAAGATGTCCATATATCAGCATATAATTGAATATCACATTAACCACGTTGGCGATTAGATTATACATCATTGCCGTCCTTGAATCCCCAATGCCCCGCAGAGCCGCCGTAATGGTACTAGTCAAGGCCAAAATCACAAAACCTACCATTTGAATCTTTAAATAAACTGTACCACCGGCCAACGTCTGCTCATCGGCTGCCCCCATAAAACGCACCATCGGTTCCGAAAATATAAAGCCTATAATTGAAGAAATCGCCGATAACACAAACGTCAGCACCAGCGCCTGACGCAAAACTGTGTTTGCTTTTTGTTGATTGCCCTCACCCTTGTACCGCGCAATTAACGCGGTAGCTCCTACATTCATGGCCATAAACATGGTCATAAGCAAAAACTTGGGCTGATTTGTCAACCCGACAGCAGCAATAGCCCACGGTCCCAGCTGGCCCACCATCATCATGTCAGCCATGGATGCCAGCTGCGTAAGAATAAATTCCATAAATGCCGGCCATGCTATCCTAATAATATCCTGATACAACATCTTTGAAGTTATTCCTGGTGGGAGATGTTTTGTTACACGCTCCGGTTGTTCACAGCTGTCCAAATGACCAGGTTCTACCAATTCAAGGGCTAGTTGCACCGGCCCGCGAGGTTCACGTGTACGATGCTTGAGCGTCAAGTTGCCCAGCTTGACATCCATCTTTCTCTGCACTTCCTTTAAACTATAAAATTACATATATGAAATATCATACAATAAATAAAACGATACGCTTAGCAATGCAAAAAAGCAAAAAACTTTAAATCACATTTGCATCATTTAATACTAGCACTCCAATATTTTCTCAGCTTGTATAGCAAATCTATTTATCACATCGTCTATTTTAAATACTTCTGCACCATTCATATATGTGTATATCGTATTATTAAAAGATTTGTACCAGTGTTCAGGTATCCCCTTTTTTCCAACTATTGCGCCCACTATGCTTCCAGCTGTGGCTGCAGTGCAATCATTATCTAACCCCATAGCCACCGTCTGTGAAAGCACCTTAGTAACATCTGTTCCCCCTATTATTAATCCAAAAATTGTCAAACACGCATTGTTTATAGTATGCACACTGCTCATACCCTTAAACCGTTCATCCACAGCCTGGCGTGCATCATGATAATCCTTTATGTTTTTTGCTTCCTCAAGTGCCCATCTGACTGCTTGTGCTAAAAGGCAGTCGCTAGGAATCTCTGTAAGTCCTATCTTAATGGCGTCCACACAATTGTCAACCTCAAAGGCAGCAGCCTGAGCAGCGCTAAAAAACATCTCGCCGTATATGCCATTACGCCTGTGACTAAGATAAGCATCCCTGTACGCCATTTCAGCAGCTTTTTCAGGATATCCAGGTGCCATATAAGCCCACGGATCTGAACGTATAGAGGCGCCTATCCATTGACAATACGGGTTACTCTTATCAGCAGCTTGATAAGCGCTTATACCAGCCTTTATATTCTTTAAAGCTATATCCTCTGCTGTACATGCCATGGGCAAATATTTTTCCCACGCCTTTGCCACATCCTCGGTCGTAAAATCTTTACCATATTCTTCTACTATTAAAAGTCCTAGTAAGGTATATGTAATATCGTCATCTACCGGCACACCACACATTCCATCACGCGTATAGGTATAATTTGGACTTTTACCATATCGAATGTTTGAAGGATTCTTAGCCTGGGACCAGTAATCAACAGGCGGAAAAGGATCGCCAATAAAATTAGCCCATTCTTGCATACTCTCTATTGACCAACCCTCCACAATAGCCCCGAGGGTACAACCTGCCATACGCGCAAGAAGGGCTCCTTCCAATTTCTCCACATACTTATCTTTTTGAAATTTTTTCCATAACCTTCTAGGCCCATCCAGCCTTAAACTACGAATTTCATTTAAAGAATTTGGCTCTTGTCGAGCCATCTGTTCATCAATTGGCAGTTGATTTATACGAGAAATAGCATCTTCTAAACTTTTCTTGACTTCTTGAAGAATGCTTTCAACGCCCTGCGCACCGTATTCATATTGTAATTTTGCATATTCAACTAGGTGGTCAATGAGAAGATGGTAGTCGGGTATTTGTGGATACTCCATAATAACTTCCTCCTAATATTTTTGAATCCTTCTATACGCCCTACCAAAATGACAACACAACTATTACAGCTTATTATTTGTAATTACACATATCCATTATACCCTTTTACCATATTATATTCAAGAAGAAAAATATACTCCTCTCTACACTTTATCAAAATATACTTCAATATTCCTTGAGTTTCGGCTCTATACTGGCCATTAACGAAAAATTCCTATCATCATGCAAAAGATACAGGTCATTTTCTATAGCAGTCTGAGCTATTAATAGATCAATGGTGCTGCGTATAGTAATTCCATGTTTTCTGCATCTAAAATATAGCTCTGCCGCCATCTCGTAAGATTTTCTTCCATATTTCAAATTAAAGAACCTCTGGCTTCCAAGATATTCCTTCAATAAATTAAATTCTTTTTTAGTCCTTGCTCCTTGAAGCACTTCCTGATATATGAAATCATTTATACCAAAAGGCAAATCATTTTTTATTATCATAACCAGCTTCTCGGTCTGCTTGTTTTTTATCCCTTTTAAAAAGGCTATCATCACCGATGTATCAACTAAAATCATGATTTCCCCTCATTTGTTTATAATCATAATCTTCAACAAAGCTTATCTTACCCTGAATATCCAAAAGATTTTTACGCCTCCGATTTTTTATCAGCTCTTCCAAAGCCAGGTTTACTACATCCTTTTTTGTCTTCAATCCTGTAAGCTTTTTAGCTTCTTCTATCAATTTTTCATCTATATAAATGTTAGTCCTCACATTATACACCTCCTCATGTGTATTTTAATACACATTTTATCCTATGTCAATTCATAACTTTCTGCCCAATTACTAACGCAAACAAGAAAAACAAAACACAATCACTTTCTATCTTTTGCAATAAACAAGTTTTTAACCCCTTCAACAGTGCTTTTTGTTCCCGAATACAATCCAGATGCTGCCAGGCCAAGAGCAAGTCCTACAAGTATTCCTTTTTTAATATCATCGGGCGAGAGGTATACCACTCCAATGGCTATCCCGAGCAATACCGATACAAACGCAGCAAACTTGGATGGAAGCCCGATCTGCTTTAAGAGCTCCACTATGCCCACGATAAGCGGAATAATTGCGATATCATATATGGTCATTGAACCCCTCCCATATTAACAAATCTATCAATATCATCTCTATGCACCAAGAGGAAAAATAATCACAAAAAAATCAGGGATCGTATCCCTGCTTTTTGCCCTTTTATATCTTTTTCAAAAAGTGTAAGACCTGCTGTATATCATACGTGTTTATGACATCCTTGGCCTCAAGCCAGCCCTTTCTGGCAATTCCAATGCCGTATTTTACGTCTTCAAGCCCTTCTACGCTGTGGGCATCGGGACATATGGCAAACTTCACGCCTTTTCCTTTAGCATATTTTATGTACCTCCAGTCAAGGTCCAGCCTGTAGGGACTTGAGTTTATCTCAATTATCTTACCGTAATCCCTAGCAGCTTCAATGACCTCATACACATCGATGTCGTAGCCTTCCCTTGAAAGCAAAAGCCTGCCGGTAAGATGCCCTATAATGTCGATGTGCTTATTCTCAATGGCCTTTATCACTCTCCTGGTCATCTCTTCCCTGCTCATCTTAAAATGGGAATGGATCGATGCTATCACCAAATCGAACTTCTCTAAGACGTCATCACTGTAATCAAGGGAGCCGTCAGGCAGTATGTCCACTTCTATACCTTTCAATATAACTATATCATCATACTTCTTGTTCAAGGCTTCTATCTCTTCCCATTGTGTTAAAAGCCTTTCCTCATCAAGACCACCGGCATAAAAAGCAGATTTGCTGTGGTCGGTGATGGCTATGTACCTATATCCCAGTTCTCGAGCTCTTTGTACAACATCAGCTAGAGAATTTCGCCCATCACTGTACGTCGTATGTACATGGAATATGCCCTTCAAATCCTTCTCTTCCACCAGTGAAGGAATCTGCCTTCTTTCGGCCGCCTCAATTTCCCCGGCATTTTCTCTGAGCTCGGGTGGAATATAGCCTAGATTGAGCTTTTCAAAAATTTCTTCCTCCGAAGCACACCTTATTAAAAAATCGTCCTTGAAAAGGCCGTACTCGTTCATCTTTATGCCCATGGTTTTTGCCCTGTGCCTCATGGCAGTATTGTGTTCTTTGCTCCCCGTAAAGTGATGCAGAGCATAAGGAAACTCCTCATCCCTTACCACCCTTAAATCAACATTTATACCGGAATTCAAAATGATGCTGGTCTTGGTATCCCCTTTGGCAGCTACATCTTTCATACCCTGGTAGTTCACAAAGCAGTCCATCAGTCTATCAGGTTGGGTAGAAGTGGCCAGTATATCTATATCCTTCACGATCTCCTTTTTGCGCCGTATGCTGCCCGCCACCTCACACCTTACTACAAGGCCTGTACTTTCCAAATATTCTTTAAGCTTTACAGCTTCCTCATAGGCTTCAAAATAGAGATGATGCCCGCTGAACTGTTTTATAAACTGTATTCCTTCAAAGATCTTCCTTTGGGTCTTTTCTCCAAAACCCGGAAGACTAACCAGCCTATTCTCAATGCAGGCATACTCCAGTTCTCCTATCGTCGTAATGCCCAGCTTGTCGTACAAAACCTTTACCTTTTTAGGTCCCAGACTGGGAATTTTAAGCATCTCCACAAGGCCAGGAGGCACAGACGCCTTTAACTCTTCGTAGTATTTGAGCCTCCCTGTAGTCACAAGCTCGGTAAGCTTTTTATTGAGGGCCTCCCCGATGCCCTTTACATCCTTGAGCCGCCCTTCGTTGACCAGCGTCTCCAAGTCCTCATCGAGGACCTCGATGATGCGGGCAGCATTGTAGTAAGCTCTTGATTTAAAAGGGTTTTCCCCTTTAAGCTCGAGCAAAAGCCCGATCTCGTTCAATATATCCACCACACTTTTTTTATCCATATTTCACCACTTCGCTGTTGAAAACGTATAAAAACGTCAAGCGTTTTTCGGTTGTACTAAACGCCAACACGTTTTCCTCATGTCGCTCCATTTAACTTCCTACATCTTTTAATATTACTTATAAAGTGCCAAAAATACAATAGCAACCGACAAAAATAGCGTTTGACCATCAGTTTAAACTTGTCATATCGTATATGCCATCATATTATTCGCGCTCAACTAAGAATAGAACAAAAACTCGACCAGTTAAACAAGGTCTTTGAAAAATATCCAAGCATTATTGCTGTGGTAGTGTTTGAATCGTATAACACTCCCTATTACAATCAAAACAGCAATATCGACTTTGGAATCATATATGATGAAGATAAATCCCTTAAAAAGGTATCCCTAACCTTCTAACACCTTCGACCATCTTCTGCCATTCTGCAATCATCCTGCGAAGGTAATCGATGCCAGCCGGAGTAATCCGGTAATATTTTCTAGCAGGCCCGCTAGGGGAATCTTTTGTGTACGTGTGGGTGTACCCTTCAGCATTTAGCCGCCTAAGTATCGCGTATATTGAGCCATCGTATACATCGCTAAACTGTTCCTGAATGGTCTTCATTATCTCATAACCGTATAGCTCTTTATCTTTCAACTGGTAAAGAATACATAACTCCAGTACACCCTTTTTTAGCTGAGTATTCATAGCACTCCTATGTTCCCCCTTAATTCATCCTCTTGTTTTTTCTCTGATATCCTCAACCACGAGGGTTCCCGCCAATTTATCATGAACAGTATTGTTTGTTTTTGAAAAAACCGCCCAGAAAAATGAAATAATATAGGATAAGCTCGAAGTCATAGTTGCAAGTAGAACTTTGCCTATAAACTGACGCACGAACACATCGATAGGTCTTAAAGCAGTTCTATCCCTTTTTACAACCTTTATATTCATAAGCCGCATGCCTATAGTCCTGTCCTTCATTATTATCATACACAGCGTACTGTACAGCCAGAAGAAGACAAAACACGCAAGTGTAAGAACAATGTGTACAGCATTTATGCCGGGCTCAGTATATGAAAGAATAACGCCAGATCCAGCGGATGCAGAATGATTAAGGATAAAAGCACGGGAAATAAGGAATACGAGAACCATTGGATTATACATCATTATAGGTGAGGTAAGCAAAATTACACTTTCGGGTGTTTTCCCGATTAAGAGCAAAACCAATGGAATCAATGACAGTATGTAATCAATGATAAAGGCCACAACCCGTTTACCCAGGGGAGCAATCGGATAACTGCTCTCGGGGCTCGACTTTGATGTGCCATCATTCGGCCACTCATCTAAGATAGTCTTTGCAACCATGGCTGGAGAACCGATCATGTCCGATATCTCATCCTCGGTCTTGTTCTCGGCCTTACCCGATTCAAATATCTCATCATAATCCATAATAATGTTTTCCAGCTCATCATCGCTGATCTTGCCCATCAGGTTATACCTAAGTTCCCTTAAAAATTCGCTTTTTTTCATCGCCATCGCTCCATCACTATTATTTATTAAATATTAGATTGAATAAATTATATCACAGTATTGTTTATAAAACAATAGTTAAGCTCAAAATCAATTTATAATTTGTAGCACAAGGTGTCAAAAGTTTTTTACAACTATCCGTTGTCCGTATGATAAAAATAGTATATAATGATTATGGCAATATCGTAAATGTGACTCCATATGTAACAAAAAGTAAATTCTGATGGCTCACTTTCAATATACATCAACTGTGTAAAAAACTCCTATACAATTAACTTTTTTAAAACGATAAGAGGTGATTAACGCTATGAAAAACAACATACGAATTTTTTTAAGCGCTCGGGATACCGGTGACAGATTGGCTGAAAAGCCGCCTTTAAGCTTTCAGGACGACCCCGAAGGAATAGAATACCCGGTTATCAATGTTTACGACGATGTCGAATATCAGAAAATCATAGGTTTCGGCGGCGCCTTTACCGAGGCTGCTGCCGTTACACTCCACAAGCTCCCCGAGGATAAGCAAAACCAAGTGCTAAAAGCGTATTTCGATGAGCAAAGCGGACACGGATATACTTTTTGCCGCACCCATATGAACTCCTGCGATTTTTCTCTGGGGAATTACGCATGTGTGGAAAAAGAAGGCGATATTAAGCTTGAAAGCTTTAACATTGAAAGGGACAAACAATATATAATTCCTATGATAAAAGCCGCTAAACGGTTTGGAAATTTCCGCTTATTCATATCACCCTGGAGTCCTCCCGGCTGGATGAAGGACACCGGCATGATGAACCATGGAGGAAAACTACTACCCGAGTACCGCGATGCATGGGCACGGCACTTTGCTAAATTCATAAAAGCATACGAGGAAGAAGGCATCTCGGTTTGGGGCGTCACGGTACAAAACGAGCCCAAAGCAGTACAGCGCTGGGACTCCTGTATATTCACCGCCGAAGAAGAAAAAGATTTCGTCAAAGATTATTTGGGCCCAACACTAGAACGTGAAGGCTTTGGACACATAAAGATAATGATATGGGATCACAACAAAGAACGGCTATACGAGCGAGCAAAGGTAGCCTTTGAAGACCCTGAAGCCTCAAAATACATATGGGGAGTTGCTTTCCACTGGTATTCAGGGGATCATTTCGAGGCCCTTGAAGCAGTAAAGCGCAAATGGCCCGATAAGCCGCTGATATTGACCGAGTGTTGTGTAGAACGGCATGTGGATCGCGACGCCTGGACCAATGGTGAGAAATACGGCCACGATATAATAGGCAATCTCAACAACTATATGGAAGCATGGTGCGATTGGAACCTGGTACTTGATGAGATGGGCGGCCCCAATCACGCACAAAACTATTGTGAAGCCCCCATAATGATCGATACCAACAACGGAAATATAGAATTCAAACCATCGTATTTCTTTATAGGTCACTTCAGCAGGTTTATTAAACCGGGAAGCGTACGAATTGGTTTTAGCCGCTTTACCGACAAACTGGAATGCACGGCATTTAAGACGCCATCAGGCCAAAAGATTCTGGTTGTGATGAACAGGACCGATGATAAAATCCCATTCGTCCTTCGCCATAATGGGAAAATTGCAAAGTATGAAAGCCCTGCCCATTCAATCATGACTCTGGTTTTTTAAAGGTTTTTAAATGTATAGACAAAAGAAGGGTGCCTTCCCATAGAATCAGGCACCCATTAGTTATGTGTATTCCTGATTTTCAGTCAAAAAAAACCACGGTCATCTTTCGACATTTTGCACAACGGAGCACATCTACACCAAACTTATTTTTATCGGCGTACCGTTGGATAGGGTGTCGCTCACCGGGCATCTGTCTCCTACGGCATCAAGCCACTTCGACAGCGTTTGGGCATCGGCATCGCTATCGACCTTTATGTTGACCCTGATCTCCTTGTACCCTGCCCTCTCGGCATTGGACTTGCCCATAAACCTTGCAGGATTCAAATCGCCTTCCAGGTCGATCTGCAAGCCCTTAAGCTCGAAGCCCATCTCCTTTGCCACCACATGGCCTACCACATTTATGCATCCGGCAAGAGCGGCCAGCAGATACTCCACCGGGTTGGCCCCTGCATTGGTCCCGCCCAGGCTTTCGGGCTCATCAATGATAATCTTAAATCCCCTTGTCTCTACCACCGTCTTGGTAGGGTTTTCACTGTGTGCTTTTACTCTAAACTTCAAATCCGACATACCATCATCTCCCAAATCAATATATGTCTTTCCTAACGCGGACTACCGCCCATTAAGGAGGCAGTAACCGCCAAAGCCTAATCGCCAACAGTCAAGTAAAAACCTTCCTGACTACCGCTTCAATAGGCTTATAATTTATGTTTACCCGTTTTGGAGGCGATTAAAACATAAAAATATTTTACACAGATTTAACACAAGCTTGTCTTTAACTTTACATTGCCGCTTTACACTGGTTGGTGAAGGCAAAATGATAAATCCATATGAGAAAGGAGTTTAAGTATGAAAAAAACAGTAACCCTGTTCATGTACGCAATATTCATAGTGGCCATTTTGGCAGGATGCGGCGCTCAGGGCAACAATTCCGACAGCGCCAAAAACGGCAACGAATTTGACATCTCAAGGGAGATCCATGTAATCTCTCGTGAAGAGGGATCAGGTACCAGGGGTGCTTTCGTAGAGCTGTTTGGCATCCAGCAGAAAGACAGCAGCGGCAATGAGATCGACTATACGACGGAAGAGGCCCGCATAGTGAACAACACAGCGGTAATGATGACATCTGTCGCAGGAGACAAATACTCCATAGGATATATATCCCTGGGTTCTTTAAATGATACCGTAAAAGCCCTCAAAATCGACGGGGTTGAGCCCACGGTAGGCAACGTAAAAAGCAGAGAGTACAAAATCGCCCGTCCCTTCATCATTGCCACAAAAGGCGAAATAAACAAAGTGGTACAGGACTTTATAGAGTTTATCATGAGCAGCGATGGCCAAAGAGTGGTTGAAGAAAACGGATATATCCCGGTATTGGATAATCCGACTTACAGCGGGGATAAGCCCGCAGGCAAAATCGTAGTCGCGGGTTCGTCATCGGTCTCCCCACTTATGGAAAAGCTCAAGGAGGCCTACCTTGCTATCAATCCCAATGCACAAATTGAAATTCAGACCAGCGACTCAACCACCGGCATCAATTCGGTTATAGACGGGATATGCGATATAGGAATGTCGTCCAGAGAATTGAAAGAGAGCGAACTCAATGCCGGTTTGAACCCCATTACCATTGCAATGGACGGTCTTGTGGTAATCGTCAACAAAGGAAATCCAGCAGACAACTTGACAAGCGAGCAAGTCAGGGCCATTTTCACAGGCGAAATAACGCGGTGGTCAGAGGTGTTAGAGTAAAACTGATCATGAGATAAGCGCAGCAGTGTAAATACATGCTTTAGTTCATATTTAATCATCTTTAATTTTGATTTTAGTATAAAAAGTCTATTTTGCTGCTCAAGACGAAATCTGCAATTTTGAAGCAAAAATGACAGTATGCAAAATTGCAAGTCAAAGCGTTGCTCTATAAATCGAACATGCGGTAAATGAAGTTTCAGCAACAAGACCCATCTATCCATAATTTAAGAAGACGGTGAGACAAAGATGAAAAAATACAAAGAAAAGGTCATGCAAATGGTGTTTTTGATAGCCGCCTGTACCTCAATCCTGGCGGTAGCCTTGATTTGCGTATTCCTGTTTGCCAACGGAATACCAGCCATGGCTGAAATCGGAACACTTGATTTCCTTTTAGGCAAAAAATGGAGGCCATCCAATGACATCTACGGGATTTTGCCGATGATTTTAGGGAGCATCTATGTAACGGCCGGTGCCATAATCATAGGCGTTCCAATCGGTATACTGACGGCAGTGTACATGGCAAAGTTTTGCCCAAAGTATATATACCGTTTTTTAAAGCCCGCCGTTGACCTCCTGGCCGGTATCCCTTCGGTAGTGTACGGTTTTTTCGGGCTGGTGGTACTGGTACCATTGGTGCGCGATACCTTCGGCGGCGACGGCAGCAGCATATTGACGGCTTCCATTTTGCTGGGCATCATGATACTGCCCACCGTCATCAGCGTGAGCGAGTCGGCAATTCGCGCCGTTCCCGAGAGCTACTACCAGGGCGGCCTTGCACTCGGGGCAACCCACGAGCAGAGCGTGTTCTTCATCACCCTGCCTGCTGCCATCTCGGGTATCATGGCGGGCGTGGTGCTGGCTATCGGCCGGGCAATCGGTGAGACCATGGCCGTTATCATGGTGGCTGGAAACCAGGCAAGGATGCCTGCAGGCCCGCTCAAGGGCATCAGGACCCTCACCGCCAATATAGTAATAGAAATGGGGTATGCGGCCGACCTGCACAGGGGTGCACTCATCGCTACCGGAGTGGTGCTGTTCGTATTCATACTCATCATCAACCTCTCATTCTCCCTGCTTACGAGGAGGGCAAATAGATGATACAGATAAATGCACAGAACATACACCAAAAATTGAGAACATACAAAAGGTCTCCCCTTTCCCTTGTACTGCTGTTGCTGGTGGTATCAGCCACGATCATTACCGTAAGCGTTTTGCTGTTTATCATCGGATATATCCTAGTCAAAGGCATCCCAAACATAACCACTGATCTGTTTGCATGGAAATATACCTCTGAGAACGTGTCACTTGCCCCGGCCATCATAAACACACTTATCATCGTGATACTGGCCCTTCTTATTGCCGTGCCTTTGGGGATCTTTGCAGCCATATATCTGGTGGAGTACGCAAAGCGCGGAAACAAGCTGGTCGAAATGATAAGGCTGACCACCGAAACGTTGGCTGGCATCCCTTCCATCATCTATGGCTTGTTTGGTTTGCTGTTCTTTGTAACGGCGATGGGCTGGGGATTCTCGATTCTGGCAGGCGCCTTTACCCTTGCCATCATGATACTGCCCGTTATCATGCGCACCACAGAAGAGGCCTTAAAGGCCGTACCCGACTCATACCGCGAAGGGAGTTTTGCCCTGGGTGCAAACAAGCTGCGTACCGTCTTCAGAATCATTCTCCCCAGCGCTATGCCAGGCATTCTATCCGGCATCATCCTCAGCATAGGAAGAATAGTGGGAGAGACAGCAGCCCTCCTCTATACCGCAGGCACGGTAGCGGAAACCCCTAAAAACCTCTTTTCATCGGGCCGCACCCTATCGGTCCACATGTACGTCCTCTCGAGCGAAGGGCTGTATGTAAACCAGGCATACGCTACAGCAGTCGTGTTGCTGGTCACTGTAATTATAATAAACTGGCTGTCAAATTTTTTGGCAAAAAAAATCACGAAAGGATAGGGGGATATATGGGGAAGATTACCATAAACAATCTAAACCTGTACTATGGAGATTTTCATGCGCTGAAGGACATTAACCTAGACATAGAAGCCAACAAGATCACCGCCCTCATCGGGCCTTCTGGCTGCGGCAAATCAACGCTGCTTAAATGCCTGAACCGCATGAACGACTTGGTAGAGAATTGCAAAATAACAGGCAAAATACTGCTTGATGGAGAGGACATATACAATATCGATGTAAGCCTGCTGCGCAAAAGAGTGGGCATGGTCTTTCAAAAGCCCAATCCTTTCCCTATGAGCGTGTACGACAATATCGCCTTTGGCCCGCGCACACACGGAATCCGTTCCAAGGTGAAGCTGGACGACATCGTCGAAAAATCCCTGAAGGCGGCCGCCATATGGGACGAATTAAAGGACAGGCTCAAAAAAAGTGCTTTGGAGCTGTCGGGCGGTCAGCAGCAGCGGCTGTGCATTGCAAGGGCTTTAGCGGTGCAGCCCGAGGTGTTGTTAATGGATGAACCAACGTCGGCACTGGACCCAATTTCCACATCAAAGATAGAAGACCTTGTGCTGGAGCTCAAAAAAAACTATACTATAATTATCGTAACCCACAATATGCAGCAGGCCGCACGCATCTCGGACAAAACGGTCTTCATGCTAAACGGCGAGGTAATAGAATACAACGATACCGAAAAGCTGTTCTTCATGCCGCAGGATAAGCGCACGGAGGACTATATAACCGGGAGGTTCGGATAATGAGAAGAAAATTCGATGAGCAGCTGGAACTGCTCAACCAGGAATTAATAGAGATGGGGGCCCTATGCGAAACCGCAATCGCAAACGCTGCTAAAGCGCTGATAAACCACGATAACTCTTTGGCTCAGGAAGTTATTCGCGTCGATGCAGAAATTGATCAGAAGGAGAAAGACATCGAGAGCTTGTGCTTTAAGCTCCTGCTCCATCAGCACCCTGTAGCCAGGGATTTAAGGCAAATCTCCTCTGCCCTCAAGATGATAACCGACATGGAGCGCATAGGAGACCAGGCAGCTGATATATCCGAAATAATCCTACTTGGGAATCTGCACTCCGTGGACAACGCCGTGCATATAGACGAAATGGCCAGAGCAACCATTAAAATGGTAACCGACAGCATCGATGCCTACGTAAGACGGGACCTGGATCTAGCGCGAGCGGTCATAGATTACGATGACGTGGTGGATGACCTGTTTAATAAGGTAAAAAAGGAAATCATAGATATTATAGGCAAGGACAAGCAAAACGGAGAATATGCTGTCGACCTCCTGTTGGTTGCCAAATATTTTGAGAGAATAGGCGACCATGCCACCAACATAGCAGAATGGGTGGAATACTCCATAATGGGGATCCATAAAGGTGGAGAAAGGATATGATCTTTTTCGTTGAAGACGACGATAACATAAGGGAACTGGTGGTATACACGCTACGGACAGTAGGATTTGAAGCCCAGGGCTTTGAAAACGGAAAAGCATTTTTTGAAGCGCTGTCAGCGCAAAAGCCCGAACTTGTGCTCTTGGACATCATGTTACCCGATGAAGACGGATTACAGATTCTAAAAAGGCTGAAATCCGACCCCGCCACCAGAGAAATCCCAGTCATAATGATTACAGCCAAAAGCACCGAGTACGATAAGGTCATTGGCCTTGACAGCGGAGCCGATGATTACATCACAAAACCGTTTGGCATGATGGAGCTGGTCTCGCGCATCAAGGCGGTACTACGCCGCGCTTCACCCAGAGGTAGCACATCCATGCAGACCTTAACGGTGGGCCCTATAACCCTGGACCCCCATAAATATGAAGTGACCGTCAACGGCAACAAATTAGAGCTAACCCATAAGGAGTTCGAACTGTTACGCTATCTTATGGAAAATGAAGGCATTGTCCTGAACCGAAATAAAATCCTTGAGGCGGTTTGGGGTTATGACTTCGACGGTGAAACCCGCACCGTCGACGTTCATATCCGCTCGCTCAGGCAAAAGCTAGGACAATGGGGCAAATTGATAGAAACGGTGCGGGGAGTGGGATATCGAATCGGAGGCCAAAGATGAAGCGGAGAATATTCTTAAGCATGTGTTTGCTTGCTATACTAACCGTTTTGCTCTCCAGCATGCTGACCTTCGTCGTCATGTACAAGGAAATTTTTTATATCATGCAGCAGGAAATAGAGAAAGAAGCGTCTTATATTGCGGCAAGCCTTGAAACCGCTGAAGACCCTTGTCTTTTTTTGCAAAACGTATCAACCAAGGCACATCGCATCACGCTTATAGCAAACGATGGCACTGTGTTGTTTGACAGCGCTGAAAGAGCAGAAAACATGGAAAACCATAGAAACAGGCCAGAGGTATCGGCCGCCTTGAAGAACGGAATTGGAAAGTCAGTGCGCCTCTCCAGGACTCTGGGCAAGCAAACCTTCTATTGCGCCGTTCTTCTGAAAAACGGCATGGTGCTACGGGTAGCAAACATGATGGACAGCGTTTACAGCACCATATTGAGTTTTGTGCCCTATATATTGTTCATCATCGCCGTCACTCTTGCACTTGCCCTACTTATAGCCAATCGGGAGACAAAAAAAATAATTGAGCCCATAAATGCACTGAATCTACAAACTCCCATGTCCAATGATGTCTATGATGAATTATCTCCTCTGCTCATGCGCATAGGCCAGCAAAACAAGCAGATAGAGGATCAAATGCGCGCCTTGCGGGAAAAGCACGAAGAGTTTAACGCCATCACCGAAAACATGAGCGAAGGATTGATATTGCTCAACGAAAAAGCCGATATCCTGTCGGTCAACAAAAGCGCCATACGCATATTTGGAGGCCACAACAGCAGCAATTACCTCCACAGAAACATTCTCACTTTAAGCCGCAATTTGACTTTACGGGCTGCAGTAAAAAAAGCCCTCGAAGGCGACCACTGCGAGGAAATACTCGAAATGGGCGATCGGCACTACCAGCTTACCACCAACCCCGTGTGGGTCAACGGCCGAGTAAAGGGAGCCGTTGTCTTGATTCTTGACATAACCGAAAAACGTGCCGCAGAACAGATACGCCGTGAATTTTCGGCCAACGTGTCCCACGAACTTAAAACGCCGCTTACATCGATATTGGGCTATGCCGAAATCATCAAAAACGGTATGGTAAAAAGCGAGGATATCCCCCGCTTTGCTGAGCGCATTTACAACGAGGCCAATCACCTCATCGCCCTTATAGACGACATCATCAAGCTCTCACGCCTTGACGAAGATAACATTGACATCCCACGCAAACGCGTAAACCTGCTCGAACTGTCGAAAAGGGTATGTGCCAGGTTAGAACCGCAGGCAAGAGAAAAAGGCGTTACCGTTTCTGTATCAGGTGAAAACAGCATTGTCTTTGGTATGGAGGAAATCCTCGAGCAGATGATATACAACCTCTGCGATAACGCCATTAAATACAACAAAGAAAACGGTAGAGTGGATGTTAACATCTCTCAAAGCGCAAAAGAAGTGGTTTTGACCGTATCTGATACGGGAATAGGCATCCCCAAAGAACATCAAAGCAGGGTATTTGAGCGATTTTACAGGGTCGACAAAAGCAGATCAAATCGAACAAGCGGCACCGGCCTGGGGCTTTCCATAGTAAAGCACGGGGCAATGCACCACAACGCCAGAATAGAGCTTGAAAGCCAGCCAGGACAAGGCACGACAATACGGATAATTTTCCCTGCCCCGCACAGGTGACGAACAAGCCGCTATAAATCACGTTTTCATACATCCTACTATGCTTGTATTAGATGATGTAAAGGCATATAGCGCAAGATAAGCCAATCCCCTTAATTTTGTGCGAAGACACGAGACTAATTTAGAAGGGAACGTCCAATTAAAGCCTAATCTGTCCAATAGCACATAAAAGAGGCCTTGTAACTGCCTGCAAGCGGTAATTACAAGGCCTTTCACGCAACAGGTTCAACATTTCTCACGCCAGCGTTTCCCTTTTCCCACCTTGATTTGAAATACAATCACAGGGCCGGCTCGCCCCACAGCACCCCTCTCGTACCGGTGCCAATATAGAATCACCCAAACACCCTTGAATCTCCCGTATCTTGCAGTTGTTCCCCGGCGCCTCTCGGAGGACATACAGGAATCTCCCTCCAGTGCTCCCCGTAATTTTCTGAAACGAGAAGGCCGTGGGTCTGCGAGCCAAAATATATTATCCTTGAATCCACAGGGTCAACTGCCAGCCTCTCGCCTGTTCCCCGCCCCGGAGCATTGCCGTGGACTCCGGCCGGAACGGGAAAATACTCAAAGTGCTCGCCCCGGTCCTTTGAGCGGCACAGATAATTTTGTTTCCAGTCTCCAGCAACTACATACAGCCAGTCGGGATGGTTTAGGTCAATAGCTATGGATAAAGGAAAGGTCTCCCATTTGCCGATGTGCGTGACGTGGTCCACCAGAGAAATCCAAGCCTTTTCATCAAAATCGTAGCGATAAACCCCACCAATATCGGTTCTCGCATACAGTATTCCTTTTTCTTTAGGATAAAAGACAAAACCGGTGACAAAACCGGTGACAAAACCACAGCCCGGTATGGGTGCATGCCTGTAAACATATGGAATGTATTCATATCTTTTTGAGTTTTCCACGTTTTCCCCTCCTAAGGTTCATGCTTTGAATTTTTTCGTAACCAGTATGCCAATATCAAGCCTGGAACCAGGCCAAAGCATTAAATCCAATATTAGTTCAAGTATATACATTCTTCTAGCTTTGATGCTATAGCGGCCAATATCATATTAAATCCAATATTAGTTCAAGTATATACCATTAACATTAAGATGCAAAATTTAACATCAATACATGCGTACGTCAATAACGTACATAGCATCTATCCGCAAAACTTACCAGAAAAATACTGATAAGTCAAGAATTTTTATCCTAATATATAGAGCTTACATTAGAGCCGCTTTTCTTAGACATACAAACTGTTTGGTCAAGTCCGTAAAACCTAGCAGGAATATTTTATTTAAAAGAACATAGTATCAATTTAACATAAAAATTCAAAGGAGGTTATAAACCCATGAAAAGACAAAATCTGGACAGAGAGTGGAGATTTAAGCTAATCAGCACATCCCCAAACCAGGATATCCAATCTGAGTACACTGTGGTAGACCTTCCTCATGATTTCAGCATAATTCAGAAGCGAGATCCGCACACGCTATCGGGCGCCAGCAACGGATTTTTTCCGGGTGGCATAGGAATCTACGAAAAGACCCTTTATGCCCCAGTTGAGTGGAAAGGCAAAAAGGTCATTCTCGAGTTTGAAGGCGTATATATGAATGCCACAGTACATCTAAACAACCAATTGGTAGCCCGTCATCCATATGGCTACACCAGTTTTCACTGCGACTTAACCCCGTATCTGCTATACGGTCAGGACAACACAATCCGCGTTACCGTAAACAATAGCGCACTGCCCAATACCCGATGGTACAGCGGATCAGGAATTTACCGCCATGTGTGGCTAATGATAGGTGAAAGCGTGCATATAACACCCTGGGGCGTATATGTCACAACACCCAACGTCTCCACCGAATGCTCCACGGTTCACGTAAAGACCACGGTAGAAAACATCAGTGAGCAACCCGAAAATATCATTATCCGATCCACGCTGTTGACAGCTTGTGGTAATGTGGCAGCCATGGATGAAACAAACCTATATGTTCCCAGCAAAAATACAGCAGAGGCGCAGCAGGACCTTATTGTATCACCTGCAAATTTATGGTCAATAGAAAATCCTTATCTTTATACCCTAAAGAGCGAGGTTATAAAAGGCGGAAAGGTAATTGACAGCACCGAAACCCGAATAGGAATTCGTTCCATTTCTTTCGATCCGCAAAATGGTTTTCAGCTAAATGGCGTTCCCATAAAACTCAAGGGAGGCTGTGTACACCACGATTGCGGACTGCTTGGAGCAGCGGCTTATGACAGGGCAGAGGAGCGCAAAGTGGAACTTTTAAAGGCCAATGGTTTCAATGCTGTGCGTTGCGCCCACAATCCTCCTTCGCCAGCTTTTCTTGATGCATGCGATCGGCTGGGATTGCTGGTAATCGATGAAGCATTTGACTGCTGGCGCGAGGGCAAAAATCCCAACGACTATAGCCTGTATTTCGAAGACTGGTGGCAAAAAGATATGGCATCCATGGTCCTCCGCGATCGAAATCATCCCAGCATTATCATGTGGTCGACAGGCAATGAAATCATAGAAAGAGATGGCCGTTCGGAAGGTTACATCTATGCTCGGAAGCTGGCTGATTTCATACGCAGCCTGGACAACACAAGAGCCATTACCAATGCGCTGTGCGCCCTGTGGGATGATACGGCAGTTAAAGCGCTCAAGGCAAAGCTAGGCGACCTGCCTGAGGACTATGATTTCTGGGGCAAAGTCACAAAAGAATTTGTAGAACCTCTGGATGTAGTAGGATATAATTATCTTTTGAATCGCTATGAAAGCGACAGCAAAAAATTCCCAGGACGTATAATCTGTGGCACCGAGTCATTCCCGAGAGAAGTCTTTGACATTTGGTCCACCATTGAGCGTCTGCCCTATGTCATAGGCGATTTCGTATGGACCGCCATAGATTACCTTGGCGAAGCCGGCATTGGGCACGTATGGTACAACGGAGAAAAAAGCTTCCTTGGGAAATACCCGTGGCATCAAGCCTTTTGCGGAGATATCGACATATGCGGATTTAAAAAAGGCCTCAATCCTATTACCGCGACTGTGTTTGGGGCATTGCCAAAGCACCGTATATTGCGGTCTATAAGCCGGAATATTACGGCAAAGAGGCCGACATATCTAGATGGGGATGGCCTGATGTAGTTTCGTCATGGACCTGGCCGGGTTTTGAGGGTAAACCAACCAGAGTGGACGTATACAGCATGGACAGCGAAGTAGAACTGATTCTCAACGGAAAGTCGCTTGGCCGCAAACCCGCTGGAAAGCCCAACAGGTATATAGCCTCATTTGAAGTGATTTATGAACCCGGAATACTTGAAGCTGTGGGCTATAATGAAAAAGGCATCGAAACCTCCCGTACCGTCCTTAAAACTGCAGGAAAACCGGCAGCAATTCGGTTAACACCCGACCGCAACAGGCTAAACGCAAAATTCGGGGACCTGTCTTATGTTACCGTTGAAGTATTGGATGCTGAAGGAAACGTGGTGCACAATGCAGATACCAACATCTATTTCACCGCCAGCGGAGTGGGGTCGGTGCTGGCTGTAGGTAGTGGGAACCCTGTAAGCGAAGAGATGTACGTAGGGAATCAGCGCAGAGTCTATCAGGGCCGTGCCATGGTAGTTGTGCGTGCCAACGGAGAAGTAGGCAATATTGTTCTGACTGCTTCGGCAGAAGGTCTTCCCTCTGCAAGTACGGTTATAGAGGTGGAGTAAACAAAATTTTGATTTGACGTTGTGTTATCATATTCAATTTTATGGTATGAAAAGGAAGGTTATAATAAAATTGAAAATTCGGATAGGGAGCAGATTATTATACCCGCTCCCTATCCCAAATGCACATATATATTCAAATTTTTAAATTAAAGTATTACGCTCTAGCTCTGTTTTTTGACAGCACATCAAACGCTACGGCCATCAGCAGAACAAAACCTTTAATGATCATCTGCATATCACTGCCCACACCCATTATGGACATGCCGTTGTTGAGCACACCCATAACCAGTGCGCCAATAATGGCTCCGCTAACGGTACCAACACCGCCGTAGGCCGATGCACCACCAATAAAGCAAGCTGCAATCGCATCGAGCTCAAAGTTGATACCCGCTTGCGGTGAAGCCGCATTTAAACGTGCAGCAAATACAATACCGGCTACTGCCGCTAAAAAAGCCATATTTACATAGGTAAAAAACAGGACTTTATTTGTATTTATACCTGAAAGCTTTGCGGCCTTCTCGTTACCTCCCATAGCATAAATATAACGTCCCGGTACGGTTTTTGTGGTAAAAAAGGAATAGACTAAAACTAATATTCCTATCAAAACAAATATAATGGGCAATCCTTTGTAGGCCGCCAGCCAGTAGGCAAACAGATTTATACCCGCCAATATCAATATAATTTGGGCAATAAACAGCGGCATCGTAACTACCTCAAAGTTGTATTTTTTCTGTTCGGCTCTCTTCTTAAACTGCAAGATTACATAAATGATAGAAATAATCGCTCCAACTACCAGAGCCGTAATATTCAACTTGGTGCCAAAGCCTCCAAACACATCTGGAATAAAGCCCGAACTTATTAGCTGAAATTTCTCTGGAAAGGGCGATAATGTAAGCCCTTTTAACATGGCAATGGTAAGTCCCCTGAACATAAGCATTCCCGCAAGAGTTACGATAAAAGCGGGTATTCTTAAATAGGCAATCCAGAACCCCTGCCATATCCCTATTGCTATCCCTATTAAGAGACATATAAATATGGTCAAACCCACGTCCATTTTCATATTGATTATAAGGGTCCCCGCAATGGCGCCAATAAAGGCACTTACAGAACCTACCGAAAGGTCAATGTTACCACCCGACAATATACAAAGCGTCATACCGATAGCCAGAATTAATACATAGCTGTTCTGCAGAACCAGGTTTGTGACATTCTGGGGTAAAAGAAGAATGCCATCGGTAAGAATCTGAAAAAATATAGATATAACAATGAGAGCAATAAACATAGCATATTGTCTTACGTTGTTTTTAAAAACATCTTTAATGGTTTGCATTACACGACCTCCTTAATGCTCTGCATAATGCATTTCATTATGCTCTCTTGAGATGCTTCCTCACGATCAAGTTCCCCTACAATCATTCCCTCATTCATAACATATACTCGATCGCACATTCCCAAAATCTCGGGAAGTTCAGAAGAAATAAGAATAACAGCTTTCCCTTCCTCAGCAAGGTTGTTTATAATCTTATAAATCTCATATTTAGCACCTACATCTATACCCCTGGTAGGTTCGTCCAGTATCAGTATATCAGGCTTAGCAAAAATCCATTTGCTAAGTAGAACCTTTTGCTGATTTCCTCCTGATAAATTGCCTGTCTTCTGCAACACGCTGCTGCATTTAATATTGAGTTTTCTGCGATACTCTTCAGCAACGTATATTTCCCTGTTTTCATCAACCACCAGGTTTTTGCTTATATTATCAAGGCTTGCAAGGGAGATATTTCTTTTAATATCATCAATCAAAATAAGTCCGGCTGATTTCCGATCTTCGGTAACATAAGCCAAACCATTCTCTATCGCCTGGCGCACACTATTCAGCACCAGTTCTCTGCCGTTCTTTATTATCTGTCCGCTTATATGCTTTCCGTAAGATTTACCAAACACGCTCATGGCAAACTCGGTCCTACCTGAGCCCATAAGGCCGTATATCCCTACAATTTCACCTTTTCGCACCTTTATGTTTACATCCTTAATCACTTTTCTGCCTTCAATCAAAGGATGATACACATTCCAGTTTCTCACTTCAAAAATAACTTCGCCAATTTTGCGCGTTCGTTCAGGGAAACGGTTTGTAAGCTCACGTCCTACCATTCCTTTGATAATCCTGTCTTCACTTACATCATCTTTATGTTTATCAAGTGTTTCAACCACACGACCGTCCCTGAGAATTGTAATGGAATCGGCAACTTTTAGCACTTCATTCAACTTATGCGAAATTAATATGCAAGTAATCCCTTCTTTTTTAAGCTCCAAGAGAAGATTCAAAAGATTCTCTGAATCCTCTTCATTTAAAGCGGCTGTTGGCTCATCCAAAATAAGCAGCTTTACATTCTTGGCCAGTGCCTTTGCAATTTCCACAAGCTGCTGTTTACCCACACCTATATCTTTTACAAGGGTAGCAGGATTTTCCCTAAGCCCTACTCTTTTCATAAGCTCGGCAGCCTGCATATGGGTTTGATTCCAGTTTATCAGCCACCTTTTTGCCCTTTCGTTCCCTAAAAAGATATTTTCTCCTATAGAAAGAGACGGTACCAGAGCCAGCTCCTGGTGAATGATGACTATCCCGGTTTTCTCGCTGTCCTTGATACCTTTAAAGATGCATTCCTTACCTTCAAAGAAGATACTACCACTATAAGTGCCATAAGGGTAAACACCGCTCAGTACATTCATAAGGGTGGATTTTCCGGCCCCGTTTTCACCCACCAGCGCATGGATTTCGCCTTTTCGAACCTTGAGGTTAACGTTGTCCAGCGCTTTTACCCCCGGGAAAAGTTTTGTAATATTTCTCATTTCAAGAATGTATTCCACTGCTCTATCAACCCCTAGTATCATTGTATTAACAATAATATGGTCTCCAGACAGCAAAAACCTATGCGACATGATATTCACAAGCCGAACAGCTAACAACTGTTCGGCTTGTAAATACGCATTATTTATTACTTCAATTACTGCTTTAGATCAGCCTCGGTATAATAACCGCTGTCCAGCAATATCTCCTTATAATTGTTGACATCTACATATACGGGATCGCACAGGAATGAAGGAACTACCTTCACTCCATTATGATAAGTCTTGGTGTCATTCACAGGTACCTCTTTGCCCTGAATTATAGCTTCAATCATCTCAACAACCTTAGCGGCAAGTACCCTTGTATCCTTAAACACCGACATCGACTGCTGTCCATTGATCATGGCAATTACATTGGGTTTATCACAGTCCTGTCCTGTTAGAATTGGATACGGTTTATCAGGTGTACCATACCCGTTATTTTTAAGGGAAGCAACAATACCTATTGCTAAACTGTCATTGGGCGATAATATAGCATCCAGCTTGGTCCCATCCGCATAATAAGCCGTTATCAAATTGTCCATCCTTGCCTGAGCTTTAGCAGAATCCCAACCCGGAATGGCCACCGTTACAAAATCCTTTTGTCCGCTTACCACGACTAGCTGGCCGTTGTCGATGTAAGGCTTAAGCACGCTCATAGCACCATTGTAGAAAAAGGTAGCATTATTGTCATCGGGTGAACCCGCAAATATCTCTATGTTGTATGGCCCCTTACCTTCTTTCAACCCGAGCTTCTCTTCAATATACTGCCCCTGGATTACACCTACCTTGAAATTGTCAAATGTTGCATAGTAATCAACGTGCTCTGATTGCATAATAAGGCGATCGTATGCAATAACCTCTATACCATTATCAGCTGCTTTTTTAAGCACATCAGTAAGAGCTGAACCATCGATAGCTGCAATTACCAGAACCTTGCTACCTTTAAGAATCATATTCTCAATTTGCTGTATCTGCGTATTTACATCATTGTTCGCGTACTGAAGGTCAACCTTGTATCCTTTAGCCTCAAGTTGAGCTTTCAAATTGGCTCCGTCCTGATTCCACCGCTGCAAAGACTGAGTGGGCATGGAAACACCAATCAAAATATCCTTCTTGTCCGAGGAACTAGATGAAGGATTAGATGAAGTTGATGAACCACACGCAGCAATGCTCAACATAATAGCAGCTGCCAAAACAAGAATAATAAGTTTCTTCATTTAGAGCTCCCCCTTCATTGATATAAGGATTTATCAACCATGCCCATTATACAATTCTTACAATTGATCCTCAACGTAATTAGATGCCCAGTTGCTTTAAAAACATGCTTTCTTAAAAAGCAATATTTTACTGATCTGAACTCTATTGCGGTACAGGCTTCAGTGCAATTTTTCCCTGTACTCGGTCGGAGTCACCCCTTCGTATTTTTTAAATACCTTGCTAAAATAATTAGGATCATTGTACCCTACTAAATAGCAAATCTCTTTGACGCTGAGAGATTCGTCCTTAAGCAATTCCTTGGCCTTGTTTATCCTAATTAAATTTAGATAATCAGAGAAATTATACCCAAACACCTTTTTAAAGGTACGACTGAAGTAATAGGGGCTTAAATTAAATCTTGCGGCAGTATCTTTAAGGTTAATATCTTCTCTCAAGTTATCGGTAATATATTGCTCTATCGCTTTAAAAAGAGCAAACTTTTCCCCGTAATCATTTTTAAGCCTGTCATCTACAAACTGATGATCCTGCTCTATGAAATGTTCGACATCTTCATAATGAACTACACTGACATTTTCAGATGAATATTCCAAAGCTTTACGGGCTTCCTGATACGACTCATGCATTAATTGTATGCCATCATAGCATCTCCCTAAGCCAATTCTCACCGATACGCCAAAAAATCTCTTTACCTCGCTTTTAACATCTAAAGCCAGATTGATGACATTTAGTTTAGTCTCTTCTGTACTATTAGAAAACGGCATCTCAATGAAATAAACCAAATCCTTGGTAAAACGATAACTTCCTATGGCCTTATAACGTTGATTCAAAAAAAGCTTTATATGTTCGCCAATCTGAGTCTTTAATCCTTCTGTAACGTAAATCATTCCATTGCTATCTTTTTCTTTTAGCTTTACCACCATACAAAACGAACTTTTAAAATACATGTTCAAATAGTCCATATACATTTCAACGTCAATGACTTCTAGCATATCATTAACAATGGAATAGCTCAGCTCATTTTCCATTACAGGAATCAAATTGTATATCTTCTCCTGGTATTCAATCTCTCTCTTGCGTTTTTCTTTCTCGGATTGTACGTGTTCAACAGCCTCCATGATTTTGTTCCGCAATTCCACACGATCAAATGGCTTTAAAATATATTCTCTGACGTTATTCCTTACTGCTTCCACGGCATAGTCAAAATAGTCATATGCTGTAAGAATCATAAAATAAGCATAAGGTAGGAAATTCCTAATCTCCTGTATGGCTTTTAATCCATCAATCCCTGGCATTTTTATATCGATAATTATAATATCGGGTCTTAGACGTTCAGAAACCTCTATGGCCTCCCTTCCATTCCGTGCCTCTCCGATTTCAATCTGCCCTTCTTTTCCCTTAAAGGCAGTTTCTATCACTTCTCTTATGGAATCACGGACATACTTTTCGTCATCGGCAACTAAAAATCTTAACATGGCTTTCTCTACTCCTTTATAGGAATTTTGAGGTACACCCTTGTACCAAAACCCTTTTTGCTCTCAATTGAGAAAATATCATCACGACCATACATTAGCTTGAGTCGTTGAACAACGCTCCTTATGCCTAACCCCGTAGTATGTCCCACAGGCCGCTGTTCCGGGCTATCTGACATAATTTCTTTCAACATACCCTCGTCCATACCACAGCCCGTGTCCTCTATAAGTATTGTACAGAAACTCCCTTGCTCGGTTATTTCAATATTTATAACTCCGCCCTCTTCTTTGGGCTCTATACCGTGTATAAACGCGTTTTCTACAAAAGGCTGTAGGGTCATCGCCGGAACCACTACCTTTTTCAAATCAACATTGATCTTTAAATTAAACTCAAACCTGTCCTCATACCTTATTTTTTGAATATACATGTACTGCTTTACAATATTTACTTCCTCCTCTAAAGTAGCGTTTCGATCCATCATGCTCAAGCTGTACCTTAGAATACCGGCAACCGCTCTTATAAGGCTTTCGGTTTTATGGGCATTTTCTTTGACCGCTGTCTGACTTATACAGTTTAAAGTATTGAACAAAAAGTGGGGATTTATCTGCGCCTGTAGGATTTTTAGCTGTGATACCTTTAAGGCATTTTCATATCTTAATAGCTTCATCTTCTCGTCCTGAAGCTTCCTTTCCAGTTCGGCTTTTTCCTGCAAAGATTCAATGTATTTGCTTATGTAGGTAATCATCTTGCGGAAAGCCTCCGAGAGAATATCCAACTCATAAATATATGTCCTCTCGCCCTCGTGATAGGTAAAATCCCCTTTAACCACCTTTTCCGAGGCACTTACCAACTCTTTCAGCTTTCTAGTGATATCGCCTATGAATAACAGCGTATAAATAGCGCTTAACATCAACGCTACTATTATATAAGCCATCAATACCCTATTAATATAATCCTGCTTTTGCTTTAACCCTTTATATATATTGACATTATAATCGAAATAACTGTCGCTCAGCATTGATATAAAAGTATTGCAATAGGATACAATTTCTTTTGTCCAAACATATTCATCATAGTACACATCAACCCCAGAGCGATCATCATAAATCTCGATAGTGCGATCTGCTGCCTCTTTAAAACTCCCAAGGGAATTTAAAAGGTCCCTTAAAATATATTTGCTTCTGATATCCGAATCCTGCTGGAGCGCCATTACATCTTCAACAGCTTTATCATAATAAAATTTATAAAGCCTTTTGGATTCTTCGGCGTTGGTCAATATATATTGATTAAAGTGGAAAAAGGATTGGTTTAAATTGTTTTTAATTTCATTGGTAATGCTCATTTTGTTCATCATAATATTATAAATATTGCTTATTCTGTTGCTCATTATTAAAGACACGCCATTGCTGGTGGCAATAGGCAATATAATAATCACAGCAAATATAATGAACTTATTTCTTAAGCTACTGGTTTTCGTTATAGTATTCCTGTTGCTGTTTTCTGAACTCATCAAGGTTTTCCTTATCAACCACCAACACATCTGTAATAAACAACCCCTTCGTAGTTTTTCCTTCAATGTTATCCATTATGATGTTCACGGCTTTATATCCCATAACATAAGGCTGTTGCACCACGGTAGAAGTAATTATCCCCTTCTCGATGTTGTCGAGGGTCTCTGGCAAATCATCAAAACAGATAATTTTTACTTTTCCGGTAAGCCCTAAACTTTTAACCGCCTTGGCTGCACCTAACCCATCCAAAGCCGAAGTACAAAACAACGCTTTTACATCGGGATGCTGAGTTAAAATCTTTCTGGCTGCCAGCTCGGCTTCCAACAGATACGAGTCTGATGACTCAATGGCGGCTATAACTATACTAGAATTGTTACTTATATAGCTTTTAAATCCTTCTACTCTCTCTATCTGATTCTTTACACTTTTGCCGCCCATAATTACAGCAACCTTGCCTTCGGTACCTATCTGACGAATCACTTCTCTGCCCCCCACCCTTCCCGCTTCTACATTATCCGTGCCCACATATGCAAGGCGCTTGCTGTTTTCGGCATCTGAGTCAACGGTAACTAACGGAATACCACCTTCTATGACTTTATTTATGACATCATTATATCGCGTTTCATCCTGCACATAGGCTATTATTCCACTAACTCTTGCAGCATACGCCATCTTGATCAACTTTATGCCCTCCTCAACGCTTGCACTCTCGGGGCCCTGAAAATCTACTATGACACCTCTTTCCTTGGCAGCCTTTTCTGCTCCTAACCTCACCTGTTTCCAGTAAGGATTGGCGTAAACGTGGCTAATAAGCACTATTTTGGGTTTTATCTCCTCTTCAACAGGTTTCTCATATTTTAGGCTGTCAAGTAATGCAGCATTAAATCCAATGAATACTAAAACTACCAAATAATATACAGAATACTTGAGCAGCCTTTTCACCTTTTTCACCCCTTTGTTAAAGGAAAGTACGCTCTCGAAAAGTCAGAGAGCTTTATTTATATGTGTTTCAGGACTCAGCCTTTAAGCTTCACCCCTACTTTGTAAACAACTTTCATATCCTAATTTCCATTTATTACAACTTTACTTTCTTAGCTCTTACCCCCAAAATAGTTTTATGTTCTCTATTTCTATTTCGTTTGGGGGGTTTTACACATGTTAAGAAACTGGCAATCTCATTCTGATTATCAACAGCATCTTATACAACGTCTATCTGCCTATGATCAAAAAGAAAAAAGCAGGCTCCTTGAGTTCGATAAAGCTATCTCTAAGCTCTATCTCCTCAACCTGGATAACCTGCTCCCAATAATAAAACCTCTTTACCCTGACTTCGGTCGCCCCGCTAAAAATCAGCAGGGCATAATACGTTCTTTAGTATTAATGCTTGAACTACAGGTATATTCTATCACAAATTGGGCCAAAAGGGTACAACATGATCAACTTCTTTTCGATATTTGTGGCTTTGATTCCGATAAAGCCCCTGGTGTCGGCTCCTACTATGACCTGCTCTGGCGCTTCTGGCTTGCTTCTCATAAAAAACTCCTAAAAAGAATACGCAATCTCCGCCCATTCTCTCCTAAACCTAATAAAAGACTTAAACCTAACCAAAAGCTGCCCAACAAACACCCAGGCATCGTAAGAAAACTTGTAGATCGCACTATTAAATGCAAACTCCCTGACTTTAGACCCGAAAAAATCCTTCAAGAATTCCTCGCTCGCTGCCTCGTCGATACCTCCGCCCAAATGGGCCTCTTAGGTGATACTTCCAAACTATCTGTTGCCTTCGATGGCTCATCTTACAAGTCTGGAGCAAGCCATTACGGCACCAAAGTCTGTGACTGCCGCTTAAAAGGTATCTACAACTGTACCTGTCCAAGGCGCTTTTCTGACCCCGAGGCAACCTGGGGCTGGGATAGCTACCGCAACCAGTGGTTCTACGGAAGCACTCTCTTTACCGTCACCGCCTCCGATAGCCCCTATGACCTACCTATATACATGCGAATAGTCCAGGCCAACCGTCACGATAGCGTTACTACCATCTTTGCTTCGAGGGACATCCATTCTATCTACCACAACCTCAGCTTTAAACATTTCATCGCTGACGGCGCTATGGATAATTACCCAACTTATGACCTACTCAAACACTATAACATGATACCTTTCATAGCACTGGATTCTCGTACTAAACTTAAATTTGACTACCCTCATCCTGACATCCTTTGCTTTGATGACAAAGGAAAACCTATATGTCCTGGTGGTATCCCTTATCAAAACTGGGGCTACAGTAAACCTAAAGGTATCAAGTACCGCTGCTGGTTCGCTTGCCATGGTCAAGAACCTCCTCATGACTGCTTGTGTTCCAAGAGCTCCTACGGTAAAGTAGTTTATATAAAACCCGACTATGACCCTCGAATGTTCCCACCTGTTCCACGCCACACCAAGGCTTTCAAGGATAAATTCAAAACCAGAACATCGGTGGAACGGACTAATAAGAGATTGTTTATCGACTACAATATTGAAAGAGCTCGCTCAAGAAGCAATATGATGAGGTTTGCCATGGCTACCTTTGCTGCAGTCAATATCCATCTTGATGCCTGGGTTAAACATACAAACTTTAGTTTTGTAGATACCTTTGTCAAAGCAGCCTAAATAGGTTAGTCTACAACTTTTATAGCTTCATCTACAAGCTTTAAAAACTTTATTTTTAAAGCTTAGGTTGTTATACCCTCTTTCAGGTTATCCAGGTAATACCATATTAATTTTTCAAGGTACATTTCTAATCTTCCTTGATTGCAAAACTATAATTTGGTCAAAATAACCCTTTCCTAATTTTCTCGTGAAAATTCCCAGCTACTTTTCGAGAGTGTTCAAGAAAAAATCTTCCGTTTAACAATAATTGTCATTGTCAACCCATCGTGTCTGTATTTTATTATAGCATTATTGTACACCGTATGCGCAATTGTAAAACTTCTCTTATCTGTTATCATGACTTTGTCAGTTAATATTCCAAAAATGTTGAAATCAAGCCATTTTTTCTTTTTAAAATGCGCAAATTGTACCCACACCTATCCCTTACCATGTAAAAGCTTTTGCTTCTTCAAGAGATAGGACATCCTTGGGTGGTGCTATCCGCAATACCCTTAATATCTTGTTCGCTCCTTCGCTGAGTTTCATCTTGATCAAGTAAAGCTGCCCGTTTATTTCCACCTCCGTAAACATCATCGAATTTAAAGCCTCCCTT
>NZ_JAHUQD010000030.1 GCF_023838525.1 Caldicoprobacter algeriensis
GGGGGGAAGTATACCTAAAAACCGGAGTTTATGGGCTTTTCAAATTCCAAAATTGTAACAAAATGGAAAAACATTAATTCCATATTCAAAAAAATTTACACTGGAAATTAGATGCGAAATTTCTGGAACCGTTTAAAAACAGTTGCTATATCAAGCAAAAAATGATATAATAAACGAAGTTATTTATAATAAAATAAAGATTTATAAACAAAAGGTTGACATAGATATAAATAATAAACTCGAGGGGGAAGTCTGGTGGGTAGGTACATTATTCATAGATTAGTTTCTATGATGCTTACACTTTTTTTTATAATAACTATCACCTTTTTACTCATGCATGCTATACCAGGTGGGCCATTTACACGGGAGAGACCTCTCCCTGAAGCCATTATCAAAGCCCTTAATGAGAAATATCACCTTGATGACCCTATATGGAAGCAGTATTTGGATTACTGGAAAGATATATTGCGCGGCGATTTGGGGCCCTCATTTCAGCTAGCAAACCGTACTGTCAACGAGCTTATTGCTGATGGGTTTCCTATTACAGCCAGACTAGGTATAGTGTCTATTATATTTACAGTGCTTGTGGGAGTGCCTATGGGGATTATTTCAGCGCTTCGCCAGGGAAAGTGGGAAGATTATACTACCATGTTTATTGCTACTTTGGGGGTTACTATACCCAGCTTTGTACTGGCTACGATAGTTATATACCTGTTGGGAGTGGTATTTAAGATATTCCCAGTAAGTAGTGGCAGCCTGACCAGGCCCGTTCAGTATGTGTTGCCTGTCATCGCACTTTCAGGTTATTCGCTGTCTTTTATTGCCAGGTTGATGAGGTCCAGCATGTTGGACGTTATAAGGCAGGACTATATAAGAACGGCGCGGGCTAAAGGGTTGACCGAATTTAAAGTGATATACAAGCATGCTTTGAAAAATGCCATAATACCGGTTATTACTTATTTAGGCCCATTGGCGGCAGGACTTTTGACGGGGAGTTTTGTTATAGAAAAGCTGTTCTCCATACCGGGCATGGGCGAGTATTTTGTAAACAGCGTTGGAAACCGTGATTACACCATGATTATGGGATCTACTATATTTTATAGCGTTATACTGGTTGTTATGAACTTTATTGTAGACATCATTTATGTAATAGTTGATCCCCGAATTAAGTTGATCGGCACAAAGGAGGGGTAATGTAAATATGCAGGTACAGATAGATCCATCGCTGTTTGAGCCGATTGAAGTGGAAGCGGATGTTGCAGGTGAAATAGTACGCCCCAGTCTGACATACTGGCAGGATGCTTGGAAGCGTTTTAAAAAGAATAAACCGGCGATGATTGGTTTGGTGACCATTGCAATAATAATATTATCTGCAATTTTTGTTCCTATGTTTTGGCCTTATGATTATGCTACTCAAATCCGTGGGCATGAAAGCCAAGGGCCTTCCTGGCAGCATCCGTTTGGGACTGACAGCTTAGGCAGAGACTTATTTATTCGCGTGATGTACGGTGCGCGAATATCGCTCAGCATAGGGTTGGTTGCCAGCCTTATAAACCTCACCATTGGAGTGCTGTATGGAGGTGTCTCTGGATATATCGGTGGCCGTGTGGACAATATTATGATGCGTATAGTGGATATACTGTACGGCGTTCCTTTGCTGTTGTATGTTATATTATTCCAGGTTGTTCTGGAGAAACCGATCGAACAGGCTTTTGAAACAACATTTTTAAGAGTATTTAAGGGTATAGGCTCTGACCTTATACTGATATATATTGTGCTAGGGTTGGTTTATTGGCTAGACATGGCCCGAATAGTGCGTGGTCAGGTTTTAAGCCTTAAGAATCAGGAATTTGTTTTGGCTGCCAAAGCCCAGGGGGCCGGCACATGGCGTATTATCTGGAAACACCTTATTCCCAATGCCATTGGCCCTATTATTGTGACAGTAACCCTGGCCATACCGTCAGCAATTTTTACTGAAGCTTTTTTGAGTTTTATCGGTATAGGTGTAAGCGCGCCTATGGCCAGCTGGGGTACTCTTGCCAGCGATGCTTATAGAGGATTTAGAAGCTATCCCTATCTGTTGTTTTTCCCTGCAGCCTTTATATGCATCACGATGATAGCATTTAATTTAATTGGAGATGGATTAAGGGATGCACTTGATCCCCATATGAGAAAGTAGGTGATGATGTGGACAAGGTCTTGGAAATCAGGGATTTGCACACCTCGTTTTTTACTCATGTTGGTGAAGTAAAGGCAGTCAGGGGTGTAAATATCGATATATATAAGGGTGAGGCTGTAGGGATAGTTGGGGAGTCAGGCTGTGGGAAAAGCGTTACTTCGCTTTCTATAATGCGACTTGTCCCTTCTCCTGGGAAAATAATCAAGGGAGAAATATATTTCAACGGTGAGGATCTGCTTAAGAAAAGTGAAAAAGAGATGCAAAGGATCAGAGGGAATAGAATTTCTATGGTGTTTCAGGATCCTATGACGTCATTGAATCCTGTATATACCATAGGAGATCAGCTTATGGAGCCGCTTAGGGTTCACAAAAAAATGGATGCTAAATCTGCACGCCAGCAGGCTATTGAACTCCTTAAAGCAGTAGGTATTCCTGATCCCGAGAGGCGGTTTGACCAATATCCCCATGAGTTTAGCGGGGGTATGCGTCAGAGGGTAATGATTGCAATGGCTTTGAGTTGTCAGCCTGAGCTCATGATTGCGGATGAACCCACTACTGCTTTAGATGTTACCATACAAGCTCAGATACTTGAGCTTTTAAAGCAGCTTAAAGCAGAGTATAATATGTCCATAATGCTTATAACCCATGACCTTGGGATTGTAGCTGACCTTTGCAGTAGGGTAATAGTAATGTATGCTGGTATCATCGTGGAGCAAGGAACTACAAAAGAGATATTTTATGACCCGAAACATCCCTATACATGGGGGCTTTTAAGGTCTGTACCCAGGATTAACATGTTATCGAAGAAACGTTTGGTCCCAATTGATGGGCAACCTCCAGACCTTTTGAAACCTCCCAAGGGATGCCCCTTTATGCCTCGATGCCGTTATGCGATGAAGATATGTAAAGAACAGAGTCCAGAATTGTATTCGGTTTCTGAGACACATAAAGCGGCGTGCTGGTTGCTTGATCCTCGGGCTCCTGCTGTCAGATGGGACAAAGAAGAGGTGAATTTTAGATGAGCTGTTCCAATGAGGTATTGATAGAAGTAAAAGAACTAAAAAAATATTTTCCTGTTAGAGGTGGGCTTATAGGGGGTAAAAAAGAGGTTCTCAAAGCAGTGGATGGTGTTACTTTTAGTATCTATAAAGGTGAGACTCTGGGTTTGGTGGGTGAAAGCGGCTGTGGCAAAACAACTGTTGGGCGCACAATACTGAAGCTGTACTCTCCAACCAGTGGGCGCATTATATTTGATGGTGATGACATAACCGATTTGAATGATAGGCAGATGCGCCCGTATAGAAAGAGGATGCAGATCATATTTCAGGACCCCTATGCCTCTCTCAATCCGAGGATGACAGTGGGCGATATAATTGCCGAATCCATCGATATCCACAATATCGCCAAAGGAGAAGAAAGAAAGGCCATCATATATGACCTTCTGAACAAGGTAGGTTTAAGCAAAGAACATGCTAACCGTTATCCCCATGAATTCAGTGGCGGCCAGAGGCAAAGAATAGGCATAGCCAGGGCATTGGCAGTTAATCCCGAGTTTATAGTATGCGACGAACCTATATCTGCGTTGGATGTTTCCATCCAGGCGCAAATAGTAAACCTTTTGGAAGATTTACAGGATGAATTGGGGTTGACCTATCTGTTTATTGCGCATGATTTGTCCATGGTGAAGCATATTTCTGATCGGGTAGGGGTAATGTACCTTGGGAAATTGGTAGAGCTAGCCCCTAGTGATGAATTGTACGACAGGCCGCTTCATCCTTATACGCGGGCTTTGCTTTCGGCCATACCTATACCTGACCCTGATGCTACGCAACAGCGTAAACGTATAATTTTAAAGGGAGATGTCCCTACTCCTATTAATCCTCCGTCTGGCTGTCGTTTTAGGACCCGATGCCCTATTGCCCGTGAAAGGTGTGCGGAAGAAGAACCAGTCACGAAAGATTTTGGTGGAGGACATATGGTAGCCTGCCATTTTGTGGAGTAGTGATGTGGTGAAAACTGTGTTTTTGAAAGCCCGTGGGGCTTTAAATATATATTTAGAAATTTAGATATAAAAAAGGAGGTAAAAGTAATGACAAAAAAGATAAGTATCTTGCTAGTGTGTATGTTGTTAGTTGTTACACTGTTTACAGCTTGTTCATCAAGTAGCTCTGATAACAAGCCTATCACCTACAACATGGGAGCCAATCCCAAGACTCTTGATCCTCAACTGAATAATGCTGTTGAGGCAGGAAGTGTCATTGTACACTGCTTTGAAGGGCTGACACGCAAAGACCAGAATGGGCAGATCCAGCCCGGTATTGCAAAAGAGTGGAAAATGAACGAAGACGGGACAAAGTTTACATTTTATTTACGAGATGCTAAGTGGTCCGATGGCAAACCGGTGACGGCACACGATTTTGTGTATGCGTGGAGAAGGGCTGTGGACCCGGCAACAGGAGCTGAGTACGCTTATCAGCTTTGGTATATAAAGAATGGTCAGGCCATTACTGAAGGGAAAATGAGTCCTGAAGAGCTGGGGGTAAAGGCTATTGATGATAAAACTTTGGAGGTTGAGCTGGAGGCTCCATGTTCTTATTTCCTCCAATTGACTGCATTCCCTACATTGTTCCCTGTAAGGCAGGATATTATTGAAAAATACGGTGAAGAGTGGGCCAATAAACCAGAGACTTACATTACAAATGGTCCTATGGTTTTAGCAGAATATTCTCTAAATGACAAGATCGTTTTAAAGAAGAGCGATACTTACTGGAACAAGGATGCCATAAAGGCTAAAGAGCTTGTATTTACAATGATAGATGACCCGGCCTCTGAGCTTTCAGCTTTTGAAGCAGGAGAGATTGATTTTGCTGATGCTGTTCCAGCCGAAGAGATACCTCGGCTGAAAGAGGAAGGGAAAGTCACCATTAAGCCCTCTTTGGGAACTTACTTCTTCTGCCTAAATGTAGAAAAGCCGCCTCTAAATGATGTGAGAGTGAGAAAGGCTTTGGCACTTGCCATTGATAGGCAGTATATCATCGACAATGCAGCTAAGAATTTTGCGCTTCCTGCCTATGCGTGGGTACCACCAGGAATGCCTGATGCAGAAAAGGGTTCTGATTTCAGAGAGGTTGGTGGGAACTATATAGGTGAGGATTACCAAAAGAATGTTGAAGAAGCGCGCAAGCTCTTGGCTGAAGCTGGATATCCCAATGGTCAAGGGTTCCCTGAGTTGACGCTACTGTATAATTCTGAGGGTGGTCACAAGACCATTGCTGAGGCTGTACAAGAGATGTGGAAGAACAACTTGGGTATAAATGTAAAGCTTGACAGCCAGGAGTGGGCGGTATTTCAGGAGACCCGTACACAGGGCAACTATGAAATTGCACGTCATGGTTGGTTGGGGGATTATGTTGATCCCATGACCATGCTCGATATGTGGCATAGCAAGAGTGGGCAAAATGATGCCAGATGGAAGAATAGCGAATATGATCGACTCATTGAATTGGCCAAGAAATCAGGGGATCAGAAGAAAAGGATGGAGGCCATGCACAAGGCGGAGAAAATTTTAATGACAGAGATGCCGATAATCCCTGTGTACTATTATACGGATGTATACTTGATAAATCCGAAAATAAAGGGATTCTACTATGACCCATTAGGGTTCAAGGTATTCCTGTATGCAACTAAAGAATAAAAAAGATAAATGCCAGTGAGAGAGCCGAGAGATTGGCTCTCTTTTTTATCTTACTGTTGAAATAATATTTACGTATATTTAAAAAATATTGAAACTTTGTTCATGCTATGGTATCATTAAAGTACAAAATTGTACCCATAAAATATAAAGAATACCGAATACCAACAGAAGATGATTTTAAGGTTAGCATCCATTAACGGATGAACCGCCAGTTAAAAATTTTAAAATGGGAGTTGTTGTAAAAATGGATGAAATTCTTGATTCCTTGATTACCGAGCAACCGAATGAAAATAGCAACAATATTGATAAGTTGGATACTTTAAGCATTTTAAAAGTCATGAATCAGGAAGATAAAAGAGTTGCTTTTGCAGTCGAAGAAAAACTTGAACAAATTGCGATGGTTGTAGATCAGATAGTAGAGAGGATCAAGAAAGGGGGACGGCTTTTGTATTTTGGGGCCGGCACAAGCGGTAGGCTAGGGATACTGGATGCAGCCGAGTGCCCGCCTACTTTCGGAACGCCTCCCGAAATGGTTCAAGGCGTAATGGCAGGTGGAAGCCTTGGAGCGTTTGAAGTGGCCAGGGAGGATATAGAAGATTATAAAGAAGAAGGTATAGCAGACGTATCGAGAAAAGAGGTCACCAGTTTGGATTGCGTTGTAGGTATTTCAGCCAGCGGCCGGGCACCTTATGTGTTAGGCGTGTTGGAGGAAGCAAAAAGGCGTGGGGCGTTTACTGTATCAATCTCATGTAATGACCGCGCGCTTATAGATAATATAGCCGATATAAACATAAACGTGATAGTGGGGCCTGAGGTGATAATGGGCTCTACCAGGCTTAAAGCGGGGACTGCGCAGAAGATGATACTGAATATGATATCCACAGCTACCATGGTGAAGTTGGGTAAGGTGTATAAGAACCTCATGGTGGATGTAAAGCCCAAAAACAAAAAGCTTGTCGAACGGGCAAAGAGGATCATAATGCTGGCAGCTGACGTCCCTTATGAAGAAGCCGAAAGGTACTTTGAATTGAGCAACGGAAATGCTAAGGTAGCAATAGTAATGATAAAAGCTGGAGTGGACTGCCAGACAGCCTGTAGGCTGTTGGAAAAAAACGAAGGGTTTGTGTCAAAAGCTATAGAAGAGGGTATGGTATATGAAAATAGATAAAAGTCTACTTGATGATGCCTTGGCTCTTGTGAGCCAGGCGGTTGACAAAGGGTGTTTCCCCGGAGCGACGGTGGCCATTGGCCATAAGAATGGGCTTTATGGAGTTTGGCAGTACGGCAAGGCCTGCATATACCCGTCTGTAATTGAGCTTAACATGGATACCCTCTGCGTTTGGGCACACCGGATTTACGGGTACATCTATATGGGTGGATATACCGCATGATATATATGTGGTGTTGCTTACCAACAGGGTACATCCTTCAAGGCAAAACGATAGCATAATCAGGTTTTTAGGTGTGCATTTCACGATGTCATGTTGCCGTCTGCGATATATAATTAAACGGCTCATGTAGGGGGCTATTGATTTGAAGGTGGGTATATCTGTATATTCAGGCAATTATTACACGATAAGGGCCAACATGCAATACATAGACATGGCCAACGGTTTGGGGGCTACCAGGCTATTCACTTCTTTTAATGTTGCGATGGGCAATAGACTGGCTTTTGACGAAGTTGTACATATCGTTAAGTATGCAAAGAGTAAAGACATGGACGTTATGGTGGATGTATCCCCGGAAGCGTTTAAATTGGTGGGTGCGGATATTGTTGACCTTAGGCCTTTTTATCAGATGGGCGTGTCAGCAATAAGGTGTGACTATGGATCAAAAGATAGGACAAATGCTAATGGTAGGTTTTCCTTCTGTTTTTTATGATGACCATATTGAGCAATTGGTTAGGGAGTATAAAATAGGCAATATCATACTCTTTTCTCGAAACGTTAAGGACGGGAAGCAGACTAGGGAATTATGCATCGACATTCAAAGGAACGTCCTTGAGCACACCGGCATTCCTGCCTTTATTGCTATTGACCAGGAGGGTGGCATGGTCACCAGGATCTATAAAGATGCTACCTATTTGCCTGGCAACATGGCGGTGGGAGCTACGCATGATCCCACAAATGCCCGTAAAGTAGCCGAGATAGCGGCCAAAGAGCTCAGGGTTTTGGGCATAAACATGAATTTTGCACCGGTTTTGGATGTAAACAATAACCCTTTGAATCCCGTAATAGGTGTTAGATCTTATGGGGAAAATCCGGAAAAAGTAGCGAATTTTGGAGCAAGTTACATAGAGGGGCTGCAAGGCGGAGGCGTAATTGCTACAGCCAAGCATTTTCCAGGGCATGGGGATACGGCTGTAGATTCTCACCTTGATCTGCCCTTGGTAGCACATGGCAGAAAAAGGCTGTATGAAGTTGAACTTTATCCCTTTAAAAAGGCTGTAGAAAATGGCGTTGATGCTGTGATGACGGCTCATATACTCTTTCCTGCCTTGGAGGGAAACAGGCTGCCAGCCACATTGTCGTACAATATCCTTACAAATGTTTTAAGAAAGGAATTTAACTTTAAAGGTATAATTTTCACAGACTGTATGGAAATGAGTGCAATTGCTAAATATTTTGGCACCGCCAGAGCAGCTGTACTTGCAATAAAAGCGGGGGCAGACATAGTTTTAGTCTCCCACACCAAAGATACACAGATTGAAGCTTTTAATGAAATTAAGAATGCCGTTTTAAAAGGGGAAATTCCCATTGAGAGGATAGATGAATCTGTTGACAGGATAATCAAATTAAAGAAAAAATATGGGCTATTTGAAAACCCATATCCCGATGAAGGCAGCATTGAACTATTGGGAAGTAAGGAGCACCAGGAGATCGTCAGGGAGATAAGTTTAAACAGCATTACGGTGGTAAAGGATGAACTAGGGCTTTTGCCTATAAAAGGGCAAAAAATTTTGACTATATCTCCTGAAATGACTCCAGTTTCAGCCGTTGATGATAAGTTGACGACGAAATTATCTTTCGCCAATTCTTTTGTAGAGAGGTTTGGCGGGATAGGGAGGACCATTCCTGTAAATCCAGACAGAGCATTTATAGATTCTATTGTGCGAGAGACAGAAGGTAAGGAGATCGTTGTGGTAGGAACATACAATGTTAGCTTAAATGAAGGCCAGGCAGCGCTGGTAAATGCATTGCTGGAAGTCAATAAGAACATCGTCGTCGTGGCTTTGAGAAATCCTTATGATTTGCTCAGATTTAAAGGGGTTCCAACATATTTGTGCGCTTATGAATATACGCCCCTTTCTGTAAAGAGTGTTTTGGAAGTTTTGAGTGGAAACCATACACCTCAGGGCAGGTTACCTGTTTCTTTATGAAGGGACGGAGATGTATGGAGTACGTCATTGGCATTGACGGTGGCGGTACAAAAAGCGCCATTTCGATAGCTGATTTGCGGGGCAATATTATCCTCACTGAATACGGCGGTTCTACTAATATAAGGGCTCAGGAAGAATCTCAGGTATATGATGCCCTGAAGTCCTTGATAGGGAATGCAGTGGAACATGCTGGTTTAAACATAGAATATTGCAAAGCTATCTGTATTGGTAGCGCGGGAGCAGGCAGAAAAGAAGAACAAGAGGTTATAAAGGACTACGTAAGATCTTTAGGGATAAAAGGGAATATTGTGATAACCAACGATGCCGAAATAGTTATTGCAGAGATGACAGGTGGCAGGGAAGGCATTGCTGTTATTGCAGGTACGGGGTCGATTGCCTATGGGATTGGTAAGAACGGTGAAAGGGTAAGGGTTGGTGGATGGGGGCATGTTGTTGGAGATGAGGGAAGCGCTTATTATATTGGCCTTGAGGCCATAAAAGCCGCTTTGAGATGTTATGACGGAAGAGAACCTTATACCCATTTACTACCCATGCTGATGGAGGAGATTGGTATAACCGCCCCTGAAGAGTTTGTACGGTTTGTGTACAGAAGGGATATAAAAAAGAGCGAGATTGCGGCGTTGGCAAAAGTAGTGGACCAGGCGCATAAAAAGGGTGACAATAAGGCCAAAGAGATACTCATGGATGCGGCAGAGCAGCTTTTCTTGCTTGCAAAGGCTGCTATAAGAGGGATAAAGGCGGAGCGGGATGCTATGAGGTATAATATTGACTGAATATGGTTTTTAAAAATTTACTAAAGAAAGGAAGAGGCTGAGTTTATGTCTGCTCAACACGACTATGTTTTAAAGATTAAGAATATATATAATGAACTAAATCCTACCGAGAAAAAGATAGCCGATTATCTTCTCAACAATATTGAGGAAGTGTTTACCCTTTCAATTCAAGAATTAGCTGAGAAAACAGGGGTTAGTGAAGCGGCATGGGTTAGATTTTGTAAGTTATTGGGCTATTCAGGGCTTAAGGATTTCAAAAAGGCTTATGTCATGAATGGCCTTGCCAGAGAGAAAAGCGAAGCTGGTGAAGAAGAGCAGCTGTATACGGATATTAAAGGATATACCAGTATAGAAAGCATTATTGACAATGTGAGTTTGTTAAATGGTAGAGCAATATCGGATACGCAAAAGATACTGGATGCTAATAGTGTTAAAGAGGCCATAGATGTTCTCAGCAAAGCCGGAAAGATCTTGTTTCTTGGCGTTGGAGCTTCTGGACTGGTGGCTCAAGACGCTGCCTATAAGTTTGTAAGGATAGGCAAAAACGCTATAGCACCAACGGATTTCCATATGCAGTTGACTCATACTTATTTACTGGGAAAAAATGATGTGGCGGTTATAATATCTTATTCAGGGCGTACCAAGGAGATGATAGAGTGCCTTGAGATTGCTAAAGAATTGGGTTGTACAGTGATAAGCATTACTAAATACGGCAAGAATCCAATTGCCAGCAAAGCCGATATAACTCTTTTTATCAGCACACCAGAGATTGAGAAAAGAAGCGGTGCTATGGGATCACGTATTGCGCAGCTTACGGTAATAGACATCTTATTTACTGGGGTTGCGAATAAGGAATATGAAAATGTGAAGGATTTGCTTACCAGGACAGCACGATATGTGATGAATCATATTATATAGAATAATGTTGACAAAATAAAACGAGCATCAACCTTGGCCTACAAAGAAAAGACTACCGAGTTACTCAGTAGCCTTTCTTTTATTTTTTAAGCCTTGAAGGCTTTTCACCTTTACCTGTCCAAAGCAGATGCTGCGCCTTCATCAAGGATGACTGTTACGTTTGGATGAAGCTGAAGCACTGAGGCAGGTATGTCAGTGGTGACAGGCCCATGAAGCGCCTTGCTTATAATCTCTGCTTTGTCCTTTCCAGAGGCCAAAAGGAGGATCTTCTGCGCCTGCATAATGGTCTTTATGCCCATAGAAATAGCTTTACGTGGTACTTCATCTGGCGAGTTGAAGAACCTGGAGTTTGCTTCGATGGTGCGCTGCGCCAGCTCCACAACGTGCGTGAGGGAATGGAATGGGGTACCCGGTTCGTTAAAGCCGATGTGGCCGTTATGTCCGATGCCCAATACCTGTAGGGCAATGCCACCAGCCTGGGCTATCATCTTTTCATAGGTTTTGCATTCTTCTTCCAGGGAAGGAGCCATACCGTTGGGCAGATGTATGTTTTCCCTCTTTATGTTTATGTGATTGAAGAGGTTTTCGTCCATAAATCTGTGATAGCTGCAGGGATGATCCTTGTCAAGACCCACATATTCATCGAGATTAAAGGTTACCACGTTGGAAAAGTCCACTTTGCCTTCTCTGTTCATCTTAACCAAATTTTTGTACATCCCCAGAGGCGTACTGCCGGTTGCCAGGCCGAGAACAGTGTGGGGATTGCTGTTTATTTGTTTGGCTACGATTTCAGCTGCCGTTTGGCTCATCTCATCATAATTTTTGCATATTATGATCTTCATCATTAGAACACTCCTTTTTAGTGACTTAATATTGATTGCAGATAATTTTACTAAAATGTCGTGGAATAATAATTTACGTGCATTTCGTCGACTGACTATTTTATGTAATATTTATCGGTTGACTTTCAAACAGGGCACTGCATTGGAATTAACATGCTCTTCAAAATATTTTAGCATGTTTTGTTCAACAATGCATTCGTTTTTGGAAAAATTTTTTGGGATTTTTCGTCCGTTTTATGAAAATAGAGAGAAAATTTTCTGATGATTGGGATGGAAATACATAAACGGCATTTTTGTGTTATAATATAAATTAGTTGCAAATAGAAGAACAGAAGCAATTGATGCCTAATTTAAAAGGGGAATAACTATATGGCAGAATCTAGAACTAGGCGCTTATTCATGAGGGTTTTATACATAATAGTAGGGAGTTTCATATATTCTGTTGCTGTAAATATGCTCTTTATTCCTCACAGATTGTTAAGCGGTGGTCTGACGGGTATTGCTATAATATTGGAGTACCTGCTTTCCATCCCTACGGAAATCACTGTCATAATCCTCAATATTCCTCTATTTATAGGAGGATATAGATTTTTGGGCAGGCGTTTTGTTTATTTGAGCATGGTAGGAATAGCAAGCATGTCAGCCTTTTTATACCTTACAAGAGGGTGGACAATAGATGTAAAGGATACCATGATAGCGGCAATTTTTGGCGGATTGATTTCGGGAACGGGTATAGGCATTGTAATAAGGAATCGTGGTTCGCTGGGTGGTACTGACATCATATCGCTGCTTATAAATAAATTCTTTTCGTTCAGCGTTGGAGGAATTGCCACGGCATTTAACTTTGTAATATTGACCGCTGCGGCAGCCTTTTTAAACGTTGAAGCTGCCATGTTTTCTATGGTGGGCATGTTCGTGAGCAATAAAGCGGTAGACGCTATACTGGCGGGATTCAATCATAAAAAAACTGTGATAATAGTATCAGATGCGGCCGATGAGATGGCAGTGGAGCTTTTCCGCCATGTGAAAAGAGGTATTACTTTTTTAAATGGCGAAGGCGCCTATACCCATAAGGACAAGAAGCTTATATACATGGTGGTACGAACCATGGAGCTGTCAAAGCTCAGGGAAGTGGTGCATAGGGTTGACCCTGGTGCATTTATGTCCATAATAGATACCAGGGAAGTAGAAGGGAAAGGCTTCAGCGTTGAAGATGTACTTTAAACCTTTTTTAGGTTAGGTCGTACAAAACTTGCCAATGCAACAGCGGGATTCAGTGTTGAGGATAAATCTTAAACTTAGGGAGGAATTTTTATGGATTTGAACCACATCATTGAATCATACAGGGATGAAATAATACATTCGACTCAGGAGCTGGTGGCCATACCCAGCGTGGAGGGCAAGCCACAGCCTGGCAGGCCGTTTGGCGAACATGTCTACAGGGCGCTTGACTACGTGTTGACCCTTGGCAGAAGGCTCGGGTTTGAGACGAAAAACGTGGATGGTTATGCTGGACACATAGAATTCGGTCAAGGAGAAAAGATGCTGGGGATATTGACGCATTTGGATGTGGTGCCAGAAGGAAGCGGGTGGACTTATCCACCGTATGGCGGGGAGATTCACAATGGCAGGATTTACGGTAGGGGAGCAATTGACGATAAAGGGCCGACCATTGCGGTGCTTTATGCCATGAAAGCCGTCATGCAGTCCGGGGTCCCGGTAAATAAGAAGGTGAGGCTAATACTGGGCACCGATGAGGAGAGCGGATGGGAGGACCTCAAATATTATTTTAAGCGAGAGGCGGTACCCGATTTTGGGATGAGCCCCGACGGACGCTACCCTATTATCAATGCCGAAAAAGGAATTTTGCACATAGTCCTGCGTAAGAAGTTCTCCGATGGGCAAAAATCTTATATTGGAATTGAAAGGATATACGGGGGGCAGAGACCAAATGTGGTGCCCGACGAGTGCATCTGTGTTTTTGGGCCAGGCGTTGATAGGGAAAAATTGATTAAAAGCATTGAAAGCTTAAAAAACAAATCTGGGTATACGGTGGAGGTTGAAGTGGGTGAAGGAGGTACTGTAATAGCTAAATCTATTGGTCAGCTTGCCCACGCCAGCATGCCTGAAAAAGGAAAAAATGCCATCGGTCAGATGCTGCTTTGCCTATCGGCTCTGGGACTGGGAGATAGCGAGATGGAAAGATTTATTGCTTTTCTCAGTGAGGCCATTGGAATGCAGGTTTACGGCCAATCCATGGGGATGGCGTTGGAAGATCGGCTTTCGGGGAAGCTCACACTCAATTTAGGCATGATTCAAGTGGACGGCCAGGCCGGGCGTGCCGTCATCGATATACGCTATCCGGTGAGCTTTGAAAAACAGGAGATACTAGCACGCATACACATGGTGGCTGACAAGCATGGTGTAGAGGTAGAGGTTTTGGATCATCAAGGTCCTCTTTATGTACCTGAAGACCACTTCTTGGTGCAAACGCTGAAGAAGGTATATGCTGAGCAAACAGGGCAACCTGCTTATACTGTTGCTATAGGTGGCGGGACCTACGCCAGGGCGATTAAAAATGCGGTTGCCTTTGGAGCGGTCTTTCCTGGAAAGCCCGAGATGGCACATCAGAAGGATGAATATATAGAAATCGAGGACCTGATGATGAATGCCAAAATTTATGCCCACGCCATTGCGGAGCTTGTTAAGTGATAAAATGCCGTGAAGGTGCCGCCGTTGTCATATCGTTGCTAAACTAATTTTGGTAGCAGTATGATAACGGCGGCATGCTTATCGGCATTTATCAGAAAAAGTTCCTTCTAGATCCAGCAAGGCCTTTTTTATTTCAATGCCTGCGCTAAAGCCTCCCAAATTTCCACTGGCTGTAAGTACCCTGTGACAGGGTATTATTATGGGAACTGGGTTGGCACTGCATGCTTGTCCCACGGCGCGGAGGGCTCTGGGGTGGCCTATCTGCAAAGCGATGTCTTTATAGCTTCGCACCTCGCCGTAAGGTATTGACTGCAAGGCCTTCCATACCTTAAGCTGGAATGGAGTGCTATCTATATCGATAGGGATGTCGAAATGTTTTCGCTGCCCTTGAAAATACTGGCGGAGTTCAATGGCTGCGTCGTGATACGGATCTATGGTGTAAGGCATATTCATTTTGTTCAGTTCTTCTATAATTGTATCAAGCGGAGCAAAGCATATTTTCTTTACTCCTCTGGTAGAGGCTATAAGGATAACTGGATATATAAAACCATCGACCTGTGCGACTGTATAGCTTTTCGGAGTCAGCATAAGCATTCACACCTTTTTCAAGATTTAGATTTAATTGCACAATTGTATTTTATCATATTTTTGGCAATTCTCATACTGTTTTTGCTTGTTTATACGATTTAGAAAAAACTACTTGCTTTTCTGAATAATTTATATTAAAATATACCCAATTATACATAATTATGCATCGAAAGGCGATGAAGGGAAGAGTAGCGTTTTCAGACGGGCTTAAGAGAGCCGGTGGTTGCTGCGAACCGGTGCCCGGGGAAATGGCGAAGTCGTCCTAGAGTTGCAGGGCTGAAACGGTGTTAGTAAGCTCTGACGGGGATGCACCCGTTACAGTGCAAGGATATAAGCCTGAGCTTGTGCAGGGCCGTATCCTGGCGAGGCTGTTGCTGCAAAGCAACGGCGAATATGGGTGGTACCACGGAAGTAAACCTTTCGTCCCATTTCAATTAAGGGATGAAGGGGTTTTTTAATACTTATTTTTCGGTAAAGGGGGCGATGAAGGAGTGAAGTTGACGGGTGCACAGGTGGTCATAGAATGCCTGAGAGAGCAGGGTGTGAATATCGTTTTTGGCTTTCCTGGAGGGGCGATCCTCCCGGTATACGATGCACTGTATGACGCTAAGGACATCACCCATATTTTAACGGCCCATGAACAGGGGGCTACCCATGCCGCAGATGGATATGCCAGGGCTACGGGTAAAGTTGGCGTGGTGTTTGCCACATCAGGCCCAGGAGCCACCAATACGGTGACCGGTATTGCAACCGCTTATATGGATTCGGTGCCTCTGGTGGTGTTTACTGGTCAGGTGGCTTCTTCGCTGCTCGGCAAAGATTCATTTCAAGAGGTGGATATAACAGGCGTAACTGCGCCCATTACCAAACATAATTATATCGTCAAAGATGCTGAGTGTTTGCCGGATATTATAAGGCAGGCTTTCAAGATAGCGCGAAGCGGTCGACCCGGTCCTGTTCTGATCGATATCCCAAAGGATATACAAAATGCCGTAATAGATTATCAGCCCGCTCAGGTGGATACCAGCTATGTGAATGAGGATATCTTTCACCCTCAGTTTTATCGCAAAGAAGAAATAGAGAGAAGAGTTCAGGAAGCAGTAGAGGCTATAAATAAATGTGAAAGGCCAGTGATCTACGCGGGGGGTGGAGTCAACATCTCGGGTGCCAACCGAGAACTGGTAGCCTTTGCAGAAAAGATAAAAGCTCCTGTAACTTGTTCGCTTATGGGTTTAGGTGCCTTCCCGGGTACCCATCCGTACTTTATGGGCATGGTGGGAATGCATGGAACGCGGGTTTCCAACTACGCCGTTTCAAAGTGTGATCTGCTGATAGCCATAGGAGCCCGCTTCAGTGACCGTGTTGTAAGCAAAGCCGAGAGGTTTGCTACCCACGCCAAGATCATTCATATAGACATTGACCCTGCAGAGCTGGGTAAAAATATTGATGCCCATATACCTATCTGTGGCGATGTGAAGAAAATACTTCAGAGGTTGATCGATTTGGTGGATGAAAGGCAGCCCAATGGCTGGAATAAGCAGATAGAGGATTGGAAGAAGGCACATCCGCTTAGGTATGGTACTCCCAAAGGGAAACTGACCCCGCAGTACATCATAGAGAAGCTTTATGAGCTTACTGCGGGAAAGGCTATAATCACCACCGAAGTGGGGCAGAATCAGATGTGGACTGCCCAATTTTACAAGTTTGATGAGCCTCGTACCTTTATCTCTTCTGGGGGTCTGGGTACCATGGGCTATGGTTTAGGCGCAGCCATAGGAGCATGCATTGGAAGGCCCGATCGAAGGGTGGTAAACGTTGCAGGGGATGGAAGCTTTAAAATGAATTCGACTGAATTGGCTACAGTTTCAAGATACAAGCTGCCCATAATCCAGCTGGTGCTAAATAATCAGGCTCTGGGTATGGTGCGTCAATGGCAGAGGCTGTTCTACAATGGGAGATTCTCGTATACCACTTTGGGCCCTGATGTCGATTTTGTAAAGCTGGCCGATGCTTATGGAATCAAGGGTTTCAAAGTAACTTCCAATGAAGAGGTTGAGGGCACGCTCAAGCAAGCTCTTGAGATGCAGCAGCCCGTGTTGATAGAGTGCGTTATACACCCCGATGAGATGGTGTATCCCATGGTTCCGCCAGGAGCGCCTATTGATGAGATTATCGAGTGAGGTTATAATATGGTTGATGAGTTTATGATATTGTATGCCTTAAGGGTTTGAATGGCGAGTGATTTAAATATCTATTGATATAGGGGGTTCAAACATGAAAGCTGATGCGAAGCGAATATGGCAGGGTTTCTGGCAACTGGCTGATCCCAAGATATGGATAGCTTCTACAGTGCCAATGGTTGTAGGTGCAGCGTTTGCCTTTGGTAGGACAGGAAGGTTTGACCTCTACTGGTTTATTGTGGCTCTCATAGCTGTTTATTGCATAGAAATCGGAAAAAATGCCGTGAATGAATGGGTGGATTATAAGTCGGGGGTTGATCGGTTTATAACCCCCGACAAAAGAACCCCCTTCAGTGGGGGTAAAAAGACCATCGTGGACGGGAAGCTTACGCTGTCTGAAGTCGTTATGATTGCCGTGGTTACGTTTGTGATTGCTTGCATGATAGGTCTTTATATTATGTTTTTTAAGGAAATGGGCATATTATGGATAGGCATTGCCGGCGTTTTGCTGTCCATATTCTATAGCCTTCCGCCGTTTAAACTGGCTTATCGCGGGCTAGGCGAGGTAACGGTTGGTCTGACATTTGGGCCTCTTATAGTTCTAGGTATATACTGTTTGCAAACAGGCAGAGTGGATTTATCGGCTTTGTGGGTGTCCATACCCATCGGAATTTTGATAGCAAACGTACTGTGGATAAACCAGTTTCCCGATTATGAAGCCGATGCCCGGGGCAACAAGAGAAACTGGCTGGTTAGGCTGGGCAAGGAAAAGGGCGTGAAGGTGTTTGCGCTGCTATTTTTGGCAGCTTATCTGTGGTTTATTCTGCTGGCCATTGTCCTGAAGAATCCTTTCTGGCTGCTTGGGCTGGCCAGTGTCCCTCTGGCTGTGAGGGCTGTCAGGGTTGCACGGCAGCACTATGACGATATCCCCAGGCTAACGGAGGCCAATTTGAGGATGGTACAGGTTTATCAGCTGACGGGTCTGACCATGATCCTTGCTGCTATATTGGGTAGGTTTGTCTAATGAGGTACAAAGCAGGGATTGAAGAAATAAGGGTGTATGAAAATATGAGCAAGCTGAGCCAGTGTCTAAAAATCATTGCGCTGCTTCAGACCCGCCAGATGATGTCGACGCGGGAGGTAGCCGAAATACTAGATATTACTCCCAGAAATGTGAAGGCTTATATTGAATACTTGAAAAAAGCAGGAGTTCCTGTTCAAGGGATGACTGGAAGAGGTGGAGGTTATTATTTAAGCGATGACTATTATTTTGATGTGCCCAAACTGGATGAAGGGGAATACTCTGCCCTGATGCTGGCTGAAAAGCTTTTAACGCACAAGAACGGGTTTCCACTGGCAAATGAGCTGCAGACGGCTGTGGCAAAGATTCGTTCTGCATTGGGTGATACTGTTGTCAATGTTTTTCCCCTTTCCACCGATGAGCTGATGCTTTCTCTGGGAAAAGTCGATTTAAAGGATAACGTAAATAAGATATTGACTACCATTTATATGGCCATAAAACAGCGTAAGCGCATACGGATTCTCTACTATACTCCAGCCAGGAATGAAAGAAAGCTGAGGGAAGTAGACCCTTATGCCGTGATATACCGTGAAGGGTCGTGGTATTTGATTGGATACTGTCATTTAAGAGAGCAGATACGCACCTTCAAGCTGGTTAGGATAGAAGACATTGAAATATTGGATACGACTTTTGTTTATCCATACGATTTTTCGGTAAAGGAATATATGTCGAACATCTTTAGCGTAGTCGAAGGTGAAGAATATGATGTTGAGATACGGTTTTTCCATCCTGCCAGTGTATGGGTGAAGGAGAAGAGATGGCTTCCCAATCAGCAGATTGAGCCACTGAAAGATGGGTCCATCATTTTTAAGGCCAGGGTAAAAGGGCTTATTGATATAAAGAGATGGGTGCTAAGCTTCGGGAAGCTGGCAGTAGTGCAAAAGCCTGAGGAGCTTGTGGAAAGCATAAGGGAAGAGCTGGAAGGCATGGCGGACTTGTATGGAGGATGGTCTTGTGAGAAGGAAGGAGAGGATTAATATAAAAATGCATTCTTATTTCCCCTGTATATTGTCAGGTAAATAAGAATGCATTTTTCATTTTAAACGCTTTTATTCTATTAATTACTCATCGAGAAGCCTTTTTTCACCTGTTATTTCCTGTATAGGTTTTATATCTTGCGTCACTTCCAGGATGCCAAGGAACTGACCGGAATTATCCCTTACGGCAAAATAGCGGATAAAGACATATTTATCGCCCATCTTAATCCAAAAATCCTCATGGTCCTTTTTGCCGGTTCTCAAGTTTTCTATAACTTTTTGAACTATGTGTATGCTGGCAGGGGGATGGCAATTTTCTACGCGTCTGCCGATGACAGTCTTGGGCCGGGCAAATATCCTGTCCTTGCCCTGTGAAAAATACTTTACTACGCCGTCCTTGTCAACAAAGGTTATGTCTACCGGAAGCGTATTGAAGATGGCATCTATCTCCTTTTGTGAGAGTATGCCGGTTTCAAACTTTATGTATCCGCTTTCGACCGGCTGCTGGCCTTCAACTTGTGCCTTTTGTTTGATGTTTTCTCGGACTGGATGCCATTTTCCTGCAGGCCGCGTGAGGCAATACCCTACCCCTTCGCTTTCTTTTTCTATCTTGATCCATTCGTCTTCGCTCAGCGTATTGAGCGCCATTGGGAAGAGTATGTTCTCTTCTTTGAAAATCATTTCGATAACCTTGTCGATTACCTGGTTGGCCTTGTTTACCACTTCCCCCTTATTGCCTTTGTAATTTGAGAGCAGAGAGCAAACTTCTTTGATTCCATCCCGTATTTCGTCATCCACACCCCACATCACCTTCGGCGGGGCTGTAATCCCGTATTTTTCCAGGAAAGGGAACAGCAGGTTTTCTTTGCGGGCATAGTGCTTATCGACTTCCCAAAGCATGTTGAAGTCTTCGGCCAGCGTGCTGACATTTTTTGGGCTATCTGAAGTTTCAAAGTCTTTAATATGCGGCTTTATTCGGGTATTTATGAGCTTTTCGAGTTCCCTGTTTTCAAGTTTGAAGGTGTGAACAGGGTGGCCGGGAGCGTCTTCCGGCTTTTGCGGTCGATGTATTTCTTCTATTGAGCCTTTGAAAACAGCTGCGTGCACATCGCACAACCGCTGTATTTCCTCAACAGGCATGCCTTCCATGATCAAGGCTTGTTCTATATCAGCTATCTCTTCAGCCGATACCCCCTTGATCAGCTCTTCAAACCTGGGTTTAACTTCTTCTACGGTTTTTCCGTTATGTAGCTCTTTGATCAGCTCTTTTAGGACCTTTTTTCTGTATTCACGATTGTTTATGAATTCGCTCACGAAATCGCCTCCTTTGTGATTTGACGCATCTTATGGCTCCCATTTTAACTAAGATAGCTATTGGAGCCAAGCATCTCTGGTATCTACTGCTGATGCCCAGTTAATATTATTATAACCCCAATTTTGCATCAAAAAACTGCAGTTTAGATGTGATATTTTCATTTTAAGCCGTATTCTTCAGGTCTCCATTTTGTCAAATCCACTTCCTTCTTTATTTCGTACCAAAATTCCTCTTCATCATTGGGTATGGTTTCAAGCTGGGCGCTTATGATGTCCAACCATTTTTGTTCACGTGGGGGCACCATAACATCTCCATTTTTAATGCCTCTTTTAATTACATCTACTGCAAGAACTGCTGCTTTCTTGGTTGCCATAAAAGCGTCTCTCTCTTTTACCAGTTCCTTACTGATTTCCAGTACAATGTCTGGCCTTAAAACATAGGCCTGAGGATCAAATTTGTCATCGGATTTGGCCAGCCAATCGCGCATCTTTAGAGCGTAATCGTGTCCTTCAGCTGCTGCCTGGTTCATCAAACGGCAGTCGTAAATCAGCTGCTCTGTATAAACGACAGGGGCATGAGCACTCAAAAGTTTGATGTTCTGCACCGATTCGTTGCTCCAGCAGTCGCAAACGCATGCCGCTATATTGCCCAGCGCGCTCAGGTGGGCACATGCAGCCGTTTTCCCCTCCATTGATATAGGAACTCCGGCTATGGCCTTGATATAAGGGCCTTCATAACCGCAATCCTTGTTTGGACCTACTGCCCCCATCTCATAAGCAGCTAACGTCCTAGGGACACTTGCCACCCTGTCCACTGCTGCAAATACTTTTGGAATCATACCCTGTTCAGCCAGTACCATGGCTGTATTGGCAAAACCACAAGCCGTATCTCCGCCTGGGATAGAGCCAGTTGCTTGGGCTATTTGCACTATATGTGCCCACAGAAACCGCATATCCCTGATACCTAAAACCCCAAGAGCAAAGATGGCTTTTCTCATGTCGCAATTGATCAGAGCTTCATCGTGGAGTTCCTTGCCACCTGTGGATTCTATGGATAGAATATCGGCTCCTTCTTCAGCGCATCTTTGAAATGTGGTAAGCATGTTTTCCAGGAGCTGGCCTTGTCTCATAAATGAAGGGCGCACCATTTCTCTGATGTCGTTGGGCGTACATCTCAATATACTTTTAAAGTCATATTTTGCTTCAAATTCTCTCATGTGCTCTAGCAAAATCCTGTTAATCTCGATTCCCCATTTTGGTTCTCGGGTTGTCTCTGGTAGTAATTCAACCTCTACGATGATTCCGGGAGCGTGTAAGTCTCTCGCTCGTTTTAAAAGGTTCGTTGTAAAATTAAATGCAACACCTAAAAAATAGTAGAACCATAGTGAGAAATCCTGTATGATATAGATATCCAAAATCACTAAACATACAAGGGGGTCTCACTATGGCTCAACATAA
>NZ_JAHUQD010000031.1 GCF_023838525.1 Caldicoprobacter algeriensis
CCATATCATTGACAGTCTCTGCTATTTTTGCAATACGGCACATCTCAAACAATACTGGTATGCTGGAGGCATTGTATGCTATTATGCTCTTAACATCATTTATATCCATTCACAATCACCCCTGCATTTTTCTACAGGGGATATATATTCGACAAAAAATTCAAAAATCCTTTTGGTAATATATGTAATTAAATTACCTGTTTTTTACATGCGGAGACTCGGTTATAAGCGAAAAATGCTATTATTTTATGAAAAAAGCCGTCAGTACTCCTGACGGCTTTTTTCATAATTGGCAAACTTGGTATATTGCCCTAGCCACACCAGTTCAACAGTGCCGGTAGGGCCGTTTCGCTGTTTTGCAATTATTATCTCGGCTATATTCTTCTTATCGGTATCGGGATTATAATACTCATCCCTGTATATGAATACAACCAGATCAGCATCCTGTTCGATGGCACCCGATTCGCGCAGGTCGCTGAGCATCGGCCGGTGCTGGGTCCTGGCTTCTGGAGCGCGGCTGAGCTGCGACAGCGCAATAACGGGAACTTTCAGTTCCCTGGCCAGGGCCTTCAGTGAACGGGAAATCTCTGATATCTCCTGCTGGCGGTTTTCCGCCCTGCCCCTGCCAGACATAAGCTGGAGATAGTCAATGACCAATAGCCCTAATCCTTTTTCCATCTTAAGCCTGCGCGCCTTGGATCGTATCTCCATGACCGAAAGCCCACCGGTATCGTCTATGTATATGGGCGCCTGCGACAACGGTCCAGCGGCCCTCACGAGTTTTAACCAATCCTCTTCGCTTAGATCTCCCGTGCGAATCTTCTGCAGCTCTACATTGGCCTCTGAACTCAGCATGCGCTGCACCAGTTGCTCTTTGGACATCTCCAGGCTGAATATGGCAACCGGCACCTTCTGGCGCAAAGCCACATACTGTGCAATATTTAGCACAAAGCTGGTTTTACCCATGGATGGCCGGGCCGCCACCAGTATCAGGTCTGAAGGATGGAGGCCTGACGTCTTCTGGTCAAATTCGTGGAAACCGGTAGGCAAACCTATTATACCACCTTTTTTCTTGGACAGCTCTTCAATCTTGGCATAGGTCTCAAGGAGAATATTTTTTATTGGTTCAAAGTAATTGGTGGTTTGTCGCTGAGAGATTTCAAATATCCTCTTTTCGGCTCTATCCAGAATGATGTCCAGCTCTTCCTGTGCCTCGTAGCTGTCCCTTATGATCTCGTTGGATGCCGCAATGAGCTGCCGCAAGATTGATTTTTCTTCTACTATCTGTATGTAATATTTTAAATTAGCTGTGCTAGGGACAGCCACAGACAGGTCAGATATATAAGCCGCTCCACCCACCCCTTCCAGGGTGCCCCTCTGTCTCAGCTCTTCCACAACGGTGACCAGGTCCACCGGCTCACCACGGTCATACAGGTTCAGCATGGCCTCGAATATCTCTTTATGGGCTTCGGAATAAAAATCTTCAGCCTTTAAAGACCCGGCCGCTACTGAAACGGCCTCGGCATCGATCAGCATTGAACCCAGGACTGATTGCTCGGCTTCTAAATTGTGAGGGGGTATACGCTGCAGCAACTCAGCCATGATAACTCCCTTTCTCCCTTGTCCGGTTACTCCGCTTCAACCTTCACGGTCAGCGTGGCTGTAACCTCGGGATACACCTTAACCGTCACCGCATAGTTCCCTGTGCTCTTTATGGGTTCGGGTAACACGATTTTCTTTCTGTCAATGTCCATGTTATGTTGCTTTTTAAGCTCATCGGCAATCTCCTTATTGGTCACCGAACCGAACAGCTTGCCCTCACTGCCGCTGTGGGCTTTTATCACCACCGTAAGTCCCGATAGAGTATTTGCCAGTTTGTGCGCCTCTGCCAGTTCATGCTCTTTACGCCTTGCCTCTGCCTGTTTCTTTTCCTTAAGCGCCCTTAAGTTTTGCTCGGTGGCTTCTATGGCCAGCCTCCTGGGAAAAAGATAGTTTCTCGCATATCCGTCATTGACATTGATCACGTCACCCTGTTTTCCCTGTCCTTTTACATCCTGAAGCAGAATCACTTTCATCTGTCATTTCCCCTCCTCTAAATAATCTTTTAATGCCTTAATGACCTTTTGACGAGCCTCATCAAGGCTCATGCTGCCAAGCTGCGCCCCCGCAACCGTCAGATGCCCTCCTCCTCCGAGCTTTTCCAGCACCATCTGGACATTTACATTTCCTAAAGACCTCCCGCTTATCATGACACCGTCGCCACTCGGATACAGGACAAAGGAAGTGTGTATACCCTTTATGGTAAGCAGGCTGTCAGCAGCCTGGGCAGCAATAAGCGAACCGTTTTTGATATTGGGCGGGCAATATGCCAGTGCCACGCCCGGCGCGATTATCTGAGCATTTTTCACCACTTCGGCACGGCTTAGAAAGGTATCAAGGTCATCCTGGAATAGATGGCGCACCGAAGCAGGATCTGCGCCGGCACGCCTGAGATAGGACGCCGCTTCGAACGTGCGCACGCCGGTTTTGAATATAAAATTTTTGGTGTCCACTGTTATCCCAGCCAGCAAAGCATCGGCCTCTACAGGCTTAAGCTCGACCTTTTCATCGAAATACTGTACTATTTCAGTGACCAGCTCGCTGGTGGAAGAAGCATAGGGTTCCAGATATACCAGCGTGGCATTCTCTACCGCTTCTGCGCTTCTCCTGTGATGGTCTATCACCACCACCTTGTCCACAGCACCTAAAAGCCGTTGCTCCTCCATAAAGGTTGGGCGATGCACATCCACTACTACCAGCACTGCCTGGCGATCCACTCTGGCTAAAGCCTCATCGGCTGTTATAAAAGCATCCCGGTATTCTTCGTCTTCCAGAAGCCTGCTTATCAAGGGGCGTATAGAAGGATTGGGCCGGCTCATCACTATATAAGCCTGTTTACCAACATGGCGGGCACATCTGTAAATACCTAAAGCGGCCCCCAGGCAATCGAGGTCCGCCGCCTCGTGGCCCATGACGAATACTCCCCACGACTGGGACATCAGCTCCTTGAGGGCATTGGCAATAACCCTGGATTTAACCTTGGTACGCTTCTCAACTTCTTTGCTCTTGCCCCCGTAAAAAAACAGCTTGGTTCCTCGCTTAACTACCGCTTGATCCCCTCCCCGCCCCAGAGCCAGGTCAAGGGCAAACTGCGCATAGTGGCTGAGCTCCAGAGGGGTTTTACCATCTGCTCCTACCCCTATGCTCAAGGTAACAGGAATTCTGTTGCCTGCACTGATAGACCTAACGGCATCGAGTATTTGAAACTTGTTGTCCTCCAGCGCCTTCAATGCTTTGGCTTCGGCAAAGACCACAAATTTATCGCGGTCAAATTTCTTCCAGCCTGCATTGAGAGAAATGGCCCACTGGCTCAATGTAGCCTCAATTTCGGCCAGCACCACTGGCCGTTTCGCCTCATCGGTGTTGCTTACCACCTCATCATAATTATCGATCTGCACCAGCATAACTACCAGGCGCTCATCATGGTACTTTGCCTTCAACAAAGCCTCTTCGGTGATGTCCTGTAGATACATGAATATGATCACTCTGCGGCTGTCCTTGTTGCCGTTAATGCCCAGGGGCGTATAAAACAGGCGGTACTTCCTGCCATTTAGCTCTATTTGTATGCAATCCTTCTCTTTGCTTTTGAGCAGAGCATAGAGGTCCAACTTAGGGATGTAGTTCTTTATATTTTTGCCAAATAAGCTTTCCCCTTCAAACAGCTGGCCAAACCGGGGATTGTACCAGTTAATAGTTCCGTCCAGCTCTACCACTACAAAGGGCATGGGCACGCTGAATACCGCGTTTTTTGTGGACCAGTCTATATTTTCAGATAGGTTCTCAAGATAGTGCGTCCATTCAATCCTTCTTATCCGCGTAACCTTCCAGTTATAATATACCAGATAGACAAACAGCAAAAAGGCCGCAAGGCCGATTGCCCAGTTGAAATACCATACAATCAACGAAAGCACCAATATAACAGCTAAATATATCGGATTTTCGGGAACATTAAGCCCCTTCACTGTGGGCTTTTTCACCAACAATCCACCTCTTTATCTACTACGGATTCATCCGCCGATACACCGATCGCAGCTTGAACACCTGCTCCAAAATTCCCAGAGACATTAGAAGCGTTGGAGCAATCATAAAAAGCACAGCCAATATCACGGCGCGCAAAAAGGTTGGTACCCTGCTCATCTTAAGCCTCATGAAAAACGTTGCAACCGCCAAACCCTGGATTGAAAACACAAACGAACATAATGACAGCACGGTATAAAACACGACCTCAAAATTCCTCAAATCCAGCAAATTGCCCACATAAGCAATAAGCAGCATGGCCATAAAACCCAACCCCGCGCCTCTGGGCAGCATCCAGTCGCTGAATTCGGGCAATCCGTTAAGCACATATCCCAGCTTTTTGAGCACCATGCGCGACACAAGCATGTTTATGGTTCCATATATCAAGGAGAATATGATCAACATCGAAGGAACAAAGGGCACAAACTGCTCCAGCTGCCCTATAACCACCTCCGCAAACTCCCCTGGAGATATGTGCTTTTCTATCACCTTAAATTGAGCGTACAGGTCTATCATGCGGCTAAAATCCACTATGTTGCTGACGAAAAATTGGCGTATGCTGCTGGCTATATATTCAAACACCGTTTGTCCCATAAACCAGGAAAACGCTTTTAGGAATACAAGGGCTGAAAGCAATACAGCCCCTGCCGACATGACGATGTATTCAAACAGGTTAAAGCGCTTTTTTATGGCCCAAGAAAGCACCAGCACCAGTGGGAAATTAAGTATGACCACAGCAAATCCCAGAAACGGATGAAACATCATCCCAAGCAGCAACCCGGCTATCATAAGCCCTAATATGCCTGCCCAGGGCTCCCTTCTGGCCCCCAGTACAATAAACGGCACCGGCCAGATAAAGACGACGACGTTTAGCACAGGTATAAAAGGCAGTATTACCAGCAACACGGCGCTTACTGCGGCAATCAGGGCGCTTTCTAACGCAGCCTTCAACTTTAAATTCATATCACACACTCCATATTTATTCTCTGTTGGCCTTGATATGCTGCTTCAGCTCGGACAAATCGCCGTAGTCCTTTTCTATCTCGTGTTCCTCCAAAATCCCCAGACGAATCTTGTTTACAATCTTTTGCTCGATCACGCCAAAGTGAATCCCCAGCCTCTTGCCCAGCAGGTAAGAAGCCACGATTATGCTGGCAAGGCAATCGGCCAGGCTGTCCGATGAAACCCTGGCACTGCTGGCCAGCATGCGAAAGAGTTCAGCAATAGAGAGCAATATCTCACTCTTGAGCCATTCAATAATCTTTACGTTTTTAGCAATGTCAAGCTCCCTCTCGTTATCCATTCGCAAGGCTTTAACCCCTCTCTTACGTAAATCTGGGATATGACCCTAGCACAGCAAAATACCTGCTCTGGCCGGCCAACTCATCCAGTGCCTCTTGCACCACAGCATCCCGCACATGCCCTTCAAAATCCACCAAAAACAGATATTCGCCCAGGCTTGTCTTCATGGGCCGTGATTCAATCTTGGTAAGGTTTATGTGCCTCTCGGCAAAGATTCTAAGGGCATGATACAGGCTCCCAGGCTTATGGTCCACGCTGAATACGATAGAAGTCTTATCATATCCGGTTGGTTGGCTCTGTTCCCTGGACAAGACAACAAATCTGGTACAGTTGCCGTTATGCTCCTCGATGTTTTCTTCAAGAATATCCAGGCCAAACACACTGGCGGCATGTTTGCTCCCTATGGCTCCCCATTCCCGCCGACCTGTTGAGACCTCCCTGGCCGCTGCAGCCGTACTGGAAGTGGGGCGCAGCTCCACGCTGCGCAATCTCTCATACAAAAATTTGCGGCACTGTGCCAGGGCCTGGGGATGGGACAGTACAACCCGCAGTTCATCCAACCGCACCCCTGGCTTTGCGAGCAAACAATGATGTATAGGCAGCACAAGCTCTCCAGTTATATATACGCTCACCTCGTGAATTATCATATCAACCGTTACATTTACCGTTCCTTCCATAGAATTCTCCATAGGGACCACCGCATGATCTATTTGTCCCTTGTCTACTCCGTATATGAGGTCAGGAATGGTGGGATATTCGACTAAATCCACCCGTTTCCCCTTTGTATACAGCAGGGCCGCTTCATGGGTAAAGGTACCTTCGGGTCCCAAATAGCCTACCTTTTCCATATCTTTCCCCTTTTTTAAGATATCGTCAAGTTAAATTGTATACGCCGCATGGCTCTTTGTCAATGTCGTGAACCCCCCATCCCTTAAATAGTCAGCCAAACTGCTGTGCACAACTCAGCCGCTTCAATGCTCACAATGTCCATCAGGAAAATTCAATAGGAGGTGGCATCTACACCAAAGAACGTTGGTTTTTACCGACAAAACAGCTTATACGGCGTCCATGCCAAATACAGCACTTATGTCAACCTTCTGATTATCCTCTGTATGAGCTCCCAATCAAACCCTCTGCGCGCCAGCGCCTGGGCAGTTTTATACACCCTTTCTCTTTCATCTGCTTCCCTATATTTTTCATAATATTTTTGAGCAAGCCCGTTTGCCACAGCTTCTTCTTGTTCTCTGGAAACCGACTCCATCACCTCATCGATTATCTCGGCGTCCACCCCTTTTTGCCTTAGCTCCCGTGCCATGGCCGCTCTGCCCTTTGGATTGTTTCGCATCCGGCTGTTCACCCAGCTTGACGCAAAAGCTCTGTCGTCGATAAACCGGTACCCTTTCAGCTTTTCTATGGCCTTTTCAATGGCTCCTCTATCAAAGCCCTTTCGCTTTAAATACTCTTCCACCTCTTTTTGAGTCCTGGGACGAAAGCCAAGATACCTTAAAGCCCTTTGGTAAGCCTCGTCCGCTTTTTGCCCTTCATCAAGGTAAGATACCGACCCCATATAGATTTTCACCCCTTTCCCCGGTATAACGCTGCTGGGTGGGTACTTTATCCCAAAGACTACTTCAAAAAAACGCAGAAAAATGCATACATTAGACACATGTTGCCGATCCAGCTCCAGCAAACATCAAATCTTCCATGTTATAAAAAGACGGTGTTTTTAAAACACCGTCCTGTATTACACTAATGCTGTTTTTATGCGCTGGCAAATACCTCTTCAAATTCCTCTACATCCAGTTTTTCCCTTTCGAGCAAAGCCTCGGCCACCTTGTGCAGCTTGCTGATGTTCTCCTTAAGCAGCGTCTCAGCCCGCTCATAAGCCTCCTGCACGATGTTCTTGATCTCCTTGTCTATGAGTGCAGCCACCTTTTCGCTGTAGTTGCGATAGGTGCCCCAGTCCCTCCCCAGGAAGATCTCCTCGTACTTGCCTCCAAAGGTTACCGGCCCCATGTTCTCGCTCATCCCGTATTCGGTTACCATCTTCCTGGCTATCTGAGTAGCTCTCTGTATATCATTGGAAGCACCGGTGCTGATGTCATTGAGCACCAATGCCTCAGCGGCCCGTCCGCCCAGCAACTGGGTAATCTCGTCCATCAGCTCCGATTTTGAAACGAAATACTTATCCTCCTCAGGCAGGGTCAAGGTATAACCCCCTGCCATACCACGTGGAATGATGGATATCTGATGGACAGGATCAGCATGTGGTAGCAGTTTTGCAACCACCGCATGGCCCGCTTCATGGTAAGCCACCAGCCGCTTATCCTTTTCAGTGAGCACCCTGCTCTTCTTCTCTGGCCCTGCAATGACACGGGTAATGGCCTCCTCCAACTCCGCCATGCCTATCTGCCTTAAGCCCTTTCTGGCTGCCAGTATTGCGGCCTCGTTCATGACGTTCTCAAGGTCAGCTCCCGTAAATCCGGCCGTCCTTTTGGCCAGAACCTTTAAATCCACCTCGGGTGCCAACGGCTTACCCTTGGAATGAACTTTCAGTATCTCTTCCCTGCCTTTTATATCGGGTATGCCAACGGTGATGCGCCGATCAAACCTGCCCGGCCGCAACAGCGCCGGATCCAGAATATCAGGGCGGTTGGTAGCTGCAATCACTATAATGCCCTCATTCACCGAAAATCCGTCCATCTCAACCAGCAGTTGATTGAGCGTCTGCTCGCGCTCATCATGTCCTCCGCCCAATCCCGCACCGCGATGGCGTCCAACCGCATCTATCTCATCTATGAATATAATACAGGGGGAATTCTTCTTGGCCTGTTCAAACAAGTCACGGACCCTGGCCGCACCTACGCCTACGAACATCTCCACAAAATCAGAACCGCTTATGCTGAAGAACGGCACACCAGCTTCCCCTGCCACCGCCTTGGCCAGCAGAGTCTTACCAGTGCCAGGAGGCCCCACAAGCAGGATCCCTTTGGGAATACGCGCCCCCAGCTCCAGGTACTTCTTGGGATTCTTGAGAAAATCCACAACCTCTTTCAACTCGTATTTTTCCTCTTCGGCGCCCGCCACATCGCTAAACGTTACCCTGTGCTTGGTGTCGGTGTGGAGCCTGGCGCGGCTTTTGCCGAAGGACATGACACGGTTCCCACCGCCCTGAGCCTGCTGCATAAAGACAAACCAGAAGGCCACAAACAGCAGGATGAGCACCGCAAAGGGCAATAAATTAAGCCACCACGGCGGCTCTGCCGGCGGCTGTGGATCCCATTCAAAGCTGAAATCCGCTGGTGTTACCTGGTCAGGCGATTTACCCAACCTTCTTGCCTCGGCAGCCTTTACATCTTCAATAAAAGCCTCTTTTGAAGGCAGATATACTTCAAAATCGTATTTGTCAGGAAAAATGTTTTCGTATCTGGAGCCCTTTCTTACACCTATAGCGGCATTTTCCACAGTTCTCAGCTTGGCGATATTGCCCTTTTCAATCTCGCTAATCAGCTCTGGATACGAAATCCTTTTTGCCCCTGTATCAAGGTCCAGCCATGTCACCAAAAATATTATTGCGATCAATAAAATAAGATAAAAGCCTGGGCCCCTCAGAAATTTTCTCAAACCCAGCCCTCCTTTTCCGTTATTACTGCTTTTTATATAATACACTATTTTACGGCGGTACAAACATTCTTTTTTGGCGCTGTACCCCCTCAGGCTGCGCTTTTGGTTAAATTTTGACGTTGCTTGACAAATCGCATTGCCTTTTTTATTGTATCACAGTCGCACTCCATAATGCAACGCACGTTTTCCTCAAAAATTCGAAGAGAAATTCATTCAACTTTATCAGGATCCAGTACGCAGATATACGGAAGGTTACGATATTTCTCGGCGTAATCCAGGCCATACCCTACCACGAATTCATCGGGGATGCTAAACCCTATATAGTCCACCTTTACTGGCACCTTGCGCCTGGAAGGCTTATCCAGGCAACAGCATATCTTCAAGCTCCTCGGATTTCGGGACAGCAGCAGCTCGGTCAAATAGTTGAGGGTAAGGCCGGTATCTATTATGTCTTCCACTATGAGCACATCTTTGCCTTCTATCTCTTCATCCAGGTCCTTGAGTATACGAACCACACCCGACGAGTGGGTGGAACTTCCATAGCTGGATACCGCCATGAAATCCATAACCAATGGAAGCTTTATGCGCTTGACCAGATCAGCTAAAAACAAGACAGAACCCTTGAGTATCCCAACCAGTACCAAATCTTTCCCCTGATAATCCCTGGTAATCTGCTCCCCCATTTCGTCTATGCGCCGCATCAATGTCTGTTCGTCAATTAAAACTCTTCCTATGCCCTTCAACATCTTCTTCCCCCTTTATCAACTTTGTATCCTTCTTGCCTCAAGCTGTACAATGTTATGGGTCATGGGCGTGACCTTGTAATCGTCGTGAATTTGCCAGCCCACCACCCATATGATGTTTTTTTCATCCACTACCAGCGGAATGCCATCCCTTTCATGCCGGGGCACCTTCCTATCAATAAAATATTCTTTGAGCCTCTTTGTGCCTTCCATGCCAAAAGGCTTGAAGCGATCCCCCTGCCTTCTGTTGCGAACCCGCAGCCTTCCTTTGATAACGTCTCCATCAATGTAAGCGCGCCAGGGAGAAGAAAAGGAAACCTCCTTATGCTGCCCCCACTGGGCTGTGATTTCAATCCCGCATTCCTTTATGATGACCCTGCCAGGGATATCCAAGGAGTATTCAAACAGCGGTACTAACGGCCGAAACTCCCCCCGCCACACCACAATGCTGTCATAATCCTTCAGCACCCTTATATCGTTGGGCAGCGTCAGCATAGTACCGGTAGCGGAATTGGACGCCATCTCGAGTACATCTTCAATGTGATTTGCACCTATCTCATCGAGCGTCCCACCTATGGCCATTAAAGCCATTCTCAGGACCCGACGTTTGACGGCAGTGTGCCGCACCAAAAACCCCTCTAAATCGATCCTTAGCTCGTTTTGGCTGAAGGCCCTCACCAGCCTGTCGTATTCTTTCTGACAGTAATACTGTAAAAACTCCTCCTCATCGCGTATGATAGCCCCCATCCTGACAAGGGCATCCACTATGTTGGGATTGAAGTGCTGCTTTATATACGGTATCAGCTCGTGCCGTATTCGATTGCGGGTATAGGCGACATCCTGATTGGTGGCATCTAACCTGAATTCCAAACCGTTTTGATGACAGTACTCCTCTATCTCTGCCCTTGAAACCTCTATAAGAGGCCGTATAAACTTGTTTTGCCTTACCGGCTTTATCCCCTGCAGCCCCTGCATACCCGTCCCACGCAATATGTGGTGCAGGATGGTCTCGGCCTGGTCATCGCGATTGTGCCCCAGCGCAACCTTATGCCCTCGTATGTCTTGCAATACCTCATCAAAAAAGCGGTAACGGACGATCCTGCCCGCCTCCTCTAAAGTCAGGCCCCATTCATCAGCCAGCCGCGGCACATCAACCCTCTCAACAAATAAAGGGACATTCCACTGCTGACACAGCTGCGCCACAAATTCAGCATCCCGGTCAGCAACAGTCCCCCTAATTCCATGGTGTACATGAGCGGCATAGACTTCAATGCCCATGTCCTTTTCAAGCTGTTTTAAAACGTGCAGCAAAGCCACAGAGTCAGGTCCTCCAGAGATACCTACCAGCACTCGCTCCTCAGGTGACAGCATATTGTACTTGTGAATGGTTTGGAGAACCTTCGCCAGCATCCCATCACCTTTTGTATTAGAATATTAACATTTTAGCCTTTTTGAGAGCATTTTTCAAGGGTAATTTTTACGAAAAATACGGTTGGTTCGTTGTAAAATTAAATGCAACACCTAAAAAATAGTAGAACCATAGTGAGAAATCCTGTATGATATAGATATCCAAAATCACTAAACATACAAGGGGGTCTCACTATGGCTCAACATAATTG
>NZ_JAHUQD010000032.1 GCF_023838525.1 Caldicoprobacter algeriensis
ATGGTGATCTGTATTTGCCAAATGATACTTCACCAAAGATATTGAAGATGCTAGAATGGTTGGGATTTAGTCCTGACATTTACACGAAAAAGATAAATCCCATTTTTTAACATGCGAAATGTAGGATTTAATGTTTAAGTTAAGGAAGAAAAAGAAAATGAAAAGGACGGCCAATAAGGCCGTCCTTTTTTAACCGTTGTATTCGCGCAGCCGCTTTTCGAGGGCATCCAACTGATGGGCCAGCTCTTTGGGCAGCTTATTGCCGAAGGAAGCGTAATATTCGCGGATGGAGGCCACTTCGCGCAGCCACTCATCACGGTCAACCTTCAGAAGCTCCTGCATAGCGCTGTTACTTATATCAAGCCCGGTTGTGTCAATGGCATCGGGTGTTGGCATGTAGCCAATGGGAGTTTCAACCGCTTTGCCCTCGCCTGATACTCTCTCGAATATCCACTTGAGCACGCGGCTGTTCTCGCCAAATCCGGGCCACAACCAGTTGCCGTCCTTGTCTTTGCGGAACCAGTTCACGAAAAATATCTTGGGCAGCTTCTCAGGATCGGCTGTCTTGCCGATGTTGAGCCAGTGCTGGAAGTAATCGCATATATGGTATCCGCAGAAAGGACGCATGGCAAATGGATCGCGGCGCACTTTACCGATTTGATCAGATATAATAGCTGCGGTGATTTCAGAACCCATTATTGAACCCAGGAATACCCCGTGGTTCCAGCCAAAGCTTTCATATACCAGTGGTACCGTGGTGGACCTGCGGCCGCCAAACAGTATAGCCGATATGGGTACTCCGTTGGGATCTTCCCACTCGGGTGCAATTGACGGACACTGGCTGGCAGGTGCTGTGAAGCGGGCATTTGGATGTGCAGCTGGCGTGTCAGAACCTGGGTACCAGTCATTGCCTCTCCAGTCAATGAGATGCCCTGGAGCATCATACCCAATGCCTTCCCACCATATATCGCCGTCGTCGGTTAGTGCGGTATTGGTGAATATGGTATTCTTGGCAATGGTCAGCATGGCATTGGGATTGGAGTGCATGGATGTGCCAGGTGCCACGCCGAAAAATCCCGCCTCAGGATTTATAGCATACAGCCTGCCGTCCTTGCCAAACTTCATCCAGGCGATATCGTCGCCTATGGTCTCCACTTTCCAGCCAGGAAGAGTGGGAACCATCATGGCCAGGTTGGTTTTACCGCAGGCGCTTGGGAAGGCGGCTGCAATGTATTTGCGTTCACCCTTGGGATTAGTGATGGCCAGGATAAGCATGTGCTCGGCCAGCCAGCCCTCGTCGCGTGCCATTACCGAAGCTATGCGGAGGGCAAAGCACTTCTTGCCCAGCAAGGCATTGCCGCCATAACCAGAACCATAGGACCAGATGGTTCTCTCCTCGGGGAAATGGCTGATGTATTTCTTTTCCATGGGCGCACAAGGCCATGTAGTATCCTTTTGACCTTCGGCAAGGGGTGCACCCACCGAATGCAGACATGGCACAAACTCACCATCTTCTCCTAGTGCCTCGAGCACTTTTTTGCCTATGCGGGTCATTATGCGCATGTTAACCACAACATAAGGGCTGTCAGTGAGCTCGACGCCTATCTTGGAGATAGGAGAGCCAATGGGCCCCATGGAGAAGGGTATGACGTACATGGTCCTGCCTCTCATGCAGCCATCATAAAGCTCGGTCATCGTCTTTTTGAGTTCTTCAGGATCTATCCAGTTGTTGGTTGGACCTGCATCTTCCTTGCTTCTGGAGGCGATAAAGGTCCTGTCTTCAACGCGGGCCACATCCGATGGATGGCTTCTGAACAGATAACACCCGGGTCTCTTTTCAGGGTTTAGAGGAGTCGCCATCCCTGAAGCGACCATTTCATTGAGGAGGCGCTGATATTCCTCTTCTGACCCGTCGCACCAATAGATCCGATCAGGCTTGCACAGCTTGGCCATCTGATCTACCCATTCTAACAGCTTCTTGTGTCTAGTCATTCTTATAACCCCTTTCTATTATTACAATTTTTGGTTAATAAATTAAGAGGGAATGTTGCCCTCTTTATTTTCTCCAGTTTTTAATAAACTGTATAGCAACTAAAACTATCCAAAAATCTTACCCAGTATAATAGTAATATAAACTCGAAAAAAATGCAAGCTTTTTAATGGGGTTTGCAAGAATTTTATATAAAAATTTCAATACTAAACTCCAATGTTAAACAGGGCAATATGCGGTTTATGCAGCAAATCATGCAAATAAGGTAGTTATAAGCCGTATGTTTTGCATTTGCCTTGCAGTTTTGTTGCAGCCATGAAATATATTGATGGTTAACTTGCGGGATATCATGCAAAGCTTGTTAAAAATCTAGCAATTGTTTGATGGTCACAAATTCATATCCCTCTCTTTTAAGCGCGGAGATTATAAGGGGAAGGGCTTCTATAGTCCCGCGTCGGTTGTCAGATCCACCAGCACAGTGCATCAGTATAATGGCTCCGGGATGGACATTGCTGAGCACGCATTGCACAATTTCTTGCGGATTGCTGGTGTACCAGTCCATTGAGTCTATAGACCAGATAACTGCTTTATAGCCCAGCGCTTTGAGCGCTTCCATCTGCTGGAGTGTAATCAAACCATAGGGAGGTCTGAATACTTTAGTGGTTATTCCCATTTCCTGGAGTTTTGCCTGGGTTTTTTTTACCTCGCTTATCAATTCTGAAGTGGACACAGAGGTGGGCCTTATATGGCTCCAGCTGTGGTTGGCGATCTCATGCCCATTTTTGATGGCCTGGTAAATTACTTCTCGGTGCTTGTCCACATTTTGGCCAATTACAAAAAATGTAGCTGGAATATTGTAATATTCAAGTATATCTAGGACTTTTGTGGTGGTATGAGAATCAGGGCCGTCGTCGAAAGTCAACGCAATCTTTTTTTTCTGGGTGGGGAGACTGCTTAAAAAAGTTCCCGGGTACGACTGGCATAACTTTGCTGCTTCGTTTCTAAAGTTTTTCAGGTGTGCGCGGGTATTTTCATCCATATTGATAGGGGGTTGGGTTATGGAAGCAGAAGTAGTATATGTCCAATTGGATTTTTTGCTGGATTTTATGCCTATCAGTTCAACAGGGTTTGGACCGGCTGTGATGGTCCTCATGTTTTGTACCAGCATAAGATAAATAAAAAGGTAGATTAACATGGACATTTTATGTGCCGACTTCAATTGCAATCGCCCCCATTGGCTTTTTTGTATCAAGATAATGTTATTGTGCCCTAAACTTTGCTGTGTTATTCTTTAGCCGGTTTTGGGCTTAAACCTTTACGAAAGCTTAAACGACAAAGTTAACTTGAGCGTTAAAGCTGAATTGTCCTGAAATTTTAAACAGGGCTAAGTACGCTTTAGATAGAGGAGCATCAAATGAAATTAGCGCTTTACAATGGAAATGGTTTTAAAGATGGTAAGGATAGTAAAAGATAATATAATAAACGACGAATTTTTCACAAAAGCTGAGAAAAAAATGGTATAATTATTTGTGCAGGTGAAAGGCTTGTTTACAGACAGGGGGTAAAAGAATATGTCAGCTGACGAAAGGCGGCAGGAGATTCTCAGGATAATAAAGGGAAGCAGTCAGCCTGTGACGGGTGCTTATCTGGCCAGGCTGTTGGGAGTGAGCAGACAGGTTATCGTTCAGGATATAGCCATATTGAGAGCAGCTGGTGAAGAGATAATCGCTACACCTCAAGGGTATATGATCCCCAAAAATTTGTATCCCCGGCGTTACCGGCGTGTTATAGCCTGTAAACACTCTGATGAGGGTATTGAGGATGAACTGATGACTATAGTAGACTTGGGAGGAACCGTTTTGGATGTGAGCGTAGAGCACGGTGTGTACGGGGAATTCAAGGCGCGACTTATGATAAAGTCACCCAGCGATGTACGTGCCTTCATGGAAGCCATGAAAAAGGAAAAAGCTGAACCTCTATGTTCGCTGACAGAAGGGGTACACCTGCATACTATTGAGGCGGATGACCCTGCTGTGCTGGACAGGATCGAAGCGGCTTTAAAGGAGAAGGGATACCTTTTGAGCCGGGAATGAGCTTTAAAGCAGATTTTGAATGTTTCCAAAGGTTGCATAATGTCTAAAATGTAGTATAATTAATATGAACTTAATAGGCCCTGAAGTATGGGGTAAGAGCTGTTTAAGTGAGGAACAGGTTAAGTTGAGCCAATTTTGCAGGAGGTGTTACTGTGCTGGACCCCAAATTTATAAGAAGCAATCCCGAGCTGGTAAGGCAAAAGCTGGCTATAAAAAAGGAAGATGTAGATCTAGACAGGTTTCTGGAGCTGGACGAGAAGCGGAGGGCTTACATAGCTGAAGTTGAGAAGTTGAAGAACAGGAGAAATGTGGTAAGCGAGGAGATTGCCAGGTTAAAGAAGGAGAAAAAGGACGTTACCGAGATCATAAATGAGATGAGGGAGGTCTCGGACACCATAAAGGAATACGACGCTAAAATCAGGGAAATAGAAGAGCAGCTTGAAGAGGTGCTGCTCACCATCCCCAACCTTCCTCACGATTCGGTGCCCGTGGGCGACTCTGAAGAGCAAAATGTAGAGGTAAGGCGTTGGGGAGAACCGAGGAATTTTGATTTCGAACCAAAAGCCCACTGGGATATTGGAGAGGAGCTTAATATACTCGACTTCAAAACTGCGGCAAAGGTGACGGGGTCCCGCTTTGTTTTTTATCGTGGTATGGGTGCTCGCCTGGAACGGGCTTTGATAAATTTCATGCTGGATGTTCATACAACGCAGCACGGATACGTAGAGGTGTTTCCGCCTTTTATAGTTCACAGGAAAAGCATGATAGGAACCGGCCAGCTACCCAAGTTTGAGGAGGACGCTTTTAAAGTGGTGGACACCGATTACTTCCTTATCCCCACGGCAGAAGTGCCGGTTACCAACATGCATCGGGATGAGATTTTAGATGGCAATATGTTGCCGCTTAAATATGTGGCTTATAGCGCATGCTTTAGAGCCGAAGCAGGAGCTGCTGGCAGGGATACCCGGGGTTTGATACGTCAGCATCAGTTTAACAAAGTTGAATTGGTTAAATTTGTAAGGCCGGAGGATTCGTACGACGAGCTTGAAAAGCTGGTAGCCGATGCTGAAAGGATACTGCAGCTTCTGGGTTTGCCTTACCGCGTGGTGCTCATGTGTACTGCAGATCTGGGCTTTACGGCGGCCAAGAAGTACGACCTTGAGGTATGGATGCCCAGCTACAACAGGTATGTGGAGGTGTCATCTTGCAGCAATTTTGAAGACTATCAGGCGCGGAGAGCTAACATAAAATATCGGATGAGCCCACAAGATAAAGCGGAATATGTGCATACCCTCAACGGTTCGGGTTTGGCCATAGGGCGTACTCTAGCGGCCATTTTGGAAAACTATCAACAGGAAGACGGTTCGGTCGTTATTCCCGAGAAGCTGGTTCCCTATATGGGTGGCGTTGAAAGGATCACAAAGTGATCTCTTTCAACGTCCTCTTAAAGTTTTTGGTAGTTATGATTATATAGATGCTTTTCAATGGGAGATTGATGCCGTATGCAAAACCAAGAGGATAAATCCATGGCTGTGACGTGTTATGTGTTAAGCTGTCTTAATACTGGGGAGAATAATAGTTTAAAAGGTTTCAGCAGCGCCAAGACGATGATTGCGGGAAAAGCTGATTAAAAGCGGGAAAACGTTGTTGACACAGAAGGGCTATTTTGTTATACTATATAACGCAAATAAGAAAACGCGGAGAGATGTCCGAGTGGCTTAAGGAGCTGGTCTTGAAAACCAGTGATGCCGAAAGGCACCGTGGGTTCGAATCCCACTCTCTCCGCCAGACGGCAATGAGGAGAAGTACCCAAGTAGGCCGAAGGGGCGCCCCTGCTAAGGGCGTAGGTCGGGTAAAACCGGCGCGAGGGTTCAAATCCCTCCTTCTCCGCCATAGAAAAAGGGTGTAGCTTAGAAGCTGCACCCTTTTATTTTATTAGCCCCGTTTTTCTTGTTGCGTGAATATTTTGAGTTTAATTTGAAAAAATATATAAAAAATTGGTAAACAGGAGGTAAAACATATGCCTGGTAAAGTAAAATGTGTGGTATGTGGTTATCCAACCGATGAAGATTTAGTGGCACAGTGCCCTGGTTGCAACAACTATGTATGCGATGAGTGTGCAGACCTTTATGATGGTTACTGCCAGAATTGCTTTAATAAGGCAAAAGAAGAGTATTGAACCGTTGAAAAGGACCTCCTTTACTGTAAAACAGGGGGGTCCTTTTGCTCTTTCTTTAATTTTGAAGTTTTTAAAGCTTTTCTTGGTTGAAGAAGGATTCAGACGTTGAGCGCTTCTTCATTTTGTTCCTCATGCACACGATTGGTTAAATGATGAGAAAGATGTATGATACTTATTCTTCTCTACAAGAGTTTATTGACGACTTGAAAGCTGTTGGAGAGATCAAATAATATAATGGCAAAGACTATTCGCTTTTGTATTATGACAAAATTTACATTTGCGAGCCCAACAAACCAGAAACCGAAAAAGAATATGATACAATTGAGGAATTTTTAAACGGTTACAAAATTGATGGTATACCAATTAAAGAATAAGAATTAGCGATAAAAATAAAAGTATTTGCACACTAAATCAATTCGGCAATAAGCAAGTCCAGCTCATCGGTAATGCTTATGGCATCTATTTTGATATAATTTTCTGCCTTCTTTTTCAGTTTATTAGTATCGCTAACCACCTAACCAAAGCGGTTGAGGTGGCATTTTTATGCCTTTTTGTAAGGGGGTGAGCATCAAATAGCAGAGAAGGCCAGCAACAAGCCTTGTGGGGATATAAAAGAGTCCGACTATGACCTTGAGCAATGGCACAGGTCTTGTCTAATTTACATTCACGACGAGTCACCGACAAGCAAGGAACAATGCAAGCTGCCAGTGGGAGAACCAGATGGGATGCTAAATGTAAATGGTATAGTTGCAACTGCAATTAGGATTTATCGTGTCGAAGCTCCAAGAGAAGATGTAAGAAAAACTGTGCGGAGGCTTGCCAGCCTTTATAAAGAAGTTTTAGTCGCTCTTTTTTGTTTTGCGCGGTGGAATGGTTTTAGTAGAGTTTGTGTGTTATGTTTTGATTATATTTTTGACTGTGGGAAAAGTGTGGAAAAACCCTATACGCGGGAAAAATTAAAACCCTGTAACCGTTGATGTTACAGGGTTTTGGCGTGCCCGGAGGGACTTGAACCCCCGACCTTCTGATTCGTAGTCAGACACTCTATCCAGCTGAGCTACGGGCACATCTTAGCGTAATTCATTTTAAACTATTTGTCTTTAGATGTCAACCATAAATCTCAAATTTTTATTGTGAGCTTGTTATATATTTAAATTTAAAATGAACGCTCCTAAATCATGATTATAAGCACTTTGTGTTATAATCTAATTTATCAAAATAGATTAAATGAGAGGATTGGTTTATGGAAGAAATATTGCTTTGGCCTAACGGTGTGTCGGGGGCAAAAGGTGACACAAAAGAAGACACGCCGAGTATTGTACCTTACATCGTTAACAGCGGTGATGCCCGTGGTGCAATTATTATATGTCCTGGTGGTGGATACGTTAGGAGAGCTTGCCATGAAGGTGAACCTGTAGCATTATGGTTAAATAGTATTGGGATTTCGGCTTTTGTGCTTAATTATTGCGTTGCTCCTTCCTACAGATATCCGTATCCTTTCATGGACATGCAGCGGGTAATACGTTATGTACGTTATAATGCGGCCGATTGGAATATTGAGCCCAATCATATTGGCATAATGGGTTTTTCAGCAGGAGGGCATTTGGCATCTACTGTAGGGACTCATTTTGATAATGGAAGTGCTGATGTCGAAGATCCAATTAATAGAATGAGCTGCCGGCCTGATGCTATGATATTGTGCTACCCTGTTATAACTTTTGGGGAATACCGCCATCATGGTTCTATGGTAAGCCTGATAGGGGAAAATCCATCCGATGAGCTGATAAAACTTTTGTCCAATGAGCTTCATGTAATGCCGGATACACCTCCTGCATTTTTGTGGCATACCGCTGATGATCAAGCGGTTCATGTGCAAAACAGCTTACTGTTTGCTGAAGCGTTGAGGCGGTGTGGTGTACCATTTGAATTGCACATATATCCTCACGGTCGACATGGCTTGGGGTTGGCGTTGGGAGAACCATCTGTAAGTAGCTGGACGGAGCTTTGTGCTCGTTGGCTTAAGAATTTAGGTTTTTAACTTGTTAAATTTGAGGAGGGCTTCAGCCCTCCTCGGCTAATTTTTATATGCCTAGTTAGCTCATCATAAATTGAGAGCGTATTTCTTGTATGTCAGCAGGGTTGGCATGTTTTGCCGGCTGATAATATCCTTTTTGTTTGGCTACATTAAAAAGGTCGTACTGGAAGGTTTCGCAGTTGTTTCTAAGTTGCTGAACCATTTGCCTGAACTGAGGATTTTCGGCTTCTGCAATTACATTGGCATAGGTGGTTATGCTGCTTTTGAGCATAGAAAGTACGTCATTGACCATATCTTTTTCTCTCATAGGTAAACCTCCTTAGTTTAGTAATGACATTAACTGTTGTTTGGCTTTTTGAGCATCCTGAGCCGATTTTTGGAACATTTGTCTGATTTGTGGGTCATCAGCCTGCTGGGCATACATCTGCAACTTCTGGTATGCCGTTTCATGGGCACCTATTAGATGCCTCAAGTTTTGAAGCTCTAGTTGATTAAGCTGTACCACACACAACACTCCTTTCATGAATTTGCTAGTCATAGTATTTTCAACTCAATTGTTAATTATTCGTTATTCTAAAAAGGGAAAAATAATGCAACTTTTTAATTTATGCTCCGTCTATTACAGTGAACACAAAACGATATAGGGAGGGAAGGCAATGAAGGGTTTTACCAAATTTTTTATGTGTATATTGTTGGTTGTAGTGATGCTCATGACGGCTTCCTGCAGTTCAATTGGAAGATATTTTGGCGATTTCGGGCTGTTTAGCGGAGCTTCCATTGGGAGTTCACAATTGCCGCCTCCTGCCAAAGAAGTGGATAGCAGGTTGGTGGAAGCCAATACCAGGTTTGCATTTAAACTATTCAAGCAGCTCATTGAGCAGCAGCCTGGTGAAAACGTGTTCATTTCTCCTGTAAACATTGCTATGGCTCTGGCGATGACATACAACGGAGCGGATGGAGAAACAAAGAATGCCATGGCAGAGGTTTTGGAAGTACAGGGAATCGATATAGAGGATTTCAATAAGGCTTATGCTGACCTGAAAACCATTCTTCAAAATCCGGATCCTGATATTCAAGTGGTTATAGCCAATTCGCTATGGACACGTAAGGGAATGTCTTTCTATGATGAGTTTCTAGACATAAACAGGAAGTTCTACGGTGCCGAGGTACAGGAGCTGGACTTTGATTCACCTAATACTTCCAAAACTATAAACAACTGGGTGAAGAAGCAGACGAGAGACAAGATCGAGAAGATCGTTGGAGATGCCATATCTCCCGATACCATCATGTTTCTCATAAACGCATTGTATTTCAAAGGGAGCTGGACAAATAAATTTGACCCCGGTCTTACGAGAGAAGAGCCGTTTTCCCTGGACGATGGTACTCAAAAGGCTCACCCAATAATGTTCCAAACAGGGAAAGAATATCCCTATTACAAGGGTGAAAACTTCCAGGCTGTAAGTCTCCCGTACGGTAATGGACGGGTAAGTATGGTGGTATTTTTGCCCGATGAGGGCATTGACCTAAATGAGTTTTGCAGCGGCATAACCTTTGAAAAATGGGAGGAGTGGATGAGTTCATTCTCTAACGCCCAGGGCGAAGTTGGACTGCCGAAATTTAAACTGGAGTATGAGGTGGAGCTCAACGAGGCATTAAAGGCTTTGGGTATGGAAGTGGCATTTGACGCTGAGAAAGCCAACTTTAGCAAGATGCATCCCATTGCTCCAGGAGCCAATGTATATATAAGCAGCGTAAAGCACAAGACTTTTGTAGAGACCAATGAGCAAGGCACCGAAGCATCAGGAGCAACTTCGGTAGAGGTGGGGATAACGTCTTTGCCCGTCAATAACTTTAGCATGATAGTGAATCGTCCGTTTTTCTTTGTAATACGCGACAATGAGACAGGGAGCCTACTATTCATGGGTGTCATCGTTGACCCGGTGTATTAGAAATAAAGCGTCATGTAAGATTTATGTTTATAAGATCAGCGATGGGTTTATTGGTTGTTATGGGAAACGGTGTGGTATTTGATCGTTCTATTATCAACAAATATGCAAGAAGACTCTATCTTCTACAAGATGGAGATGGATTGCTAAAAATGTGATATAATATTCCTTGGGTGATAGATAATGTACAAAACTTAGAAAAATTTTAAGGAAAGTAGCTGGCGAGTCTGCTGTGGAGCGGATAGTCAGTAGTGGGTGTATGAACCACCCTGTGAGAATAAGGGTAGTTTAGACTACCAAACTTCTCATGAAGCCACCACCTCTATAGGTGGTTGGTAGTTCACAGGTGCCCTGCTTTAGACAAACGGTTTAAGGTGATGTGGTTGTACAGCAGGGCGCTTTTTATTGTTTTACCTAAGATGCATAATTTTCAAAAAAGAAATAAAATTAAGCAGAACAAATACTAAAACCGAGTCTCCGCATGTCAAAAACAGGTAATTAAATTACATATATTACCAAAAGGATTTTTGGATTTTTTGTCGAATATATATCCCCTGTAGAAAGATGCAGGGGTGATTGTGAATGGATATAAAT
>NZ_JAHUQD010000033.1 GCF_023838525.1 Caldicoprobacter algeriensis
TCGCACTTGCTGAGGTCATCACCGAAGCGCTTGACCAGCCCGGCCATCTCGCTGCGGTACTCGTCCAGCGCCGTGCGCCGGTGGCGGCTAAGCTGCCGCTCGGGCAGTTCGAGGCTGGCCAGCCTGCGGGCCTTCTCCTGCTGCCGCTGGGCCTGCTCGATCTGCTGGCCAGCCTGCTGCACCAGCGCCGGGCCAGCGGTGGCGGTCTTGCCCTTGGATTCACGCAGCAGCACCCACGGCTGATAACCGGCGCGGGTGGTGTGCTTGTCCTTGCGGTTGGTGAAGCCCGCCAAGCGGCCATAGTGGCGGCTGTCGGCGCTGGCCGGGTCGGCGTCGTACTCGCTGGCCAGCGTCCGGGCAATCTGCCCCCGAAGTTCACCGCCTGCGGCGTCGGCCACCTTGACCCATGCCTGATAGTTCTTCGGGCTGGTTTCCACTACCAGGGCAGGCTCCCGGCCCTCGGCTTTCATGTCATCCAGGTCAAACTCGCTGAGGTCGTCCACCAGCACCAGACCATGCCGCTCCTGCTCGGCGGGCCTGATATACACGTCATTGCCCTGGGCATTCATCCGCTTGAGCCATGGCGTGTTCTGGAGCACTTCGGCGGCTGACCATTCCCGGTTCATCATCTGGCCGGTGGTGGCGTCCCTGACGCCGATATCGAAGCGCTCACAGCCCATGGCCTTGAGCTGTCGGCCTATGGCCTGCAAAGTCCTGTCGTTCTTCATCGGGCCACCAAGCGATTCCCACACATTATACGAGCCGGAAGCATAAAGTGTAGCTAGATCCGAAGGATGAGCCGGGCTGAATGATCGACCGAGACAGGCCCTGCGGGGCTGCACACGCGCCCCCACCCTTCGGGTAGGGGGAAAGGCCGCTAAAGCGGCTAAAAGCGCTCCAGCGTATTTCTGCGGGGTTTGGTGTGGGGTTTAGCGGGCTTTGCCCGCCTTTCCCCCTGCCGCGCAGCGGTGGGGCGGTGTGTAGCCTAGCGCAGCGAATAGACCAGCTATCCGGCCTCTGGCCGGGCATATTGGGCAAGGGCAGCAGCGCCCCACAAGGGCGCTGATAACCGCGCCTAGTGGATTATTCTTAGATAATCATGGATGGATTTTTCCAACACCCCGCCAGCCCCCGCCCCTGCTGGGTTTGCAGGTTTGGGGGCGTGACAGTTATTGCAGGGGTTCGTGACAGTTATTGCAGGGGGGCGTGACAGTTATTGCAGGGGTTCGTGACAGTTAGGGCGCGCCCAGCTGTCTAGGGCGGCGGATTTGTCCTACTCAGGAGAGCGTTCACCGACAAACAACAGATAAAACGAAAGGCCCAGTCTTTCGACTGAGCCTTTCGTTTTATTTGATGCCTTTAATTAAAGCGGATAACAATTTCACACAGGAGGCCGCCTAGGCCGCGGCCGCGCGAATTCGAGCTCGGTACCCGGGGATCCTCTAGAGTCGACCTGCAGGCATGCAAGCTTAGGAGGAAAAACATATGGCGTCGTTCCAGTCGTTCGGCATTCCGGGCCAGCTGGAAGTCATCAAGAAGGCGCTGGATCACGTGCGCGTCGGCGTGGTCATCACCGATCCCGCGCTGGAAGATAACCCGATCGTCTACGTGAACCAGGGCTTCGTGCAGATGACCGGCTACGAGACCGAGGAAATCCTGGGCAAGAACGCGCGCTTCCTCCAGGGGAAGCACACCGATCCGGCGGAAGTGGACAACATCCGCACCGCGCTGCAAAATAAAGAACCGGTCACCGTGCAGATCCAGAACTACAAGAAGGACGGCACGATGTTCTGGAACGAACTGAACATCGATCCGATGGAAATCGAGGATAAGACGTATTTCGTCGGCATCCAGAACGACATCACCAAGCAGAAGGAATATGAAAAGCTGCTCTAAACTAGTCTTGGACTCCTGTTGATAGATCCAGTAATGACCTCAGAACTCCATCTGGATTTGTTCAGAACGCTCGGTTGCCGCCGGGCGTTTTTTATTGGTGAGAATCCAGGGGTCCCCAATAATTACGATTTAAATTTGTGTCTCAAAATCTCTGATGTTACATTGCACAAGATAAAAATATATCATCATGAACAATAAAACTGTCTGCTTACATAAACAGTAATACAAGGGGTGTTATGAGCCATATTCAGCGTGAAACGAGCTGTAGCCGTCCGCGTCTGAACAGCAACATGGATGCGGATCTGTATGGCTATAAATGGGCGCGTGATAACGTGGGTCAGAGCGGCGCGACCATTTATCGTCTGTATGGCAAACCGGATGCGCCGGAACTGTTTCTGAAACATGGCAAAGGCAGCGTGGCGAACGATGTGACCGATGAAATGGTGCGTCTGAACTGGCTGACCGAATTTATGCCGCTGCCGACCATTAAACATTTTATTCGCACCCCGGATGATGCGTGGCTGCTGACCACCGCGATTCCGGGCAAAACCGCGTTTCAGGTGCTGGAAGAATATCCGGATAGCGGCGAAAACATTGTGGATGCGCTGGCCGTGTTTCTGCGTCGTCTGCATAGCATTCCGGTGTGCAACTGCCCGTTTAACAGCGATCGTGTGTTTCGTCTGGCCCAGGCGCAGAGCCGTATGAACAACGGCCTGGTGGATGCGAGCGATTTTGATGATGAACGTAACGGCTGGCCGGTGGAACAGGTGTGGAAAGAAATGCATAAACTGCTGCCGTTTAGCCCGGATAGCGTGGTGACCCACGGCGATTTTAGCCTGGATAACCTGATTTTCGATGAAGGCAAACTGATTGGCTGCATTGATGTGGGCCGTGTGGGCATTGCGGATCGTTATCAGGATCTGGCCATTCTGTGGAACTGCCTGGGCGAATTTAGCCCGAGCCTGCAAAAACGTCTGTTTCAGAAATATGGCATTGATAATCCGGATATGAACAAACTGCAATTTCATCTGATGCTGGATGAATTTTTCTAATAATTAATTGGACCGCGGTCCGCGCGTTGTCCTTTTCCGCTGCATAACCCTGCTTCGGGGTCATTATAGCGATTTTTTCGGTATATCCATCCTTTTTCGCACGATATACAGGATTTTGCCAAAGGGTTCGTGTAGACTTTCCTTGGTGTATCCAACGGCGTCAGCCGGGCAGGATAGGTGAAGTAGGCCCACCCGCGAGCGGGTGTTCCTTCTTCACTGTCCCTTATTCGCACCTGGCGGTGCTCAACGGGAATCCTGCTCTGCGAGGCTGGCCGTAGGCCGGCCTCAGCCTGCCGCCTTGGGCCGGGTGATGTCGTACTTGCCCGCCGCGAACTCGGTTACCGTCCAGCCCAGCGCGACCAGCTCCGGCAACGCCTCGCGCACCCGCTGGCGGCGCTTGCGCATGGTCGAACCACTGGCCTCTGACGGCCAGACATAGCCGCACAAGGTATCTATGGAAGCCTTGCCGGTTTTGCCGGGGTCGATCCAGCCACACAGCCGCTGGTGCAGCAGGCGGGCGGTTTCGCTGTCCAGCGCCCGCACCTCGTCCATGCTGATGCGCACATGCTGGCCGCCACCCATGACGGCCTGCGCGATCAAGGGGTTCAGGGCCACGTACAGGCGCCCGTCCGCCTCGTCGCTGGCGTACTCCGACAGCAGCCGAAACCCCTGCCGCTTGCGGCCATTCTGGGCGATGATGGATACCTTCCAAAGGCGCTCGATGCAGTCCTGTATGTGCTTGAGCGCCCCACCACTATCGACCTCTGCCCCGATTTCCTTTGCCAGCGCCCGATAGCTACCTTTGACCACCATGGCATCAGCGGTGACGGCCTCCCACTTGGGTTCCAGGAACAGCCGGAGCTGCCGTCCGCCTTCGGTCTTGGGTTCCGGGCCAAGCACTAGGCCATTAGGCCCAGCCATGGCCACCAGCCCTTGCAGGATGCGCAGATCATCAGCGCCCAGCGGCTCCGGGCCGCTGAACTCGATCCGCTTGCCGTCGCCGTAGTCATACGTCACGTCCAGCTTGCTGCGCTTGCGCTCGCCCCGCTTGAGGGCACGGAACAGGCCGGGGGCCAGACAGTGCGCCGGGTCGTGCCGGACGTGGCTGAGGCTGTGCTTGTTCTTAGGCTTCACCACGGGGCACCCCCTTGCTCTTGCGCTGCCTCTCCAGCACGGCGGGCTTGAGCACCCCGCCGTCATGCCGCCTGAACCACCGATCAGCGAACGGTGCGCCATAGTTGGCCTTGCTCACACCGAAGCGGACGAAGAACCGGCGCTGGTCGTCGTCCACACCCCATTCCTCGGCCTCGGCGCTGGTCATGCTCGACAGGTAGGACTGCCAGCGGATGTTATCGACCAGTACCGAGCTGCCCCGGCTGGCCTGCTGCTGGTCGCCTGCGCCCATCATGGCCGCGCCCTTGCTGGCATGGTGCAGGAACACGATAGAGCACCCGGTATCGGCGGCGATGGCCTCCATGCGACCGATGACCTGGGCCATGGGGCCGCTGGCGTTTTCTTCCTCGATGTGGAACCGGCGCAGCGTGTCCAGCACCATCAGGCGGCGGCCCTCGGCGGCGCGCTTGAGGCCGTCGAACCACTCCGGGGCCATGATGTTGGGCAGGCTGCCGATCAGCGGCTGGATCAGCAGGCCGTCAGCCACGGCTTGCCGTTCCTCGGCGCTGAGGTGCGCCCCAAGGGCGTGCAGGCGGTGATGAATGGCGGTGGGCGGGTCTTCGGCGGGCAGGTAGATCACCGGGCCGGTGGGCAGTTCGCCCACCTCCAGCAGATCCGGCCCGCCTGCAATCTGTGCGGCCAGTTGCAGGGCCAGCATGGATTTACCGGCACCACCGGGCGACACCAGCGCCCCGACCGTACCGGCCACCATGTTGGGCAAAACGTAGTCCAGCGGTGGCGGCGCTGCTGCGAACGCCTCCAGAATATTGATAGGCTTATGGGTAGCCATTGATTGCCTCCTTTGCAGGCAGTTGGTGGTTAGGCGCTGGCGGGGTCACTACCCCCGCCCTGCGCCGCTCTGAGTTCTTCCAGGCACTCGCGCAGCGCCTCGTATTCGTCGTCGGTCAGCCAGAACTTGCGCTGACGCATCCCTTTGGCCTTCATGCGCTCGGCATATCGCGCTTGGCGTACAGCGTCAGGGCTGGCCAGCAGGTCGCCGGTCTGCTTGTCCTTTTGGTCTTTCATATCAGTCACCGAGAAACTTGCCGGGGCCGAAAGGCTTGTCTTCGCGGAACAAGGACAAGGTGCAGCCGTCAAGGTTAAGGCTGGCCATATCAGCGACTGAAAAGCGGCCAGCCTCGGCCTTGTTTGACGTATAACCAAAGCCACCGGGCAACCAATAGCCCTTGTCACTTTTGATCAGGTAGACCGACCCTGAAGCGCTTTTTTCGTATTCCATAAAACCCCCTTCTGTGCGTGAGTACTCATAGTATAACAGGCGTGAGTACCAACGCAAGCACTACATGCTGAAATCTGGCCCGCCCCTGTCCATGCCTCGCTGGCGGGGTGCCGGTGCCCGTGCCAGCTCGGCCCGCGCAAGCTGGACGCTGGGCAGACCCATGACCTTGCTGACGGTGCGCTCGATGTAATCCGCTTCGTGGCCGGGCTTGCGCTCTGCCAGCGCTGGGCTGGCCTCGGCCATGGCCTTGCCGATTTCCTCGGCACTGCGGCCCCGGCTGGCCAGCTTCTGCGCGGCGATAAAGTCGCACTTGCTGAGGTCATCACCGAAGCGCTTGACCAGCCCGGCCATCTCGCTGCGGTACTCGTCCAGCGCCGTGCGCCGGTGGCGGCTAAGCTGCCGCTCGGGCAGTTCGAGGCTGGCCAGCCTGC
>NZ_JAHUQD010000034.1 GCF_023838525.1 Caldicoprobacter algeriensis
AATAGATCCACTCCCTAGCATTTATTTCCCTCCGATTCTTTGTAGGATTAATCAGAGGGATAATTCGCCAGGGGGTGGGTCAATTCCTTTTCGTTGCTCCTGGGTCAATTATACACCGGCGGTGACAGGTCCACCCAAAGTCTTGTGAAAATGAACTACAAAAGGTTTTATAAAATCTTCGTTTCTTATCCGACTTTTTCAACGGGAACTAATAAGGGTATCGTTTAAAATGGTTATATACACTTAATAAACCACAGTACATTAAGCTATTTATTACCTTTTTCATAAATTAGCAAATTACTATATTTACTTGTAGTTTCTTTAGTTTATTATTAATATCCGGAAAATTCTTATCTGCTGCCTGTATATACGTGTATAAACCTATCCCCAAATACATTAACATAACCTCATTCAAACTTTGTTTAATTCCAAGGCCAAATTTGATTTATCAAGGTTTTTTGCAAGCTTATCTTTACGGTTTAAAAGTATATTCACGTATAAGCTTTCAATTATACATAGTTCAGCAACCCTTTTGGATATTACCTCACCTTTTACGTGTTCTGCAAATGTAGCCGTTAGAAGTACTATATCGGAATGCTTCGCAAGAGGGGATACAGGATAATTTGTTATGCATATTATTGTCGCCCCAACAGCCTTTGCGTACTTTACCACTTCCAGTATACTCTTGGTTTTTCCCGTATGTGAAATGGCGATCACGACATCTCCCTTGCTTAGATGGGAAACCGACATTAACTGTACATCAAGATCATCCGACATCTGTACATTCAAACCAATCCTAAAAAATTTTAGATATCCTGAACGCGCAACTGTAGCAGCATCTCCCACGCCGCATAATACAATTTTTTGAGCATTGCATATTGCATCAACGGCCCTTTTATACTCTCCCATGTCAAGAACATTTAATGTGTCTTCGAGTGCGTGGATAGAAGCTCGAAATACTTTCTTTATGACCTGTTCATAACTATCCCCTTCAGTAATTTCTTTATATAGATAAGTAGGATTATCCTTCCTGCCTTCAATCAAAATAGATTTTAGTTCATGGTATCCACTATAACCAAGTTTTCTTGCAAGATGGACAATTGTCGCTTCACTACATCCAGCCTCATCAGCAACTTCGACAATTGTTGCATTGGCAAAAAAGTCAGGCTTTTCAAGCAATAGATCTGCTACCTTCTTCTCTGCTGTTTTCAGGGTATCATATATTGCTTGAAGCTTTACTATGCAATTGTGAGGAATCATTTCCAGACTCTTTTCACTGATCTTTATCGCCAATAATCACACCACCCAGGTAAATTTATTGTGTAAACACAGTTTATTATATGTTACAACCTTTTATTTATCTCCTTTAGAGCACCATAAATGTCTTTATATATATTATACTTTTCATCATAAAGTTTGTACATATTTTCATTTGGCTGATAAACATCCCTGATCATAACTGTCCTCTTAACACCCTCATCAACAGAAGAGTACCCCCCAGCGGCAGTTCCAGCCAGTATGGCAGCACCAAGGCATGCAGCCTCCCTCACTTTTAAAGTAACAACCTTACACCCCGTTATATCGGCTTTAATCTGCAACCATACAGACGACTTTGCCGCTCCTCCCACTGCCCTTAACTCATTTATTGTTATTCCTGCCTCTTTCATTGTTTCAATATTTATCCTCAACTCATATGTCAGTGAATCAAGAATCCCCTTTACAATATCATATCTTGTAGTTGCCATTGTCAACCCAAGTATGGCACCCTTTGAATCAAGATCGCACCACGGTGTACCACTTCCGTTGAAATGTGGAAGAATTAAAACTGATGAGGGGCCTTTAGGTACTTTGGAGTCCATCAGTTGATAAGCATCTATACCCAATTCTTCTGCTTCCCTAACTTCAGCATAACCAAGGTTATCTCTGTACCATTTTAACAATAGACCTCCCACGTGGTTAAGAGAAAAAGTAAAATACATATTTTGTTTCACATGGCAATAGCACGGATAGTAGCTGTTAAACATAAAATCATTCAGCATGGGTTTGTTGAAAGCTGTAGACACTACTTCGGCCGTACCATGGGAATCAATCGCTATATTTTCCTCAATAACCCCAGCACCCAAAGCAGCACAGGTCTGGTCATGACCTCCTGTCACAAGGAGCACACCTTTTGGAAGTTCCAGTTCATCAGCCAACTCAGGTTTAATCTCACCCACAATTTCCCCGGAAGGAACAGTTTTTGATAAAAGATTTATATCTACATCTAACGTATCAAGAATTTTATTTGACCACTCCTTGCTACGCAGATCAAACGCCATCGTTCGTGAAGCCATAGTATAGTCTATTACCGGCTCTTGCGCTCCAAGTTTTGAGAGTATGAAATCGGCATAAGTCATAAACTTGTAAGTTTTAGCATAAATATCAGGGAGAACCTGTTTGAACCAAAGGATTTTTGTCAGTGAGTTTAAGGGATGAGGTCTCATGCCTGTTATATCAAATAATTCTCTTTCTCCAAACAGTTTTGCACAAAAATCAGCCTGCTCTTTAGACCTGTAGTCCATCCCAAGAAGAGCATTGTGCAGGGGGTGGATGTTTTTATCCACCGGAATAATTGCATCTCCCTGCACCGAAAGGCTGAGAGCTTTTATGTCCCTGACTCTGCTTTCTGTTACCGCTTGTCTAATTACCAATTTTGTGAGTTCCCATACCTTTTCAGATCCCTGTTCAGCCCATCCGGGCTTCTTGCAAATTACATCATATTCCTGAAACCCATAACCTTTAATATTGCCATCAATATCAAATACAACTGCTTTGGTTCCTGTAGTTCCTACATCCAGACCCAATAAATACATATTCATCACCTGTTTGCTTTCATTATTTACCGTTATATTTCCCCTCTGAGCCACTTCTGAACTTTTTCTTCTGCGCCCTCATCATAAAAATCCGGTTTTACTCCGGGAATATAGTTACATGCTTCATATATTACAGGGAGTATATTCCCGTGTATTCCCACACAGTGATGTACGTACGGGCCTTTTACCAGTTTCTCTTCAAGTTTTACCCAATTATCTACCTCTATCCACAGATAGGTACCTATATTATATGGACCTTCTATACCTTTTGCAGTACCAAGGAGTATAGAGTAATTACCGTTATCTCCATCAAATCTCAAGAGTGATATTATTCCCCCCTTTATCTCTGTCAGTACCGAACCTGGACAGTGTTCGGGAAAAGCAAATGGTCTTCCTAGTTTAGGTTTTGTACCTTCTTTTGCAAGTGATATCGGCCACGGTCCGCAGTGCTGAAGGAGTTCTCCGTTATCATTTGTTGGATGCCTTACTGTCCAATCCGCGAAAAATGGAGGGGTTTTCCCCATTGCTGCAGCCTGAGCCATAACGGCCGTTATAGCACCATGAATATCGGTTTCACATACTACCGGAATGCCTTCATCAGTTAATAGAGAGTTTGCCATACAGGGCATGATATGAAGCACATCTTGAAGCGAATTCCAACATTGAATTGCTACTGCGCTACAACCATATTCAATGGCATATCTCTTCATGGCAACCTTTAAGGCAGCAATCCTTTTTACCGCATCTGTCGGTACACATATTTCAACGTTTTCTTCCATAAATTTGACCGTATCAAGAACTTCAGGGTCATTATCCGCTTCAAGCTTCAATACTCTATTTGTAAACTCAGACATGGTTATAGGCGTAATTTGTATTCCAAACCTTTCGAGCAGTTCCCCCTCATTACACATCAGTACGCTCTCGAAAAGTCCGAGAGCTTTGTTTTCATATGTTTCAGGGTTCAGCCTTTAAGCTTCACCCCTACTTTTTATACGATTTTCACACACAAATTCCCAGCTACTATCCACCCTATTATTACCTACTTTTCCCTCTATTTCCTTATATTACAGCTTCATTTTTTAAGCTTTTTCCCCCAAAATAGTTTTATATTCACTAATTCTATTTCGTTTTGGGGGTTTTACACATGTTAAGAAACTGGCAATCTCATTCTGATTATCAACAGCATCTTATACAACGTCTATCTGCCTATGATCAAAAAGAAAAAAGCAGGCTCCTTGAGTTCGATAAAGCTATCTCT
>NZ_JAHUQD010000035.1 GCF_023838525.1 Caldicoprobacter algeriensis
TGAGGATGAACCTTAGCCGGTCTTTTTGGCGTAAAAGAGAGAGAAATATACTGGAAATATTTAACATAGAAAATTAAGGCAAAATGTTATTATATGGTATTGTTAAAAAATTTACTCCTCATGGCTGGACCTGATTTTATTTTCTTGACAAACCATCATTACTTTTTTATAATAATTACACTACAAATTTAGAAAGATTTTCAAGCACTGGCACAAATGATATTTGTGTCAGTGCTTATTGTATTGATTATGGGATAGATTAAGCTTTTTTGGAATTAAAAGTGTGCTTTAAACGCATATTAATCATCAATTGAAAATTAGAATTAAAAAGGGGAGAATCGATTATGGCAGAAGATTACAAAGAGACAATACTAACCCAGGAAGGCGTTGCCAAGTTGGAGGAAGAGTTAAGGTATTTAAAAACTGTCAAGCGCAAAGAGGTGGCAGAGCGCATCAAACAGGCCATCGCTTTCGGTGACCTGAGCGAAAATTCGGAGTATGACGAGGCAAAAAATGAGCAGGCATTCATCGAAGGGCGCATCGTCACCTTAGAAAACCTGCTTAGAAACGCGAAAGTGATTGATGATGAGGATATCTCTACCGATGTGGTAAGTATTGGTGTCACAGTGAAGCTGCTGGATGTTGAAACCAACGACGTAGTGGAGTATACTATTGTAGGGTCCACCGAAGCTAATCCGGCAGAAAACAGGATATCCAATAAGTCGCCGGTGGGCAAAGCCCTGCTGGGCAAACCGGTAGGAGCAGTGGTGGACGTACACGTGCCGGACGGAGTTATCAAATTTAAAATACTAGAAATTCGTAAGTGAAGGTGTGAAATACAGGATGGATGCAACAAGGACGGACGCTCAGTTTGAGGAGCAGAATTTAAACGAGATACTGCTGGTAAGGAGAGAAAAGCTGGATAAGCTGCGCAAAGAGGGCAGGGATCCTTTTGCCATCACCCGGTTTGAGGTCACCCACTATTCGCAGCAAATAAAGGACGATTTTGATACCATGGAAGGTCAAGAGGTAACGGTAGCGGGCAGGATCATGTCAAAAAGGGTGATGGGCAAGGCAAGCTTTGCTCACATCCAGGATAGTGCCGGGCAGATACAGATATTTGTCCGCATCAACGATGTGGGCGAAGAGCAGTATGAGGACTTTAAGTCTTTTGATCTGGGCGATATCATAGGGGTGACGGGAGAGGTATTTAAGACAAAAACGGGGGAAATTTCGGTCAGAGCCAAAAACATAGTATTGCTTACCAAGTCTCTTTATCCTCTCCCTGAGAAATGGCATGGGCTTAAGGATCCTGACCTTCGTTACAGGCACAGATATGTGGATTTGATTGTAAATCCAGAGGTACGCCGTACCTTTGAAACACGCTCCAAGGTTATACGATGCATCAGGAATTATCTCGACACCAGGGGATATCTGGAAGTTGAGACGCCTATCCTCCATACCACTGCAGGTGGCGCTGCCGCCCGGCCTTTTATTACTCATCATAATACCCTTGATATTGATATGTACCTGCGCATCGCGACCGAACTCCACTTAAAGCGGCTGATCGTCGGCGGCTTTGATAAGGTTTACGAGCTGGGGCGCGTGTTCCGCAATGAGGGGATGTCCATCAAGCACAATCCCGAGTTTACTTCCATTGAGATATACAGGGCCTATGCCGATTATATGGACATGATGGAGCTTACCGAGGACATGATAGTCACCGTTGCAAAAGAGGTGCTGGGTACCACCAAACTGACGTACCAAGGTCAGGAGATCGACCTGACGCCTCCATGGCAGCGTATGACAATGATTGAGGCTGTCAAGAAATACGCGGGCGTAGATTTTTCTCAGATTAATACCGACGAGGAGGCCAGGGAGGTCGCAAAGCAGGCAGGTCTGGAGCTTGATAAGGGCAACACCTGGGGGCACATACTCAATGCCTTCTTTGAGGAAAAGGTGGAGAAGCATCTGGTGCAGCCCACCTTTATCCTGGACTACCCCATTGAGATTTCGCCGCTTGCAAAGAGAAAGAAGGATGACCCCAGGTTGACCTATCGCTTTGAGCTGTATATAGTGGCGCGGGAGATTGCCAACGCGTTTTCTGAGCTAAATGACCCAATTGACCAGAGGGAACGCTTCTTGGAGCAGGCCAGGCAGCGTGCCGCAGGGGATGAGGAAGCCCATATGATGGATGAGGATTTCGTGCACGCGTTGGAGATCGGCATGCCTCCAACCGGTGGTGTAGGCATAGGCATTGACAGGCTGGTAATGATTTTTACTGATTCTTATTCAATAAGGGATGTAATACTGTTTCCTACTATGAGGCCCAGGGAGTAAAAGTAAGCCTAAGGGATAAAGGTAAGGGTTATGAATATTTACCGGGGCAGCGGAATTGCCATGGGACTTTTAAAGTTCCATGGCTTTTTAATTTTTTTTGGTATTTTAGGGTTACAACATAATCATGATTTACCATTGCGTGAAGATTCATTGTGTTAAGGTAATTTTTTCTAAATATTCGATTTGTTATATTGATTGCACTTAAAAATAACTATAAATGCTTTAAAAACAGCATTTTGCTGTACTTGTTGAGCATTTGCATTTGATGTATAATTAATATGTGTATTATATTGTTATAACTCTTTAGGCAGGTGATATACTCCATGTATCAGGTTGTGGTAAACAGGGAAACGCTGCAGAACCATCTGCATTACGATTGGTGGAAATACGTTGTGGGTATAGTGGTGACGGTCATGCTTTGGAATCTGATATCGACCATGACCAGGCCGCAAACCCCGCCAGATAAAAAGGTTGATATTTTTCTTGTAGGAGATTATCTCTTGGAGGAAAAGGCTGAACCTATGAGCCAGCGCATGCTAGAGGACTTTCCAGAGCTTTTAGAGATCAATTTCATGAACATACCCTTGGGTGGAGACCCTGAATTGGAAATGATGGGACGATACAAACTCATGACAGTGGTCGGTGCTCAAGAAGGGGATATATTCGTATTTAGCAAAGGGGAGTATGAGGCATTTGCCAAACAGGGTGCTTTTATGCCGCTTGATGAGTACATCGACGACGAGATAACGAAGTATATACCCGCAGAGGAGCTGGAGAAGTACAAACTGAGCGTTGAAGATGAATACGCCCAGGATAAACAGCCCCATATTTACGGTATCCCGTTAAAAGGCGTTACTCTGTTCAACGATACCGGCTATAATGTAGAGGATAAGGTTCTGTCGATAATGGCCTATAGCAAGAACAAAGAGAAGGCCGTAGAGGTCATGAAATGGATAGTGACAAAAGGAAGATGATTGCGAATTAACGCGTATAGTCTAGAAAAAAGAAGATAAAACGAATATTTTCTTAATGGTTGCGAAAATAATCATGATAAACCTGTTTAAATGGCTTGATTATGTCATGGGAGCTGTGGTATAGTAATACTCGCCGCTCTGGAGGGGGCGGCGAAGGGAAATGGTCCTTGAAAACTGAACAGTGGTTGGAAGGCCAGGTCAATTCTGGAGAGGTAAGACTGATTTGCGGCAAGTGATATGAGTTTAGGATATAGATTTTAAGTGAAGAGTTTGATCCTGGC
>NZ_JAHUQD010000036.1 GCF_023838525.1 Caldicoprobacter algeriensis
GAGGATGAACCTTAGCCGGTCTTTTTGGCGTAAAAGAGAGAGAAATATACTGGAAATATTTAACATAGAAAATTAAGGCAAAATGTTATTATATGGTATTGTTAAAAAATTTACTCCTCATGGCTGCTATCCTCTCTGTTATTTTGCTTACCAGCTCAGCAGACACTTCTACTCCGCACAGTTCCTTGAAAGGTAGCTACTAAATCTTGACACGGGCAGTGTTGCATTTAATATTGCAATTTAGAGATTTAAGACGATCGTTCAAAACTCCCCCAGAAACCACCATCTCCTGCTACCAGCAGATATTCCCCATCAAATATATAATCATCTATCCAATCAACTTGTCCATTAGCACCATAGTAGGGATATAGCTTTTTTGCTTTTGCCTTTCGTCTTTCTCTTTCTTTACTATTTACGGGTACTCTTAAATTATCATAAATTTCCGCCACCCTTCCCAGTCTCACGACCTTCCAGCTCTCTGGCAGATTTTCAAAGTTCATGGTTCCATCCCTCTTTCTCCATTAATTGCTTAATCTGCTCCATAAACCATGGGATGTCTTCCTTAACGGTTTTCCATACAATTTTGTAATTTACTCCAAAATACTCATGGATAAGTTTGTCTCGCATTCCTGCTATTTCTTTCCACGGAATTTCAGAATATCTTTCTCTGAAATCCTGAGGGATGTTTTTCACCGCTTCACCGATTATTTCCAGACTCCTGACAAAAGCCCGCATCAACACAGGGTCATTAACAAACTCCTCATACTCTAAGCCCTCAGACTTTTCTATAAGAAACTTACACTCCTGTAAAATGTGTTTAAGATAAGGTTCAACCTTTTTCATGGTAATACCTCAACTTCCCTTACGTAAGGTTTTATAAATGGACTTATCGCTTCTTCTGTTAGTAAATCCACTTTTACACCAACCATCTTTCCAAGCTCTTCTTCAATCCGCACAAGTTCAATAAGAGAAGGTGTTTTTTCAAAAACAACTATCAAATCAAGATCGCTTGTTTCCCTTTGTTTTCCTTCCGTATAAGAGCCAAAAATTCTTATGTTCTTTATTCCATATTTTTCTGCCACTTCTTTGCCGTGTGCTTTTAAAACTTTTATAATATCCTCTAATGTTTTCACTTGCTGTTCATTTCTTTTTAATCGGTGTAATTCTTTCATATTTTCACCACCTATAGGTTCTTTAAGTTTTCTTATCCCCTCCAATATTTCCTCCTGTTTGGAAATAAGCTCTTCTATAAGCGTTAACGGATCTTCGTATTCTAAATAATGGTGCATAACAGTTGGCGTTTAGATAATAGTCATTCTCCCTTATTGTTTTAATTTCAATAACAAAGTACTTTTGCTTATCAGGTTCTGAACCTATTCTAAACCACTTATCTGAAATTATCCCTTTTTATTTCCATATTATTCTTTTCTTTAAAGCCTCTGGTAGATTATTCTTATATTGGTTTCCTTGCTGCTCCCAAGTCAAAGCCATTATTTTCAATTTATATAATACCATATCTTTTAATATAATACACATATCTTTTTGTGATCCTCAGATCATTTCCATTTTTTCGCTTCTTAAAGAAAAGCAAAGATGTTTTGGAGCAGTATATAGCTGAAACACTCCTGAAGTTGACACTCCTCATCTAGAGCCGTGGAATTTCTGAAAAAAACAACTCATCGGCTGTTTAATAAGCCTTATAGACAATCCGGAGGCTGTCAGCATCTATTATACCCCTTTCTCGCCCTGCAGCTGTGATTTCAGATATTCTGCAAATTTCTGCTCAAGCAGTGCGTTTACCTTTTTTTCATATTCGCTCCTGACGGCAAGCACTGCGCAATCTTTTTCCAGCCTGGCTTTCTCCAGTTCAGTTTCTTTTTCTTGTTTAGCCCATTCTAGTTGCTCCGTTGTTTCTTTGATTTTCGCTGCAAGATATTTGTTCTCTTCTGTTATGCGTGCCAACTCTCGCCGCAAACTCTCGTTTTCTTCTGCGTATATAGTAAGTTTTTTGACTTCAGCCTGCAGTGCGCTGTTCTTTTCTTTATACTCATTCACAAGACTTTTTAAAGTAGTGTTCATTTCAGCTGCAGCGGCCAGCTTTTTCTCTATCTCTTGTTTTGCCGCAATAAGTATCTTTTTCTCTTCCTCCAGCTCCTGCACTGCTTTTTGAAGTTCCTGCAGCTGGACTTTATATTTATCCAGCTCTGCTTCTTTTTCTGCCAGACGGCTCTGCCATTCTTTCTGCGTTAGCTCGCCCTCTATTTTTATCCGCTCTACCAGGTTGACAAATATGGCGCTAATGCGTCTGGTCAGTTCCTGTAGTTCGCGTATGTCGGACTCCGCTGTTGGCAGTACCTCTCGTGCTTTGTTCAGCACATATATATGCACCATATCGGCTATAAGATCCTTGGAAGTCATGCCTGTTTTTTCTAACAGCTGCGATATTTTTTCCTTCAGTTCCGCCGATATCCTCACACTCCATGTGGTATCCGTCATCATATACGAGCGCAGAAGACTCTATTTTGAAGAAGATGGAGAGAGATGCGCTCTTCCCTCCTTTCTAACAGTGGTTTCCCAGCCTTTGGGATTACATGCACCATATGCGGCTGAGGCTAGTCAACCAGGACTTGCTCACAAGCCCCGCTTCTTTAAGCGGTAGGTAGTTAACAAACTCTCGTCCCTTTCTTTGTTGTTTGGTATTATTATATCATACGGCCTCAAAATGTAAACATATATTAGTCAAGGATTAACAAATTGTTTACATGGTTTACTTATGTTTACATCTCACGGTCGGTCATTCCCCCTTTTAATTAAAAAGATTCAAAAAGGCTTTCCAATTCTTCCGCCGAATATTCGTGCTGTTCAAAATTATTAAAGCTGCTGCGTGTACGAGTTGCATCTGTACGTTTCCCCTTCGGTGGCTGTACATTGTTCCTGGCTATGTAAAACAAAAGCCCAACAGGGTTTTGTATATCGTTTGCCGTAAGTATGACACGGCTTATCTCACCGTAAACTTTTAGTGCGTGTTCAAGCTTTACATCAGCCCCTGGTTCCTTTAAAAACTCCTTCAAAAACTCTTCAACCACTACCTCTCCGGTCACTTCTTCAATTTTTTGTTTAAAGTACTTTATTTTTTCATCGATTTTATAGTCTGCTGATGTGTTTTTCTTTTTTCGGTCCTTTTTTACAACAACAACATTTTTGTCAGTATTAGGCACGTTTTCTTTACGTGCCTTACCCTCTTTTAAGCAGTTGTACTCTTTAATGTTGTTGTTAAAATTATTATTAATATCACTGTTATTATTAACCGAGTCTCCGCATGTCAAAAACAGGTAATTAAATTACATATATTACCAAAAGGATTTTTGGATTTTTTGTCGAATATATATCCCCTGTAGAAAGATGCAGGGGTGATTGTGAATGGATATAA
>NZ_JAHUQD010000037.1 GCF_023838525.1 Caldicoprobacter algeriensis
CGCCTAAAGGACAGGTTAAAAACCGGGCTATATGCTAGCCCGCGTAATAACGTCTAGTTTTTAAAAAAGCCAGGGTGGGTCAAATTTTATCTGTTAAAAATGGGTCAATTTAAATCCGCTATTGACAGACCTCTATTCATGTACAGGTTTATTTCAGGATGATATATTTAAAACGGAGATACAATCTTGGATACAGTGCTTTGGAATAAGAAGTAAGAGACGGTATAAGCTGGAGAATTTTATGCCATATACCTTAACAAAATCAAAATTGATATTTGGTTATATGAGATACTTTAAAAACTGGGGGTAATATTCATGACATCCAGAGAACGTTTAATGAAGGTCCTGAAAGGGGAAATTCCAGATCATGTTCCCGTTGCCCCCGATACATCAAATATGATACCGGCAAGGTTGACGGGAAAGCCGTTCTGGGATATTTACCTGTACCAGGATCCTCCTATATGGAAAGCCTACATTGATTGCGTAAAGTATTTTGGCTTCGACTCTCTCATGGATGGTTATGTACAAATCCTGTTTGAGGATCTGGGGGAGATCGACAACACCTGGCAGGAGGTTATTATTCACAGTGATAAAAAGCGGATCATAACGCAAAAATACCGTATAATTGACGGTAAAAGGGAATGGGAGCCCTATATCACCATATATTACGATGACAATCCGCCTACCCCTGGAATAAAGCCGGAAACCTTGGGTTTTTCAAGAATACCCGACAGGTACGAAGAAATTGAAGGGAAAAAGGAGTGGCCCCAGGGGGAAGAACTGCTGAAGCTGGTAAAGGAAGAACTGGGTGACCACGGACTTGTGGGGGTGTGGTGCGGCACAACTAAATTACTTAACAGCGAACAGGATATATATGATTTTTATGACAATCCCGAAAAGTCCTACAAAAAAAGCGAACAACTTCTTGAATATTATGTAAAACGCTTTTATAAGCTCATGTCGCTGGAAACAAAGCCCGATTTCATATGCCTTGGTGGATCCGGCACCCTTATTCACCAAACACCGAAAATTTTCAGAGAATTAGCCCTTCCCATAGTAAAGGAAATCACCGCGCTGGCCAAAAAGCATGGAATACCCACCCATGTCCATTCCTGCGGTCCCGAGAAGCTTTTGGTCAAGATAATGGCTGAGGAAACCGATCTTACGGTTATAGATCCGTTAGAACCGCCGCCTATGGGCGACTGCGACCTTAAGGAGATAAAGAAACTGTACGGTGATAAGCTGGTGTTGAAAGGAAATCTTCACACGACCGATGTTATGCTCAACGGATCGACGCAGGATGTTATTGAAGCTTCCAAAAGGGCCATAGATGATGCTGCCGCAGGGGGAAAGTTTATTCTTTCCACAGGTGACCAGTGCGGCAGGGATACCCCTGATGAAAATATTTTCGCAATGATAGAAACGGCAAAAACCTATGGCAGGTACTCATGACGGTATATACAGGCGCAAAGAGGAAAGTGAGCCTGCATGCCAGCTACTGCAGGATGCTTACTTACTCTTGTTCTGCAAATTTGAAAGTTAAATTACCAATATTGGTTATATAATCCTATATTGGTATAATAGCACTAAACATTTAAGCAACAAGCTTTAATTTGGCGTATATATCCACCAATGGAACATCATTCTTTGCATGGTAATACACAAAATCTACAAAATCTTTGATAGACTCCTTCTTCATATGCTCTATCGTATCCCCTATAGTATCAAGATTTAGTTGCTTCCTCCTTACCCTGTAATATTCTAAAAAGTTATACGCCAGAAAACATAGCAACATATACCTTTCAATTGAAACAAGACTCCTTACTTTGTACTCATCAAAACCTAGACTCTCCTTTAAATACTGATAGCTGGTCTCTATTGTCCAACGTACTGCATAGTATCTCAATATTATCTCATTACCAAGCTCTATATCGGTGGAGAGAATACACACGGGAGTTTCAAAACCATCTTCTTTAACTTCATAGGATATAAGCAAAACAGCATTATCAAATGTACCAACCTTCCCTTCATATCGATATACCCTGTACTCCTTACCCTCAACGGTAACTAGGTCAAGGGTGGACGGCTCAATGTACTTGATAAACTCACAAACCTTAACTTTCACACCATAAGGAGATATCGTCTTATTGAATTTGACGCACCCAATAACATGATACCCCTTACTTAAAGCTTCTTCTATTAATGAAGTACTCGTATACCAGCTGTCAGTTAAAACATAAAGCTGTTTTATATTCGATGGAGTATGAAACTCCCTTATAAATCCTTTGGCAATATCTACTTTGCTCTCAAATTCAATCCCTAGCTCCTTGCACTTCTCCTCCCTGTAATAGGCTTTGAAGTGAAATGGCATAGCATATGGCCCCGCTACAAAATTCAAAGTCACTACACAATGAGACCAGCAAATCTTACCTTCTGTATGGGAGTAATGAAAATCTAATCCTTCCATATGTTTAGTTCTTATATCTTTCAAGTTGGTAGTATCATCAATAACTAGAAAACCAATCTCACCTGGTCTTATGTTGTGTTCTAGATGATAGCTAAGAAAGTTTATACGGTTTCTGTTCAACTGTTTATCATCCCAGGGGGATTTACTTAAAAACCTGTAAATACAGCTTTTATCCTTCGCAATAACAATATTCTCTGCTATCTTGGATATCGATAGTTTGCCTTCAACTTGGATGCTGCCTTCCACCATTGTAACCAGATGATTAAATTGTGCTTTGTTCATTCCATAATTTACATCTTGCAAAAAGGCAACTAATTCGTTATTATGATTTATAATGGTTGTTGGCATAGTTACTACCTCCCTGTGATGAACGTAGTGTCAAAAATTTTTATACAAAATCAGCTTTAGTTGCTGAATATAACTGATTTTTTAGGTATATTTTTCAAATACCTCCCCAGAGTGGGTGGTGCTTAAATATAAATAATATTCCTTTAAAA
>NZ_JAHUQD010000038.1 GCF_023838525.1 Caldicoprobacter algeriensis
ATATTTTTGAAGAAATGATTACCAAACGAGGTTATATCAAACGTTTTAAAACCACTTGTACTTCTAGGCAAAACATTTTTACTTTTTAGACAACCACAAAGTGCTTAATTTTAGTGTATTGGCAAATATTACCTCATATATTGAAAATGCGCCCGGGCTACAAAACTGTGTTGACAGGAAATAAGGTGTTTCCGAAGAACCATTAATGAGGCGACTGATAATTGGAATGTATTGCCTAAAAGATCTATTTAAGCGAAGGTAACGACTATATAGCGGATGGGGATTCCCCGAAGGATTTTCGATGACATTCTCACGGGATTATTTCCCCATTTATAATCTTCACATGCCAATTATCTCTTACAAGGGCAAAGAGCCTTGTCCCCTTCTTGTATTCTGATTTTATTAAATGACCGTATAAAATTTTAGTAGGTAGTGACAGGAGAATAAGGAGGTAATGTAGAAAAAAGAGATCTCGCTGATAAATGAACGTGACCAAAAGGAGAAGTAGGATCGCGGCCAGTATAGTCTTTCAGTGGGGAAAGGCTAGGAGGGGGTGTATTACTACCTTGTGTGGGGGATGGAAGTAGGAGGTTTACTTTTACCTTTTGTCGGGTTAATTATCCAGGGGTTTGCTGTGGGTAAGATAGCAGCTAGAACCTGTATGGCGAAGCTGTTCTACCAAATAGTGAGGTCTCATAGAAAAAATTTTTCTAAAGGTACCTACTAAATCTTGACACGGACAAAATATTTTGTGTAGATATTCAATCACCCTGCAATTTGATATAATAGAGATAAAGACAAACTTGAAATCGAGGTGTTTTTATGAGCAGAATAGAACAATTAACTCAAGAACTTTCAAGAATTGCGGAGGTACTGATAAAAGAGTATCAGCCTGAGAAAATAATATTATTTGGCTCATTAGCAACAAATCAAATAGATAAATGGAGTGATATTGATTTAATAGTCATAAAGGATACTGATAAATCTTTTTATGAAAGATTAGAAGAAGTTGTTAAAGTGGCTAAGCCTGCTGTTGGGACGGATATTATAGTGTATACTCCAAAAGAAATAGAAGAAATGAAAGAAAGCGTGTTTTACACAGAAGAAATATTAAAGAAAGGAAAGGTTATTTATGAAAGAAGCAAAACGATGGCTTGACTTTGCTATGGATGATCTTGATTCAGCAGAGATTATGCTTAAAGCAGGCAAATACAATATGGTTTGTTTCTTTTCCCATCAGGCTGCAGAGAAAGCTTTAAAAGCATTTTTGGTAAGTCAGAAACATAATCCTCCTCGAATTCATAATTTAATAGATCTTGTAAACCTTTGTACACAATATGATAAATCTTTTGAAAATTTTTTGCCTAAAGTCCGAGTCTTGAACCAGTTTTATATTCCAACAAGATATCCTACTGCCATACCGGGCACTACGCCTTTAGGAATGCCTGATATTAAAGCAGCTGAGAAGGCAATAATGTACGCTAAAGAAATTTTTTCTTATTGTATAAAGTATATTTTTTGAGGTTCTTTGAGGTTCTGTATAAAATACCAAGTACCTTCACAATTGAGAGCTATTTCTGAGACTGGGCTGGTCTCAGTCGGTAACAATGGCACCGCATAGGACGTTCGGATATTCAAGAATGGTATGTAAGTACTTACACTCAATCTCGATACCCACATGGTTATCCTCTATGGGTGCTAAATAATCGGCTAGTTCAGGGGAAACTGGAGGTTCTCGATGTCAATGAAAAAAATTAAGAGGTACAAAAGAACATATTGCAGGACAAAACTTGTTTGAATTTATTGTAGAAACTACTTACAAAGGAAAAATACGAGTAGATGTGCTTGTGTGGGATATAGAAGATAGTCGGCACAAAGTACTTCGACGGGATGATGTTGCAAATCTTTAGCGGGTGTACTATCACCTGTTTAAAAATGCCTGCGATATAGATGGGAAAAAATCGGCAATGTAGTTTTAAGAGAGGGGCAGAAACTGGCTGAACTGATAATTGAATATAATGTGGGAGTTACTGAAGTGGCTCGCCCTAATAGTAATTCGGTAATGAACACTCTCAAAAAGTATATGGAAATAATTTCAAGGCAGGCAAAAATGGAACATATTAACAAGATTACATGTATTATCAAGTAATAAAAGAGGTGAACCTTGGAAAATTCATATTGTAATACCTGGATAACCCCAAAAAGGGTATAACAAACTAAGCCTTAAAAAATACAATTTTTAAAGCTTCTAGAAAAAGCTATAAAAGTTGTAAACCAAGCTATTTACGCCGCTCCAATAAAGGTATCTACAAAACTAAAGTTTGTATGTTTAACCCAGGCATCAAGATGGATATTGACTGCAGCAAAGGTAGCCATGGCAAACCTCATCATATTGCTTCTTGAGCGAGCTCTTTCAATATTGTAG
>NZ_JAHUQD010000039.1 GCF_023838525.1 Caldicoprobacter algeriensis
TGCTTTAATTTGTTGATATTGTGTCAAATTGTATGGTACAATATGCATAGGATTTACTGTTTCTTAGGAGGTATTTCCTATGCATATAAAAATTGTTAAAGCTGGAAAATATGAATACGTACGTTTAGTAGAATCTTTTCGCGAAAATGGCAAAGTAAAACATAAAGTCATTCTTAACTTGGGACGCAAGGATATAATAGAAGGTAATCCTTCATTTAAGCGATTGGCAGAAAGGCTTTTGGAAATATCAGGAGGTACTGTTGAGAAAACAGACAAACTGCAAATTTCAGAAGGTACTCTTCGCAATTACGGTTTTATAGTGTATCGCAAGCTGTGGCAGATATTTGGCTTTGATAGCTTTTTTGATCAACTGAAAAGGAAGCACACCAAGCTACAATTTGATCTAGACTCGGTTATTTTTCTCATGGTAGTCCAGCACTTGCTGTCACCCATGAGTAAGCTGAGCACCTACGAAAAGCGTTCTTTGTATTTGGGTATACCCGAAATGGATTTAAATCATCTGTACCGAAGTTTAGATTTACTGGCAGAGAATAAAGAGAACATAGAGAACTATGTTTTTGATAGGAATCGGACGCTGTTTAACATGAGTGTGGATGTAGTGTTCTATGATGTGACTACATTCTATTTTGAGAGTGTAAGAGAAGATGGATTTAGAGATTTTGGTTTTAGCAAAGACAATAAAATTAACGAGGTACAGGTTGTAATGGGTTTACTGATTGACAGTGAAGGACGGCCGATAGGGTATGAATTGTTTCCTGGTAACACGCTTGACAGCAAGACATTGGAGAGGTCTTTAGAGAAGCTAAAGGAACGATTCAATATTCGTCAGGTAATCATAGTAGCTGACAGGGGTTTAAACAGCAAGTTAAACTTAAGCAGGATAAAGGAGATGGGTTATGACTACATAGTGGCAAGCCGTTTAAAGAAGATGCCAGAAAGTGTAATTGAAGAAGTATTTGATTCTAACGGTTATAGATTATTAACTCCTGAACTTCTGGCAAGGTATAAGGAAGAAGATGAAGAAGAGTTTCGATACAAGGTTATAGACTACATTAACCGTTACAAGGATGAAGAAGGGAAAGTAAAAGAACTTAAGGAAAAGATGGTGATAACATATTCTAAGAAGAGGGCATTAAAGGATAAAGCAGATCGTGAACGACTTATTGAAAAAGCGAAGGAGCTGCTAAAAGAACCAGCAAGGATTAGAGCCAGTAACAGGAGGGGGAGTAAACGCTTTATTTTGGAGAAGGGTGAGAAAGAAGAATATTGTCTTAATGAGGAGGCTATTGCTGCTGATGAAAAGTTTGATGGCTATTATGCCATACAGACGAGTTTGTTAGACTTGAAAGCAGAAAAGGTACTGGAGGCATATCACACGTTATGGAAGATTGAGGAATCGTTCAGGATAATGAAGAGCACCTTGGAAGTAAGGCCGATATTTCACTGGACGGAAAGGAGGATAAAAGGACATTTTGTAGTATGCTTTTTAGCATTTCTTTTGGAGAGGACACTAGAGTACAAGTTGAAAACGAATGGGATTATGATGAGTCCCAACAAAATAAGGGAGGCTTTAAATTCGATGATGTTTACGGAGGTGGAAATAAACGGGC
>NZ_JAHUQD010000003.1 GCF_023838525.1 Caldicoprobacter algeriensis
AAAATGATTCTTAATTCTTATGAACTCGAGAAAAAAATTTGTGTTCTTTTCTGCCTCTCTTTTTTCTTTTCTTGTTGCCAACCCCAATCCCCTCCCAAAAGTGCTATTTTGCTGACTTTTTATAGTATTATTATACCATATTTAGCACTTTTTTGAAAGAGATTGGCGTATTTTACCCTACAATTAGTCCGAAAAATTTTTACTCCTCAGCGCTGTACCTTGCTAAATTATGTCCCTTATGAGCATGGTTTCTTCTGGTGGGGGGGCTATGGAAAAAGTACAGAGCATACTGCCTATCTAAACCTCCGTAACGGTATCATGGCGCCACGCTCAGGATCGGTAGAGCAGAACGGTGCAGCCGTGGCTGAACAGATTGGTGGTCAGATTTTTATTGATGCTTGGGGGTTGGTAGTCCCTGGTAATCCGAAGTTGGCAGCCGAATATGCTAAGAAGGCGGCTAGTGTAACCCATGGAGGAAATGGGGTATATGGCGGAATGTTTATTGCAGCTTGCATTAGTGCTGCCTTCGTAGAACAGGACCTTGAGAAGATTATTGAGGCGGGACTATCCACCATTCCCCAAGATTGTGAATATGCTCGGATGAGTCGGGATGTCATGGCCTTTTACAAAAAACACCCTGACAACTGGAGGGATTGCTTCAAGTTCGTAAAGAGCAATTATGGATATGACCGTTACCCAGGAGTATGCCATATTATTCCTAATTCGGCTGTCATTGTTCTTTCACTGCTATACAGTGAAGGCGATTTCTCCAAAGCCATCAATATCTGCAATATGTGTGGTTGGGATACCGACTGCAATGTAGGCAATGTAGGAACGATTATGGGGGTACGGAATGGTTTGGAGGGAATAGACTATAATAAGTGGATAAAACCCATCAATGATTTTCTGGCCTGCTCCAGTGTTGTGGGTAGCTTAAACATTGTGGATATCCCTGGGGCTGCAGCCTATATCGCCAATTTAGCTTACAAGATTGCGGGGGAAAAATGCCCTGATGAGTGGCGGGATATTCTGGAAGGAAAGGCCGCAAAATTCCATTTTGAGTTTCCTGGTTCTACCCATGCCTTCCGGGTTGATGCAGATATTGATAGAAGTTTGGAATATGATCTGCACCATACTGTAGAAGAGGCTCACAGCGGGAAGGGTGCCCTAAAAGTTATTGCCAAACCTTTATCGGGTGGAAATGAGCTTCGAGTATTTCATAAGACCTATTACAGGCCTAGGGACTTTCATGACAGCCGATACGATCCCAGTTTTTCACCGATCCTGTATCCCGGCCAAACCCTGAAGGGTTGCGTTAAGGTTCCTAGAGAGATCGGGTTTGGGGTTCTGGCCTGCTTGTATGTCAAAGATGGTAATTCCGGACGTTATGTGGAAGGGCCCAAAGTAGAGCTGGTTCCGGGTGAATGGACTGAACTCAATTTTGATATTCCCAAGATGGAAGGGGCTTGTCTGGAAGAGGCGGGGGTTAAGTTGATTCCCAAGGATGGCTGGAATTCCACCCTAGTATTCTATCTGGACGATTTCGATTTTGTCGGTTCTCCGGAATATACGATTGACTTTGCCAAAGAAAGGATGGAGATTTGGAACGGGCTACATCAGGAAGTCAGCCAGTTTACTTATCTCAAGGGAATTTGGAAGCTTGAGGAAGGTGAGTTGAGCGGTAGTTGCTGTGATTTCGGCGAAGCCTATACTGGAGCTCGTGACTGGAAGGATTATACCTATGAGGTTACATTAATTCCTAAAGTAGGGGACTACCATCGGATCAATTTTAGGGTGCAGGGAGCTATTCGATCCTATGCAGTAGGATTGGCGCCTGACAATAAACTTGTTCTCTATAAGAACGAAAATGGATATAGGGTTTTAGTAGAGAAGGATTTCTTATGGGAACATGGAAAGGAATATACTTTGAAAGTGGAAGTGAAAGGCCCTGACATTAGGGTGTTTGTCAATGGAAAAGAGCTGATTGCCTTTACGGATAAAGAATCACCCTATCTGACAGGACAGGTAGGTATGTCTGTCTTCAAGGGTAGTCATTGTCATTTTAAGAATGTCATTATAGGGAGGGTAGTCTAAATTAATAATGGAAGGGCTTTTGAAATCTGTTAACTATTTGACAATATGAGATTTAGCACTATTAGAGGTATTGGTTCTAGGGAAATGGGGGAGTGCGAGGGGGCAGCAATCCCCCTCAATTTGTTGAGGGGAGAATATCACATAAGAGATGTTGAAATTGTTATGCTAAGCAGATTCTGGGCTATTGTATGAAGCATGGTAATTAACTAACTTTACCTACGAATGTAACATTAGGGGGAGATATGATGGATGTAACAAAAAAAGTGTTAATTCAAAACAATTATTTGTGTTTGCCTGTTAAAAATGGGGCACCAAAGCGGTTAGTAAGATGTACTATTGATTACGAAGATTTTAGAGAATTCGAAATAGAGTTGGCTGAAGGAGAACCAGATTTTTGGGTTTTTATTGATGTGAGAAAGTTCATAGGACGACAGCTTAGTATTACTATCTACAATACAGAGAACAAAAATATCCTGGATACTATTGAACATGGGAATGATATTAAGGGAGCGGATAATTTATACCAAGAGAAATATCGCCCTCAGTTCCATTATTCTGCCAAACGGGGATGGATAAATGACCCTAATGGCCTTGTATATTACAAAGGTGAATATCATCTCTTCTATCAACATAACCCATATGGGTGCAAATGGGGGAACATGCATTGGGGGCATGCTGTGAGTAGGGACCTGGTACACTGGAGCGAGCTAGAGGATGCATTGTATCCTGACGAGATGGGTACAATGTTTTCTGGCTCTGGAGTAGTTGATACCAATAATACCTCTGGACTCAAGTGTGGTACAGAAGATCCTATAATACTCTTTTACACAGCTGCCGGGGGAACATCTGTGCAATCAGAAGGACGGTACTTTACACAGTGTATTGCTTACAATAATGACAGGGGACGTACTTGGACTAAATACCAAGGGAATCCGGTTATTGGAACCATAACGAAATATAACCGTGATCCTAAGGTGATTTGGCATGAAGACTCCCAGCAGTGGATCATGGCTTTATACCTTGAAAATCAAGAATATGCATTATTTGCCTCTCGGAATCTTATAAATTGGAGCGAGGTCGGACGTTACCAGATTGAGGGAACGGGAGAGTGTCCTGATTTATTTGAACTGCCGGTGGATGGCAATCCAAAAAATAAAAAGTGGGTTTTTTGGAGTGCTAATGGAAGTTATTTGATTGGAACTTTTGATGGTCGCAATTTTACTGAGGAGTATAGAGTTATTACCGGCAGTTCAATTCAAACAGGATACAGCTATGCTGCTCAGACTTGGAACAACATCCCCAAAGATGATGGCCGAGTCATTCAAATAGCATGGGCTACCATTGATATACCAGATATGCCTTTCAATGGGTGTATGACCTTCCCCTGTGAGTTGACTCTCCGAACCACTGATGAAGGTATACGCCTTTTTACTAATCCTGTACGGGAGATTGAAAAGCTCTATGGGCATAGGTATTCATGGGAGCCTCAAATGCTTAAAGAGGATACCAGCCTATTCATTGATGTTGATAGCGAACTTTTGGATATATGCGGTGAATTTGATTTGGGTTCGGCCAAAAGAATAATCATCGATATACATGGTGTGCAATTGATTTATGACGTGAAAGAACAGAAGCTCTCATGTATGGGTAAATGTGCTTCTTTAAAACCGCAGCAGCGAAAAATTCGTTTACGTGTCTTGGTCGATCGTACAATTATCGAGATCTTTGGAAATGAAGGAATAGTATACATGCCTGTTGGAGCTATTACTCAAGATAAAAATAAACCCTTGGAATTCCTTGCTGAAGGTGGAGAGGCAATGCTTATTTCATTAAATATTTCAACAATAAATAGTATTTGGATATAATATGGTATACGTCATGGTAGGTTTACTAACATATGGTTAATCTCACGGCCAATGTGTCTTCGCTTATTAATTATGTTGCATATACAAATCCAAAATTTATTAAAAACTTAGAGTGGATTGATACGTTTATGACTTTGATTATTCCCTCTATTTTTAGTCTTTACGGAACATTCCTATTTAGATAATTTTTTATGACTATTCCTAGAGATCTAGAAAAGTCTGTTGAAGATTGATGGAGAGAGCTATTTTACCTATTTTTTATAAGAATCATTATCGCTTTGTGTAAGCCTGCTTTAACTACTCTAGGTACTTTTGTATTTCTATGAATTTAGAATAATTTTCTTTGGCCTTTGGTTGTCACAAATTCTGTAAGTATGAATACCTTGCCATGGGGAATTGCTTTCTTTCAAGGACAGTACACAGTTCAATGGAATTATTTAATGGCAGCAGGTACTATCACACTATTGCCTTTACTCATTGTATTTCTTTTTGCACAGAGGTTCTTCATTGGAGGAATTACGTTAACGGGTCTAAAAGGATAATAATATATTTTGAAAGAGGTGGTTATTATGTCAAAATGGTATCAAAAGAGTTACAGGCGAAGTCTTGTCGACATGCATATTGAGGCTTGGAATGATGAGTTTTTGTCCCAATTTGATCCGGAAACATACGTGGAACTTTTAAAGAAAGCTAATATTCAGTCTGCCATGCTTTATATAAATTCTCATGTTGGCTACTGTTATTGGCCAACTAAAACAGGATGTATGCATCCGGGTTTTAAGGGCGAGGACAAAATGAAAAAGCTCTTTGATTTATGCCATAAGGCGGGTATGGATGTTATTGTTTATTACAGTTTGATCTACAATAATTGGGCATATAATTTGAATCCAAGCTGGCGTATGTTGGACAGGAACGGAAAAGCCTCTCGAGAGAATGGAGGACGCTATGGACTTTGTTGTCCAAACAGTCAGGGATACAGGGAATTTGTTTTTGCTCAAATCAAGGAATTTTGCCAGCATTTTGATTTTGAAGGTGTTTTCTTTGACATGACATTCTGGCCAATGGTGTGTTTTTGTAATTCATGTAAAGAGAGATATGCCAAGGAAGTCGGAGGGGACATACCTACGGTAATAGATTGGAATAATCCAGTGTGGGTTAATTTTCAAAAGAAGAGAGAAGAGTGGATGAGTGAATTTGCTGAGATTACCACTCGAGAAATGAAAAAATATAAACCGTATGCAACGGTAGAACACCAATATTCAACCGCTACTCAGCCATGGATTAGAGGAGTTACAGAAGGAATTTCCCAGGCTAGTGACTATATTGGTGGAGATTTTTATGGGGGATTCATGCAGCAATCCTTTGTCTGTAAACTGTACTATGGGCTAACTCGTAATCAACCTTTTGAATATATGACCTCCAGGTGTTATCCGAATTTAAGAGATCATACCACCATGAAATCAAGAGAAATGATTGCACTTCATAACTATATAACCATGGCCCACCAAGGAGCCTTTCTAATTATCGATGCAATTGATCCGATAGGAACTATGAACCCAAAAGTATATGAGCTGATTGGAGATGTTTTTGAAGAATCTAAGAAGTACGAACCTTATCTTGGCGGTAAATTTTGCAAGGATGTAGGAATTTATTTCAGCTTGCGTGCAAAAATGAATCCTGATGTCAATGGTAATGATGCAATTGATCCTGATTATGGTGTGCCTCACCTGGATGCGGCTTTCGGAGCAGCATGTATCCTAAAGGAAAACCATATACCCTTTGGGGTGGTAAACAATTACAAGCTAGAAGATTTGTCAAAAATTAAAATTTTGATTCTACCTGATGTGGTGGTAATGGATGAAACAGAGAAACAAGCAGTAAAGGATTTTGTACAAAAAGGTGGCAGTTTGTATATTAGTGGTAGAACTGCACCTGATCTGGTGGCGGAGATGCTTGGACTCCAATATGAGGGTAGAACAGAGGAAGATATTACATATATAACATTTAACGATAATGGTAATTTTCTTATATCAAATACCAATGTAAATTATCCACTTACAATATTCGGGTATCAATTAAAAATGAGTGGGGCTTCTAAAGAACAGATATTAGCCACTATTACGCTTCCTTATACTAACCCATCGGAATCTGGGCAATTTGCTTCTATTCATTCCAATCCTCCGGGGATTAATACGGAATATCCTTCTGTAATATATGGTTCATATGGTAGAGGTAAGGTCATATGGGTGGCTGCACCTCTTGAAGCTGCTCAACAGGAGCCTCACCGACAGGTGTTTGTCAATATGATTCGTGAATTAGCTACAGAGCCTTTTGCCTTCCAAGCAGATGGACCGGGGGTTGCTGAAATTACTCTATTTCATAAGGAAGAAGAGAACAGGTTTTTAGTCTCTGTAGTCAATATACAGGAAGGGTTCCATATTCTGCCTGTATATAATATGACTGTAAGGATAAGGCTTGATAATAAAAAACCTGTGAGAGTGGTGATGCTGCCTTCTAAGAAAGAAATCAAATTTGATGTAAAGAATGGATATGTGGAATTTAAAATTGATAAGCTGGATATATTTAAAATGTTTGCAGTGGATTATGAAAATAAATAGATTGGGAAGCGTGAGCATGACAAGCAAAATGATTGCAGTAAAAGCTCTTAAAGAGAGAAAGAACATCCTAAGATTGGCACCTAACCTTAAGGAAAAAGTAACATTGGCGGAAGCTCTCGAACTTCTAGGACCGAACATTATCGGGGAGGCTTTGTGGTCTAAATGTGGGAAATGATCTATGTTTTCGAAATTTTTTGATAACTTAGGACTACTTCATAAGGAAACTCAACTTATAATATTGAAGTCAAGCATACAGAAATAGTTTACTCATTGCAATTACTGGTTGAAAATGTTATACTATCCATAGGGTAATGCCACCTCCCGATTAGTGTTTTGTAGTAAGTATTCGATAGGTATGGGTATGACCCTTTATGTATCTATTGGAATATTAGCTTAAGGAAATTTTATACATTTTTCTTCATTTGTTTGTACAAATGTACGAAATTTAGATAGTCGGTTTTTTGTTTGTACTTTTAATTCTAATCAGAGAACGAAAGGTGTCTTACTTTTTTAAGACCTCCTTTTTATACAGTTATATTGATTTAACTTTCTTTTTATGAAGTAATTATGTGAAAAATGTTTGTTAATATATTTTTCATAAAATTAAATGTATTTAAGCCAGTTTTAGATAAATATTGTATATTCAAAAAGGGGGTCATCATGCTGAGATTTATAAACCGTTTTTCAGTATTCAGGAAAGTATTATTGTTGTTTATATTATTGGTCTTTCCAATGTATATGTCTAGTTTTTATATAATTTTAAAAGGCCAGTCCAGCATTCGAAAGGAGATACTAAAATCCGCGGAAGCAAAGGCTAGTTTTTATATGTCCTATCTGGAAGCACAGCTTTATAATGTGATGCAGCTTCAGCTTGATATTTTGAACGATAAAAATATAAACATGCTACAAAGATCCGATACCGATATAAGTGAAGTTGACACTTATCAAATACTAAACGAAATAAGAAACACCCTGTGGGAAACAGCAAATATGAATCCATATATAAAAGAAATAACTGTATATTTACCAGTTGCGAAAAAAAAGATTACTACTCAATCCATACTTTCAATAGATAGTGAAGAATATTATATTTATCTTAGTCGTTCTAACGTTGAAAACTTGCCTTTCTGTTTAATAGGTGATGACTATTACATGAATATGACTCCTCAATTCTATGGCAAATCAGAACAATTATCAAAAACTGCCCGGGTGTTTGTTGTGAGTATATGCATTTCAAAAGAAGCGGTATTGACTACAATGAAGGACATTCCAGGGATTGAGGGTGGGAATGTACTTCTTATAAGCGATGGGAGAGGATTAGATCTATCTCTTGATAATGCGGAAAAATACAGAATGGGTGTGGAGAAGCTATTGGATGATTTATCATTGCAGGAAAAAATGCATGAAAAGATAAATATAGATGGAACAATATATTACGTATTTTTTAATCCCTCATCCTTTTTGCACAGTGTTTTAGTTGTGTTTATACCCGAAAGTAACTTTCTGAATACGTTAAAGATGTTTAGCTTGTGGATTTGGGCTATGTCGGCATTGGTATTGTTATTGGTGGGCATATTTAGTTTTTGGCTTAAGGGTATTATAGCTCAACCTTTGGAACGGTTGATGGATGCATTGGAGAAAGTGGAAGATGGGACGGTTGATATACAGGTTGAGTACTCAAAAAACGATGAATTTGGGCACATATATCGCCAGTTTAATTATTTGGTAAACAGGTTAAAACAATTAGTTTCAGATGTATACAGGAAGGAGTTGATGCTTAAGGAAGCTGAGTTTAAACAGCTTCAATATCAGATAAATCCTCATTTCCTTTATAACAGTCTTTTAATTGTGAGTGCTTTAGTACAATTGGGAGACACAGACTGTGCTCTCAAGTTGATAAGGCATCTAAGCAGCTATTATCAATATATAACCAAAGAAGTATCGAATGATGTTGAACTCATTAAAGAAATCAGTCATGCCAGGGATTATTGTGAGGTGCAAAATATTAGATTTCAAGGGCGAATAACGGCTGAGTTTGATGAATTGCCGGAGCATATGAGAGAATTTCGTGTTCCCAGGCTTATACTTCAACCCATAATAGAAAATGCATATAAGCATGGTTTAAAAAACAAGCTCAAAGATGGTATTCTAAAGATATCTTATGTTGATGATAGAGAATATTTCAGGATTGTTGTAGAAGATAATGGAGAAGAATTGACTGAAGAGGTGTTAGAAGGTCTACGTAATGTGATAAGTCGGGATGATGATAAAGAGTGGACAGGCACTGGCATAAAAAATGTGCACAACCGGCTTCGCATGAGGTTCAAAGGGAAAAGCGGGGTGCAGGTTGAAAGGAGTCCGATGGGAGGCCTGCGTGTCAGTCTGGTAATACGCAAGGAGATTTAAAAAATCACCTGCACATTAGCTAATAGTCATAAAAGTGAAAGAATCATGTTATAAAAGTTCATGGATTAAATCCTCTTTAAATATTACAATAAGCATAGCTATAAATGGGCAGTTATGGAGATGATGTACTTTTTAAAACCAAAATTCCTGGCACATAAATTTCCATTTTAATTCTATAATTGCCCATAAATTGACAAAAAGGGGGATTAAAAGTATGGTTAAAAGAATAACTTGGTTGGCGTTAAGTATGATACTTCTGGTGAGCTTTATTTTGGCTGGCTGTACTTCAGGAGCGCCTACTGGAGAGCAGACAGAACAGCCGTCTGAACAGAATGAAAACACTCCATCCGAATCTGAAGGTTCAGAGGGGGCTTCAGAGGAGGGCTCAGAGGAAAGTCCCGATCCTTTTGGGAAATATCCAGAACCTGTAGAGATTACCGCATGTCGCGTAAAGACATCATGGATGGGGTTTGATGAGGGTGAAGATGAAAATAACAACTGGTGGTCCAGGACTTATCTTGAACAACTCAATATCAAGTTGAATGTGGTATGGACTGCTCCTAACTGGGGAGAACCTTTGGAGACCAAGATAACCACGTGTATAGCCACTGACGATTTACCCGATCTTATGCCAGTATACGGTTCTATAGCCCAAAGATTGGCTATGGCTGACAAGATCATTGATGTAAAGGATATAATAGATAAGTATGCTTCGCCTAAAGTAAAAGAATATCTTGAGATAGCCGATGGCCGTGCACTGCAGAGTGCTATATATAACGGTAAAATGATTGGAATACCGAATCCAGGTCCCCTAGATCCCACTTACAGCGTGGTGTGGTACAGGAAAGACTGGCTGGATAAGCTTGGACTGCAGCCGCCCAAAACTCTGGAGGATATAGAGAATCTGGCCAGGGCTTTTATGGATAATGGATTAGCTGAATATGGAATAGCGGTCCTTCATAAAAACTTTGGTGGCGAGCTTATCCTTAATATGTTTGGTGCTTATCAAGGCTGGATAGAGAAAGACGGAAAACTAGAATACGGCCTTGTACAGCCGGAAGTCAAAGCAGCCCTTGCAAAATTGCACGAGTGGTATAAAGAGGGACTCTTAGCTAAAGATTTTGCGGTTAAAGACCGGGATAATGAGTTGCAGGCAGATATAGCATCCAATAAGGTAGGGATTATATTTGATGGTACCCATTTCCCAAATGGTGGAGCGGGTAGGGCTCTTAAGAAGAACAATCCAGAGGCTGAGGTGGATTGGGTCTTAATACCAACTCCCAGCGGTGAACCAGCCAAGCTGTATGCTTCCAGTAGGGCCGGTGATTTTAATTGTATTAGCAAGAAGTGTGAGCATCCTGAAGCTATAATGAAGATGATAAATCTTAAGGTTGCAATATTCGATCCAGTTGAGAAGCCTGATTTTCTCAAAGATCTGGAAACTAACGAGTATGACACAACAAAGGGCGGCAATATGAGTTTCTGGAATGCAGTAGTTACTTTTGACAATATAGGTAAAAATTATATAGTCGCTGACATGGTAAATGAGGAGATTAAAAAAGGCGGGGATGGTTCTAACCTTCCACTGGATGCCAGATCAACCTTTGCTATGTTTAATAGTTGGCTCAAAGAGGGGACAAAAGCTCCTAATTATGAAGTGAACTGGGCCATGTATAAGCTGTTTAATGCAGAAAATGGTGCTGACCTTATAACCCATAGGATGATTCAAGCCGAGCCAGATAAATATCTACACTACGATGCTTTTGCCGGTCTGGATACACCCGCTATGGCCAAATACGGGAGCGATATTGCTACAAAATCACACGAATATTTCATAAAAGCTGTCATGGAAGGAAATATAGATCAGGAATTTGAGGCATGGGTAAATTATTTCTATAATAACGGCGGAGACGAGATGACCAAGGAAGCCAATGAATGGTACCAAAGCGTGAAAAATCAATAATGGTTTGTAGGTAAAAAATCCGGATAAGGAAGAAACCCTTCCTTATCCGGGTGTCTTTAATATTTTTATAGGTGGTGAAATAATGGCTGAAGGATTTGCTGTTACTAAAAAACATCGCTACAATAAAGGAAACAGCTTAAGAATGGATACGCGTTCGTTGCATCTCATGCTTGTACCTGCACTTATAATTTTATTTATATACAGTTATCTTCCTATGATAGGAATAGTGATAGCCTTTCAAGACTTTAATGTGGGCTTGGGCATAAGAGCATTTTGGCAATCTGATTGGGTAGGATTAGCCCACTTTAGGAGGTTGTTTTCTAGCCCTGATTTTACCCGGGCTTTTACTAATACTTTAGTGATAGCTGTGGGCAAAATTATATTGAACTTCATAACACCTATAATTGTAGCTTTGCTGGTGAATGAAGTAAGGGTAAATTGGCTAAAACGAGGGATTCAAACGATAATATATTTCCCACATTTTTTATCATGGGTAATAATGGCTGGAGTAATAAAAGAGGTTTTAGCTCCGGATGGAATGCTAAATGGCATGTTAGGAGCTTTATTTGGAATAGAACCCATTTTTTGGCTTGGGGATAAGCGCCTTTTCCCTTGGTTGATGATTGTAACGGAAACCTTAAAAGAATTTGGTTTTGGAACAGTTATATATCTTGCAGCAATAACTGGAATAGACCCAACATTATATGAAGCAGCAATAGTTGATGGAGCTAATAGGTTTAAGCAGACCATTCATGTTACCATACCTGGTATGTTGCCGATAATAGTGTTGTCTTTGGTGTTGTCTTTGGGCAGCATTCTTAATGCAGGCTTTGATCAAATATTCAATTTGTATAGTGTTCCGGTTTATGAGACCGGGGATATAATAGACACGCTGGTATATCGTATAAGTATGCAAGGCGGACAATACGATTTTGGCACAGCCGTAGGCCTCTTTAAATCGGTTATATCAATGTTCCTGATATCGTTATCCTATTGGTTAGCATATAAATTTGCTAATTATGAGGTATTCTAGAAAGGAGTTTAGGAAGTGCAAAACTGGTATTTCAACAGTCGGGGTTATAGAATATTTACCGTTTTCAACTATATAATCCTGTTTATAGCTGCAGCCTTATGCTTAATTCCTCTTATTAATGTTTTTGCTGTGTCACTTAGTTCGCCATCTAGGGCTACCGCGGGAGAGGTTTGGTTATGGCCAAAGGATTTTACTATGGAAGCATACAAGTATGTGATGAGATCATCGGATTTCTGGAGAGCCATGTTTGTATCCATTGAAAGAGTGGTACTGGGTACAGCAATAGGTATGTTAATGACAATTATGTGTGCCTATCCTTTATCTAAGAAAAGCGATGTATTTAGGGCACGTAAAATATATGTGTGGATATTCTTTTTTACCATGTTGTTTAACGGAGGTTTGGTACCCACATTTTTGGTGGTATATTATACTGGGCTTTTAGATAGCATATGGGCTTTGGTTATACCGGGTGCGGTGAATACATGGCATATAATTCTTATGCTTAATTTTTTCCGCAGTATGCCGGTTGAGTTAGAAGAAGCTGCTTTTCTTGATGGAGCAAGCCACTGGAATATATTATGGCGAATTTTTGTTCCACTATCTAAACCGGCTATAGCGACAATTACTTTGTTTACTATAGTGGGACACTGGAATGCCTGGTTTGATGGACTATTGTATATGCGAAAATCATATAATTATCCATTGCAAACATATTTACAATCGTTACTTACTATTGATATATCTAAATTTCTGACACAAGAACAGCAAAATATTGTTGCCAAGCTTTCCCCTAAAACGATACGTTCAGCTCAGGTGTTTATCGCGGCTTTTCCTGTATTGTGTGTATATCCATTTTTGCAGAAGTACTTTACTAAAGGGCTTGTGTTGGGAAGTGTAAAAGGATGAAAAATCTTTTGTTTTAGGTTTGCTTCAAAAGGTTCTATTTTATCTCTTAAAAATGATGATACTCTGAATTATAGCTCATTTTTTAAAGGGTTAATAATGAGCAGGTTTTAGTCCAAAGATTTATACTAAAAGAATGTTATTTTTTTGACGTGTGGAATGTTGGGTATAAAATTTGTTAATAATCTAAATGAAAGAGAGGAAATGTAAAATATATGAAAAATAGCGAAGAAAAGTTGCTTATTATACATATGGATGATATAGGTATGAGTTATGCAGCTAATATGGCTGCTGTTCATCTTTTTGAAAAGGGTATTGTTAGCAGTGCAAGTGTTATGGTTCCTTGCTCATGGGCTTATGACTTTATACAATGGTGGAAAAAACATGATAATTACGATGTGGGCATACATATTACCCATACATGTGAGTGGGATATTTGCAGATGGCGTGGTCTTTTAGCATATCAAGATTATTCAAACGGTTTAAAAGACCCAGATGGTTTTATGTGGAAAAATGCTGGCGAAGTTGCTTTGTATGCTTCTAAAGAAGAAGTAGAAGCAGAAATGGAACTGCAAATAAAACAAGCCATTAGTTGGGGGCTTAAACCTACGCATATAGACAGCCATATGTGCGTAACTTTGTCTAAAGCCGATTTTTTTGAAAGTTACGTTAAAGTTGCACAAAAATATAATTTAATACCAAATATTCCGAGTTTTGTAAGAGATATTAAAGAATTGAATTCTCTAGTTGAGAAGTATAAGCTTAAAGTCATAGATTGGAATGTCAAAAGTGTGGAAGCATTAGATTATGAAACTAAAAAGTCATTGATGATTGAAGAAATAAAAAATGCAAAACCCGGACTTAATCTGTTAACAATCCATCCTGTTATTGATACTCCTGAAATACGAGCCATAATCCCATCTTGGTATAGTCGTTATTTAGAGTACAAATTGTTCATGGACAATGAAATAGGTAAATTTATACAAGATGCTGGCCTCAGGATTGTAACATGGTTTGAAGCCAAACAAATATTTGCAATAAATTAAACAAAGCTTAAAGCAACAGCAAGAAGTCACGGTTCGTGCGTTATAAAAGGGAAAAACGTCATGCGGAAAAGAACTTTTTATGGAATTCATCTTTGTTTTTATATTATTTCGTTGAGAATAAAAAAGTATCCTGATTGAAGATAGTGGTTGAATACAATATAATTTTATTGGGCGGGTATTTAAGCTTTTCAAAAGTCTTGTATATCTCTAATTAGTATGTTAAAAAATAGCAGAGAGTTGAAGCAACAATTTCTTAACATATCGTTTGTTTTTAACAAAGAATTTAGAAAAAATTTTGGCTTAAGAACCCTGAAATTACTGGAAGAAGAACTATATACAGAGGTGGCTAGTCTTGTATAATTTACTGGTAGTTGATGATGAGGTAATTATAGCTAGATATGTGGCTCAATTATTTAAAAATTTAGAAACTATAGACAATTGGCTATTAGATGTTAAGAGTGCTACTTCTGCATTTGAGGCTCTTGATGTATTGCAGAAGGAACATGTGGATATTGTATTGGCTGATGTAAATATGCCTGGAATGAGCGGTATAGCTTTGTTGGAGCAAATAAAAGACAAATGGCCGCATGTAAAAGTTATATTAATGTCAGGTTATGACGAATTTGAATATGTTCAGGCCGCGATACGTAACAAGGGAGTGGATTATGTACTTAAATCTGAAGGCGAAGAGCAGTTAGTTATATCTGTAAAAAAAGCTATTGAAGAGCTTGAACAGGAATTAAGAAGTGAAAAGATAATAAAGAAAGCTACTGAGAGTTTAAAAATGGCTAACGCTATTCTTAGAGAAAAAGCTATAATAGATATTCTAGATGGAGAAAAGTATGATCTTAGTAGCCTTGAACGCTATTTTTCTGAAATAGATATGCCGCTGGAAGTGTCTAAGCCGGTCTTTATGATAATAGGGAAGGTTGTAGTACCGAATACAAACATTGTAACTAATAGTCAGCTCTACAAGGTAAAAGTTTTTGTTGAAGAACATTTAAAGAAAGTCATGAAATGTATATCTGTCGTTTATAAGAAGAGAATATTATGGCTATTGCAAGCTGAAAGTGAAAAAGGTAAAAAGGCTATACTCATGGAGCGTGTTATTAATCAGCTTGATGGAATCCAGAGAATTTGTTATGAAATGTTGAATGTGCATATATCATTTTCTACAGATCGTGAACCTGTTTTATGGGAAAAATTGGACTCAAAGTTTGAATATCTCAACTTTAATCTTGGTTTAATTTCAGCTAGAAATACTAGCGTTATATTAGTAGGCAGTCAGCTACCAGACAGAGATACGGATTATGATTTGTGCGAAGAAGATAGTAATGTTGAAGAAGCCCGTTGTGCTATCAGACGGTTAGGTACACTGGTAAGCTGCTTTAGCGATCTGAGCAAGGAAAAATTCTTTGAAATTTTTGATTCTCTAATGCAAACGTTTAGGAAACTACCACCTCAACATAATGGTTTGCGATACGAAGCAGTATTTGTACTGGCGGCGCATTTTATTTCCATAATAAATAGAATACAAGATGGTAATAAAAAAAGCTTTATGCTTAATGATATAGTTTCAAATATAATGAATTTTAATGATTGGTCTGAAGTAGAGATATATTTTCGTAATATAGCAGATAAAATTTTTGTAGAACGGGATGAGGATGATTCCGCAAATATAAGCAGAATAGTTGATTTTATTAGTAAGTATGCTTCAGAACATCTGGATGAGGATCTGTCTCTCGCTCGATTTGCAAAGCTCTTGCATTATCATCCATCTTATTTATCAAGGGTATTCAAATCTGTAACCGGAGTAACATTCTCGGACTATATAGCAGAAATAAAAATAGCCAAAGCAAAGGAAATGTTGAATGATACAAGTATAAAAATCACTGACATTGCTTATGCGTTAGGTTTTGAAAATGCCTCATACTTTACACGATTTTTTAAAAAACGCACGGGATTATCACCTCAGGAATATAAAAGCAAAAATAGTTCTAGGTATTGCATGCAAAATCAGAATTTAATATTAAGCGATTTTATGCCAGGTGTGGATAATAACTGAACATATATCTTCATAATTATGAAAAGGTAGGAAGGAGTAAAGGTCTTGAATTTTTTAAAAGGATTGTAATTTAATAAACAGTGTGGAGGTGTTGCAAAGGTGAAAAAAGCAAAAATTGGACTTATAGGTTTGGTTGTTGAAGAGATGAAACAGGATGTTTGGGGTACCTGCAAGAAATTGGCGGATATTGGTTATAAGGGAATTGAAAGCACGGGTTTTTTGTTTGAGGGAGACGTAGAAGCAAACTTGGAAAGATTAAAGGCCATAGGTTTACAACCTATCACATATAGCACAACCAAGCAAGAACTTATTAACAATATTGATAAGGTTATTGAAAATGCAAAAAAAATTCAGGTTCCCCATGTATCGGTGTGGTATGGGCCAGTTGAATCAAGGGAACAGCTAATTGAAGATGCTAAAATTTACAACCAAGCAGGTGCCAAACTTTCTTCTGTAGGTTTAAAATTATGCTATCATAATCATGAGCATGAATTCAACACATTTTTTAATGGTGTAAGTGCTATTGACATTTTAGCAGAATATACAGATCCAAATAATCTATATTTTGAACTTGATTGTGCATGGATAACTTTTGCTGGTGCAGACCCTGTATATGTATTAAATAAAATGGCAGGTAGAGTCCCTGCAATTCATATAAAAGATCTTGTAAGCACTAATTATCCTAATAGGGAATCTGTTGTATTTACCTCTGTTGGCACGGGTGTTGTAAAAACCATAGAATCAGTAGAAGCCGCAATTAAAATAGGGGTGGAGTGGGTAGTTGTCGAGCAGGATAGGCTACGTAACCTTACTGCTATGGAAACAGCTTTAGTAAGCTATTTGAATTTAAAAGAGGCCGGTTTGACGTTGTAATCAGAGTTTGACGGTCCGAATGCCGAAAAAAGAGTATGAAAAAAGGAATACCAGTCTTATTTGGTGAGTATAACCATAAAGGTGTGTATAGTTTTATGTCCCTATCGTTCGAGCATGAGAAGAAATGACTGGGTGCTTATACTGGATGACACCTTCAAGGGCTATCAGGCACCGGATGGCGGGAAATTGGTTTAAACAAGCTTTAAATGTGCGAAATCATAGGTTGGGGGGATAACATATGCGTAGAATAAAAGTGGGTGTAATAGGTTGCGGACAGATCAGCAAGAGGGTATATTGACAACCTGGTGAATATGTTCTCATTTATTATTGATGTAAAGGCATGTGCTGATATAGTACCGGAAAATGCAAGAAAGAGAGATGATCAGTTCGGGATACCAAAAGCATGTTCGGTAGAAGAGCTTCTTGCCGACCCTGAAATAGAAATTGTGCTCAATCTAACAAACCCATGGGCTCATTATGAAGTCAATATGGCAGCCTTGAAAGCCGGAAAGCACGTTTATGTGGAAAAACCCCTGGCCATGACCCGGCAAGAGGCAAAAAACATGATTGACTTTGCCAAGTCCAGAGGTTTGCTTATTGGGTGCGCTCCTGATACCTTTCTGGGTGCCGGCCTTCAAACCTGTCGTAAGCTCATAGATGATGGATGGATAGGCAAGCCTATTGCTGCCAATGCCATGATCATGATGGCAGTATCCAGTGAAATATACCATAAAGCTGGTGTAGGCGGGGCACTGTTTGACATGGGGCCATATTTCATTACGGCTTTAGTATCGCTGCTGGGGCCTATGCGTAAAGTTAAGGGTTCTGCACAAATGCCGTTTCCCGAAAAGACGGTTTATGATGTAAATCATGCTGAGTATGGTAAAAAATTTAAGGTAGAAGTTGCTACAACGGTTTCAGGTGTATTGGAGTTTGATGGCAATGTAATTGCTAATTTTACTGCTACATGTGATGGCTTTAGATACTGGCCACGTCTGGAGATTATGGGTACAGAAGGCGTCTTGGTTGCTAATGATCCAAATATGTTTTCAGACCCAGTATATGTGCAAAGGCGTGGCGGTGAAATGAAGGAGATGCCTCTTATCAATAAATATGATAAAGACAGCAGAGGGTTAGGTCTTGTAGATATGGCGTATGCTATATTGAATAATAAGCGACACAGGGCAAATGAACAATTGGCTTATCATGTTCTTGATGTGTTGCATGGTTTATGCGATTCGTCAAGAAGTGAAAGATATTATAGAGTTGAAAGCGATTGTGTTCGCCCTGAGCCTTTTGTTGAAGGAAGCCCATTTTAACTTGACAACTATGTCATGTGGTATAATTGTTTAGCTTTTTTGTTTTTATAACTCTCTTAAAAATATGAGATGAATAGGTATTGTGTTATTATGGTTCCATAAACGTTAAGTTAATATATATGTTACATATACAAATATTAAATAGTAAGAGACAAATAAATCTTTGTTTATGACTTTAAATATGACATATATGTGTATTTTTTTATTAATGTTTTTTTAATAAGAGAAATAGAACTCAAATTTAAAACCGGGAGGTATTGTGCAATGGGTAAAATCATCAAACTTTTGGGACCAAAATCCATAGGCTTTGAAGAATATGAGGAAGAAGAATTGCGACCGGATGAAGTCCGTATAAAGACTCTTTTTTCTGGGATAAGTGCGGGAACTCAGCTAACTCTTTACAGGGGAAAAAATCCGTATCTAAGTGGGAAATGGGATCCTGACTTAAGAATATTTGATCATACAGGTGAAGCATCTGCAAAGTTTCCTGTAAAAGGTATGTGGGCATATGAAGAAGTGGGCATTGTGGTTGAAATTGGCACAGATGTCAGTAAGGCAAGTGTAGGTGATGTTATCTATGGTGCTTGGGGACATAAATCTACACATGTAGTTAAAGAAGAATTTGCGGTAGACCATAAACTGCCAAAGGAATTGGATCCAATATGTGGGATTTTTGCTCAAATGGGCGCAATTGCCCTTAATGCAATACTCGATGCAAATATACATGTAGGTGAAACTGTAGCTATATTTGGACAGGGTGTACCGGGACAAATGGTAACCCAGCTTGCAAAATTGAACGGCGCCAGAGTTATAGCTGTTGACCTAGATGATAGCAGGCTTGAGTATTCAAAAAAGTTTGGTGCTGACATTGTGCTAAATCCTAAAAAATGTGATGCAGCAAAGGAGATAAAGAAACTTACTGATGGCAGAGGAGCAGACGTATCTATTGAAATCTCAGGGTTTGCATCAGCACTTAATGAGGCTATAAGAGCAACTTGTTACAATGGTACTGTTGTTTGTTCAGGTTTTATTACAGGAGAAGCAAAAGGATTGTTTCTTGGAAAGGAGTTTCACCACAACAGGATAAAAATTGTATGCTCACAAATATCAGGTGTTTCATTAGATGTAAGCAACCGATGGGATAGACTGAGAATGGAAAAAACTATTATGCAACTGCAAGCTGAAGGAAAAGTGAATTTTAAAGGTCTTATAACTCATATTATCCCATTCGAAAAAGCACCAGAAGCCTACCGTATGTTAGATGAGGGTACAAAAGATTGTTTGCAGGTTGTATTGAAGTTTGATGAAGAATAAGTTATGTTCGTAATCATAAACAAGTTAAACAAAAGGGAGGACATGTAGAAAATGACAAAGACATTAAAAGCTGCTTTCTTGGGTGCCGGATATATTGCGAAGATACATAGTAAAAATCTTTTAAAACTTACAGGTATTGAAATCTCTTCTGTATGTGATATAGAAAGAGAACGCGCAGAGAATTTGGTTTCTTCAATTGGGTCTAACAGCATAAAAATATATACTGATTTTGAAAAAATGTTGAATGAATGCAATTTTGATATGTTGTTTATATGTTTGCCTCCTTTTGCCCATAGCGGCCAATTAGAAGCTGCTGTAGAAAAAGGTGTTCATGTCTTTATAGAAAAACCTATTGCATTGGATGTAAACAGAGCTAGAAATATGGTTGAGGCTGTTAAAAAGGCGGGTGTAGTTTCTCAGGTAGGTTACCACATGCGTTTTGGTGAAGCCGTAAAAAAGCTTAAAAATCTAATTGATTGCGGCATAGCAGGAATTCCTGTGTTATTTGATGGAAGATATGAATGTAATTCTTTACATTCTTCATGGTGGAGAGATTATACAAAATCTGGAGGACAAGTCTTCGAACAGGCTATACATTTATATGATTTGTCGATGTACTTTCTAAGTGAACCGGAAAGCATATGTGGCTTTACTACAAACTTATGTCATAAGGACGTATCTGACTATACTGTAGAAGATAATAGTGTATCGATAGTCAAATTTAAAACAGGAGCGCTGGGAAATATAGCTGCTACCAATTGCGCTGTTCCCATGGAATGGAATGGCATTTTCACGGTAGTATGCAAAAACATAACTGCACACTTTAAAGATGCCAACAATGCAGAGTTTATTTATACATCAAGGGATGATGTTGAACGAGAGAATGTAACTTCGTCAACAGACATGTATTTCGAAGAAGTAAAAGCTTTTGTTCAAGCTGTAAGAGGAGATGGGCCAGCGTTGTGTACTATTGAAGAAGGATATAAAAGCCTCTGTATGGTAGATGCTGTTGTAAAGTCTTCGGGACAGGGCGGGAAGGTTGTGAAACTCAGTTTTTAACTTTAAACTTTAATGTTTTAGTGCAACATATTTAAAGTAATTCGGTAATATGGCAAAGGGTGATTCAAAAAAGTTGAAAAATTTTTAGCAGTTTAGATCTAAAAAGGGCGTAGCAAATCTAACCATCACCCAGGTGTCATGGTAATAATTAACATAAATGTGAATTAAGAAATTGGTCTTAGTTTATGTTAACTCTTCCTTCCTGGCGGATGGATTGTAAAGTCTTTCATCGCGCAGCAGAGCGAATACTAACTTTACCACATTACGGGCTGTGAGTACCAAAGCCCTCTTGTGATGATGGTTCTTACTTTCCTTATACTTGCGAGAATAATAGTCAGCAAATTCAGGAAGGAACTTTCTGAGCTGATCTGCAGTCTGTATGAAGTAATATATTAGGTAGTGGTTTCCAGTCTTTTTGATGAATGTATCATCAGCTGTAAAGTCTCCAGACTGGTATTCAGACCAATACACACCTGTAAATTTGGCCAGGGCGTTGTCATTGTCAAACCGAGAAATGCCCCCTATTTCAGTTTGTTGAGCAGTCAAGCTACAAGGGGGGCAAAAACCTGTCACAGATATCTTTACAGGATAGTCATGCTATAGGTTATCTCAATTGTAAAGAGTTTTTTGCCGCCTATGGATGATGGCTATGACGCATAATTTTTATTAGTTGGTTCAAGGTTATAAAACTTGATGGTACTGAGCTGAAGAGAAAAAGGGTGGAGACTTTACTAAAGAAATGCTCCCGAATTAGGGGGGGACATTGGAGGGGATACGGATGGTAATTCCTCCGCTTACAAAGCTAGCTAGGTTACTTATAGAAAGCGTTATCAAAGTCAAAGCATGTTCAATTGAGTTTTCTTATTTATTTACCATTTGTTAAGGTTCTGTTTGCAAAAATTTAGGTAGCTAGAAATTTGAATGAAAAATCGAATAAAAAGTAGGGGTGAGACTAAAAAGCTGAGCCTTGAAAAATACAAAAATAAAGCTCTCGTAATTTTCGAGAGCGTACATATTTATGAAAAGGAGAGAGAATTGTGGTGAATCAAGCCCAAAACTTAAGTCCACAGCTTATGATGTACAGAGAATCGCTTAGCAATCTGCCGGATTTAAATATTCCACAGGGGTATGAGCTACGCTCGTTTTGTCCAGGGGATGAAAAGTGGTGGGAAAGGATTATTAATGTAACGTTTCAATATCAAAGTGACTTTAAGAAGGAAATCCTTATGCAACAGCAGTTCAAACCTGAACGTATAAAGTTTATATGCTGCAATAACATTCCTATTGCTACTGCAACAGCGTGGGAAAAAGATGATTATGGTAAAGAAATAGGATACTTACATATGGTAGGGGTCCTTCCTGAACATTCAGGGAAGAAGCTAGGTTATTATGTAAGTCTTGCGGCTTTGTACCAGATGGCAAAGGAAGGTAAAAAATCTGCAGTGCTGCATACTGATGATTTTCGGATACCTGCAATAAAGACCTACTGGAATCTTGGTTTCAAACCTGTATTGGTTCATGAAAATCAGATTGAGCGGTGGAAGAATATATCATTAATTCTAAATATGCCTGAAATATTTGAAAAACTAACAAAGAATATGGTAATGTAAGATAGAGGAGGAAGGTTGTGATGTGCATAAAAATAGGAATTGTGGGAGCCAGCAGAGGGCTAAGCACCATATTGGCTTTTCAGGATATACCTGAAGTAAAAGTGGAGGCTCTTTGTGATTTGAATGAGGACTTACTTAGGGAGCAGGCTAAGAAATATAATATACCCAAGACTTACAGGGTATTTGAGGATATGCTGGAGGCGGATATTGATGCTGTGGTGATTGCAACACCGATGCAATGCCATGTTCTTCAGGCTATACAGGCTTTAGAAGCAGGAAAACATGTATTAAGTGAAGTACCAGCTGGAGTTACTATGGACGAATTGTGGTGGCTTATAGAATGTGTAGAAAAATATAAAAAAGTATATATGATGGCTGAAAATTATTGTTACATACCGGAAAATCAGTTGATTTTAAATATGGTAAAACAGGGTCTTTTTGGGGAGGTATATTTTGGTGAAGGAGAGTATTTGCATGATATAAAAAGCCTGGCGGTATATCCCAATGGTAAAACATCGTGGAGAAGATTTTGGCAGCTTGGTAAGCGGGGGGCTTTTTACCCTACCCATAGTATTGGACCAGTTATGCAGTGGTTTCAGGGGGATAGAATAAAGTGGGTCATAAGTGTGGGTTGTGGTTGGCATACAGCTCCGGAGTTTAGGCAGGAGGATACCTCTATTACTCTTTGTCAGCTAGAGAGCGGTAAGCTTATTAAGATTAGAATAGATTGTTTGTCTGAAAGACCTCATAATATGGCTTATTATTCGCTTCAGGGAACAAAGGGGTGCTACGAAGCTGCACGAGGATTAGGAGATCAGCCTAAAATATGGCTTAAAGGAATGGATGAGAGTACCGATAAGGCAAAGTGGAGGCCTTTGATGAAGGAGTTTTATGATTATTTGCCAGAACGTTATAAAAATGTGACCGAAGCCCAAAAGAGTGCAGGACACTGGGGAGGGGACTACTTTATTGTTCAAGATTTTGTAGATTCGATATTAAATGGCACTAAACCTCCTATAGATGTATATGATGCCTGTGAGTGGACGGCGGTAGGATTGCTTTCTGAACTGTCTATTATGAATCGGGGTAAAGCCATAGAAATGCCGGATTTTCGCAAAAGCAAAAATATGGAAGACAAGATTATAAGAATATAGCTTTTTCATTTAAAGTATATTGGAATTTTGCTTTAAAAAGAGCATAAATACAAGTATAAAGTCGGTTTCATACATAAGCAACAACATTTAGGTTTACTCAGTATTTACGAGCAGGATGTTGATAGACGATGTTAAAATCGCAGGTACAAAAGATAGAGTCCATAACCCCTGAGGTAATGATAGTGTAGGTATTCATGCAGTCAAGAAGAAACACTGGGCACGTATATTTGACTACAGGGGTTTGGAGTTAACCAAAGGGTTCTCTTTCAAGAATAACATAGATGAATTTAATCGTTTAGTAGGGGAAGTAGGGGACAGCTCTGAGGGGGATGTAAAAATATATGAGCATGCGAAATAAATACAGAAGTTAACGGGTTATAATCCGGTTGAGAACAGCTCTGACTAGCACAAAGGGCAAACGATCATAAGTAAGAAATGAAAGACTATTAATGTTAAGAAAAAAGGAGAGGAATAGTATGATTACTCAGAAAGATAAAAAGATATTACGAGACCTTGCTAAACGGGTGGCAGATATAGCTAAGCTTCCAATTATGGAGCAACGCCGGTATATGTGGAAACAGCATAACCAGTTAAAACGTGTGCGTCCAATGATATTGGTGTTCCCTGAAGGTTCATGGCGCGAGCTACTGCCGCAATCTGTTCTTCAATGTGAAGATGAAACTGCTCGGCAGATGGAGTGGGAATTGCGGCGGCGTATATATCATTACGAACATATACATGATGACAGTGTTATAGAGAAAAAATGGGTGGTTCATAAGGCCATTAAAATTACTGATTGGGGATTGCAGCCAAAGCGTAGACCAAGTAGTCAGGAAACTGGTTCCTGGGGGTTTGAGCCAGTTATCAATGATTATAGCGATCTTAAAAAGCTCAGATTTCCTGAAGTGCAATATGACGAAAGAGAAAGTATGCGTAGGTTGGAGGAGGCTCAAGAACTATTTGGTGATATATTAGATGTCGAACTTAAAGGTATAAGCCATATATCATTTCATCTAATGGCTATATACTGCGAATTGCGAGGTTTAGAGCAGGTGATGTGGGATATGTATGATAATCCGAATATGCTACATGAAGCCATGGCTGTTTTAGAGGAAGGGCACCGTCGGCTGGTACAGCAATATGTTGAGCTAAATTTATTAAGTTTAAACAACGATGATACTTATCATTCCTCCGGAGGCGTGGGGTATACCGATGAACTCCCCAAACCTGATTTTAATCCCAAAAGAATCCGTCCTTGTGATATGTGGGCCTCAGCCGAGTCACAGGAAATGGCCCAAGTGTCGCCGGAGCAACATTATGAATTTGTGATGCAATATGAAAAACGTCTTCTGGAGCCTTTTGGTCTTAATGGTTATGGTTGTTGTGAGGATCTTACAAATAAGTTGGACTATGTACTTACTATACCCAATATAAGGCGTATTTCCATTTCGCCTTGGGCAGATGTGGAAAAGTGCGCAGAGAAACTCGGTAATAAATATATATTTTCGTGGAAACCTAATCCTTCCTATCTTGTAGGGAATTTTGATCCTGAATTAATAAGAAACTACATAAAACATACTCTTGAGGTAACTAAAAACTGTATTATAGAGATCATATTGAAGGATACACATACATGTGAAAACCATCCTGAACGTTTTACGCAATGGACTGATATAGCACAAGAATTGGTTAATCAATATTGATTATATAGAAAATGCTCTTTTGTAATTTTAGTTTATCTTCATGTTTGTCACAAAAGAGCATTTTCTTTTTACTTTACTTTTAAACCCCGATTTTGCATGTTAAAACTCGATGCTTACTTGATTGTGGACGATATTGGTCTCTATCCTTCAATGATTTCCGAAGCTGCTATTTTTACTATAATGTTACTTCTTCAATGAACACACCATTTCGTTTTTAAAAATATAGAGAATATTTCAGATTGTTGTAGGGGATAATGGAGAAGAATTAACTGAACAGGTATCAGAGGATCTGCATAATGTGATAGATCGAAATGATGATAAAGAGTGAGCGGGAACTAGCTTAAAAAATGTGTACAAACAACTTTGCATGAGATTTAAGGGGTGCAAGTTGATAGGAGTTCGATGGGGGACTTACGTGTTAATCTTGTAAAATACAAGTAGGTATTTTAAAATAATGTTTTGCTAATTAAATAGTCATAAAATTGAAAGAATGTCATAAAAGTGAAAGAATTAAGTTATAAAAGTTTATGGATTGAATTCTGCGAGAGGATTATACTGAATGTAAACTATAATGGACAGTTTATAGATATATCCTAAAAATGTGTCGTTTATAAAGCAGATTTACTTAAAATATGCATTTTTATACAAAGACGAAAAGCATCGAAAACGAATTATAATTTTATTATTTAAGAATAAACATCTTCAAAGACATAAAAGGCAACAAAAATGAAATTAAACAACACGTCAATCAAGTAAGCAGAGACAAACAGAAAAGTCGCAGTGCCTATCCAACAAGATTCTTATTTCTAGAGCGAATTTTATCTATAGACCCCATACGATGTGCCAGCAAAACAATAATAAGATGAGCAGTACCGGTCATAAAGAAATCTGCCTTGATAGTTTTGTGGTTTCTAGCCTTGATATACCGAGCTGTAGAGGAAATTTGAACCTTGAGATAACCTGCTCAATGATAGAGCAATAATCTCCTATCTTATTCCATAGTTTTGTATTTCTAGAGATGGGAGTATTAGTCCTGTAATTATGGGATATATATAAAACTTTCTCCAGAATAAGAAGATGTACGTTTATCTTTGAAAAAGCAGATGTATTTGCCACCAGGTAACTTTGTGGTTTTAGGGAAAATGAACTTATTTCTGAAAGCCCTGTTCTTACCTTTACAAGAGCCATCCTACTTTGTAGGAAGAAATGGGTCTTTGGGGCAGGTAGGTGTTATTCGGGAGTTTGAGCAATTTCCTGGCAAATAGGTTTAGTGATATAGACTAATTTGTGGAAAGAATTTTTGATATCATTGTGGTAATTCTGTTTAAACCTTGAATAGAAAGAGGCATTAGGGACAGTTTTAAGACCACAGAAGTTGCGAAGTTCTTTAGGAAAGGATGATAAAGGAATAATAAGTAAAGTAGGGGTTGGTAATTTTTGAAGGAGTAAAGTAGAAACGATAGTTGATGTACTATTCAAGAAGTTCAAGCAAGATAGTTTTTTGGATTACGATATATTAAGTTGTTTAGTTATCATGCAGGATTCCCATGTTTTTCTTTGTATTTCATGGGATTTGACAAAAGTGAAGGGAATTCCTGCTTGATATAAAAGTAAAACCCTAAGGAATAAAGGATTTTAGGGTTTTACAAAAGCCTAAAAATTATAATACAAAGGAGGGGGTTATTTTGAGTTCAAATCACAAGAAGTTTTTCAGCTGGATAACTTTGGCGGTATTTGTTTTCACTCTGTTTGTGTCGCACAATGTATCGGCTAATACTTCAACACAACAATCTGAACAAGAAGAATTATTGAATTCTTTAAGTTTTTTTGTAGGAAAGGTTACAAGGAGCTATACTGACCAGCAGGGAAGTATAACATCGACTGATTTTAGCCAGTACATTAATTTTGAGAACAAGACTATTCGTAGTTTCAACGAGCAGGTATACTGGGATTATGAGAGAGGAATTATTACAGTAAATACTACTAAGGCGCAAGGTGCTGTGGGTTTTCTTAATAAAGTTGAAAGAATTGAACTTGATGACGTTATTATAACTTCGAATAACGAGTATGCTACTATACTTATTGTTTCCCTTGATGGAAAGGATATAGCATCGTCAGGCAAGATACTCATTCAGGCTATGACAGAGGAAAAGTTTTATGGTGCCAAGACAGAGAACAATGTTATAACTGATCTTGGAGGGCCTCCTATAAATGTAAAAAATATTGATGCAACAGTGATATTCAAGAAATGGAAAAAACCAAGGAAAGTAATAGTACTTGATGAAAATGGATATGCGATGAAGGAGATACAAGGTACATCTGGACCAGAGGGGTACAGTATAACGTTGGATCCTAATTCATTATATACAGTAATCACTAAAAAAGAAGTAGTAATAAATAATCCATACTCTGATATTGACTATATATGGTGGGAAGCGGAGGACCCTATAGAAACTAATTATCCGCCAAAATCTCATTTTGATATAAGTACAGAAGGTAAGTGGGAGTACTTATCTGGTGGTAATTGGTTAACCAGTGATAATGAAAATGCGCCTCAAAATGAAAGGTTGTATGCTAAATATAGAATAGAAGTATCCGAGAGCGGGCAGTACAATTTGTGGGCAAGGAAATTCTGGTATCACGGACCATTTGAATGGAGATTTGATGAACATGACTGGCGCCTTTGTGGTAGGAATATAGGTCTTGTGGATAAAGTTAGTTTTAGGACATACATAGAAGCAAACTGGGTATATTTAGGAAAAGTTAATTTAAGTGCTGGAGAGCACATATTTGAGTTTAGGTTGCTTGAAGGTGAAAAGACATCTGGAATGGATTGTTTTATGCTTACGCGAGATGATAATTATGTTCCCAGAGGGCATTTAAAGCCAGGAGAGAGGTTAAATCTTGCTGAAGAAGGGTATTGGGCATATGAGCCTTTAATAGATCCGTATGATGAAGCTTTACTAGATTTGAGAGTGTTTAATGAAGCGGTGGCCGGTCAGTCTGGGTATGTAAGAAGAGAAGGAGATAGGTTGGTGTTAGGGGATGGTACGCCTGTTAGATTCTGGGCTGTAAATGCGACGATTGATATGGATAATAAGAAACTTATAGATTACATGGCTCGTAGGCTGGCCAAGTTTGGGGTTAATCTGGTGCGCGTTCATACTGCTTTCTTTGATAGTGACAGCAGTGATTTGTCTGATATTGATCCTGTAAAGCTTGACAGGTTACATTACTTTGTATATGCCATGAAGCAGCAAGGGATATACACGAACATAAGCTTTTATTTTCCGCTGTGGGTAGATATAAAACCGGAGTACGGCATACCTGGATATGATACAATAGAGAACAAGAAGCCTTTTGCACTGTTGCAGTTTGATGAGCAGTTTCAGGAGATATACAAAGAATGGGTAAGGAAAATATTTCTTACAACAAATCCTTATACAGGGGTTCCGCTTGCAAAAGAGCCGGCAGTAGCCATAATAGAGATCCAAAATGAGGACAGCTATTTATTCTGGACTTTTAGCAGAGGCAACATACCTGAAGTGCATATGAATAAGTTGGAGAAGATGTTTGGAGATTGGTTGATTGAGGAGTATGGGTCCCTAGAAGCAGCGCTTAAAGCATGGGGACCAGGCAGCGAGCAACCTCTGGATAACATAGAAGAAGGAAGGATGGAGCTTAAGGACGCATGGTTTATGACGAGGGATGGATGTGGCACTGGGTCGTTCAAGAAGAGGATGAGCGATCAGGTTAGATTCCTGGTAGAGCACCAAAAGAAGTTCTATGAGGATATGGTAGAGTTTTTCAGAAATGAGATAGGTATTTTGAGCTTAATAAGCTGTAGCAACTGGACAACGGCTGATCCACAAGCGTTACAGGCTTTGGAGAGATATACTTACACAGCTGGGGATATAATAGATCGACATGGGTATTTTGAGTGCAATCACAGGGGAGATGGAGCAGAATATTCAGTAAGAGAAGGACATAGCTATATAGATACTTCAGTTCTTACCAATCCGGGGGCTAATATAGCGCAGATGATACAAATAGTTGATTATCCGCACATGATATCCGAGACTGCATGGACAAATCCCAACAAGTATCACGGGGAATCGGTGCCGATGTGGTCGATATTTGGGGCTTTACAAGGCATGGATGCCATACATTTCTTTTCTGTGGGTACGCCACATTTAGAGCAGAGCACAGAAAAATGGCCGGTGATGGTTGCTGGAGTACTGGGTCAGTTCCCTGCCTTCTCTCTGATTTATAGGGAAGGATATGTAGAAGAAACCGAGCCAGTGCTTCACATGGAGGAATCGTTTGAGGATCTGTATTCATTTAAGGGCTCGGCGGTATTTGAGGGGCAGGCGCTGGATTTAATAAGAATAGTTGAGCCACCTAGTGGAGATCCTACTGAGCCCGAGCCGCCGGTGGTAGAAGGACCTGACACAGCGCTGTTTAACTTTGAGGATGGAAACACTCATGGATTTGGAAAGGCATGGGGAGATGGAGAAACGATAGTAGAGGTTGATACGCTGAGGAAGTATGCAGGAGAGAGTTCACTTAAAGTAACATTCAACGGTCCTGTGACAGTAGGGGTAATAGGAGACAGGACGGATATACCGCCTGGAGCCAAGGTTAAGTATAGGGTATACGTTCCCGCTACGCTGGATATAGATCTTCAGTTTGCGGTATTTGGAGCGAATTGGGCTTACAACGGTAATTATAAACCTTCACAGTGGATTGAGAGGAATAGATGGGTAGAGTATGAGGTAGAGTTTAATGAAGGTGGACTGCCGGTTGTAGCAGTGGTAGTAGAGATAATCCCTCAGAGTACACAGAGTGGTACCATATGGATAGACAGCATAACCTATGATGGATATGGTGAACCTGGAGAGCCTGGAGAACCTGGTGAATAACCAGGAGAGGTCTTGGAGAAGATCTGGCTGAAGAAAAGAATTGTAATGGTCTTGTATAAACGGGTTCTTGATTGGATACGAAAGTGGCTCTGATGGCAATTCTGTGGAAAAGATTTAAAGAAAACGTTTAACACATAGTAATAGTAATTAAAGATAACGGGACATTTCTACTGATTTGTAGAATGTCACGTTTCCTATGTGGAGAGGGGACAAATACAACCCCGTCCTGTGACAAATGTTTAGTTATATTCAATGAACACAGGGTTTATGAATGATGGTTAGGTCAGAGTTATAAAGAGATAAGCCCAATATTATATGGGGCTGTATGGTAAATCGCGCGCTAATCATCTCAATGGTCTCAAAATAATAGTTAACAGTGGAATAATATCTGGTAAGAACCAAAGGCCTACTGCTGGGACTTCAGAGATGGAAAAAGCCTTCTCAATTAAGGAGTATGATAATAAAGGGTGTGCATAGTTTTATGTCACCATCAAGCGGAAGGAGGAATTATTGAGTACTTATACTGGATTATGCTCCAAAAACCCTATACAACTACATAGATAGAGGTTTTCTTAAAGTACGCAATATTGATTTATGGCTTAAGTCAGGGTTGAAGCCCAGGAATAAAGCAAAACCCAGGAAGCATAAACGGATTATGGGTAAAAGTATAGATTTAAGGCCAAAAGAGGTAGAGACTCGAGAAGAATTTGGTTACAAGGAGATAGACGCAGTAGTAGGTAAACGTTCTAATGGTTCAGTACTTTTGACATTAACGGAAAAGAAAACCAGGTATGAGCTAATATTTCTGCTAAATTCAAAGGACAACTAATCGGTGAATAATGTACTTAGAGAGCTTAAGAACAGGTATGGAGATTTATTTCCAAAGATATTTTGCAGTATAATAGCTGACAATGGTTCAGAGTTTAGTAAATTGTCAAATATTTTAGAGGAGTATAAGAGTGAAGCATATTTTGCTCATTCTTATTCGTCATGGGAGAGAGCTAGCAACGAAAGACAAAATGGTATTATAAGGCGTTTTATACCTAAAAGTAGAGCAATAAGAGGTATACCGTTGTCAGAAGCTAAAGACATAGAGAAGTGGATGAATGAATACCCGAGGAAGATGTTGGGTTACAAAACTTCAAAGGAATGTTTTTATGAGAAAATATTAAGGATATGCGAGAATAGAGAGACGAAGTAGTAAGAGAATTCATTGTAGATTACGGCTTGATGCAGGAATGTGTTTAATTAGACTGAGTTGGAGTTATCAAAGTAATAAAGTAAAGATAATGATTTCTTATAGTTAAGGCCTTTCGGCTAGGTATGCCAAAAGGCCTGGCCATAATTATTCATATAGGTTATTGTCAAGGTCGGGTAGTATTTTCTCGCTTACGCTCGAAAATCTCCACTCTTCCCTTGGCAATGTAACATTGATACAAATTATAAAAGTAAAAATCTGAATATCTATATCATACTTTTTTCTCAAAAAGTGTTGTATTTAAAATTGCAATTTAGACTATGAAAATTATTATATATATGTAGACCAAGTAAGATGAGCATTAGGAAATTCTTTACTTATATTGTTGATCCACGCAATACCCATTGTCAGTGCCGTTTTGATAACTTTTTCGTTCATAAACACCAAATATATAGGCTATCTTAAAGCAGGCAAGCTGATAGTTAGACTGGATAATAGTTGTTATGATTTTGCTGATAACATTGAGAAACTTAAAAGCATTAAGGGACTTAATTTATAATCAAAGGTTATTCTCCTAAAATTGCTGCTAATATTGCAAAGGCTGTACCCTTTAGTGCTTACACACAAGTTCATGACAGTACCTGGATGTATGAACTTCCTCAACTGGCAAGGGGTCTGCGGGTTATACTGGTATAGATTCTTGGGAAATACTAAGATTTTGTTTGCATAAGTCTAGGTGCTACAATTTAATTTTAGAAAGGAAGTGAAAAACAATGAATGATACTAAACCTTTAAAAACTCTTCTTGTAGGATGCGGAAACATGGGTAGGCATCTTGGTAAGAAGGTATATGAAAATCCCAATTATAATTTAGTAGCGGTTTATGATGTTATACCGGAAAATGCTAAAGAGTTTGCTGAAAAAACAGGTGTAAAAGTGTATACGGACTATGATGAGGCACTGAAAAAGGAAAAACCTGAAGTAGTAGTTATAGCGACTCCCAATAGTGTTCATGCTCAGAATACCATACAAGCTGCTCTGTCAGGGGTAAAGGGGATATACTGTGAAAAGCCTATTGCTGTGAATATGGCTGAAGCGAAAGAGATGGCAAGGGTATGTAGGGATAACCAAGTAAAACTGATAATTGGTCACCAAAGGAGAATGTCTGACAAATATCGTAAGATGAAAGAACTAATTGACAATGGTGCCATAGGAGAGATAAAGCTTTTCAGGGGTAGTTGTGCAGGGGATTTTGTCAGTGATGGTACACATACGGTGGATAGCATTTTATACTTGAATGGAGATGTAGATGCTGAATGGGTTTCGGGACACGTTATTTATGAACGTCCGGGGACGATGCTTTATCCAGGCAAAGAATTTACTGGAGAGCGTTATGGTATGAATGTGGAAAGTGGTGCAATGGCTTTGATTCAGTTTAAAAATGGTGTCAGAGCTGAAATTTTTACAGGAACTCTTAGTCTGAAAACAGAACATATGTCCATACCTTTTAGTATGTTATATCAGAATATAGAAGCGATAGGCACCAAGGGCAGACTTTGGATTCCAGGGGATAGGAACAATCCTAATCTTTTAATTATGGACGAACAAGCAGGGGGTTGGAGAGCTGTAGAGTATAAAGAATATGATGTATGGGAGGTGGTATTCACTGAATTTGCGGCTACGGTTCGTGAAGGACGATACCATCCAATGTGTATTGAAAATGCAATGAGGGGTTTTGAGATTGTTATGGCTGTATATGAATCTGCCAGGTTAAGGGATAGACTGTATATGCCCCTCAAACAAGATAAATATCCCATGGATATAATACTTGAGGAAAACAGGATTCTAAAAAGGGAATGGTAAAAGAATTTACTTGAATCCATAAAAATATGTTATTGGAGGTTGAAATATATGAAAGAGATAAAGTTGTTAAGGAACGATAGAGGGATAACTTGGGGGTATGGTATGCCTTGGTATGAACAATTTATGAGTCTGGATAAAGACGATAGATTGATAGCAAAGCTTAAATTTCTGAAAAAATACGGTTTTAAGACGACAAATTTTATGTTTGGTGAGATTGTTTCGGTTTCACAGGAAAGACTGGATAAAATAGCACAGTATATTCATGATAATGATTTAAGTGTGAATATTCACGTAAGTTTTGATTACGTCCACTCAACTGAGGATGAAATAAAAGCTCATAATGATAAAGCAATAAAGGAGCTTTACAGACTTACACCTTTACTAAGGTCAGAAATAACGCATACAGGAGCGAATGCTGGGCACAGATTTGATGATGAGATGCCGGTAGAAGAGAAAATGCAGAGGCTCAGCAAAGGACTTGCTCCCGTCGCTGTAGAGTGTGCCAAAATGGGTGCTCACCTTTGTATTGAGAATCATGCTGACTTCTATGTTAGTGATTATATTGAACTCATAAAGAGCACTCCGAATCTTTACTTATTTCTGGATACCGGTAATACATATTTTATAGGAGAAAAACCTTTACCGGCTTTTATTGAGGCTGCTCCTTACACAATTGGTGTCCATTTTAAGGATCACAAGGTACGTCCGGTATATGATGCGCGTCCTATCCATTTTGAAATTGATGGGTCTCCTTTAGGGTATGGACATGTGCCTCTAAGGGAATGTTATAAAATTATGCTTCAAAATAGGCCTATGCTCGACAAATTGGTTATACAATTTGAAATGATAGTACCCTATGGGAGCAATGACCCGATTAATTGTCTTGAGAAATCCATAGAGTTTGTAAATTCTTTATAGTTTACTGTTAATTTGTGTAATTTGTTTTTTAAATTAATTTTGTAGTTCCGTAACTTTACCAAAATGCTATAGTAAGAGCACTATTTGTTAATTTATAATGAAAATCTTATGGCTTATAATAAGAGGTGGATTTGATGAGTGTAATATGTTCTACTTCTATTAGGTATAACCAGAGTTTAGAAAACGCATTGTCTATTATTCGCCGCCTAGGATTTAAAGAGGTAGACTTGCTCTTGATTACTGGATGGGCTCATATAGATATACCAGACTTGGTAAATGATTTTGACAGCTGTAATAGGAGAATAGAAGCTCTTTTGACAAAATATGATTTAAAGCCGGTTGCTGTTAATGCAAAATATAGTGTTGATACCTATGACAGGAGTGCGGAAGCTATTAAGCAACGGGAGCGAGAAACGTACAGTCTCATCCGTTTTATGAAGTATTATGGAATAGAGGTAGCTTCTATACAACCTACATTGAAGTTTAATGACGAGTTTTTGTCCGGAAAATTTAAAGATACCGTAGAGACTTTGAAAGAACAAAAAGAGATTGCTTATACTGAAGGAGTAAAAATTGCAATTGAACCCCATATTGGTAGTGGGTTTGATACCATTGAGAAAGTATACAATTTGATGAGAGAGATTCCCGATGTGCCTATTACATATGATCCTTCTCATTTTATTCAAAAAGGAGAGAATCTTTATGAGACTGAGTTTATGCTTAACAATACGGTGCATGTTCATTTGCGAGATGCTTCAAAAACCAGTATAATGAATCTATTTGGACAGGGAATCATTGATTTTGATTGGATAGTTCAAAAGCTTAAAGACAAAAAATATAAAGGGTATATTTCTATTGAGTATCTTCCTCAAAAAGATTTTACGGAGGAAGAACTTTTTGAGGATATAGTAAGGATAAGAGAATATCTTGAAAAGGCATTTTACTCTGAAAAATAATTTTAGTTGGCTGACAAAATTGTAATTTTTTATCGATTAGTTGCTTATTTTTAAAGATTAAATAGATATGAAACCTCTCAAAAAGTAACTGTAGACAGAGAAGTGAGTGTTGCAATGGGATTATATTAGCAAATATGTATAATATACGGAGGCTGGTTATAAGTATAATAAATTTATAGGGCAGCCCCGTATACTGTATTTTTTTATAAAAGAGAATAAAAGAGGAGGAGTAAAAAATGAGTGATTATAATGTTCGCAATTTTGGAGCTGTTGGTGACGGAAAAACGAATGATTCAGTAGCCATACAGAAAGCCATTGATTATTGTAATAAAGCAGGAGGAGGAAGGGTTATAATTCCTGCAGGGATGACCTGTTTATCCGGAACCCTAGTGATGAAATCAAATGTAGAATTCTATATTGAAAGAGGTGCTGTTCTGGTTGCCAGTCCTAATGTACAAGACTATTCCACTGTTCATACAAGCTCCCATATTGCGCTTTTTAAAGCTGATGATAATGTAGAGAATATTTCATTTACAGGTGGTGGAACCATTGATGGCGGAGGTCGATTCTTTATAGAATCTGAGACACCATTTATCTATGTAATGAAAAGCCCTCGACCATTTACTTTTTATTTAATAGGGTGCAAGAATGTTACTTATCGAGATATAACAATACGAGATGGTGCTTTGTGGACCATTAGGCTTACAGGATGCCAAGATGTTGTTATTCATGGTATTCGTATTCTTAACGATCTAAAACTTCCCAATAATGATGGTATTGACCTGGATCATTGTCAAAATGTGCGAATCAGTGATTGTTATATTGAATCGGGAGATGATTGTATATGTTTTAAGACATATAAAGGATATGAACGGTTTGGTCCATGTGAGAATATTACTGTAACGGGATGTACTATGGTATCGGCTTCCTTTGCCATAAATGCCGGTTGTGAAGTAAAAAATCCCATACGTAATATAGTGGTAGATTCTTGCATAATACGTTCGAGCCATAGAGGTGTAGGTGTGCACTTAAGCCAGGAAAGCAATGTAGAAAACATTTTATTTAATAACTTAATTATTGAGACGAGATACTATAATCCTTCTTGGTGGGGTGCTGCTGAGCCTATTTATATATCTGCTGCTCCATGGACTGAAGAAGATAATGTAGGATATGTACGCAATATTCGTTTTTCAAATATAATATGTCGTAGTGAAAATGGTGCCTTTGTTATGGGATGGAAGCAGGGTATTATTGAGGATATTATGTTTGAAAATGTAAAAATTTATTTAGAGAAATGGAGTGATGAGCCTGGAGGGCGACATGATATACGTCCTATTCCTGGAGAAAAGAATGGTTTTGCACAAGGGGTATATAGTTATCCTACTGCAGGATTTTATTTAAAGAATGCAAAGAATGTGACATTGAGGAACTGCGAAGTTGTGTGGGGTAAAACACGGCCTGAGTATTTTCGATATGCATTAGAAAGTCACAATGTTAAAAATTTAAGTCTTGATAATTTTAAAGGAGAAGCAGCACATCCTGACAAAAGTGAGGCAATTTTTATTGAGTAGTATTTCATGAACGTAATTTTAAAGAATATTTTTGATATGGAGTAAGTATTATATAGAACACTCTCGAAAAGTAGCTGTAAATGGTAACAAAAATTTGGGGGAAAGAGGTTAAAAAGTGAAACTGAAATGCAAGGGAAAAGAGGGAAAATGAGTAAAATGCTGGGATAGTAACTGGAAATTTGGATATAGAAATCGTGTAAAAAGTAGAGGTGAAGCTGAAAAGCTGAGTTTTGAAAAATACAGAAATAAAGCTCTCGGATTTTTCAAGAGCGTACGTAATTTAAAAGGAGGTTTTTAAATGAATAGAACTTTTAGGACAGCATTAATAGGTTGCGGACACAGAGGGCGAAAACATGCTGTAGGACTTAAGGAAGAACAACGATGTGAGATTGTAGCTCTTGTAGATGTAAACAGAAATGCTGCAGAAGCCCTGAATTCTGATTTTGGCTTTGGTGCAGCAATTTATGAAGATTATAAGGAAATGCTTTTGAAAGAAAAACCTGAAGTAGTAGTGGTATGTTTATGGACTCGGTTACACTTTCCTGTATTTAAGGATTGTGTAAATTCAGGAGTTAGGGCTGTACATTGTGAAAAACCTATGGCGCATACTTGGGGTGATTGTTTGGAAATGGCGCGTATTGCTGAAGAAAGTGGTTGTCAGTTAACATTTTCTCACCAGCGACGTTTTGCTAAAGGTAATATGCTTGTTAGAGAAATGATAAATAAAGGGCAGTTTGGTGAATTATTAAGAATGGACCTTTATTCGCCGCCCAATTTACTTGATTGTGGTACACACACAATTGACCAAGCGTTTAGTTTTAACAACGAAACACCGGTTAAATGGGTTCTTGGTGCGGTGGATGCCAGCGATACGTTGAATTGGTTTGATGTGAGGTCGGAAATTACAGCTGTAGGAACTTTTGTATTCGAAAACGGAGTACGGGCTAATATACAGGCAGGGGGGCCTGATCAGGATATGTGGGGTGGTGTAAGGGTAATAGGCAAAAAAGGTTTTATTGAGGTATTCTGGGATGGAAATTTTGGTCAGGCTGTAGTTTATGATGACCCTTCCTGGAAACCCGAACAATGTGATGAAAAACCAGATGTACAGACTGTGAGAATGGTTAAGGACATTTTTGATTGTTTGATTTCAGGCAAAGAACCTGAACTGTCATATAAGAAAGCATTACGTACAAGCGAGGTCATTTTTGCATTTTACGAATCAGTACGGCTTAATAAACGTATTGAGCTTCCACTTAAAGGAGTTACAGATAACCCTTTTATTACAATGTATGAAAGTGGAAAATTTACAATTAAAAAGTAAAAAGTTAAATATCTGAGTTTTGTACAAACAGATGAAAGGAAAATATACAGTTAAATCTATAATGTTAAGAGTTGTGGAAGCAGATAAAGATATCTGTGAATTGATAATGAGAGGAGGATATGGAAATGGGAATGGCTATATTTACAAATACAGAAAATTGTGTAGAAAAATCTGAACTCTATGAGGTATTTGTAAACGGGAAGGAATTGCATGTTTATAGAACACCGGTATCGCATTTTGTACTTCTGTCAGTAAATGGAGAGATAGAAATTGAGGTTAAAGTTTTAAAGAAATTTGATAACTTTAAAATTAGGCCATTGTCAGCGGGTATTAAAGGATATAGGAAAAATAATACGGTGAGTTTTAAAGTCAATATGCCTCATAAATTAAGTTTTGAAATTGATAATGATTTACCTAATCCGCTTTTTATTTTAATGAATCCAGTTGAAAATATAAAAGATGTAGATATATATAAAGAGGTAATAAGGTTTGAAGGTGGCAAGGTACACGAAATAGGATTATTGGAATTAAAGTCTGGTCAAATGGTTTACATAGAAGAAGGTGCTGTTGTTAAAGGAATAGTAAAAGCAAAGGAAGCTAATAATATAGCAATTATGGGGAGGGGCATACTTGATGCGATAGGTTGTCATAATTTTGATGAAACTGTTCATAATAAAAGGCGACCAAGAACGGTGGAATTGATTGGTTGTAAAAATGTTTTTCTGGAAGGTATAACTGTTATAAACGGGCCTTCTTGGCATATAGTGCCTGTTGGGTGTGAAGATGTGGTTATAAAGAATGTTAATATTATTACATTTACTGGTACTGGGGATGGGATTGACCTGGTTGGATGTAAGAATGTTTTAATAGAAAATTGTTTTATTAGATCTAAGGATGATTGTATAGCAATAAAAGCTATGGAATATGATGGTAATTATGGGACTCAAATAGTAAAAGATATTTGTGTAAAGGACTGTGTATTTTGGAATGCTGAGTGGGGGAATGCTCTTGAAATTGGATATGAAACTAGAACAGAAGAGATTTATAATATTACCTTTAAAAATTGTGACATAATACATTGCGAATTTGAAGGATATCAATCTGGAGCTACACTTTCAATACACAATGGAGATAGGGCATTTATTCATGATGTTTTATATCAAGACATAAGGGTAGAAGATTCTCAAGAAAAATTAATTGATTTAAAGATTTTGGTGGCACAGTATACAAGAGATCAAGAAAGAGGTCATATAAAAAATATTTATTTTAAAGATATTAATGTTGTTGATGGTAGTTTCCCGGTTTCTATAATAAGAGGATTTGATGCCGAACATATGGTAGAAAATGTAATAATTGATAATTTATGTGCATTTGGCAAAAGAATTAGTAATTCGATTGATGGAAAAATGGTTATAGAATTGTCGCGGAATGTAAAATTTATATAGAAAAATGGACGTTTTTACTAAAAAGTATTTCATTTTATAACCCAGTCTTCGCATGTGAAAAATAGGTAAATCAAATTATATTTATCACCAAAGGAGTTTTTCGATTTATGTCGAATATACACTTGCAAAAGGCATTGTGCAGGAGTGAATCAAAAATGAACATAAACGATGTTAAAAACATTATAGCATATAACGCATAAAGCATACCAGTATTGTTCGAGCTATACAGAATTGGAAAAATCGCTGAAACTATTAATGGCATGGTAAATTGGAAACCCAACAACTCCAAAATTTCATCACGATTTTTGATAGAGATTTTAATTATAACAATTCTCCGCGGGAAACGTCTTCTATGGAAGATAGACGAGTTCTGGAGAAAAGAAAAGAAAAACTAGACCTTATGCTTGAGAAAATGGTTTACGATAGAACAATTAAATGATGACGCATTTGAGCGTGCTCTCGATAAACTACAAACAGTAAACCTGAAGGAAATGGTGAGTAACATATGCATCACTATGTTAAAGGCACATGATATACCAATAGAAAGTTTACATTTTGATACTACCTCTGTTTCTGTAGAAGGTGTATTACAGGGTTAAGAAGGTGCTTAGGGGAAAAGAAAAATATTATATCCAACCTAATGGACAAAAGACACAACGGCCATCGGTAAAGACGATACTTGAAGTTTTAGAAACAGTGTTGGTCATAAGTTTCAATGGTAATTTATATTTGCCTAATGACACTTATCTCAAAGCTTGAAGATGCTAGAGTGGACAGGTTTCAGTACGGAGATTTATCCTAAAAAATAAATGTTATTTTTTGACATGCGGAACTTGGGTTTTAAATTTGCAAAGAATTACAAATAGTGTCAAGGAGGTAAAAAAGATATGCGTAAGATTATTGAAAAAGGGAATATAATCCGAACTATGTGGCCAGGAAAGAAGTCCCTTAAAGATGAGAAATATGTAAACCTGTATTTGGGGAACGGTAGATTTGGGGGATGTTTTGATGCTTGGGGTCTAATGAATCGTAAGTACACAAACTGGTGCCAAAATGAAAGAATGGCCAATACTGTATTTATGCATGCGGATCACTATTCCAGGGGTTCTTATGGTTTAGATTACCAGCTTCCTGTAGCCAGGCTGGCATGGTTAAAAAATTGCCCTGAAAATGTTGATAACTATAGACAAGAGTTGAATATATGTGATGGAAGACTTGAGACCAGCTATTTGCTTCCGGGAGTTTATATCAAAATGATTTCTTATTTTAACCCATATAATAGGGATATCTTTGCTATGGAGTTAGAGTATGAAGCGTATCAAAACTGTACTATGCCTGATATCATTCTACTTCCTCAGACAGAGGTCTGGACACAATACGGAAATCACTTTACAGGAGAATTTGAGTGCGTTAAGTTTGATAGACAAAAAAATTACTGGATAGGTAGGATTCGTATAGGTACTGCTGATTCATATATTTGTTTTAAAATACTGTCAACTCAGGGAATGGCTTGTATGAATCAACATACAGATGGAGTATCGGTCAGGTTTGAAGGAAAAAAAGGGTATCACTTACTTCTTATTGGAGTGGCGGGCTCACAAAGGAAGCATGAGCTTTTAAATGCGGTTGAAAATGTAATGGATGTCGAGACTTATTCCAAAGAGAGCATAGAAGCATGGCATAAGCGCTGGGGTAATTCGTGGATTGACATTCCTGCTAATGAATACCAGGCTTTTTGGTGTCGTTCTTTGTACTATATGCTGTGTAGTTATTCTCCCGATGTAATATGTGTAAGTCCACCTCATGGATGGACTGGGAACGGGTGGAATTTCCATTTTCCTCAAGATTTTTCATATATTGTTCCTGCTTTGTTGAGGCTGGGGCATTTGGATATTGTCAAAGCAAAGGTTGAGTTTTACAGAAGCAGGTTGGATGATACAATAAGAAATACAAAGAGAATTTATGGTGCTGAAGGAGCAATGTGGCCTTGGGAATTTCCTATAGGACCAAATTTTGAACTATTTAAAGAGAGCTTTAAAGATAGTAACCCAGAAGAAGTATGTGAATATCAATCCGATGGCAGCATTAGGTATGCAGCACCAAATTGGTATCAATTTGAAATTCATAATTCTGCCTATCCAGCAAGAATGGCTTATGAAACTTCTTTGTATTTAAATGATGATAAATGGACTAGGGAGGTAGCATGGCCAATTATAAAAGAATCTACTAAATTTTACGTTTCTATAATGCATAAAGAAGCCGATGGAACCTGGGGGATACATATAAAACCTTCTATGGGGCAAGATGAAGCGGGGGGACATAATGAAAAGAATTACCTGTGTGCCTTATTCAGTGCAAAGTACTGTTTAAAAAAAGCTTTGGAAATGGCTGATAAACTAGGGTATTACACTGAAGAAACCGTGACATGGAAGCGCATCTTAGATGAAGGACTCGCATTTAAACGATTATTTAGCAAAAAATATCGGATGTATTATACCTGTGAATCTTTAGTTAAATATGAACCTGAAATGAAGCAGAAACACCCCGTTCAATTAAATCCTTTGACTTTTCTGCCGTTAGAAGAACTTGAGCCACAGACGCTGAAGGCTTACCAAGAGAGATATGAGCTTTGTCCGAGTGTTAAAAAGGGTTTTATTCCAGGCTGGACACTGGGGGCATATTGGCTTGCGGCTTCTCATATGAGAGATGGAGAGGCTATGTTATATGAGTTTTCACAAATGCTTCCCAAAAACTATACGGATGAGGATATGATTCAAATATATGAAAGCTCTTGTTTGTACTGGTCCCAGTATTATACGACTACTCATGGTTTATTTCTTCAGGCCTTGAATGATGCTTTGGTTAGTGATTACTGGGGAGAAGTGGAAATAGGTGCAGCCTGTCCAAATCAATGGGAGGAAGTCCGGTTTAATAACCTTTATACTAAAAACGGCAAAGTGTGGTCAGGAGAGAAGGTCAATCATCGCTGGATAGTGGTACAAAAATAAAGGTTTTTATTGAAATCGGGGAATTTTTATATTTCTAAAGTTGAGGTTATAAAAGGGTCAGGCCCGTAATTAGTGATAATTCCTATGCTTGCAAAGTGACATAGTTCACCAGCCTTTATGAGTAAAAAAATTCCAGGAAAATTATATGATAAAATACGACAATGGATTTGGACTGGCAACCACGGGAGAAAAAGAGAAGCAGAACAACATTTTTAAGTTAAATAAGATACTTAGAAACATAAAAGACCGTAGGATCAGAGCTACATTATCTATGAACTGGATGTTATACTTTTTGTGGTAATACTACTAAAAATAAATAGGCTTTAACATCTATGAGAGAGATAACTGAGAAATTAAAATCAAATAAAATAAAAGAGAATGTATAGAGAATATTAAAAAGTTACTATTGCTTCAGAACTGGAAAGTTGATCATGTTGTACCTTTTTAGCTCCTTTTATGATAAAATGTACTTGTAAAGTTTTGGGATGGCTTTACCAAGCTTAAGGAGCTTGTTTCTTTACGTTTTAAAAGTATGGTAAAAGCCATTGTATAAGTTGTTGGTAATCTGAATGAAGTTGCCAATTTCGTAACATGTAAAAACTCCAAACAAAATAGCATTAATAAAAAACGTAATTCTTTTGAAGAAAGAAGGTAAAATGTTAAGCTTTAATATAGAGTTTAGGTGTGAAATTGAAAAGCTGAACCCTGAAATATACGAAAATAAAGCTCTTGGACCTTTGACAGCGTACTTTTCTAAAATTTATTCCTAAAATATGTGAGGTGTGCTCTAAATATTGTAATGGAGTTTTTGATGAGAACGATAAAGAAAGGATGGTAAAGTATGTTTAAATATGATGTTTTCAAGAACTGTTATGACGAATACCGATCTGCTCCATTCTGGGCATGGAATGACAAATTAGAGAGAGAAGAGCTTATTCATCAAATTCATGAAATGCACAAACAGGGTATAGGCGGTTTTTTTATGCATCCCAGAGGTGGATTGGTGGACAAATATCTTGGTGATAGCTTTATGGAAGCTGTCAAAATCTGTGTGGAGGAAGCCAAAAAATTAAATATGAAGGCATGGCTTTATGATGAGGACAGGTTCCCCAGCGGATTTGGCGGAGGTATGGTAGTTAAGAATAATCCTGAATATGCTGCCAGAGCAATACAGATGGTGAAACTGTCATGTGTTAACCTGGAAAAGGATGAAAATGTAGTAAAAGTATATTTATACCGAGGGGAACATGACATCCAAGATGTCACTGAAATGGATGAAATGGAAGTTCGAAAAGCTGGTGGTGATGTGCTGTTATTTAAGATTATAAAACTGCCCAAACAGCCGCAGTTTGATAACCAGCCCTATACAGATCTCTGCAATAAGGAGGCCGTGGATGCCTTTATACGAATAACCCATGAAGCTTATAAAAAAGCGGTAGTCGAATACTTTGGTGGTGTAATACCCGGCATATTTACAGATGAACCCAATTTCAATCCCAGAGAGCAGGGGAGAATTATCAGTCTGCCCTGGACTCCTGGGTTACCAGATGAATTCAAAAGGCAAAAGGGTTATGACATCATGGATTGCCTTCCTAGCTTATTTTTAAATATAGGTAATTTCAGAAAAGTAAGATTTGATTTCTGGGATGTTCTTTCTGGTATGTTTGTGAAAGCTTTTACTAAGAACATATATGACTGGTGTGAAAAAAACGGTATTAAATTTACTGGTCATTTTTGGGAACATGTTTTTCCCAATCCTTTATATACTGGAAGTGTAATGCCTAACTATGAATTTATGCAGATTCCAGGTATAGATATGTTGTTTAATACCAAGGAAGAAAGGGACCAGTTTGGTAATGTGTTTATAGTGAAGGAGGTTTCTAGTGTAGCCAATCAGTTAGGAAAAGAAAGGGTTTTATCTGAGACATATGGAGCATCAGGCTGGGAGCTCAATTTCGCTGATCAAAAAAGGGTGGCTGACTGGCAATTTGCTTTGGGGATCAATCTGATTTGTCAGCATCTTGTATTGTATTCCCTGAAAGGGTTTAGAAAGAGGGACTTTCCTTTATCTTTTATGTATCACCAACCGTGGTGGAATTATTACAAAATACTAGGTGATTATATTGGTAGGTTGTCTTACATAATGTCTCAGGGAGAGTTTGTCGGAGATGTGCTGGTGCTTCATCCTGCAAGTTCCACCTGGGCCGAATTTAATGCCGATGGGAAAAACGACTTACTTGAAGAAATTGGAAATTCCGTAAAGTCTTTAGTAAAAACATTGTGTGAAATCCAGTGTTCTTTTGATCTTGGTGATGATGTGATTATTGAACGCCATGGTAAAGTGGAAGGTGACCGTTTTATAGTAGGTAAGATGGCTTATCGTACAGTTATTGTACCTTCAATGACTGTTATGAGGATTTCAAACTACAAATTACTGAAGGAGTTTGCCGAGAATGGTGGTAATGTTATTGCCACTGGGATAACACCTTCATATTTGGATGGTCAAGAGAGCGAAGAGCTAAAGAAATTCTTTGAAAGTGACCTAGTAATAAAAGTTAATCCTGACAGGTCGTCACTCAGAGAAATATTAAACAAGCTAGGGAATATTGTTGTTTGCATAGATGAAATAAGTGGGAAGGGCGTTCATGATATATATTGCCATGTCAGAAAATATGGCACCATGAAAGCCGTTTTTCTATGTAATATAAATAAAGAAGAGACTTATAATGTGCGTTTTAAGTTAGATGAACCATATTATATAGAGGAGTGGGATCCTGTAACTGGGGATAAAATTATCCTTACACCTTATGTATATAATGAACAAGTTTATGTTGATCTAGAATTTGAACCAGTAGCTTCTCATTTGCTAATTTTAGATACTAATAAAAAGGTACAGCCTCTTATGTCGAAACGGTTGGACATTAAAAAAAATGTAAGATCTTTAAAACTTTTTGATTGGAAAGGCAAAAGGACTGACTATAATGCACTGACTCTCAACAAATGCAGCATATCTCTTGACGATGGAAACACCTGGGAGCCTGAGAACAATGTGCTGATTATAGATGACGCTTTAAAAGACAGGTTAGGTCTTGAAAGAACCCACATCTTTTCTCGTCAACCGTGGATGTATACCAATGAAGAGAAAAATAGAAGGTATTCGCTAAAGGTTAAGTATGTTTTCTATGTAGGGGAAAAGCTTAAAGGTGATGTCTACGCAGCAGTTGAGTCTCCAGAAGTATTCAATGTTTATGTAAACGGGAAAGCCGTCAGGTGTACAGGGAAGACATATAAGGACCGTGTATTTGTAATGTATGACATAAAGGAGGCTATAGTGCCTGGAAGGAATGAGGTTATTCTAAATACCGATCAATATGGGCAGCTTACTGGTCTTGAGAGTATATACATAGTAGGAGACTTTAAGCTACACAAAAGTACCCAAGGTTTTATTCTAGTAAATGAAGATGAATATATATCGCCGGGAGATTGGACCTTGCAGGGATATCCATATTATTCAGGTTCTGTAAAATATTCTGCTGAGTTTGAAATGAACATTGATAGCGATTGTAGCCAAGTTGAACTTGAGCTAGGAGATTTTTGGGGAGTTGTAGCTAGCGTGACGGTCAACGGATGCCAGGTTGCTATACTGGGATGGAAACCTTACAAAGTTGACATAACTAAATATATAAATAACGGTAAAAATAGCATTATTGTAGAAGTTATAAACTCGCTACAAAACCTTCTGGGGCCCCATCATTATTTGCCTGTGGAAGGTGTGGTAACACCGGGATCCTTTTATTGTAAGGAGGATGTGAAATTTGAAAAGAGTGGATTTAATGGAGAAGCTGTTATTAAAGTGTTTAAGTAACGTATGACTATGATTATAGTCCAAACCAAAATATGGTTCTAAAAGCATGAAAAAGATAGAGAGAAGTAAAAGTCTTCAATTTCCAAGGGGTGTAAATTATTAAAAACAGTGGGGAGGTGTTGTAAAAGGTGAAAAAGCCAAGATTGGGCTTATAGGTTTTTGCTTAAAGATAAGATGAAGCAAGATGTTTGTGATGTTTGTAAGAAATTTAATGAAAATTCATAAATACTTGTGGTAAAAAACAATTGAGAAGGAAAGGTGAGTATTATGGAGAATAAAAATATGCAATACTTAAAAATAAGCCAAAACCGCAGGTTTCTAGTAAAGGAGGACGGCACGCCGTTTTTCTGGCTTGCCGATACAGCATGGGAGCTCTTCCACAGGCTCAGCCGTGAAGACGCGGAATATTATCTATCAATCCGTGCGCAGCAAAAGTTTACAGTCATTCAAGCAGTTGCACTATCGGAGTTTGACGGTCTGACTGTGCCGAATGCTTACGGTAGAGTACCTTTATTGAAGAACAGCCGTGGAGAGTATGACCCTACGCTGCCCGATGTTTCGGCGGGGGATAACAGCTATAGTTATTGGGATCATGTGGATTATATAATTGATAAGGCTGCTTCGCTGGGACTATACATAGCGCTACTCCCTACATGGGGCGATAAGTACAATAAAGCCTGGGGCAAAGGGCCGGTCATATTCAACGAAAATAATGCCAGGGTGTATGGGCGCTGGTTAGGTCAGCGTTATAAGGATAAGCCGAATATTGTATGGGTGTTGGGTGGCGATCGCCCGCTGACCACCGCTAAACATTTTGCTGTTATCAGGGCGATGGCAGAGGGGCTCAAAGAAGGGGATGGTGGAAGCCATATAATGACGTTTCATCCAATGGGAGGCTATTCATCCTCGTATCACGTGCATGACGAGGAGTGGCTGGACTTTAATATGATCCAATCCAGCCATGGCGCACTGAATACTCCCAACTATAAAATGGTAAGCGCTGATTACGACTTGATGCCTGTCAAGCCCACATTGGACGGAGAGCCGTGCTATGAGGATCACCCCATAGGTTTCAAACCCGAGAATGGCTACTTTGATGCCGCTGATGTAAGGAAAGCCGCATACTGGGCTGTTTTTGCCGGGGCAGCAGGCCATACCTATGGACACCATTGTGTTTGGTCGATGTGTACCAATCCCGAACCCTATTTTATTATGCACTGGAAACAGGCTATTATGCGGCCCGGGGCAAGACAGATGCAATACTTGAGGGCGCTGATTGAGTCAAGGCCTTTCTTGGAACGCATTCCCGATCAAAGTCTGATTGCTGAAAACTATGAAGGTGCCAATCATTTAAGGGCAACGCGCGGAAATGACTATGTCTTTGTATACAGCCCAAATGGGCTTGAGATAAAAGTTAATATGGGGAAAATATCCGGCAAAAAGGTAAAGGCTTACTGGTACGACCCCAGAGAAGGAAATACTGCTTTTATTGGAGAATATGATAATGAAGGTGTGCATAGCTTTATACCGCCATCGAGCGGGAGAGGAAATGACTGGGTGCTTATACTGGATGATGCCTCCAAGGGCTATCAAGCGCCGGATGTGGAGAGATTGTCTTAAGCAGGCTTCAATTGCGAAATCATAAGTTGAGACGATAGCACATGCATAGAATAAAATGAAAAATAGCTCAGCCAAAAGCATTGAAGTCATCGGGGTGCGTTTGATTCGCATAATACAGCATATTTTTTCTGCTCTATGGTTGCGAAAGCTAGTGGAAAGTAGCTCTCATCCAATAACATGTCTTCAAGGGATAGTTAAGGCGAGTGAAGTAATAAGACGATTAAAACAAATAAAGAGGAAAGGATGAAATTGCTTATGGATTTTAGAACCGAACTAAAGCGCCGTTTGATTGTGTTTGATGGTGCTATGGGGACTATGATACAACGGTATGGGCTAAAACCCGGGCAGCCCCCTGAAACCTTTAATATCCTCCACCCTGAAATTATTGAAGAGATCCACAGGCAATACATAGAGGCGGGTGCCGATGTCATAACCACCAACACCTTTGGTGCCAACGAGCTCAAGCTTAAAGGCATAGGGTATACGGTGGAGCAGGTGATAACCCAGGCTGCGGCTTTGGCACGGCGCGCTGCAGGAAGCAGATGGGTGGCCCTGGATATGGGGCCTATAGGTCAGCTCATGGAGCCCATGGGGTCGCTATCCTTTGAGCAGGCTTATGAACTATATGCCAGGCAGGTCAAGGCAGGAGTACAGGCGGGGGTTGACCTCATTTTGATTGAGACCCTCGGTGACCTGTATGAGGCCAAAGCAGCTGTTCTGGCTGCTAAGGAGAACAGCTCTTTGCCTGTCATATGCACGCTGACGTTTGATCAAAGCGGGAGGACGCTTACAGGCGCTGACCCGTTAACTGCCGTGGTGGTGCTTGAGGGCCTAGGGGTTGATGCCCTGGGAGTGAACTGCTCATTGGGGCCGGAAGGGCTGTTGCCCATCGTCAAGGAGTTCCTCTCCTATTCAAGCATTCCGGTTTTGGTACAGCCCAATGCGGGACTCCCACAGATGGTGGATGGACGAGCGGTTTATCCCTTGACTCCTGAAGTTTTTCAGCGACACATCCTGACAATGGTACAGATGGGGGTAAGGCTGGTGGGAGGATGCTGTGGAACCACTCCCGATTTCATAAGGGCTATAAGGCAGGCGGTGGATGGCTTGACACCTGCAGCGGTGCCAGCAAAGAAGTTTACGGCCGTGGCTTCGGGTTCAAAGGCCGTCATTCTCGATCAGGGCGTTAAGCTCATCGGCGGCAGGATAAATGCGAGGTTCAATGAAAGCATTGCTAGGGCAATACAAAGCAACAACATGGGAGATGTAGTGTCAGAAGCCATCGCCCAGAGAAGCCAGGGAGCTGATATGTTGGCGATTGATGTGGCCATCCCAGAAATAGATGAGAAGGAAGCAATGCTCAACCTGGTACGCGAGATTCAGGCTGTTGTCAATCTTCCACTGGAGTTGAACAGCATAAGTGCCGACGTTTTGGAGGCTGCTATGAGGCTGTACAACGGTAAGCCGCTGGTGCGGGGGGTAAGCGCTGAGCAGGCCGTCATGGATTCGGTATTTCCAGCTGTTGCAAAGTACGGCGCCTGCGTTGTGGGATATACTAGAGATGAGAAGGGTACTCCAGTTGATGCCAAGGGTAGGTTGAAGATGGCCGAGAGGATTGTGCGCACCGCCGAGTCCTATGGCGTACCGAAAGAGAATGTGATCGTCGATTGTACGGTGGCAGACGTGGTTGCCCGTCCTTCGGAAGCCATGGAGATGCTGAAAGCTATTGAGCTGATTAAGAAAGAGCTGAGGCTTGTTACGACGATGGACATAAAGGGTGTGTGCAGTGTATGGCCTGGCAATGACAGCATCGGGAGCACCTATCTTGCCATGGCGTTGGCCTACGGTCTTGATGCTCCGGTAGTAGACCCGGGAGATGCCCGCACTGTGGAAATCGTTAAGGCGTTCCGTCTTCTGAGCGGACAACGGTAGGATTGAGCATACAGCAGTAGAATTGAACGGACTTAAGTTGTTAACTTTACACTAAAATTGAAATCAAGGTTAAAAAGGAAAAGCGGCTGCTGGTAACAATTTTGCAGCCGCTTTTTTCTATGCGGGAATGCAGGATAAGCGTGTTACCACCAGGTATGACAGGGATATTTTGGGGAAAAATCAAAGATGAGGTGAGGTGCGTTGAAAAAGACGCTTTTTTTACTCATGGCGTTCAGCGTTTTATCATGTTTTGTAGCCTTGAACTCTGGAATTACAGCGCTGGCTAATACCGTAGTATCAATCTGTCAGCTTGGGGCAGATGACGGATCTACTACTAAACCTATGGATGAACAGGCTGAGGAAAATACAGGAACGGCCAGCATTTCAATTGCGGATACTTCAAGTGCAGGTAGTATGTTTCCACCAAGTACCTGTAAGTATGCCGGATTGTTGCCCCAATTAAGTGGCAAGGTTGTGCAGAGCACCGCCTTGCCTGAGGCAGAGAAAGGCAAGGTAGTTCTGGTGGCTCTGGATCGCATAGGATGGAAGGACATAAAAGAGGCTTCGACGCCCAACATAGACAGATTGATGGAGATTGGAGCAATTGGGCTTATGACTACCAACACGGCAGGAAGCCGCTCATGCAACAACCTGTATGTCACCATGGGGGCAGGCGCCAGGATTACCGGCTCCTCTAATTCCCCTCTGGCTTTTTCGGCCGATGATGTATATCAGGGGCAAAAAGTTGCCCACCTCTATTATCAAATAACCGGTCGCAGGTTAGAGGCCGGTTCAATAGCCAGTATAGGAATTGCTGCTGTGTATCGCAACAATGCGAGCAGGCCCTATCCCGTTAAAGTGGGGGCATTGGGTACTGCGCTGGCGCAAAACGGATACAAGGTGGCCGTCATTGGAAACAGCGACACTCCCGAGAAGCAACAGCGGTATCTGGCATCCATGATGATGGATGACAAGGGCGTCGTTCCGCTGGGAGATGTGGGGGAATGGCTCAACGTAAAGGACGGTACCCGGCCTTTTGGGATAAGAGTGGATTTCGGCAGGATGGCTCAGGCGGTTGAAAGGATATGGGATGAGGCCGATGTCATAGCCGTTGAATGGGGTGATACCTACAGGGCAGAAGCCTACAGGCATATGGTGATGGATGATATGCTGGAGGAACACAGGCGTAAGGCGCTGGAGGATGGGGATGCCTTTATAGGATGGCTGATGGAGCGGCTTGATATGAACAGGGACCTTATTATAGTCTTTACAGCTTTGGGTCCGCTGCGTGATTTGCAGGTCAACAACCGCTTAACGCCCGTGATTATGGCAGGCAAAGGCGTGCGCAAGGGATGGCTGACCTCTGCTTCCACCCATCGAATGGGCGTAGTAACCAATCTGGATGTGGGGGTCACTGTACTCGATTTCTTTGGCATACCGCCTCTCCCCGAACAAGGCGGTGCCCCCATGAGGAGCGTCTATAACGATAGCGGCCTGGATGGCATTATGGCCTTTAATCAAAGATTGGTAGAGATTTTCAATCGACGCCCGTTCTTAATACGGGGTTTTGTGTTTTGCATCATAGCGGTAGTCGCAGGTTCTCTTGTGGTGCTGTTCTTTACGAAAAAATACCTGAAATTGATCAAGTTCTGCCTGCTGTTTGTAATGCTGGTACCCTTTACCTACCTCATTCTGCCCCTTGTGCATCAATCTTCTATGGTAGTGGCTGCTTTGATGGCGACGGCTTTTACCTTATTGCTTGCGGCTGGCATTTGGAAGCTTATTCCCAGCATGTTGGACAAGATTATGACGATATGCCTTATGATGACAGGGGCATTGCTGCTTGACCAGTGGACCGGTGCAAGGCTCATACAGGGGTCTCCGCTGGGATACGATGTGATAAGCGGGGCGCGGTTTTACGGAATAGGCAACGAATACATGGGTGCGCTGGTAGGAGCTGCATGCATAGGTACTGCGGCGGCTGTGGAGCGGTTGAGGCTGCAACGCGGCATAATCCTGGGCGGAGCAGCCGTGTTGCTGACCGTGATTCTGGCCGTGCTTGCATTGCCATGGTGGGGCACCAATGTGGGTGGGGCCATAACGGCATTTGTGGCGTTTGGAGTGTTTATCATGCTGATGGCAGGATTGAGGATTACATGGAAACGAATAGCAGTGCTTAGTGTGGCTTTGGTGATTGCGATTGTGGGGCTGTTTATTTTAGATAGCTTTAGGGCGGTTGAAAGCCAGTCGCATATAGGGCAGACGGTGAAGCTGATCAGGGAAAACGGCGTGCAGGAGCTGTTCAATATAGCTTATAGGAAGATATCCATCAACATCCGCCTCTTTAGATATACCATATGGACGCGGGTGTTTTTATCCTCACTGCTTTCCATGGTCATATTGTTTTATCGGCCCAAAGGGATTTTCAAGGACGTAAAGGAGCGGTATCCGTCACTGTATTACGGCTTTATCAGCGGAGTGGTGGGAAGCGCTGTAGCGTTTGCGGTCAACGATTCGGGCATAGTGGCTGCTGCCACCTGCATGATATATGTGGGTCTGTCGTTTATATTTGTAATTGCACAGCAAGTAGAGGATATTGAGGGGTCAAAGGGTATATATCGTGAGATGCAGTTAAAGAGAAGCTGAAGTATAGGCAAGAGGGGGTACGGCATGAGTTTCAATAGAAGGATTAGGGTTTTAGAACTTATACGAACGGCTTCGGGAGGCATGAGGCAACACTATGTTTCCCTGACAAAGGGATTGAAAGGTGCGGGATTTGATGTGTTGGCAGCGTGCAGCTTTGACAAAACCACAATGGAAGAGCTGCGAGATGAGGGTATAGAAGTTTATCCATTTCATCTCCCGGGAGAGGTACAGCCGCATCTGGACGCGATGAAAGCGGTGAAAATTGCGCACATCATAATGAAGCAAGGCGTGGATGTGCTGCACTGCCACGGATTTAAGGCTGGGGTGGTGGGCAGGGTCGGGGCGATTTTGGCCGGGTGCTCTAAAGTTTATACCGTTCACAACTTCGTGTTGCCCTTATCTCATAGGCTCAAGCGTGTAATGCTGTCCAAGACGGAAAAAGTCCTGGCAAAACGTACAGAAGGCATCATTGCTGTATCCCATGCGCTCAAGCTTGAACTGGAACGGGAGTGCGGCATCCCCGGCGACAAGGTCAGCGTTATATATAACGGCATATCATTGCCCCATGCTGGCAAGGGTGAGGATGTAAGATGGCGTCTCGGGATAGGGCTTGATGCAATCGTGATAGGAAGTGTGGCCAGGCTGATACCATCCAAGGGTATTCAACACCTCCTGGATGCCATCCCGCTGGTAAAGAGCTGCTGTGGAGATATTCGCTTTATGATAGTGGGAGATGGCCCGTATGAGGGGGCGCTTAAGATGAGAGCCAAGGACCTTGGCGTTGAAGGTGATGTCATATTCACGGGATACGTAACTACGGTATGGGATTATTTAGATGCCATGGATGTTTTCGTACTGCCCACCTTGTCCGAAGGTCTGGGCGTTTCCGTACTCGAAGCTATGGCCATGGGTAAACCCGTTGTAGCTTCGAATGTTGGCGGAATACCTGAGATAATTGAGCACGGGCAAAACGGGTATTTGGTACCGCCGGGAGATGCAGCAGCTTTGGCATCTGCCATAATTTATTTAATTAAGAATGCTCATCTGCGGAATACTTTTGGCCAGAAAGGGCGTGAGCGTGTGATGACGCACTTCTCGGCTGAAAGGATGGTTCAAACTACGGCCCAGTTGCTGGAAAGGTGTGCACGCGTGAAAACTCATGATTAAAACCTCTTGAAGTTTTGAAACATTAGAGGATATAATAACTTTGAAAGCTTGGCATCGAAGTAAATTTCAGGATAAAAGACTTGATGCTGAGTTTTGCAGCTGTAAAAATTTTAATAAACTGGCTCAAAAGCGGTTTGTAGACAGGCCCTTAAAAGTTGCTGGTGGTTGTAAAGTTTATTTTTGTGATTTTGCTGTTTGCCAATTTGGTGGCTTATTAAGTAAAAGCTAAGTAAAAGCGTTCACGTATTGCAGGGTATGAAAATAGGGTTCCCGTGTGGGGCAGACAATAAATGGCTTGAAAGGAGGGAACGGCGCGTTTCCTCGCTATACGGCGTAACAGGAGGAAAGGTGCCGGTACATAATGAACTGGAAACTGTTCTTATTGTCGTTCTTTATGCTGTTTATAGCCGAGCTGGGCGATAAGACTCAGCTGACTGTCTTTACCCTGGCAACTCAGCATAAAGAGCCTCTCCCGGTGTTTCTCGGTGCTTCTTTAGCTCTAGTTGTGGTTACTCTGCTGGGTTCTTTTTTGGGTGGAGTGGTAACCAGGTATGTTCCCACATCTTATCTGCAGCTTTTAGCTGGCCTCCTGTTTGTAGGAATTGGAATTTTTATTTTAAGAGAAGCTTTGCCCCAAGTATGGAATATGCTTATTATGAAGAAATAGACTTTCCCAGACCTGATTGTGGTCTGGTTTATTAAAAATTTTTAAGGGGGAGAGTGGCTGTATGAATCGGGTTATAAGCCTTGACGGGACATGGCGGTTCTGTTCAAAAAAGGACAGGCAATGGAAAGAAGGCAAGGTACCGGGCTGTGTTCAGCTGGATCTGATGGCATTGGGAGAGCTGGGGGATCCCTTTTACCGTTTAAACGAGGTAGAGTTTCACAAGCTGGAAGAGGAAGAGTGGATATACCGCAAGGAGTTTGAATGGAACGACGTTCTTCCTGTACCAGGAAAGGTATACCTGGTATTTGAGGGCATTGATACCCTGGCAGATGTGTATATGAACGGGCATCATCTCGGCAGAGCAGAAAACATGTTTATTCCTTACCGCTTTGATGTGGGGAATATCCTGAGGGCTGGATTAAATGAAGTGGAGATACATTTTGATTCCCCGATTAGGACAATTCGGGCAATGGAACGCAACAGTCCGGTTGCTCTGCGCGGCGGCAGCGAGATTGGCAGGCCCTATGTGAGAAAGGCGCAATATTCCTATGGTTGGGATTGGGGCCCAAGGATTGCGCAGGTAGGACTGTGGAGGCCGGTGTATCTGGAGGTCATTGAAACCGCCAAGATACGCTATCCTTTCTTTGAAACCCGACGTATCGATAAAGAAGGGGCTTTTGTAGCAACGGGCGCCGAGATTGAGATGGTTGTCCGTGATGATGGGAAGGCAGTTTCCTATGATGAAATGGAAGCATTTGTGGAGATACTCTACGATGGAAAAATCGTTGTCTCGGACAAGGCAAGTATTGACAGGTTCAGGGGTAAGCTGCAGATAAGCTGGCAGGGCGTGATCGAAAAGCCGGCGCTGTGGTATCCCAATGGTATGGGTCAGCAGCCGCTTTATGAGGTAAAGCTACGCCTTATGTATAATGGCAAAACCGTAGATGAGCACAGCTTTTGCACAGGTATTCGCACTGTGAGGCTTATACGGGAGCGGGATGAGGAAGGCGAAAGCTTTATCTTTGAAATAAATGGGGAAAAGGTTTTTGCAAAAGGAGCAAACTGGATACCTGCTGACAGCCTTCTGCCTAGGCTGACGGAAGACGATTATTACTATTACATAAAAGTCGCAAAGGACGCAAACATGAACATGCTTCGCATATGGGGTGGTGGCATATACGAGCATCCCGCGTTTTACGAGGCATGCGACAGGATGGGTATCATGGTATGGCAGGATTTCATGTATGCATGTGCTCAATATCCAGACCAGTTTGATTGGTTCCAAAGGTTGGCCGAGGTGGAGGCCGAGCACGTGGTAAAGAGCCTGAGGATACATCCATCCATAGTGTTGTGGTGCGGCAACAACGAAAACAATTGGGGATTCCATTCTTGGTGGGGCAATGGCGTTCCCAAATATTTAGGCAACTATATATACCAGGAAATACTGCCCAGGGTTTGTGCCGAGAATGACCCTTCACGTCCTTACTGGGTGTCCAGCCCATATGGAGGTGAGGACCCCAACTCGATGGCCGAGGGGGATCGCCATTCCTGGACGGTGTGGAGCGGCTGGGCAGACTATAAGGAGTATCTCAACGATACCGGCAGGTTCCTCAGCGAATTTGGATTCCAGGCCATGCCTTGTCTGAAGACCATATATTCTTTTACGCAGCCTGAGGATCGCCATCCACTCAGCCCGGTGATGCTGTCCCACAATAAGATGGTGTGCGGCACTGAGAGGCTGGTAAGGTTTATGATAGCCAAAGCGGGGTTCCCAAGGGATTTCAGAAGCTTCGTGTATCTCACGCAGTTTATCCAGGCCGAGGCCATAAAGACCGGTGTAGAGCACTGGCGCACCAGGAAATTTAAGACCGCCGGTACGCTTTACTGGCAGATCAACGATTGCTGGCCGGTGGCCAGCTGGTCGTGCATCGATTACCAGCGCAGGAAGAAAGGCCTGTACTATTATACCAAGAAATTTTTCCATAATATCTTGGTGGTACCCAAATACAAGGAGGGGCGCATATTCATTCATGCTGTAAATGACACGCTCAATGAACTGGATGCCCAAGTACGAGTAACGGCCTATGCACTCGATGGTACCAAGAAGGGCGAGATGTACATGAAGACGGTTTTGCTGCCCAACAGCGCTTCGGTAGTGGGCAGTATAAAGCCTGAAGAGCTGGGAATTGGGTACAGGCGCGTCGTTATGCCTGTGGATGCTGGTTCAACCACTTTCCCCGTTGAAGAGAACGGTGAACTTTTGGATACCGTGCTGTTTGTAGAGCTGGTGGCCGATGGCCAGAGTGCGAAAAATTACCTGGTGTTTGACGCCTTCAGAAACCTTGAACTCAAAGAGCCTAACGTAAGCTGCGCTGTAAAAGGAAGCAGAATAGAGCTTGTATCCGATAAACCGGCCTTTGGGGTGTTTTTGGAGACCCAGCAGGATGTTGAGCTGTCGGATAACTGCATTATTTTGGAGCCCGGCGTCCCCTGCGTGGTGGAGGCCTCGGGTGAGCCGGGAGATGTGAAAGTGATTGATATTACGCGTATGATCACCAAGCTGTATTGAGGATGAGCCATTCATCCTCTTTTTTTATGGGAAATTTTTGTTGCAGCGTGGAACGTAGAGATAGTAATGGGGAGTAATTCAGAGAAGCAAGATTATACCCTTTAAAACAACATTTTTGGGAGACAAAAGCTTATTACGTGCTGTATAATATTTTGGTAAATTAAATTCGACTAGATAGCCTTAAATTTTAATATAGGTATATCTTCGGTTCAAGGAGTGTTAGAAGGCGTTGATGTATTGTTTTAAGGTTACTTGAGTCGGGCTATCGCGTAGTGTTTTAAAGGGGGTAGTGTTGGGTTGTACCAGGTAGAGGTAAGACAGGGTAGCCGTTTAGAGAAATACTCGGTGCCGGCAGGCTATAGCCTGCTCAAGCTTTTAAAGGAAAAAGGGTTTTATATGGATTCGCCTTGCGGCGGCAGGGGATTTTGCGGCAAGTGTAAAGTGAGAATCGTCAAAGGAGACATGGCCGGAAGCCAGTGTTCGCCGGACGAGGTGGGGCACCTCTCGTTTATTGAGCGAAAGGGCGGCATACGCCTGGCCTGCAGGGTACAAGTAAATGAGGATTTGACTGTCGAGGTGCCAGAGAGCGGTCAGAGGGATGCTGCCATTCTTACAGACGGAAAAAGCGATGTTGCTTTAAATCCCATGGTTGTCAAGCGCTATGTTGAATTGCCTAAACCATCGCTGGATGATCAGGCTAGCGATGTCGACAGGATCGAGAAGGCCCTTAAAGCCCCTGGCAGGATTCATCCTGCTGTTATGAGGGATTTATCGGAAACGTTGAGGGCCCATGACTTTAAAGTAACGGCGGTGTTCTTTGATCAGGACATAATTGCGGTCGAAGGCGGGGATACTTCTGATGCCAAATACGGGGTGGCGGTTGATATAGGCACCACCACAATGGTGGGATTCCTGATGGATCTGGCCACAGGCCGGCAGGTGGATGTGTATTCAGCCATAAATCCCCAGCGCCAGTATGGCGCCGATGTTATAACCCGTACTGATTTTACCGTGGAAAACGAGAATGGACTTGCTGTCTTAAGCGGGTTGGTGAGGGACGAGATAAACAACATGCTGAGAACCTTTCAACAAAGATGGGGAATTGCTCCCGATAGAATTTACCATATGACGGTGGTGGGCAACACTATCATGATGCACCTGTTTGCGGGATTGCCAGTTAAGAACATAGCTGTTTCACCCTTTATCCCGGTCATAGCTCGGCGCCTCGAGCTTGAACCCTGGCAGGTGGGACTAAACATGTGTCCTTCTGGTAGAGTAACCATACTACCCATGGTGGCAGGGTATGTTGGCGCCGATACCATTGCCGCCATATTGGCATCCGGCATGGCCGAGAGGGACGAGCTGGCACTGCTCATTGATATAGGTACAAACGGCGAGATTGCGCTGGGGAATCGTGAAGGAATCATAACCTGCTCAACGGCGGCGGGGCCCGCCTTCGAGGGTGCCCATATCCGCTATGGCATGGGCGGTGTAAAAGGCGCCATAAGCAAGGTAAGAATAACCGAGAACAGGATAGAGTACGACACCATAGGCGGGGAGCCGGCCCGTGGCATATGTGGTTCCGGAATTGTAGATGCCATGGCACAAATGCTAAAAGCGGGCATTGTGGACGCTACTGGCAGGATGAAGAACGCCGAGGAGGCCAAAACTGAGTTACCTGCCGGTCTGGCCAGCAGGGTCAAGGAGCTGGATGGGAAGCCTGCCTTCCTCGTTGCTTCGAGAGAAGAGGGGGCGCTGGATGATATATACATCTGCCAAAAGGATGTACGTGAGGTACAATTGGCCAAGGCGGCCATTGCAAGCGGTATCCATATTTTGATGAGGGAGATGGGGGTACGGCATGAGGATATCCAGAAGGTGTATCTGGCAGGGGGATTTGGCAACTACATCGATTATGACCATGCGGCGGATATAGGGCTTATTCCAACTGAGCTGAGAAGCAAGATAGTTGCCATCGGTAATGCCGCTGGTGCAGGAGCCAAGATGGCGCTTCTGTCCAAGGAATACATGGAAATGGCCGAATTTATAAGGCACAGGACGAGCTATGTTGAACTCTCTTCACGCTTCGATTTCCAAAGCGTCTTTGTGGATTTTCTTTCATTTTAACCCAGTATATGATATCCTGCGTCCACGTGTATGACTTCTCCCGTGATGCCCCTGGACAGGTGGCTCAGCAGGAACAGGGCGGTATCGCCCACATCGGACTGGTCAACGTTTCTCCTCAATGGCACCTTTTCCTCGTATGTTTTGAGCATTTCGCTGAAGTTTTTGACTCCCCTTGCTGCAATGGTCTTGATGGGTCCGGCAGATATGGCGTTTACCCTGATGTTGTGCGGCCCCAGGTCCACTGCCAGATATTTTACCGAGCATTCCAGCGCCGCTTTGGCTACTCCCATCACGTTATAGTTGGGTACCGCCCTTTCACCACCAATGTATGTTAGAGTTACAATGCTGCCACCTTCGGTCATAAGGGGCAGGGCGTGCCTTGCCACCGCTACCAGCGAATACGCGCTTATGTTTTGAGCCAACAGATACCCCTCTCGAGAGGTGTTGTAATACGCTCCGGCCAGCTCCTCTTTCTTTGCAAAAGCCAAGCTGTGCACCACGCCGTGCAGGACTCCAACATTCCTTTTGAGGTTGTCAAACAGATCTATTATTTCTTGATCGCTGGTCACGTCGCAGGGATACAGCAGAGCTCCCGGGATGCCAGACACCAGTTCCTGTACCGCATCCCGTGTGCGCTCTCCCTGATATGTAAATATCAAATTGGCGCCTGCTTTCAGGCACGATTGGGCTATACCCCATGCGATGCTCCATTTATTGGCCACACCCATTATCAGTATGTTTTTGTTTTTAAGCAGATTTTCCATTACCATCATCCTTTCAAGTTGTTTTGATAGAGTTGAACCTGCCTTTATTGACTTACAGGCAAATTGTGTTTAATAGCAGGGCGTACGGTTTATAATATATGCGAAAAATTTCAGCGGCTGGATATTGCATCGAAACAGTGCTTGTGTTACTATAATATGAAAAATACCGAAATTGCTGTTTAATAGAATACCAAAAAATATTGGACTTGTCTACAGTTTGTGCTATAATTAAAATGTTGTGAAAAGAGCAGTATTTAACAAAGGAGGAACTTACGGGTGAAAGCTACAGCTGAAAAAATAGAAAATAATAAGGTTAAACTGAAAATTCAGGTTGATGCTCAGGATTTTGAAAAGGCTCTGGACAAATCCTACATGAAAAACAAGGGCAAATTTCTAATCCCGGGCTTCAGAAAGGGTAAAGCGCCTAGAAAGCTGATAGAAAGGTATTATGGGGAAGGCGTTTTCTATGAAGATGCCTTTAATGAGATATTTCACGAGGTTTACTGGAAGGCAGTTGAAGAGAACGGCCTTGAACCCGTTGACTATCCAACAGTAGAGGAAATCGAACAGATTGGGAGCGGCAAGGACCTGGTGTTTACTGCCAGCGTCGTTGTAAAGCCTGAGGTAGAACTTGGGCAGTACAAAGGAATAGAAGTGGAAAAAGTGGAGTATAATGTTACAGATAAAGACGTAGAGGATGCCCTAAAACGGATACAGGAAAGATATGCCAGATGGGTGGCTGTAGAGGGTAGGTCTATAAAGGAAGGCGACTTAGTCACCCTTGATTATCAGGGCTTTGTAGACGGTCAGCCTATAAAGGATGGCAGTGCGCAGAACTATGCCCTCGAGGTAGGCTCTAAATCTTTTATTCCTGGCTTTGAGGAACAGCTCATTGGCCTCAATGCGGGCGATGAAAAGGAGATCAAGGTGACCTTCCCCGAGGATTATGGAATAGAAGAGTTAAAGGGTAAAGAGGCCGTGTTCAAGGTAAAGATTCACGACATAAAGGAGAAAGAGCTGCCTGAGCTGGACGATGAGTTTGCTAAAGACGTAAGCAATTTTGAAACCTTTGAGGAATACAAGGCGCATCTTAGAGAGGACCTTGAAAGGGAAGCTCAAAATCAGGCGCGAGTACAGATGGAAGCACAGCTTTTATCGCGAGTGGTTGAAGGGGCCAAGGTTGATATTCCAGATGTCATGGTAGAACGAGAAATAGACGGGATGTTGAGCAATTTTGAGCTGGGGCTTTATTATAGGGGGTTGACCCTTAAGCGGTATTTAGAGCTTACTGGCACATCTATGGAGGATTTGAGGGCACAATATAGGCAAGAGGCATATACTAGAGTGAAAACTGGTTTGGTGCTTGAGAAGATAGCAAAAGTGGAAGACATTGAGGTTACCCAGGAGGACCTGGATAAGGAGCTTGAGGGGCTTGCCAATCAGTTCAATATAACTGTGGATGAAGCCAGAAAACGCTATGCTGAAGGCCTGGAGAGAAGAAAGGACGAGCTACTTACAAGAAAGACCATTGATTTCTTGATGGATAACGCCGTTATAGTGGATAAGGCACAGCAGCCAGAGCAGGATAAGCAGCAAGCTGATGGCAAGGCTGAGCATACCGGCGAGGGTGCAAATCAGCAGACAGTGGAGGGTACCGCTGCTGAATAAACTCAAGTTTATGATTGATTGAGGAGGAGATGATGGTATGAGCCTGGTCCCTATAGTGGTTGAGCAAACCAGCCGTGGTGAACGCGCATACGACATATATTCACGGCTTTTAGAGGATAGAATTATATTCCTTGGCGGGGAGATATACGATGAAACCGCCGATTTGGTGGTGGCTCAAATGCTGTATCTGGAAGCCAAGGACCCTGACAAGGATATACAGCTTTACATCAACAGCCCTGGTGGCTCGGTGACGGCTGGACTGGCTATCTACGATACCATCCAGTACATCAAGTGCGATGTGTCCACCATATGTATCGGGATGGCTGCTTCCATGGGCGCTTTCTTGCTGGCAGCCGGTACAAAGGGCAAGAGATTTGCTCTGCCCAACAGCGAGATCATGATTCATCAACCTATAGGTGGAGCACGGGGTTCTGCATCGGATATAAAGATACACGCCGAGCAGATCCTCAAGCTCAAGAGGCGCCTTAACGAGATTTTGGCCGAGAGGACAGGGCAACCTCTTGAAAAGATAGAGAGGGACACCGATCGCGATTTCTTCATGTCGGCCTATGAGGCCAAAGAATACGGCATCGTCGATGAAGTCATTGTATCGCGTAAATAGTGAATTAAGAGGTGAAAAAATTGGCAAGATATGATGATAGAAAGCAACTCAAGTGCTCCTTCTGTGGCAAGACCCAGGACCAGGTGCGGCGCTTGGTAGCCGGACCAGGGGTCTACATCTGTGATGAGTGCATAGAGCTGTGCCAGGAAATCATAGAGGAGGAGTTTGAGGAGTCGTCCAGCTTTGATATGCACGACATTCCAAAGCCACAGGAGATATACTCTATTCTCAACCAGTATGTTATAGGCCAAGACAGGGCCAAAAAGATACTGTCGGTGGCGGTATACAACCATTACAAGCGCATCAACAGCGATGCAAAGAGGGATGGCGTTGAGCTGCAGAAAAGCAACATCCTGATGCTGGGGCCCACGGGTTCCGGTAAGACTCTTCTTGCTCAGACGCTAGCCAAGATACTGAATGTTCCATTTACAATAGCCGATGCTACCACCCTGACTGAAGCGGGATACGTGGGCGAGGATGTGGAGAACATCCTTTTGAGGCTCATTCAAGCTGCAGATTATGACATCGAAAAGGCTGAGAAGGGTATAGTGTATATAGATGAGGTAGACAAGATAGCGAGAAAATCTGAAAATCCTTCCATAACTCGAGATGTGTCTGGCGAGGGCGTACAGCAGGCTTTGCTTAAAATACTGGAGGGTACCATAGCCAACGTTCCGCCGCAGGGTGGGCGCAAGCACCCGCATCAGGAGTTTATACAGATAGACACTACCAACATCCTTTTCATATGCGGTGGTGCTTTTGAAGGCATAGAGAAGATCATCCAGAACCGTATAGGTAAGAGTTCGTTGGGATTTGGAGCAGAAATCCGAAGCAAGGCCAATAGCGATCCAAGTGAACTTCTGAAACACATAATGCCCGAAGACCTGCTGAAGTTTGGTTTAATTCCCGAGTTCGTTGGGCGTCTCCCCATCATCGTTACTCTCCATGCTTTGGATGAGGAGGCGCTGGTGAAAATTTTGAAGGAGCCCAAGAATGCGCTGGTCAAGCAGTATCAAAAGCTGTTTGAGATTGATGGCGTAACATTAGAATTTGAAGATGAAGCCCTGCGGCTGATTGCCAAGCAGGCACTGGAACGCAAGACAGGGGCTCGTGGGCTCAGGGCCATAATGGAGGAATTGATGCTGGATGTGATGTTTGAGATTCCTTCGCGTGAAGATATAGAGAAGTGCATAATAACTAAAGACGTGGTGTTGAAGAAAAGCGAGCCCATAATAATAATTTCGGAGGGGCAGAGGTCGCGCAAAGGGCTTAAAAAGCAAAAAGAGAAGCGCGAATCGGTATCGTAATTATCGCAAGAAGGTGTAAACTCTAAAAGGGAGCGATGTAAGTCGCTCCCTTTTTTCATTGATGAATACGGCATGAGCGATAACTAGGCGACTATATTTAACACATACAAAAGGCCTGTTGAGAAATCGACAGGTCTTTTTTAGTCCGTTTTTATGAACCCAGAATTGCTGACAAAATATGTAATCAAATGAGAGTTGTAATAGCGGGTATACAATAAATAGCTCATGACAACAAAGATATCAAAATTGGATAAAAATCATCTGGCTACATATACTATCCAGAAGAACAGTTAAAAACCAGGTTATTAGTTTTTTTAAAGTTCATGGCCAATCTTTAGAAAGGGGGAATACCACTTGCTCGGGAGTGCCGTGATTATAATACAGCTCTTTTTTGCCATAATTATAGGGCTGTATTTTTTAAACCTGCTTAAGAGCCAGCAGGGAAATAAGATTGCAGTGGAGAAGGAGTCGAAGAAGGAGCTTGAGAACCTTCAAAGGCTTCGCGAGATTTCTTTGACCGAACCTTTGGCTGAAAAGACCCGCCCTACCAGCTTTGAAGAGATAATAGGGCAGGAGGAGGGGATAAAAGCACTCAGGGCTGCGCTGTGCGGACCTAATCCTCAGCATGTCATAATTTATGGGCCGCCTGGCGTGGGCAAAACCTGTGCCGCACGGCTGGTGCTGGAGGAGGCAAAGAAGAATCCAAGGTCACCCTTTCGCGCAGATGCCAAGTTCATCGAGATGGATGCCACCTCTATACGCTTTGATGAGCGCAGCATAGCCGATCCCCTCATAGGTTCGGTGCACGATCCGATATATCAAGGAGCCGGGCCTCTGGGTATTGCTGGCATTCCACAGCCAAAGCCGGGCGCCGTCACCAAAGCCCATGGAGGGGTGCTCTTCCTGGACGAAATCGGTGAGCTTCATCCCATACAGATGAACAAGCTGCTAAAAGTTCTGGAAGACAGAAAGGTATTTTTTGAGAGCGCCTATTACAGCTCCTATGACACCAATATCCCTCGCCATATACATGAGATATTTCAGAAAGGGTTGCCGGCCGATTTTCGTCTGATTGGAGCAACCACCAGGAGTCCCAGCGAGATACCGGCAGCCATAAGGTCTCGATGTCTAGAGATATTCTTTAGAGAGTTAAGGCCCGATGAGATCATGCAGATCGCTAAAAATGCGGCCAAGAAAGGTGGATTTTCCATTGCCGAGCGGGCGGTCGAACTGGTGGGCAAGTATGCTGGCAATGGTAGGGACGCGGTCAATATCATACAGCTGGCAGGAGGCCTTGCTCTGACCGAAGGAAGGACCGACATTACCGTAGAGGATATAGAATGGGTGATAAACAGTGGGCACTACAGCCCGAGGCCGGAGAAAAAGGTACAAGGCACGCCCAGGGTGGGTTGCGTAAATGGACTGGCCGTTTATGGAGCTTACCTGGGGACTGTCATGGAAGTAGAGGTTTCGGCCATGCCTGCTGGGAAAGGGAAAGGCATGGTTACGGTGACAGGTATAATAGATGAAGAGGAGATGGGCTCTGAAGGCAAGCGAATGCGCAGGAAGAGCACCGCCAGGGATTCGGTGGAGAATGTGCTGACAGCCGTAAGAAAATGGCTGGGAGTAAACCCTCGGGATTACGACATACACCTCAATTTTCCCGGCGGCATCCCTGTGGATGGTCCTTCAGCGGGAATCGCCATGGCGGTGGCAGTGTATTCCGCTATAACGGGACAGCCTGTGGACGGCAGGGTAGCCATGACGGGAGAGGTATCAATCCTGGGAGTGGTAAAGCCAGTGGGCGGCATAGCTGCTAAGATAGAAGCGGCCGTTCAGGCGGGGGTAAAGAAGGTGATAATCCCCATGGAGAACTGGCAGGAGACTTTCAAGAACTATAGTATATCGATTGTTCCTGTGGAGAGGATCGAGCAGGTTATAGAGCATGCTATGTATCATGGAGAAGATGATGCCAGTATTACAAATGTACCGCATCAGGCCGGGCTTTTAAGCGCATCGGCGAAATAGTCAGGGCCGGGACCATACATCCCGGCTTTTTATTGTGTGTTTTATGGGTTTTAAGGTTTTGTATACTATACAAGGTGGTATTTATGGAGTTGAACAGCTACAGCTTGATTTTTTATCCAGTTATTATATATAATTTAAAAGTCGAGAAGATGTGCAAAATATAGGTGCGGGATTTTTTTTATAGATGTGGAGGAGATAATGATATGGCCGAGAAAACGGCTGAAAAGAAAAAGGGCAGGCGAAGGAAGAAGGCCAATAATAAATTAAGGCGTATTCCTTGTCTGCCACTTAGGGGATTGACAGTTTTTCCGTATATGGTGCTGCATTTTGATGTAGGGCGACAGAAGTCCATCGCAGCACTGGAAGAGGCAATGGTAAACGACCAAGAGCTGCTTCTGGTTACGCAGAAAGACGCAAAGATGGATGATCCCGGCTTTGACGATATATACCACGTAGGTACCGTATCTAAAATAAAGCAGCTTCTCAAGTTGCCGGGAGATACTATACGCGTACTGGTGGAAGGGCTCAAACGTGGCCGTATTGTTGAGTGCATATCCACCGATCCATGTTTTGAGGTGGAGATTGAAGAGATTGAAGAAAATGACCCTGAACCAGGCAATCTCGAACAAGAAGCTTTGATGCGAAGCGTGCTGGACATATTTGAGGATTATGTAAAGCTTGGCAACCGGGTATCTCCTGATACACTGATATCGGTCAACGCGGTTGAAAAACCTGGCCAGCTGGCCGATATCATTGCTGCCAATGTGCTGGTCAAGATCGAGGACAAGCAGAGCATCCTGGAGGCATTTGACCCGCAGGATAGGCTGGAGAAGCTGTATGGCATATTGACCAGGGAAATTCAGATCCTGGAGATTGAGAGAAAGATCAATCAGCGGGTAAAGAAACAGATAGACAAGCTCCAGCGAGAGTACTATTTAAGGGAACAGCTCAAGGCCATACAGAAGGAGCTTGGTGAGAAGGACGGTATAGGCGAAGAGGTTGAGGAATATAGGCGAAAAATAGAAGAAGCACAGCTTCCTGAAGAGGCATATGAGAAGGCCATGAAAGAGCTGGACAGGCTGTACAGAATGCCTCCCGGTTCGCCCGAGATAGGGATCATAAGGACGTATTTGGACTGGCTTGTGGAGCTGCCGTGGAATGTTGAGACCGAGGACAATACGGACATTAAAAAGGCCGCCAAAATATTGGATGAGGACCACTATGGCCTGGAGAAGGTAAAGGAACGGGTGCTGGAGTATCTGGCGGTACACCAGCTGACCCAGCAGATGAAAGGCCCCATACTGTGCTTTGTAGGGCCGCCTGGTGTGGGCAAAACCTCCATTGCCAGGTCCATCGCACGGGCTCTCAACAGGAAATTCGTCAGGATGTCCCTGGGCGGTGTGAGGGACGAGGCTGAGATCCGCGGCCACCGAAGGACTTATGTAGGGGCCATACCTGGCCGAATTATAGCGTCGATAAGGCAGGCTGGCACAAAAAACCCGGTATTCCTTTTTGATGAAATAGACAAGATGAGCAGCGATTTCCGCGGTGATCCGGCTTCTGCCATGCTGGAGGTGCTGGACCCGGAGCAGAACTTCGCTTTTCGAGACCACTATTTGGAAGTGCCGTTTGACCTGTCCAAAGTGATGTTTTTAACCACCGCCAATACCCTTGAGACCATACCCAGGCCCTTGCTGGACCGGATGGAGGTCATTCACATTTCGGGCTACACCGAAGAGGAAAAGCTGCACATCGCTTCCCGTTACCTTATCCCTAAGCAGGTGAAGGAACACGGGCTTAAAGAGGGGAGCGTTCAGATACCCGAGCGAGTCATAAGGGATATCATCAATTATTATACCCGGGAGGCTGGGGTGCGCAATCTGGAGCGGCAGATTGCCACCATATGCAGAAAGGCTGCCAGGAAGATACTGGAGACTGGTCAGCAGTGCGTCCGAATAACCAGCGGCAACCTAAAGCGTTATCTGGGTGTTCCTATATATCGCTATGAGAAAGCGGGGCAGCATGATCAGGCCGGTATTGTCACAGGTTTGGCCTGGACGGCGGTGGGCGGTGAAACCCTGTTGGTGGAGGCCATCCATATGCCCGGTACCGGGAAGCTGGTGCTCACCGGTCAGCTGGGCGATGTCATGAAGGAATCGGCACAGGCCGGGTTCAGCTATATACGCGCCAAGGCGCGGGATTTCGGCATAGATCCCAATTTTTACAACAATACCGACATTCACGTGCACATCCCTGAAGGGGCAATACCCAAGGATGGCCCTTCGGCTGGTATTACCATGACCACGGCCATAATCTCGGCTCTGACGGGGATACCCGCCCGGAGCGATGTTGCAATGACGGGCGAAATAACCTTGAGGGGTAGGGTGCTGCCCATCGGTGGCTTAAAGGAAAAGGTATTGGCAGCCCATAGAGCAGGGATTACCAAGGTCATAATTCCTGCTGAAAACGAAAAGGACCTGAAGGAGATCCCCGAAAATGTTAAGCGAAAGGTAAAGATAGTATTGGTGGAACATATGGATCAGGTGCTTGAGCATGCCCTGGTGGAGGTTCCTAAGCCGAAACAATAGCTTTAGTCTTCTTCGTCTTGTGGGTTTATGATTATGTCCACGTTGCCCAATGTTATCCTGTTAGGGGCGTCTTTGGGCTGTACCGCGGTTGGAGTTTGGACGCTGTCTGTACCTTGAGAGCTATTTTCGGCTTCCTGCGGGGATTGTGCAGTGGCGTTGGACTGTGCTGCGGGCTGTTTACCCTCGCTGGAGGGTAGCACATTGCTGTCAGGACGTATAGGAGGCGAGGACGGCGATGTGCTGCGCGTGGCATTGTCGTCCATTGAAGACGGTGGAGTTGACGATGTTAGATAGGCCTGTTCTTTGTTGGGAACGGGCCTTTTTTCTTTTTGAGGCATGTCGGCGTAAGGGAAGGGTTGTTTGCTGTTTGTCCTGAGCTGTTCTACCTGGAAGTTGAGCTTTTTTATCATGGCTTCCAGAAAATACATGGCCTTGCCGTTTTGAAGCAATTGTTCTTGAAAAGCGTAAATGCTGGAGGTTATGTTTTCAAGCTGGTGTTCGATTGCAGCGATCCTTTTTTCCAGCTTGCTGTACGGTAATTGTTGGTCTTCTTTTTTTTGTGCGATTGTAGTGTTTGGGGTTGCCTGAGGAGCTGAAAGGTCCAGGACTTCTTTATAATTTATACCCCACAGCCTTAAAGTGGGGGGAAGGTCTGGCCTGTCAAACGAGGTGTAGTAGAAAAAGGTTACGCTGTCCGAGGGAGCGTGGGGAATCGCTCGAGGAATACTCCAGGTATTGCCGCCGTCCTGTGAGGCTGTGCAGTATATATCGCCTTTCATCTCCCACAGGCAATACAGCTGATTAGATAGCAGCAGCGTGGGATGGACGGGTTCGTCCTGGCCCATGTATATAACTTTTGCTTCCTGTGCATCGCTTTCTGGTTGAAGTACGCTTCTTACGGATAAATACCTTATGATATGGTTGGTACCTTCTTTTTCTTTCCATATGATGTGAATACGTTGGCGGGGGTCAGCGTACAGGTAACATTCTGCGTACTTGCGACCAGGCTTGTATATTGTTATTGGATTGGCCCAGGAGGAAAAAGAGGGACTAAAGCAAGAATACAGGAGTGAAGGTTGATTGTTGGATTGTTGGCTGAATAACAGATGCACGTTTCCTAGGTTGTCCACAAAGGTGTTCTCTATGGTCGTAAGGCTGTCAGAGGCAAAGGTCCACATTCTTTGCCTTGTCCATTTATTCCCATTACCTCGATAATGTATCAGGAATTCTGTTCCACGCCTTAATGAGCCCTTGATGTAATACAGTATGTGGATGATATCCCGGTATGCCATTATGGTGAAATAGGAAATGTTTTGTGCCGGAGATCGAATGTACTCCACTGTCTGGCGTTGCCATTTGAGGCCGTTCCACCGGTAATATACCAGCTGGTTTGTTACAGTATATGCCAATACATGGATGTTATCGCTGGAGTCGATTGTGGCCGCCAGGTCTTTAACCGGCTGGGAATCCAGCAAAACATTCTGAGTAGTTGTCCCGATTTCTGATTGGGAATCTGATTGAGAATACACTATGTTCTGTTCAGGCGAGAGGAAGAAATGCCATCGATTTCCCGAGGAGGTTTTGAGCACAAATGACTTATCGACACTCATTAACATGGTATCACCCGTTTCAACACAAGCGTTTTAGTAAATCTTTATGATATGATTCGAGAATTTATCACATGCGTTATCACACATAATTGGATTTTTACATATTATGCAGTGAGAGGAAATATAGATTTCCTCGGACATATACTGTGAGAAAAGGAGGTTTGAAAATGTCTTTCTATTCATATAAAAATCAGGGCAATGAACGGTGTCCTAGTCGGATCGGCTTTGATGCATGTAAAAAGATAATCGAAAAGGTGTGCATCCAAGTAAATAAAGTATATGATGCTTGTCTCCAGCAGGAAACTTTAAAGGATATAAGGATTACGGTAAAAGACATATGCGGTGATTGGAGGGACTTTACACCGCCATTTACCTTCATAGGTTGCAGAAGCACCAGCGTGAAAGGCAAATTGGTAGGAACCCAGATTACCAGGCTGCCGGATCGCCCAAATTTTGCAAGGATACAAACTAAAGTAGAGATTCCGGTGGAGGTAATTTTTGAGGATGCAAAAGGCAATAGGGGTATTGGTAACAGCACTATAGTTGTTCCAAAGGATGTAATACTCTTTGTACCGGATGAATCGGTAATTCCCTTCCAGTTGGAGAGTATTGTTAACGCTATGTGCGTATCAGGCAAGGCGCTGCACGGTGACGTTTTGAGGTTTGAGGTTGATGTATGCATCACCATCATTCTGAAGATTGTAGCCAAGGTTGACCTGCTGGTACCTTCGTTTGGGTTTTGCGAGATTCCTCCCTGTGAAGAATTTGCAGAGAATCTCTGCGAAGAATTCTTTAGGCTTCCGCTGTTTCCGCCACAACTTGAAGATGTACGCGATAACGCTCGATCTTCCAATCCGCGTTTGTACTCCCAGGAGGACGAGCAGGAGGAGTAGCCTTGTATAACAAAAAGACGGAAAGGACATTTATGTCCTTTCCGTCTTTTTGGGGGGTCATAATGGTATGCTTAGTATATCATCTTGAGGGTTAGCACTACCAAGAGGCAACATATTACAACAGAAAAGAATACTATTACGCTTTCACGCTCTTTAGGTGTCAACCTGTATTCATTTGGAGGAGCAAATTTTCTGTGCCTGCTAAACAGCTTTTTTAGGCCACATAAGAGTGCCATCATTTACACTCCTTTTTAGCTCCATATTTGTATAAAATTTTACATTGTATGTTTTTATTTTAAATTATTGTAGGTTTAAATACAATAGGGCTTTGGTATTATTTGTCGTATTTTGTAGGAGGATTTGCTTACGTAAAATGGGACTTAAGTTATGGGTTAACATGCTTATGCTCATTTTTCCCTTGTATTATTCATAGAAATGTATTACAATAACTAGTAAAGTAGGTCTAACATCATAGGTATTAAGTCCTAAATTGAGGCTGTAAGGGGTTTCTGGTGGGGAAGGAGTATTTACTATGGCTGATTCATCAGTCAGTTCTAAAAAGATGGAAATAACCTTGAGGTTGTCTGAGTTTGAAATGCCCCCAATGCAGGATGCGCTTATAATAGGTCGCAAGGCACCTATCGGTTTTGAGGCTGCCAAGAGGATGGTGGATATTATATCTCCCAACCAATATGAGGTTATAAAGGTACAACACCCTACTATAGAAGCAGTGGTGATTCGAAAGGCCCTTATGCAAATGGTGGCTTGCGATCGTCTTATTTCCCTTATATTGGAAGAAGGAGGGAAGGTGGCTAACGAAGCAACTATTTTTAAGGTTCAGCTGAGTATTGTGTTGTGTGTTAGCAAAACCGTTGAGCTATGATTACGACGGTGTCCTCCATAATGGAAAAAGACCTCATTACAATTGAATCGATGGACAGCGTGGATAATGCTCGGCAAGTAATGGCTCAGAAGAGGATTGGATGTTTGCCGGTAATGGAGAATGGGCGTTTGGTAGGCATTATAACCACCTGGGATATCATATCCTCTCATCCTAACCGGTTGGTGGCTGATGCCATGACTGCGCCTCCCATTTATGTTAAGCCTACGGCTTCATTATGGGAAGCAAAGGAAAAAATGGATAAATATTGTATAGAAAGATTGCTGGTAGTAGAGAAAGGACAGCTTATAGGTTTGGTTACAAAGACCAGGCTTTATTTTGAGATTGCCAAGCATTTTGATATGCTTACCCAGTTAAACAAAAAGGATTATATAATCTATGAAGGGGTTAAACTGCTCAGAAATGGCAAAGAAGTATCCATAATATTTATAGATATTGATGGTTTTGGCATCATTGACAAAGAATATGGCCATATATTTGGGGATCTGATACTGAAGGAAATAAGCGATTTGCTTAAAGCCAAAGTACCTGCTGATTGTTTTTTATGCCGCTACGGCGGTGATGAATTTGCCGTGTTGACCCCTTATAAAAAAGAGCGATGTATAGAATTGGCCAAGGAGCTTTTGAACGTCATATCGCAGCATGAGTACAGCATCAAAGTAAATATTACGGCTTCTGCCGGCATTTCAGGAGGCAGGCGAGAAAAAAGCCGCTTTTCTGGGGATTATGTAGACGATATGGAAAATCTTATCAATCTTGCCAGCCTGGCATCTACTAGCGCTAAAAGGAATAAAGTGCCTTTGGTGATTGCTGAGGGTTTCATACCTAGTAAAACGTAAAAAAATCTCGATTGCTCGGAATTTTTGTAAAATGAATTTAAAAAGCGTTTAAAAAAAGTAATGGAGTACTATTGCATTTATTCGGCGATATGATATAATTGCACTAGTGATTTTGTGGAGGGACCAGGATATGCAGCTTAAGGAGGGGGTATTGTCAAGCTTCATATACCGCTTGTATCTATACTGATGGGCATATCCGTCAGTTTTTCTATTTATAGCGGTAAAATCTTTCAAAATTACTGTGTTTTGCTGATTTTAACGGTATTGATGGGTAAGCTGAAGGGAGGCGATATGCGTCTTTTAACCGGTCGAAAGGCATAGATGTTCTCTGCTGAGTATTTTATGATGGTTTTATTTTTTGAGGTCAACATATACTAAAAATTTACAATTTAGTTTGATTTATGGAGGTAGATTATGGATAAGCTGTTTGTGGGGTTTGCTCATATAGGTTTACAACAGATAATCATGTATGCAATAGGCGGTTTCTTAATCTATCTTGCAATTAAGAAAGAATACGAGCCAATGCTGTTGCTGCCTATAGGCTTCAGCACTATATTGGTCAATCTGCCGCTTTCTGCGGTTTTAGAGTATGAAGGCACTCCAGGGGTGCTAAAGATATTGTTTGATGCCGGCATTCAGACTGAGCTTTTCCCGGTGTTGATCTTTATAGCCGTTGGGGCCATGATCGATTTTACCCCTCTCCTTGCTAATCCCAAGATGCTCTTCTTTGGCGCTGCAGCTCAGTTTGGGATATTTGCTACAACAGTCATCGCGCTGTTGGTTGGAGCTGACAGCCTTAAAGTTGCTTCGGCCATAGGGATTATAGGAGCTGCCGATGGTCCCACAGCCATCTTTGTGGCAAGCAAGTTTGCACAGAAATACCTTGGGCCTATAACGGTGGCGGCGTATTCCTACATGTCTCTTGTTCCCATCGTTCAACCGCCCGTAATCAGGCTTTTGACTACAAAAGAGGAACGTATGATCAGAATGGAATATAAGGATGTCAAGGTGCCCAAGCGTGTCAAGATTTTGTTTCCTATATTTGTTACAGTTATTGCAGGCATTATAGCGCCTATAAGCGTGCCGCTAGTGGGTCTCTTGATGTTCGGTAACCTGATAAGGGAATCCGGAGTGCTGGAGAGGCTTTCTAAGGCGGCTCAAAACGAGCTGGCAAATATTGTAACCATATTGCTGGGAATCACCATCGGTTCGACGATGGTTGCAGAGGACTTTCTGCAGCCCATGACGCTGGTCATCCTTCTGGGTGGACTGGGAGCTTTCATATTCGACACGGCGGGTGGCGTGCTGTTTGCTAAGTTCCTGAACCTTTTCCTCAAGAAGAAGGTCAATCCCATGGTGGGGGCAGCTGGTATATCGGCATTTCCAATGTCTGCAAGGGTTATTCAGAGGATGGCACAGAAGGAAGACCCTTCGAATTTCATACTTATGCATGCAGTCAGCGCCAATGTGGCGGGCCAGCTGGGCTCCATAATCGCAGGGGGATTGATCTTAGCACTGGTGCCGCTTTTGGCAGGTTAAGCTGGGAGGTGTGATGGTATGCTTGAAAGCATTGCACATGCGTCGGACCTTACTAAATCCCTTTTTCTCATGGTAGTTGGGGTAGCAGGCGTTTATACCACTTTGGCGCTTTTCTACCTGATGGTAAAGATATTGATGAGAGCCTTTAAAAACCATGATGCTTAAAAAGATCAAATTTTGCTGCAGGGCTTGCGTTTGTAAACGTGCGGTTGCTTGAGTGGCAGAAGCAGCTGTGCTTTGCAGGCGGGAGACCGTGCGGCATAAGCTTTTAAAAAATTTTTAAAGGAGAGGAGAATGGAAGGTGTTTTGGGTTTACGCAGCTATCGTAGTGTCAGTTGCCTCCTTTTTGCTTGCAGGATACCTGTACCAATGGGTAAAACGGCAACCAGGCGGCGACAAAGAGGCTGAAGAGATTGCACAGCTTATAAGGCGCGGAGCCAGTGCCTTCCTCCGGAGGGAGTACAAGATACTGGCTGTATTTGCATCAGTGCTGGCATTCTTAATTTTACTTTTCCTGCCCCATCCTATATGGAAGAGTAACTTTTGGACCAACTTTAGAATGGCTCTTACTTTCCTATTTGGTGCCTCGCTTTCGGCGACGGCAGGTAAGATCGGTATGGACATTGCTACCATTGCCAATTTGAAGTCGGCTGTGGCCTCCAAGAAGGGTATAGCCCCCGCTTTTGAAGTGGCCTTCAAGGGCGGAGCTGTTATGGGTATGGCTGTGGTGGGCTGCAGCTTGTTTGGAGCATCCATACTGTATCTCCTCACCAAGGATCCCAATACAGTATTGAGCTTTAGCTTTGGTGCAAGTACGCTGGCGCTTTTTGCTAAGGCGGGGGGTGGAATTTATACCAAAACCGCTGACGTGAGCGCTGACCTGGTGGGTAAAGTTGAGCTGGGGATCCCAGAGGACGACCCAAGGAACCCGGCGGTAATAGCAGATAACGTAGGTGATAATGTCGGTGACGTGGCCGGCATGGGCGCTGACCTGTTTGACTCCAACATAGCTTCCATCGCGGCTGCTATGGTTATAGGTTTGTCCCTCGGCCAGCAGCATATGGTGTTCTGTTATGCTACTTTAGGTTTGCTGGCCTCTATACTGGGCGTGTTGTTCATAGGCATGGGCAAGCACAAAGATCCTGGCAAGGCTTTGAACACAGGGACTTATATTACCACCGTATTGTTTGCGGTTTTGACGCTTGTGGTATCTTTGGCCTTCAAGTATGATTTGCGAATCTGGGGCGCTACCATGGTAGGGCTCATTGTTGCCGTTATCATTGGTATCACCTCGGACTATTTCACAGGGGACGGCAAAAAACCTGTTGAGAAAGTGGCTAAGGCATCCAGCATAGGGCCGGCTTTCACTATCCTCAGCGGTTTCTCCTATGGATTGTTGAGCTGCTTCCCAGCGCTGCTGGGTATCGGCTTTTCGGCGCTGGTAGCCTATAAGCTGTGCGAACCTCTGGGAGCAAGCTATGCCATGTTTGGTATAAGCATGGCAGCCATAGGCATGTTATCTGTTGTAGGAATGATCATTTCAAACGACGCCTTTGGTCCAATTGTGGACAATGCACGCGGTCTGGTTGAGATGGCCAAGATGGGAGATGATGCTCTGGTCATCAGCGATGAGCTAGATGCTGCTGGAAACACCGCCAAGGCTATAACCAAAGGGTTTGCCATTGGTGCAGCAGGGCTCACCGTCATCGCATTGCTTGGAGCTTATCGAGAGACGGTAATGAATGTGACGGGCTCCGACATAAGTTTCAATATAATGAATCCGCTGGTATTCTTTGGCATAATGGTAGGGCTGGCGGTACCGGCTGTCTTTGCTGCCATGTTGATGCTGGGTGTTGACCGAAACGCTGAACGAATGGTGGCCGAAATCCATCGCCAGTTCGAGACCATACCCGGCCTTAAGGAAGGCAAAGAGGGTGTCAGGCCCGAGTATGAGAAGTGCATCGATATCGCAACCATAGGTGCCATAAAAGAGTTGATTCCTGCCGGTTTGATGGCCATCGTGGTGACGCTGGTGGTAGGGTTTATTGGAGGAATCCATGCAATTGGCGGATTTCTAACCGGAAACATAGTATCTGGTCTGTTCCTGGCTCTGTTGATGGCTAACTCCGGTGGTCTGTGGGATAACTCCAAGAAATACATCGAGACAGGGGTTCACGGCGGTAAAGGGTCGGATGCCCACAAGGCTGCCGTTATCGGCGATACCGTCGGTGACCCATTCAAGGATACCGCTGGACCATCGCTTAATACTCAGGTGACCGTGGTTTCCTTGATATCCTCCCTGGCGGCAACCCTGTTTATAGCCTTCTCGCTGTTCTGATAAGCTAGAAGGTGGCTTTAAGCAGTGACTTGGTCGGTGTACAGCTTGGGCTGATGTAAAGTTTCCAAGGGGGATCCCGCCCGTCTCAATGATGGGCGGGATTTTTTATACCTGGTTAACCAGCGCGTTATGTGCTAAAATAAGCAAGGAAGGAGCGTGAAGTTATGGCAAGACCCGTCAAGTGGCGAAGGGTGGAATTTATACCCAACGTCAGGCATTTTATACCCGTCGACGTGCCGCAGAGTGAAGTTGAAGAGAACATACTTCAAATAGAGGAGCTGGAAGCGCTGCGCCTCAAGGACTTAGAGGGATTGGATCAGGAAGCCTGTGCTGAGAGAATGGGCATTTCACGCCAGACCTTCCAGCGCATCTTAAACAGCGCCCGTGAAAAGGTGGCCGATTCCCTGGTCAACGGCAAGGCTATAAGGATTGGAGGAGGGTACTTCACTCGAAATATATGCAGGGTTTATTGCCGTCAATGCATGGCCCAGTGGGATGAAAGCTATGAGAATTTTTCTAAGATTAAAGAAGGGGTTTATACATGCCCACATTGTGGTTCAAATGATGTGGTGTGCCATGTACCTCCAGGGCAGGGTATGGGGTTTTGCCGTGGCCATTGCTGGAGGCACGGGCACAGGGGATAGGCTTTGGCGTTCATGTAAATAGTGGAAGCCTTCAATCAGATGATTTGTCAGCTCCTATTCTATTCCTGTGATTACTCTACTCCGCGCGTAAGGCATGATTCCAGCAGTGGAGCTATCTCCGATATCGTTTCGGCGAAAACATGAGGGGGATAGGGAGTGCGGTAAAGCCGTATATCCTCTATCCTTTTCTGTTTTTGTGGTATTCTGAACTGCTGCAGTACATACCGCTTTGCGCCCCTTATCGTTCGGGCAATTTCCAGTATATCATCCTTATTCAGGTTGGGCACGAAGGTGGTGCGGAACTCGTAGTCGCACCCGGCGTTCATTATAATCTCTATGCTTTGCTGGATGCTGGTGATGTCAACTTCCACTCCGCAGATCTCGTTGTACTTCTCAAACGGGGCCTTTATATCCATGGCGATGTAGTCCACCAAATTCTTGTTTATCAGTTTTTCGAGCACAGAAGGGCGGGTGCCGTTGGTATCCAGCTTTACCAGGTATCCCAGCCCTTTTATTTTTACGATAAATTCTTCGAGGTCGGGCTGAAAGGTGGGCTCCCCGCCGCTTATTACCACCCCATCAAGGAATGAGCGGCGGGCGTCAAGAAACCGCATTACGTCGTTTATATCATATGTCACATCGATGTTTTCCGGATTGATTATATGGCGGTTGTGGCAGAAGTAGCAGTTCAGGTTACACCCGGGGGTAAACACCACTGCAGCGATATTGCCCGGATAATCCACGAATGAGTTCTTTTGTATGCCAGCTATCCTCATAACGCCTCTTCCCGTATTTTAAATTTCTTGCGGTCATAATACTCACGCTTTTTGCCGGGATTGTAGTTTTGTACCGGCCTTAAATAGCCCGTCACCCTTGACCACACCTCTGTCTCGGCTCCGCATTGAGGACACTTGAAATGCTCTCCCTTTATATACCCGTGCTGGTTGCATATGCTGAAGGTGGGAGTGATGGATATATAGGGTATTTTGGATTGGGTGAAGATCTTTTGGATGAGCTTTTTGGCCACGGCAGTATCCTCTATCTGCTCGCCTAGGTAAAGGTGCAGCACTGTTCCCCCGGTATACAGCGACTGCAGCTCATCCTGTAGAGCCACCACCTCGAATATGTCGTCGGTATAGCCCACCGGCAGCTGGGTGGAGTTGGTGTAGTAGGGCGTTTCATCGTCCCCTGCGGTTATTATGTCGGGATATCTGCTTTTATCTAGCCTGGCCAAGCGGTAGGCTGTGGCTTCAGCCGGCGTAGCTTCCAGGTTATAGAAGTGGCCTGTCTCCTTTTGCAGCTCTATGAGCAGGTCACGCAGATAGTGCATGATCTCTATAGCGAAGGCCTGCCCTTCTGGAGTGGTGATGTCCTTGCCCATGAAGTTGAGCAGCGCCTCGTTCATGCCCACAATGCCGATGGTGCTGAAGTGGTTATACCAGTACTGTCCTGTGCGCTCCTTTATATGGCGTAGGTAGTGGGTGGAATAAGGGTAAAGGCCTTTTTCGGACTGCTGTTCGATGACCTTTCTCTTGATCTCCAGGGCGGTCTTGGCAATCTGGACCTGCCTCCACAAGCGGGATTTGAACTCGCGCTCGGATGAGGACAGGTATCCTATTCTGGGGAGGTTTATGGTTACCACACCAATGGAGCCGGTCATGGGATTGCTGCCGAAAAGGCCACCACCGCGCTTCCTGAGCTCGGTTATATCCAGCCTCAAACGGCAGCACATGGATACAGCGTCTTCAGGGGACAGGTCGGAATTTATGTAGTTGGCAAAATACGGTATGCCATACTTGCAGGTGATCTTCATGAAATCTTCGACCACCGGGCTGTCCCAATCGAAGTTCGGGGTAACATTTATGGTGGGGATGGGGAAGGTGAATACCCTACCCTTTGCGTCGCCTTCCAGCATGACGTCGCAGAAGGCACGATTGAACATATCCATTTCTTCCTGGAACTCACCGTAGGTTTCGTTCATCATTTGGCCGCCTATTATGACGGGCTGATCGCGCAGGGTAGAGGGCACCTTGATATCAAAGGTCAGGTTGGAAAAGGGACACTGGAACCCCACCCGCGTGGGTACGTTGATGTTGAATATGAACTCCTGGATGCACTGGCGCACCTGGCTGTAGGTCATCTTGTCATAGCGGATGAAAGGAGCGCAGTAGGTGTCAATGCTAGACCAGGCTTGAGCTCCCGCAGTCTCGCCCTGGGTGGTAAAGGTGGAGTTCACAATCTGCCCCAAAAATGAGCGGAGGTGTTTGGCGGGTTTGCTCTCAACCTTGCCTGGTACTCCACCGAATCCCTCAAGCAAGAGCTGGCGAAGGTCCCACCCGGCACAGTAGGGGCCAAAGAAACCAAGGTCATGGATATGGCAATCGCCGCTTTCGTGTGCTTCCCTGACTTCCTGGGGATAGATTTCGTGCAGCCAGTAGTTTTTGGTAAACACCTCGCGCACGTAATTGTTGAGGCCATTTACGCTTTTGTGGGTGTTTGCGTTTTCCTTTATCTGCCAATCCTTATCGCCCAGATAATTTGAAAATATCTCGATGGTGGCACCGATCAAGGCGTTTAGATTTCTGGCATTTCTTCTCTTTTCACGATACAATATGTACGCCTTTGCCGTTTGAGCGTGGCCGTTTTCAATAAGCACCTTCTCTACGATGTCCTGTATTTCTTCCACATCGGGGATTTTGCTGCCGAACTTGAGGTTGGCTATGTCAACCACCTGACGGCACAGCTCTTCGGCACGATTAAAGTCATTACCTCCGCATGCCATAGCCGCTTTGAATATTGCCCAGGTAATCTTTTCGGGCTGAAATTTTTCAATCCTTCCATCTCGCTTGCGAATCTGCGTTATCATGGCATCCAATCTCCTTTCAAAAGCATAGATCGATTTTTTTATCTGACGTCAAACTCTTCAGCCAATTCCCCGGGGATCGATGGCTCTTGAATGACCATTGTTTGTCTCGCTTTTGTTCGCACCGTTTTATAAGCCTTATTATGCCTGTTTAGAGATTTATGATGAAATACTATATATTGGTGTCTTAATTTTAGCACACACAACTAATTGTGTACATGACCATTAGGGTTGGTTATAAGGTATCTTATGTCTATAGCTGTGAATAGCTCGGGTAAATTTGTTTTTTTTAAAAATAGCGTAAATTTTTATTGACACTGCCATGCGATTGTGATACCATGACAATTGAAGTGGGAACGTTACCAGAATGGGAGCTGGTTTACAGATGTCACCTACCATCATAGATATCGCCAAAATGGCCAACACCTCAAAAAGCACCGTTTCAAGGTATCTCAATGGAGGAAAGGTAAGGGCATCTACTGCCAAGAGGATAGAAGAGGCCATAAGGAAGCTTAAATATAAGCCAAACGTCAATGCAAGGCGATTGGTTCTCAATAAGACCAATGTGATAGGCGTTGTGGTAGATGACATCTCCAACATATACTATTCTGGAGTATTGGCTGGGATACAGGCCGTGGCCTCTCAGTATGGCTATGTCTGTACCTTTTATAGCCGTGCTGCTTACAAGAAGGATGAGAAGGATTATCTTGATCTGTTTAAGGAAGGCCAGGTGGATGGATTAATTTTGGGAACGTTCCAAATTAGAGATCCTGAAGAGATGGAACACATCGCTGAATCAGGATATCCCATTATTTTTATAGGTGACAACGCGTCGAATTCGGCGGTTAGCTCCATAGACATCGATAATGTTCAAGGAGTAATCGATATTATCAAATACCTGCATTCTTTGGGCCACAAGAGAATAGCCCATCTTAGAGGACCTTCCAATATGAGCGCTGCAAATTTGAGGCTGGAAGGTTTTGTAAAGGGCATGAAGAGTTGCGGCCTGGAACCTGATCCCGAATTGATCATAGAGTCGGATTGGACGGTTGAAGGAGGATATACAGCTACAAATAAGCTGTTGGATAGAGCAAAATTCACCGCTCTGGTATGTTCGAACGATTACTGTGCCAACGGTGCCATAAAGGCCATACAGAGCAGGGGATTGAGGGTGCCAGAGGATATCTCGGTTACAGGCTTTGACAATAGCATTTTGGCCGAATACACCTCTCCGCCTATAACGACGGTCAAACAGCCGTTTTATGATTTGGGCAAGATAGCGGTCAAGCACCTGGTGGACATCATGGAAGGCGATATACCCCTTAAGACTGCTATATTGCTGCAGCCTATAATGGTGATAAGGTCATCGTGTGGCAAGGCTCCATGGTAATAAAGGCTGATCGCGGATTTGCCTTCCTGGAGCGGAGAATGGGTCTCGGCGTGGAATGTAGGGTAAATTGTTGATACGGTGCATGCCGTCTTGGACTTTTTTACTGACGGAGAACATAGAGAGCATATACGAGCTGTCAAAGAGGGAGGATATGCCTGAGCTGGTATTCAGCACACCAGAAGAGTTCTTTGCTCAGATAGAAGATTCAGGCATTGATTTTCCTGTGGTACACGATGAACTTAGGCAGAATACCTTTGAGATTCCTTATGGGTGTATAACGAGGTGTGACGATGGCAGAGAGCAGCCGGGACAGTCATGGGTAGATGTAACCGGCATTATGCCCGGCACCTCCAATAGATACGGCGTAAGCATAATAAACGACGGGAAATACAGTTTTGATATATCCAACAATGTATTGGGAATGACCGTGCTCAGAAGCCCTGTGTATGCAAACCATGACCCGTACAAGCCCTATGCCGATGAAGACTATTCATTCATAGATCAGGGCCTGCAGCATTTCAGCTACAAGATACTCCCTCATGATGGCGGTTGGGAAGAGGCTGGCACGGTAAAGAAGGCGGCCCTTTTCAATCAAAAGCCGGTGGTAATAGTTGAAACCTATCATGAAGGCACGCTGGCGCAAAGGCATTCGTTCCTGACGGTGGACGTGGATAACGTCATCGTCGAGGTTGTGATTTGTTTTATTAACCGCGATGGCTGTAAAAACCAACCTCTTCACAGTTTGATGAACTTATGCTATTATAGGAAAGAAATAAGCGTCAGTTCAGGAGGTTGCATGCTATGGCTGGACATTCAAAATGGGCAAACATCAAGCACAAAAAGGAAAAGACTGATGCTCAAAAAGGCAAGTTGTTTACCAAGCTTGGCAGGGAGATTGCAGTGGCTGTCAAGGAGGGAGGAAGCAATCCTGAAACAAACCCCAGGTTGAGGGACGCCATCGCCAAAGCTAAAGCGGCCAACATGCCCAGTGAGAACATCATGAGGACCATTAAGAAGGCCGCCGGCGAGTTGGAGACGGTAAATTACGAAGAAGTCGTCTATGAAGGATATGGCCCCAATGGTGTGGCCATAATTGTTGAAGCCTTGACGGATAACAGGAACAGGACGGCCAGCGACATCCGCCACATATTTGAGCGCCACGGGGGAAACCTGGGAGCTGCTGGATGTGTGGCATGGATGTTTGACCGAAAGGGGCTGCTGGTCATAGAGAAGGATGAAAATACAGATGAAGAGGAGCTTATGCTGCAGGCTTTGGAGGCCGGCGCCGAGGATATATCCGATGAGGGGGACGTATTTGAGATCATTACAGCCCCGTCGGATTTTTCCAATGTAAGGGAGCAGCTTGAAAAGGCGGGATACTCGTTTGTGACCGCTGAGATAGCCATGATTCCCCAGAACTATGTGGAGGTCAATGAGGAGGCTAGCAATAAGGTGATGAACCTCATTGAAAAGCTGGAAGACCATGATGACGTACAAAACGTATTTACAAATCTGAAGATGGAATAATATATGGTCATTGCGATTTGTATATGTTGAACTGCTATCCGTTCAATGGAAGGTGGCGGGTGCGACAAGGCCCAGCGGCTTTGAGCGACGCCACCGCTACAGGCCCCAATCTCACGTGGCCTATGTATAACAAGTGTAAAAAATGGGAACACTATAATCCAAATCCATATTTTGGAGGGATTATAGTGTACATCGGCCGAAAGAGTGTTTTTGTGGGCGTGGTGGCGTTGATGATACTGGGAATGGTAATGGGCTATTCTTATACCCTTCTAACGGAGATGTTTCAGGAAGAAGAGCGCATTGGCAACGAGAAGCCACAAGTGAACAAGGCAGGCGCACTGTCGGACTCTTTTGAACATCTGGCAGCGGTCAAACCACCTCAGATCACATCCCAGGAGACTACCTTTATCTTTGAGAGGACGTATAAGAGTTGTGGCCACAATTCAATTTCTTATAGGTCCGCAACTGCAGAAGAAGCCGGGCTTTCAAAAGAACAGATTGAGAGCACGTATTCTTCGTGGGCTATAAAAGAGTTTTCGCCATCAATTGTGTGGCTGTGTGAGGAAGTCGACGGTTACTGTCCCAATCATTATATCATAAGGGAGAAGAATGGCCGCATAGCCATCTACCGGCCTCTTGAAGATGGCCAGGGCGTTTATCTGGTACACCAAACAAACATCGATACGGCGTTTTTGAATGCTGACATTCAAGAGCGCATAAAGGAAGGGTGGGTAGTGGATTCCTTGGAACAGGTGGAGCTGCTGATGGAGAGCTGGGACAGTTGAGCGCTCTTTTTTCGTGTAGCGGCAATAGCCTGCTGACATAATGATATTTTTGGAAGGGCTTTGTACGATACAGTTTGCCTATTTCTCAGTTGCTACCAGGTCAAGATGGCTTGATTTTTGCAGCTTAATCTATATCTTAACTTCAGGCAAATTTCGTTTTTAGCAGTAAAATGGATTTTTTTACAGTAGAACCAAATTAATTTAAAAGAAGGGGTAAGCAATATGGGGGATGTTGTAGAGGAGAAGAAGGATGAGGAAATAGCCGGGGAAACAGGCTGTGTGAGCAACAAAGTAAAGTCCAAGGATGCAAAGGGCGTCATAGAAAAGATAAAAAACGCTAAAACCGTTGTGGTAAAGGTGGGAACATCCACCATTACTCACCACAATGGCACTATAAACCTGCTGGTGGTTGAAAAGCTGGTCCGTGCCTTGTCGGACTTGAAAAACGAGAACAAGAATGTAGTGCTGGTCACCTCTGGTGCCATAGGCGTAGGGTGTTCCAGGATGGGGCTTAAAAAGAAGCCGGAATCGCTGCCGGAGAAGCAGGCCCTGGCTGCCATAGGCCAGGTTAATTTGATGCATGTGTATTCAAAGCTGTTTAGCGAGTACGGCCAAATAGCCTCTCAGATCCTGCTTACCAAGGATGTAATAGAGAATGAGGAGAGAAAGCTCAATGCCATTAACACTTTCAATACCCTGTTCAGGTACGGAAGCATTCCCATAGTAAATGAGAACGATACAGTAGCCACCGAGGAGATCGAGTTCGGGGACAACGATACGCTGTCGGCAGTGGTGGCAGTGCTTGTGAGGGCAGACCTTTTGATACTGCTTTCGGATATAGATGGATTGTATGACAAAAATCCCAAACGCCATCCCGACGCAAAGCTCATCCCGGTTGTCTACGGCATAACCCGCCAGATCGAGCAGAACTGTCAGAACACCGACAACAGCTTCGGCACCGGTGGAATGATAACAAAGCTGGCTGCTGCCAGGATATGCAACAGCCACGGCATACCCATGGTCATCGCAAACGGGGACAACCCCTACAACATATGCAGGATCATAAATGGAGAGCCTGTGGGGACCATTTTTGTCCCTAACGGAGAGGAGGATGAAGATGAGCGAAGTGCTGGAGAAGGCCAAAAAGGCCAAGGCAGCTGCTGCCCAGCTGGCCAAGCTATCATCCAGCGTTAAGGACAAGGCACTGGAGATGATGGCTCAGGCCCTTGAGGATCAAACCGATTTTCTCATCCAGGCCAATAAACCCGATGTGGAGGCAGCTGTACGAAACGGCAAACCCAAGGCTTTTGTTGATCGCTTGACCCTCAATGAAAAGCGCATAAAGGATATGGCCGATGGGCTCAGGGTGGTGAAATCACTCCCAGACCCGGTGGGAGAGGTAGTGGCCATGTGGCGGCGGCCAAACGGCTTGCTCATCGGGCAGCGCAGGGTGCCATTGGGCGTTATAGGAATCATATACGAGTCCAGGCCCAATGTGACGGCCGATGCAGCTGGATTGTGCCTTAAGACCGGCAATGCAGTCATACTCCGCGGGGGTTCTGAGGCCATTCAATCCAACAAGGCCATCGTGAAAGTCTTGGCCCAGGCAGCTTATGAAGCTGGCATTCCTGAAGGGGCCATTCAGCTCATCGAGGATACTGATCGGGCCAGTGCACGGCAGCTCATGCGTTTAAACGGATTGGTGGATGTGCTCATTCCCAGAGGCGGTGCCGGGCTTATAAAAGCCGTGGTTGAGGAAGCCACCGTACCCGTCATCGAAACGGGAGTGGGCAACTGCCACGTATATGTGGACGGCGAATGCGATCAGGACATGGCGGTGAAAATCATAGTAAATGCCAAGACGCAGAGGCCGGGGGTTTGCAACGCTGCTGAAACGCTGTTGGTGGATAAAAGGATTGCGGCCGAGTTTTTGCCCAAGGCGGTTAAAGCTTTGCGCGAGAAGGGTGTCGAGATTCGTGGATGTGAAAAGACACTGGAGATTATTCCCGATGCCGTGCCTGCTACTCCGGAGGATTGGGATACCGAATACCTGGACTATATACTGGCTGTCAAGGTGGTGGACGGGGTTGACGAGGCCATACGCCATATAGAGCTGCACGGAACGGGCCACTCTGAGGCTATCGTCACCTCTAACTATTTTAAGGCCCAAAAATTTTTGGATGAAGTGGATGCTGCTGCCGTTTATGTCAATGCGTCGACGCGCTTTACCGACGGATTCGAGTTTGGCTTTGGGGCGGAGATAGGCATAAGCACGCAGAAGCTGCACGCCCGGGGCCCCATGGGGCTTAAGGAGCTTACCACCATCAAGTATGTAATATACGGCAACGGACAGATAAGGGAATGATGATTAAAGGGCGCTTATTTGCGCCCTTTTATTTTTGCTGCTCAAACCATTTGCGAGCTTCTTCAATGGCCTGCGAGACGGCGGCGGGAGCAGGGCCGCCCGGCAGATTCCTGCGGCTTACGCAGTTTTTGAGCGATATTGCATCATAGATATCCTGGTCAAACTTGTCAGAAAACTGCCGGTATTCTTCTAATGTCAATTCCTCCAGAACTTTGCCGTTTTGTATGCAGTAAAGCACCACTCTTCCCACTATGTGGTGGGCATCGCGGAATGGAACGCCCTTGGTCACCAGGTAATCGGCTGCATCGGTGGCGTTGATGAATCCCCTTGCGGCTTGTTTGAGCATGTTTTCAGGATACACCTTTATGGTCTTGAGCATGCCGGTAAACACCGAAAGGCAGCTTTTGACGGTGTCTACGGCATCGAAGAGGGCCTCCTTGTCTTCCTGCATGTCCTTGTTATAGGCCAGCGGAAGTCCCTTCATAGTCGTAAGCAATGCCACCAAGTCGCCGTATACCCTGCCGGTTTTTCCGCGTATCAGCTCGGCCACGTCGGGGTTTTTCTTCTGCGGCATTATGCTGCTCCCCGTGCTGTAAGAGTCGTCCATCTCGATGAACTTGAATTCATCGGTGGACCACAGTATGAGCTCCTCGCAAAACCGGCTCAAATGCATCATTATTATGGACGCACAGCTTAAGAATTCCAGCACGAAATCCCTGTCGGCAACGGCATCCATACTGTTGCGCGATATGCTGGAAAAACCCAGCTGCTGTGCTACGTAATGCCTGTCAAGCGGGTAGGTGGTCCCGGCCAGGGCCCCCGAGCCCAGAGGCATTACATCCACTCTTTTCAACGCGTCTTTCAGCCGCTCTATATCGCGACGAAACATCTCAAAGTATGCCATTAGGTGGTGCCCCAGCGTAACCGGCTGAGCTTTTTGAAGGTGGGTATAACCCGGCATGATGGTCTCCCTGTGCCTATCCGCGAGGGTGAGTAGCTGTTCTTCAAGCGCCAGGAGGAGCTTTATTATCTCATCAATGGCTTCTTTGGTGTACATCCTGGTGTCCAGTGCCACTTGGTCATTGCGGCTTCTGGCCGTGTGCAGCTTTTTCCCAACCTCTCCTATCCTTTCGATGAGTAACGATTCTATATTCATGTGTATGTCTTCGCTGGTGATGCTGAAAGTCACCTTACCCTCTTCGATGTCTTTCAGTATCTGTCTCAGCCCATCGCAGATGGCTTTTGCCTCCTGGGGAGATATAATCCCCTGCTTGCCCAGCATTGTGGCATGGGCTATGCTGCCCAGTATGTCCTGCCTGTATAGGCGGTGGTCAAAGTGGATGGAGGAGTGAAAGTCGTCTACCTCCCTGCTGGTCTCCTTCTCAAAGCGTCCGCCCCATAGCTTCATGAATCAAGACCCTTTCTCTTTTCCCTTAAAAGTGCCTGAACTTTAAGCGGAAGCCCGAACAAATTGATAAAGCCTTCTGCGTCTTTCTGGTTGTATACGCTGTCTTCTCCGAAGGTGGCCAGCTCTTTATCATACAGGGAGTGTGGCGATTCAACCCCAGCGGGTATGCAATTTCCTTTATACAGCTTGAGCCGTACACGGCCGGTTACGTTTTCCTGTGTGCTGTCTACAAAGGCCGACAATGCCTTTCTAAGAGGCGTGTACCACTTTCCGTCGTATACCAGCTCTGCAAACTTGAGGGCTACATGCTGTTTGTAGTGTAGGGTATCGCGGTCCAGCGTGATGCTCTCGAGTATGCCGTGAGCTGTATAGAGTATAGTTCCACCGGGGGTCTCGTATACCCCTCTGGATTTTATGCCTACCAGGCGGTTTTCCACTATATCTACTATTCCAATTCCGTGCCTGGCGCCTATTTCGTTTAACCTCTGTATAAGCTCTACGCTGTCGTACCTGCTGCCGTTGACCTTTACGGGAGTGCCCTTTTCAAATTCTATCTCCACATATTCGGGCTCATCTGGGGCCTTATGAGGAGGTGTGCATATGAGATAAACATGATCCCCTGGTTCATTCCACGGGTCTTCCAGGTCGCCACCCTCATGGCTGAGGTGCCACAGATTTCGATCCATGCTGTAGGGATGCTCTTTGGTAACCGGTACAGGGATGTTTCGTGCACGGGCGTAATCTATCGCGTCCTCCCTTGATTTTATATTCCACATTCGCCAGGGGGCTATGATTTTAAGGTGTGGATTTAATGCTTTAATGGTCAGCTCGAACCTCACCTGGTCATTGCCCTTGCCGGTGGCTCCGTGGGCTACCGCCACTGCGCCTTCCTTTTCGGCTATCTCTACGAGGCGCTTGGCAATAACCGGTCGTGCAAAAGATGTGCCCAGCAGGTACTTGCCTTCGTATATCGCGCCTGCTTTCAGGGTGGGGAATATGAAGTCTTCTACGAATTCCTTTTTTAGGTCCTCTATATAGACCTTGCTGGCACCGCTCTTGATGGCCTTTTCCCTTAAAGGTTCCAGCTCTTCACCCTGTCCTACGTCGCCTACCATTGCTATCACTTCGTAGTCAAAATTCTCTTTGAGCCAGGGAATTATGATGGATGTATCCAGCCCTCCGGAGTAGGCCAGTACCACTTTCTGCTTTTCAGCCATGTGCTTCAACCTCCGTTTGTTTATTTTCAATAATTATACAGAAAATCGTATATTTATGCAATAACTCATTAGTGTAGGCGCTGCAATTCGAATTTTCCCTGTGGATTTGTACAGGGGAGGATTGCAATCCAACAGTTGTGGTTGACACAGAGCCGAAAAAATCATAATATTACTATAGCGCATTTGATAATGTGTGGCAATAGTGCGCTACAAATATTATTTTGGAGTGGATTTATGCTAGTGCTTGGAATAGATCCGGGGATGGCCATTCTGGGCTATGGGTTGGTCAAGCAGGATGGCAATTCCTTGAAGGTCATCGACTACGGAGTTGTGAATACGCCATCCGATATGGACACGCCTCATCGTCTTGTAGCCATCTTTGATTCGGTATGTGAGCTTATAGATCGCTATATCCCTCAAGCAGTGGCTGTGGAGGAGCTATTTTTCAACAAAAACGTCAAGACGGCCCTTGCCATAGGCCATGCCAGAGGGGTGGCCGTGCTGGCTGCCGCCCTCAAAGGGCTTGAAGTGTACGAGTATACTCCCTTGCAGGTCAAACAGGCGGTGGTGGGCTACGGCAGGGCCTCCAAACAGCAGGTGCAGCAGATGGTCAGGATGCTGCTTAATTTGCCGTGTGTACCAAAGCCGGATGATGCCGCCGATGCCCTGGCTGTGTCGATATGCCACATTCATTCGGCAGTCCTGAAAGACAAAATGGAAAGGGCTGGCTTTTCAATGTATGAAAAATAAATGTAAGGATTAAATCGCATATAAACATCTATATGCCTTGCAGTCTGTGAAAGAGGAGCACTGAAAAGTATGCTTTTGAGAGGAGAGTTTTCGATAGGAGAGATGGTATGTTTGCTTATTTGAACGGTACGCTTGTAGAAGTTGGGCCACAGCATGTGGTGCTGGATGTTCAGGGTATTGGGTTTCATATAATCGTTCCATCTTCTGTGGCGTCCAAACTGCCTTCCAGAGGAAATGAGGTTAGGCTGTATGTGCACCTCAACGTCCGGCAGGACAGCATGGAGCTGTATGGCTTTTTAAACCGCGAGGACAAACTGTTGTTTGAAAAGCTCATATCGGTATCGGGCATAGGGCCCAAAGCCGCGATTTCCATGCTCTCGGCTTTGTCGTCCACTCAGCTGGCTCTGGCAATTGCCACCGGAGATGTAAAGGCTTTGAGCGCTGCCCCGGGTATCGGTAAAAAGACGGCACAGAGAGTCATATTGGAATTGAGGGAAAAGATTGACAGGGAAGTGGTGGAGAGCTCTCCGATGGTGGACGATGAAGTGGTTGCTGCGCAAGGGATAGAAAAGGAGGCGCTGCAGGCGCTGATGGCGCTGGGATATCAAGCTGTTGAGGCTCAGCGCGCTGTGGATATGGTAAAGAGTCAGGCGCAGGATACCGCAACTCTGGTGAAGCTGGCGTTGAAAGCCCTGGATAGAAGGTAGGGGTGAATGCATTGGCCGAGCAGGAAAATAGGATCGTGACTTCCATGAAGCTTCATGAGGATAGCGAGGTTGAGCAGACCTTAAGGCCCAGGACCCTTGATGAATACATAGGTCAGGAAAAGGTAAAGGAGCAGCTCAGGATATTTATACAGGCTGCCTTGAAAAGGGGCGAGCCTTTAGACCATGTTTTGCTGTATGGACCCCCTGGATTAGGCAAGACCACGCTGGCTTCCATAATCGCCAACGAGATGGGGGTGGGCATCCGCATAACCTCCGGCCCGGCCATAGAAAGGCCGGGAGACCTGGCAGCCATACTCACCAACCTAAGCGACGGCGACGTGCTGTTCATAGATGAGATTCACAGGTTGAGCAGGAGCGTTGAGGAAATCCTCTATCCGGCCATGGAGGACTTTGCTCTGGACATCATAATAGGTAAAGGCCCCAGTGCCCGTTCGATACGCCTTGACCTTCCTAAGTTTACGCTGGTGGGGGCTACCACCAGGGCGGGGATGCTGACTTCTCCACTCAGGGATCGTTTCGGGGTGATACACCGCCTGGAGCTTTATACCACTGAAGAGCTGACCAGGATAGTCATTCGGTCGGCTGGTATCCTGGGGATTCCAATAGACCCCGAGGGAGCCCGGGAGATTGCTGCACGGTCCCGCGGTACGCCCCGGGTTGCAAATCGCCTGCTCAAGCGAGTGAGGGATTTTGCGCAGATCAAGGCCGATGGGGTAATCACCCAAGATGTTGCCAGGGAGGCTCTTGATCTGCTTGAAGTGGATTCGGTGGGCCTGGATGAGGTTGACCGAAAGATTTTAAGGACCATCATCGAAAAGTATAACGGTGGGCCGGTGGGGCTGGATACGCTGGCTGCCTCAACCGGCGAGGAAAGCACCACCATCGAGGACGTGTACGAGCCATTCCTGCTTCAGATGGGGTTTATTGCCCGTACCCCTCGCGGCAGGGTGGTCACACCCCTTGCCTACCGCCACTTAAAAATCCCTTATCAGGAGCAGCAAAGGATGATATGATGATATTGATGATATAATGTGTTATACAGGTATTGGCTGGTGCCGACAAGGAGTCTTAATCCTTTTGAGATATAATTATGAGTTTATTTTAGTGTAAAAAGTTTATTTTGCTGCTCAAAACGAAATTTGCGAAAGTGCAACCGCAAAAAAGTCGCTTGATACCGCAGCAATTTTGAATCAAAAATGACCAGTAAGCGAAAATTGTAAGGTGAAGCGTTACTTTATCAAGCGAACACTCCGCAGATTAAGTTTGCAACAAAGTCAATTATTAATTATTGAGGCTGGAAACAATAAATATACGAAATAGGAAGTGAAGGTGAGGTAGCAAGTTGAAGGTAGAAGATTTTGATTATTACCTCCCAGAGGAGCTGATAGCCCAATCGCCGGCAGAAAAACGGGATGAGTCACGCCTGCTGGTTTATCATCGCGATACCGGCAAAATCGAACACAGGATATTTAAGGATATAGTAGAGTATTTGTACAAAGGCGACTGCTTGGTCATCAACGATACGCGGGTAATTCCGGCACGGCTCCTGGGCAGGCGGGCCGATACCGGCGGTAAAATTGAGTTTGTGTTGCTCAATCAAATAGACGATAAACGATGGGAAGTTTTGGTGAAACCTGGCCGAAGGGCGCAAATAGGTTCTGTTTTCGTGTTTGGAGATGGGCTGCTTGAGGCTAGAGTCCTTGACAGGACTCCTGAAGGTGGCCGTATAGTGGAGTTTCAATATGAGGGCGTCTTCAACGAGATTCTAGACAAGGTGGGAATTGTGCCGCTTCCGCCCTACATTCGAAAGCAAATAGATGACCCTGAACGGTACCAGACCGTGTATGCTAAGCATCGCGGGTCAGTGGCAGCGCCCACTGCAGGACTTCATTTTACTATCCCGCTGCTTGAGAAAATCCAGGCTTCGAGGGTGAATATCGTCAGGATAACCCTTCATGTGGGTCTGGGGACTTTCCGTCCCGTGAAAGTGGACAATGTAGAGCAACACCGGATGCACGAGGAGTATTACAGGATCAGCGAGGAGGCCGCACGGATCATAAATGAGACTAAGGAAAGAGGTGGTCGCGTGATTGCAGTGGGGACCACTTCCACAAGGGCCCTTGAATCTTCGGCTGATGACAGCGGAAGGGTGCATCCAACCGAAAGGGGTTGTACTGACCTGTTCATCTACCCGGGCTATAAGTTCAAGGTGGTGGATGCGCTCATCACCAATTTCCATCTACCTAAGTCTACCCTGCTCATGCTGGTGAGCGCTATGTGCAGCCGTGAAGAGATACTCAGGGTGTATCAGGAGGCCATAAAGGAGAGATACCGCTTCTTCAGCTTTGGGGATGCCATGCTGATACTTTGAAAGTGTTTTATTAATATGCTTTGACATTTGATATGGTATAGCCCGTGTTTTTTGTAAAATTTAAGGATGTTGGAATTTTTGCAGTGTGAGGTGAAACATGAGCTTTAGGTTTGAGGTTATAAAGGAGTGTTCAAAAACCGGTGCAAGGCTGGGCAGAGTATATACCCCTCACGGTAGTTTCGAGACTCCCATATTTATGCCAGTAGGCACTCAGGCTACGGTGAAGGCTTTGACGCCCAGGGACCTCAAAGAGATAAATGCCCAGATAATACTGGCCAATACTTATCACCTGTATTTGCGGCCGGGACATGAGCTGATCAGACAGGCCGGTGGCTTGCATAAGTTCATGAACTGGGACAGGCCCATACTTACTGATAGTGGTGGCTTTCAGGTATTCAGCTTGGCCGATTTAAGGGAGATAACCGATGAGGGGGTATACTTTCGCTCGCACCTGGATGGTTCAAAGCATTTCATAAGCCCTGAAAAGGCCATAGAGATCGAAAATGCGCTGGGTGCAGACATCATAATGGCCTTTGACGAGTGCGTGCCCTATCCTTGCGATTATGAAACTGCGAAAGATGCCGTTGAGAGGACGACTAGGTGGGCTAAACGCTGCAAGGCCGCTCACCAGCGGGAGGATCAGGCGCTTTTTGGCATCATTCAAGGCAGCGTTTTTCGCGACCTTAGGCTTAGAAGCCTTGAACAGCTGCTGGAGCTGGATTTCCCCGGATACGGCATAGGCGGGCTTAGCGTGGGTGAGCCTAAGCCGGTGATGTACGAGATTCTGGAACACATAACGCCTGCCATGCCAAAGGATAAGCCCAGGTATTTGATGGGTGTGGGTTCGCCCGATTGCTTGATCGAAGGGGTTATAAGAGGAGTGGACATGTTTGACTGCGTGCTTCCCACCAGGACGGCCAGGACGGGTTTGGCCATGACCAGCCGCGGAAAGGTGATGCTGCGCAATGCGCCATATCAGTGGGACTTTGGCCCTCTTGATCCCGAATGCGATTGTTACACCTGTAAAAACTTTTCCCGCGCTTACTTGAGGCACCTTGTGAAAGCGCGGGAGATACTGGCTGCCATATTGATCAGCCTTCACAACGTGAGATTCTTGATACGGCTTATGGAGGAGATAAGGGAGGCAATAAGGAATGACCGCCTACTTGAGTACAGGGAAAGCTTTTTTGAAAAGTACGGGTATAATAATGAAGAATAAATATAGACGGCTTAAAGTAAGGCTGGTTCTTGGAAATTTTGTTTTTGGCAATGCTGAAAAAGATAAAAAGCAAATTGGCAGGATTTGATTTTTGTGTTATACTTATTCTGACAGCATGATGAATCTTTAACGGTTTAAGCGAATGAGTGAAAGCACATTTGGTGAATATGGTTTTTAGAAAATAGACGTAATATTCTAATTTTTAGAAAGGAAGGGAAGGATATGCCTCCACAGGAAGCGAGCACCACGGCACTTTTGATTCAATCCTTGCTCCCCTTTGTGATGCTGATAGTAATCTTTTATTTTATGATTATCAGGCCTCAAAGGAAACGGGAAAAAGAGACCAGGGAGATGTTGGCCTCTTTGAAAGTAGGGGACAATGTCACTACCATAGGTGGAATTTGCGGGAAGATAGTGCGCATCCGCGATGACATCATTACCATAGAGGTAGGGCCAGACAAGGTGAAGCTGGTACTCGAGAGATGGGCTATCCGCAGCGTAGACAGGCCTATTTCGGCGGATTGATTGAACTGTTCAGATAGGTATCTAGTTTTTCAGGCTTTATCTGTCGTTTGTGAATGGGTAAAGCCTTCTTATTTTTGTGCCCTTTTGCTTGTCATACTTTGCACCTGCACGGCATAAAAGTAAAGTGAGAAAGCAATGTGAAGGGATGGGGAGAGCAAGATGAGGAGCATCAAAAAGAATTCCGTGCAGGTCGATAGAAACAGCGTTATATACAGCGGCCTGATGATATTGAAGGCCTCGCTTCTAGCGGTTATAGTAACTCTTGTGGGTTTTCTGATATTTGCTGTAGTGATGAAGCTGGCAAATCTGCAGGAGACTATAATCCCGCCGGTAAATCAGGCCATTCGCATAATAAGCATTGCCTTAGGCGGTGCCGTTGCAGCCCGTAGCAGCCGCACAAGAGGCTGGCTCAAGGGTGCGCTGACAGGGTTTCTGTATATTGTATGGGCCATTGCGATAAGCGCCATATTCGGAGGCAAATACGCTTTTGATACCGTACTCTTATCGGATGCTTTGTTGGGCATCGTAGTGGGGGCCATTGGGGGAATCATAGGTATAAATCTTGAATAGGGTAAAAATGCGAAAACGCTTTGTGAAGATTGACAAATTAGAGGTGTATCTTATATACTTTAGGTGTGCTTTAGGTGTGAGTGCTGCATAGATACTGTCACGACGCAGAGAGTATTGAGATAGAGCTGTGATGCGTAGCCAGTAATTGCGAAGGAGTAGAAGAGAAAGAATGAAGAACTCGATATAGTCCATTATGATTCATTAAGAAATGATTCTTTAAAGAGTCATATTGATAAATATGGAAAGATTTTTTACTACCGTGAAAAAAATTATTCGAGTTCAAAAAACTAAAAATAGGTGAAAATTGTATAAATTTGCTGTAAAGGAGGCGTGTAAAATATGAAGCACATCAAGACGTTACATAAAGGAACGTTGAAGGACAGCCTGAAAAATGGCGGTTGCGGGGAATGCCAGGCATCTTGCCAGTCTGCCTGTAAGACTTCGTGCACTGTGGCCAATCAAGCATGCCAGAAGCAATAATTTTAGCCGTGTTGTGTCAAGACGCATGAACATTTGTAATAAATTATGGCGTAAGCGGGGAAACAGCAGTGGCGTTCGCTACTGCTGTTTTTTATTGGGCTGTACGCTGTTTCCGTTATTGACTAGTCTGGTGGCCAGGTATTATAATGGATGAGTAAGCTCGTTTTAAAGGGGGCCAGTGAATGAGAAAGAAAAGCGGTTTAAAGCTATTTTTGATAATCGCATGCATTGCCATACTGTGTTATATTGCATTGAACGGCCTTGAAATAGGGATATACAGGATTGTTCCCCTTGGGGAAAGGGTACAGCAGGGATTGGACCTGAAAGGCGGGCTCTATGTGGTGTATGAGGCCGATATCGCTCCTGGTGATCCAGACAGGGATAACAAAATAGCAGGCGCAATACGGGTGATGCGCAACCGGCTTGACAAAGCCAATCAGCACGAGGCCACCATTGCGCCTCAGGGGACCAACCGCATTGTAGTGGAGATACCGGGTGTGGACAATCCGCAGGAGCTGGCTGATATATTGATGAAGCCCGCTGTGCTGGAGTTTATCGGCCCAGAAGGGGATGTAATAATCACAGGCAAGGATGTCAAAACCGCAAAGCCGGGGTATATAACAGGTCAAAAGCCCGTTGTGCACTTTGAACTGCATCCAGAAGGTGCCAAAAAATTTGCCGAGGCTACCGAGAAATATCTTGGCAAGGTGATAAAGATCGTTCTGGACGGCAATCCCATATCCCAGCCTACAGTTAATGAGGTAATTCCGAATGGTCAAGGCGTAATCGAGGGCATGAAGGACATAGAAGAAGCTCAAAAGCTGGCTAATTTGATCGAAAGCGGTGCCCTTCCTGTTGAGCTCAAGCAGGTGGAAGTGAGGACCATTGGTGCAACGCTGGGAGCCAACGCACTTGAAAGGGGAATACTGGCAGGCATAGTGGGGCTTTCGCTGGTGTTCTTATTCATGCTCGTCTATTATAGGCTGCCTGGCCTGGTTGCCGATTTGGCCCTTGTGCTATATGCACTGCTGGTCATGCTGATTACGGTGCTGGCTCGCATTACCATTACGCTTCCGGGAATTGCAGGTATAGTGTTATCGATAGGAATGGCGGTGGACGCCAATGTGATAATATTCGAAAGGATTAAAGAGGAACTTAGGGCTGGCAAGACCATGAGGGCGGCTCTGGACTCGGGCTTTTCAAAGGCATTCAGTGCCATACTGGATTCCAACGTCACAACCCTTATTGCCGGCGTGGTGCTTTTGTATTTTGGGACAGGCCCCATCCAGGGATTTGCCAAGACGCTTATGCTGGGCGTAGTGGTGAGTATGTTTACGGCCATAGTCTTCACAAAGTATGTCTTGCGGCTCATCATAGACTTGAATGTGCAAAATAAGAAGTTGTATGGTGTATGAGAGGGGAATAACGGAGATGAACATAGATTTAGTTTCAAAGTACAAGATATTTGTTGCCATTTCGCTGGTCGTAATAATAGCCGGGCTGGCCGTCACGGTTTTCCAGGGCTTAAACCTGGGGATCGATTTCAAGGGTGGAACCGTGATATACGTAAACATCGGTAAACCCTATTCGCCCGATGATATTCGCAGCATATTGTCATCCCAGGGTATAGAGGCTACTGTGGTGCAGGTGGGCGACAACAAGCAGGATGCCATTATACGCATGAGGTATATGGAAAATCAAAAAGAGATACAGCAGAAATTGATAGAGGCCTTGAAGGAGAAATATGATTTAACCGACGAGAGGTTCAACGTTGATACGGTGGGGCCCACCATAGGAAAGGACCTTACGCGCAATGCCATCCTGTCCACCGTCATATCATGGGTGTTTATACTCATATACGTAGGGATACGCTTTGAGTTCAAGTCAGGGGTGGCAGCCATTGTCGCTTTGGTACACGACGTGCTTATAATGGTTTCAGCTGCTGCACTGTTGAGAACGCAGATAAACAGCCCGTTTGTGGCGGCTGTACTGACCATAATAGGTTATTCCATCAACGACACCATTGTAATTTTTGATAGGGTACGCGAGAACCAGAAGAGGTCTGGCAAAAGCTTGTCCAAGGCAGAAATAGTGAACAGAAGCATCAACGAATCGCTTACACGTACCATCAATACCGCTCTCACCACCTTCTTTACGGTGACGGCTTTGTATGTGTTCGGGGTTGAATCCATCAAGGAATTTTCCCTACCCATTTTGGTGGGTATCATATCGGGAACCTATTCTACCATATTTATTGCTGGACCCCTGTGGGTTGAATGGAACGAAAGGGCCGAGCGACGCAGGCTTGCTACTGCAAAATAATTGCAAAATAGTATGGTTTGAATCTTAAAGAGTTGAAACTAGGTTAATTACTGATTTGTAGACGGTCGGTATGAGTGGGCCAATAGTCATGTTACATTTTGACCAAGTTGTTATCTCTTGTACCGCCTCGTATACGAGACGGAGAAAGGTAGGGGACTGTTGATGGTAATATCATGCAATGGTTATAAATGGTTATGAATGAGCTTCCTTCGGGAAGCTCTTGTTGTTATTTTTATGGCTGATTTCTTGGTCGGTTATTGAGGGAGAACTCCCTTATTTTTTGCCGGGAGGAGCTGAAATGTCATGCCGCTTTATCTTCCGCTGGTAGAGGAGACGCCAGAATGGCAACGATGTATAGAGATAATCCAGGATGGCTTAGGGATCTCCAGGGTCGTGGCCAGATTGCTGGTAAACAGGGGCATCACCGATTTACAGCAGGCTGCCTCGTTTATCAACCCCACTCTGGATGGGTTGCATGACCCTTTTTTGCTGCCCGATATGGCAACAGCCGTAGGGCGAATCCGAAAGGCTATCAGCAGCGGACAACGTATTGCAATATACGGGGATTATGATGTTGATGGGATCACCGCGGCATCTGCTCTGTATTTGTTTTTAAAGGGTAAAGGCGCTGATGTTGAGGTATACATTCCTGATCGCTATTCAGAAGGGTACGGCATGAATTGCCAGGCCGTTGAGCAGCTTTATGCCCGCGGGACCAAGCTCATCATAACGGTAGATTGCGGCATAACCGCAGTTGAGGAGGTTGAGCTGGCCAGGCAACTGGGCATGGACGTCATAGTGACCGACCATCACCGGTGTCCGGGTAACCTCCCCCGTGCCTGTGCTGTTATCAACCCCTCCCGCAGCGACCACTCTTATCCCTTTTGCAGCCTGGCAGGGGTAGGCGTGGCCGCCAAACTGATTCAGGCCATGAGCGGAGCTGAAGCGCTGGAGGAGTATCTTGACCTAATAGCCCTGGGTACGGTGGCCGATGTGGTGCCTTTGCTGGGCGAAAATCGAATACTGGCGGCCAAAGGTATAGAGCGCATAAACACATCTCCCCGGTTGGGAGTTGAGGCTTTGATCAAAGCCGCTGGGCTGGCCCAGGGCAGTATTGATGCATACAGGATAGCTTTTATGCTGGCGCCCAGGCTCAACGCTGCTGGGAGGATGTCAACGGCCTATCTGGGCTTTTCGCTGCTTACAACCCAGGATGAAGAGGAGGCAGCACGCATTGCGCGGCAGCTTAATGAGGAGAACAGCAGGCGCCAGCAGATTGAAAATGCCCTGTTGGAGGAATGTATAGACAGGCTTATTAACAACGGTGACCTCAGCGCTGAATGGATAATCGTATTGGAAGGGGAGGAGGGGGAAGGCTGGCACCCCGGCGTCATAGGCATTGCGGCTTCCAAAATTAGCGAGCAGTTCTACCGGCCCTGTATATTGATTTCGCTACAGGGCGATACAGGTGTGGGCTCTGCGCGAAGCATTGAAGGCTTTAATATATACAACGCTTTAAAACACGTTGATGACCTCTTCATTCGGTTTGGAGGCCATGAAATGGCTGCGGGTTTTAGCATTCCCAGAGAAGCTATCCCGGAGTTAAAACAGCGCCTTTTAAACTATGCGCATCACAATATGGACGATTCGCTGTTCATTCCTCGCAATTATCATGATGGGCTGCTGATGCCACAGGATATTACGCTGTCGCTGGTGCAGGAGCTAAAGCAGCTGGAGCCCTTTGGCATGGGAAATCCGCCACCCAGATTCCTGTTTTGCAACGCTGAAGTGGAAAATTGCTGGACCGTTGGGAATGACGGCAAGCATCTTAAGATGTCGGTTTCCACCGGACAGCGGCTGTGGGATGCTATTGGATTTGGGCTGGGCGATAAAAAGGATTATCTGATGGGTGGGCGCAAAAAGGTGGATATCATTGCCGCGGTTGAGGAAAACGAGTGGGGTGGCGTGAAAAAAATTCAGTTCAATGTAAAATCCATGCAGGCCGTTTTAAATGATCGTGATGACGTTGAAGCTTTTCTGGAGCCGTTTTATTTTAAATTTTTTGATGCTTTTTTGCAAGAAATTATGTATAATAATGATTGCATAAATGGCAAACAATTGAGCAAAGCGGAATGGCCGGCGTTCCAGCAGGTGGGTTGTGAGGAGGCGGTGCGCTGCTTTAAGGCATCCAAAGTGGGCAACTTGATTTTGGCAAGCACCCTGGAAGGAGCACGGTGGGCATTAAACCTGATGGTTGAAGAGGAGATGTCACATACGGCGTTTGCATACGGATACTTCCACGAGATGTGGGAGACGGGGATGAACGGCATCCTCCTCGCCCCTGTGATCGACAGGGTCCTCTTCAGGCACTACAGGAGGATCTTTTTGCTTGAAGGGGAGCTTCCTCTGTACCCGCGATTGCACCTTGTGGAAGGTTTAAGGGAAAGGGTGTACGTCATAAAGGGCTGGAATAGCCAGGGGCTGCTGCTCAAAGATGTGATTGAGCGGCTGGACGTGGAGAGGCCACACTTTGTAGCACTATACAAATGGTTGCACTCACGGCGTCCGGGCCAAAACCTGTGGCCGGGGGTGTCCAAGATGGTGTGGCAGTTCAATCAGGCAACGGGCCAGGATATAAACGAGTTTCAGATGCGCTTGATGCTGGGCGTATTTAAAGAGCTGGACTTTGTAAGGATAGACAGCCAGCAGGCCTATGTCAAGGTCGAGTGCGTACAAAATCCACGCAGCCGCGAGCTTACAGAGAGCGTGCTTTATCAAAAATACAGGGCATGGATTGAAGGGTTGCAATCCCACTGCAAAAAGGAGGAGTAAGAATGGACTTGAAGTCAAAGATCAGGGTGGTGCCGGATTTTCCTAAGCCGGGCATAAGCTTTAAGGACATAACCACTTTGCTCAAGGATCGCGAAGCCTACGTCTACACGATAGATTCGCTGGTGGCTTTTTGCAAGGACAAGGGGGCTGAACTTATAGTCGGGCCCGAGGCCAGAGGTTTTGTGCTGGGAGCGCCGGTTGCGTACGCTCTAAAGGTGGGGTTTGTGCCGGTGCGTAAGCCGGGCAAGCTGCCAGCCGAGACTGTCAGATACGAGTACGGCCTGGAGTATGGTTCGGATGTACTGGAGATGCACAAGGACGCCATTCAGCCCGGGCAGAAGGTGGTAGTGGTGGATGACCTGCTGGCCACGGGTGGCACTGCTTTGGCGGCTGTCAAGCTTGTCGAAAAGCTAGGTGGGATGGTGACGGGCGTGGCGTTTGTCATAGAGCTGTCATACTTAAACGGTAGAAAGGCGCTGGAAGGGTATGACGTGTATTCCGTGATTACCTACGATGACTGAGCATAGAGATGAAGAAGTAAAGGGTGGTTGGTGCTTGCTGTACCAGCCATTCTTTGTATTTATCTTAATGGGCACTTCCATTTACGGTGGAAAGGGGGTGGAATAATGAATGGCAATGGAATAGAAGCCAAGGTGGCAGAGCTTGAGTCCAAAGCCGAGCAGGCGTATGGCAAGGAGGGACTGGAGAAGGTCCGCAAGGCCTATGCTTATGCCGCAAAAGCCCACGAGGGGCAAAAGCGGTCGTCTGGCGAGCCATTTATTATCCACCCCGTGGAAGTGGCCCTTATATTGATGGAGCTTGGTTTGGATGTCGATACGGTTGTGGCCGGCATACTGCACGATGTCATAGAGGATACCGGCGTGACCATACAGCAGCTTGAGGAGGAGTTTGGGGCCGATGTAGCAAAGCTGGTGGACGGGGTTACAAAGCTCAGCCGTATAGAGTACAAGAGCAAGGAGGAGCAGCAGCTGGAAAGCCTGCGAAAGATGTTTGTGGCCATGGCAAAGGACATAAGGGTTATAATCATCAAGCTTGCCGACCGGCTGCACAACTTAAGGACCCTTGAGTACGTCGATGAGGAAAAGCAGCGCGAAAAGGCCTATGAGACGCTGGAGATTTATGCTCCCCTCGCTCACCGGCTGGGGATATTCAAAATAAAGTGGGAGCTGGAGGATATATCGCTGCGCTATATCGATCCCAAGGGATATTATGACCTGGTGGAGAAGGTTGCCGCCAAGAGAAGAGAGAGAGAGGCATACATCCAGGACGTCATTCAAACGCTCAAGAAAAAGCTCAATGAGATGAACATCGAGGCCGAGATAGAGGGGCGCCCCAAGAATTTTTACAGCATTTACCGCAAGATGTACATGCAGCACAAGAGCTTTGAGGAGATTTATGATTTGCTGGCCATTCGCGTTATCGTAAATTCGGTGAAAGATTGCTATGCGGTTCTGGGGATAGTTCATACCCTTTGGAAGCCCATTCCCGGCCGATTTAAGGATTATATAGCTGTTCCCAAGCCCAACATGTATCAATCGCTTCATACCACCGTCATTGACTCAAGGGGCGAGCTGTTTGAGATACAGATAAGGACCTGGGATATGCACCGTACCGCCGAATACGGGATTGCAGCCCACTGGAAATACAAAGAGGGGCGCAAGGTTTCAACCGACCTTGACGAAAAGCTGTCATGGATACGTCAGCTTTTGGAATGGCAGAACGAGCTTAAGGATTTTAGGGAATTTGTTGAGACCCTGAAGATAGATCTGTTTAGCGATGAGGTGTTCGTCTTCACGCCCAAGGGCGATGTCATTGACCTGCCAAAGGGAGCAGTGCCGCTGGACTTTGCGTATGCCATCCACACCGAGATAGGCAACAAGTGCGTGGGCGCAAAGGTAAACGGCAAGCTGGTTCCTTTAGATTATCAGCTTCAAACCGGCGATATAGTGGAGATCATCACCTCTCCCAGCAGCCGTGGGCCCAGCCGTGACTGGCTTAAAATAGTCAAGACCACTCAGGCCAAGAACAAGATCAAACAGTGGTTCAAAAAGGAACGGCGTGAGGAAAACATAATAAAGGGCAAGGAAATGCTGGAGAAAGAGGCAAAGCGGCAGGGGTATGTCCTGTCGCAGCTCCTTAAAAATGAATGGATTGAACCAATACTTAAGAAATACGGGTTTCACTCGATTGACGATATATACGCTGCAATCGGTTATGGCGGGCTTACCACCAGCCAGGTGCTGGTAAGGCTCATCAACGAGTACAAGAAGTATCAAAAGGTGGCTGCCTCCGAGTCAGAGGAGGGGGCAGCTGCAAAGCAGGCAAAGGAAGACAGGCCCAAGAGGCGCGCCGACAATGGTATACATGTGAAGGGCGTCGACAATATACTGGTGAGGATTGCCAGGTGCTGTAATCCCGTGCCAGGCGATAAAATTATAGGGTATATTACAAGGGGCAGAGGGGTATCAGTGCACAGGGCTGATTGTGTGAACGTGGCCAGTATTGCCCCTGAAGAAAGGCACCGGCTGGTGGAGGTAGAGTGGACGGGTGAGGATAAAGCCTCTTACAACGCTGAGATACAGATAATAGCGCGGGACAGGCATTCGCTCCTGGCCGATATTACCAGCACGCTTGCCAATATGGATATAGCCTTGACGGCTGTTAACGCTAGGACCAACAGGGTGCGCCAGGCCCTCATAAATTTAAGCCTGGAGATAAAGAACACCCAGCAGCTTGAAAAAGTGATGAGGCAGCTTAAAAAGGTACCTGATATACTGGATGTGCACAGGGTGAACGCCTGAGAAGGATTGGTATCGTAACTTAGGAGCTTGAATTCTTGAATTAAAATTAGAGGCAAAATGGAGTGTGGTTTTGGATGAGAGCTGTTGTTCAACGAGTGAAGCACGCCAGCGTTAAGGTGGATGGAGAGGTAGTCGGCTCAATTGGGAATGGGCTGCTGGTCTTTTTGGGCGTGGAAAAGGACGATGGCGAAGATGACCTGGCATATATAGTGGACAAGGTGGCAGGCCTGAGGGTGTTTGAGGACGAGAATGGCAAGATGAACCTGTCGGTGCAGGATGTGGGCGGAGCCATACTGGCGGTGTCGCAGTTTACCCTGTACGGGGACTGCAGAAAAGGGCGCAGGCCCAGTTTTACGCAGGCGGCACCTCCCGATATGGCCAGGAGGTATTACGACTTATTTGTAGAAAGAATAGGTGAGCTGGGCATCCATGTAGCCACCGGCATATTTCAGGCGAAGATGGAGGTATTGCTGCTCAATGACGGGCCCGTGACGATACTGCTGGACAGTAAGAGGACTTTTTGATGTGGAAAGGAGAAGCAAACATGAAGGTTATAGCCATGCCGGTTGGAGAGCTGGCTGCCAACTGCTATATAGTGTATTGTGAGAATACCAGGAAGGCGGCCGTTATTGACCCCGGTGCAGATGGCCAGCGCATTTTAAATCGCATACAGTATGAAGGGCTTAATGTGGAGCATATACTGCTTACGCACGGCCATTTTGACCACATAGGGGCCGTAAAGTTCCTCAAGGAGCAATTGGGGGCCGCTGTGGCCATTCATTCCGGTGATGCCCAGGCCCTTACCGATGCCAGCCGGAACCTTTCGGCGCTCATGGGAGGGCATTTGGTGCAGGTGCCGCCGGATGTATTGCTCGAAGAGGGAGATATCATTGCCGTTGGTGATGTAAGGATGGAGGTACTCCATACGCCGGGGCATTCGGAGGGCAGTGCCTGTTTCGTGGTGAACAGCCCGGTAAAGGCGGTGTTCACAGGGGATACGCTGTTTCAGGGGGCGATAGGCAGGAGCGATTTTCCCGGGGGCAGTTATGGCCAGCTGATCAGCTCCATAAGGGATAAGCTGCTGGTACTCGATGATGATTACACCATTTATCCGGGCCATGGATTGAAGAGCACCATTGGTACTGAAAGGACTGCCAATCCGTTTATAAGGTATTATGTGAAATGATGGCTGATAAAAGGTATTGTTGAGAATCTGATAAAGTGCTGTTGAGAATTGTTTGCTATGTGAGAGGCCTTAACTTAACTCATTCTTCTGAATCAATCTTGTGTACGTCTATCTTATCGTGAAGCTCCGTCGAGAAACCTTGCTTCTTTTGAGGGGATGAAAGGCGTTTTAAAGGCCTTGGTTTGAGCCATGATCAGACTTGTAGGGCTTGACCTGTCCGATTTTAGAAGTAAGAGGATGTCGCATAAATCAGACAATGAGTGGAGGGCTGCTGTGATTTGAATGTATATATTCATGTTTCAAGTGGCGGTTTTGAGCACGAGGTATGGGAACTGACTCGTGTGTTTTTCCCTGGCTGGCCGGTCAAGGTGCTGGGCGATGTGCCGGCAGAAGGGGACAATTCAGGAGGAAAAGCCGATGGGCATAGGGGTTTGTTCATCGTTGTTGAATATACTTGCTCGGACTTTGAAGTTGTAGCTAAAAGCTACCTGAAAGACGGTAGCGGGAAGGTGCTGTTTGACAGCCAGCGAAGACAAAAATTGGATGAAAGCACTAGGAGGTCTTGTCTCAAACAGAAGAGGGAGATAAAGAAGGTTTTGTGCCAATGCGTGTATGACGTGCTGTCGGAGTTTACCGGCAAGCATCCGCACTGGGGAATACTCACCGGCGTGCGCCCGCTTAAGGTGGTGCACCACCTGATGGATGATGGATTGAGCGATGAAGAGGTTTTGGGCGTCTTGGAGTCTGAGTACTACGTAAGGGATGATAAGGCTCGGCTTCTGGTTGAGACGGCCAACAACCAGCGGGATGTGATAAAATCCGCCTCTGTCGACACCGTATCGCTGTATATACACATTCCCTTTTGCACCACCAGATGCCTTTATTGTTCCTTTCCATCGGCTGTGATGGACGGGTGCGGGGGGATGGTGGATGCCTATATAGACTTCCTTGTTGCCGAGCTAGAGAGGGTGGTCTCGGTTTTGCTCCAAAAAGGGGTTGTGATTCAAAGCCTTTATATAGGCGGCGGGACCCCAACTGCCCTTGCCTACCCCCAACTGGAGCGGTTGCTAAGCGCCGTGGACGTGTTGCTGGATGGCCGGGACATAGACGAGTATACGGTGGAATGCGGCAGGCCCGATACTCTGGACCTTGACAAGCTTTCGTTGCTCAAGGCTTTCGGGGTAAACCGCATAAGCATCAACCCCCAGACCATGAACCAGGAGACGCTTGACAGGATCGGCCGGAGGCATACGGTGGAGCAGGTCATGTCGAGGTTTCACATGGCTAGGTATATTGGGTTTGACTGCATAAACATGGACGTCATAGTGGGGCTGCCCGGCGAAGGCGTGCCGCACATGGAAAGGACCATGGAGGCCATTGCGGCTTTGCAGCCCGATAACCTCACCGTCCACACCCTTGCTATAAAGAGGGCATCCAGGCTCAAGGAATCGCTGGATAAGTACCCCTTAACTTCAGATGATATGGCTGAGAAAATGCTGGAGGTATGCCAGAGATGGGTCAAGAAGATGGGGCTGGTGCCGTATTATCTTTATCGCCAGAAATACATGGTGGGTAATCTTGAAAACGTTGGATATACTAAGCCTGGCAAGGCGTGCATATACAACATCCAGATGATGGGGGAAAAGCAGACCATATGGGCTTTTGGTGCCGGTGCGGTGAGCAAGGTATACTTTGCCGAAAATGACTGCATACAGCGAGTCCCCAACGTAAAGGACGTGAAGGAGTACATGGATAGGCTTGACGAGATGATAGAGCGAAAGATGAGGTTTATAGATGGGTATAAAGGAGGTGTTGAGGATGACCTATAAAAGGTTTGGGAATACTTACGTTGTAAGCATTGAAAAGGGGGAGGAGATCGTCGAGTCGCTGAAGCGCTTTTGTGAGGCGGAAAATATTAAGCTGGGCTATATCACTGGCATAGGGGCTTCAAACAAGCTGGTCATAGGAATCTTTGATACCACTGAGAAGGTGTATCGCTCAACAGCGATAACAGGTGAGCACGAGATAACTTCACTCACGGGCAATGTTACCACCATGAATGGCGAGACATATCTTCACATACACGCCACCCTTGCCAATTCTGAATTTGAGGCTATAGGGGGGCATTTGAATTCGGCCGTCGTAAGCGGCGTGTGCGAGGTTTTCGTCCAGAAAGTGGAAGGAGAAGTGGATAGGGAGTTTGACCAGGATGTGGGGCTTAACGTTCTGAAGCTGTAGAAAACCATAGTTGACAGTACCTTGTCCTTGGCTTTATAATACTTATAACATTATACCCCAATGGCTGTGAAGGGGAGAGTACCTGGATGGATGCATCAGAGAGGGGATGCCGCGTCCAAATGTTGGTCGTGGGTGGGAGCATCCCTTGCGGAAGTCCCGGGAAGGACGCCCTGGAGCCGGTCTGCTGAATGGAAGTAGGCAGATCCGCCCAATCCGGCGTTAAGGGAAGAGCGGGAGAAGCTTATTTCTCCAACAAGGGTGGTACCGCGGGCAGTTAAACCTCTCGTCCCTTAATCAATGAAGGGAATGAGAGGTTTTTTAAGTTAATGCAGAGGAGGGATAGGGAGATGCTGACTCAGGCACCTAAAGGCACGAAGGATGTCTTGCCCGACGAGTCATACAAGTGGCACTATGTCGAAGGGATGATACGGGAGGTTACCCGTCTGTTTGGCTATAAAGAGGTGCGTACCCCCACTTTTGAGCACACCGAGCTGTTTGAACGGGGGGTGGGTGATACCACCGACGTGGTTCAGAAGGAGATGTATACCTTTATCGATAAGGGTGGAAGGAGCATTACCCTAAAGCCGGAGGGTACGGCAGGAGCGGTGCGCGCTTACATAGAAGGTAGGCTTTATGCGCAGCCCCAGCCGGTCAAGATGTATTATATAACCCCGGTGTTTCGCTACGAGAAGCCTCAGGCAGGGCGGTTGAGGGAGCATCACCAGTTCGGCGTGGAGGTGTTTGGTGCTCCGGATGCGTCGATGGATGCCGAGGTCATAAGCTTGGCGGCGGCTTTGTTTGAAAGGCTCAACATAAAAAACCTGGAACTCAATATAAACAGCATTGGCTGTCCCGTCTGCCGGCCCAGGTATCACCGGGCGCTCAAAGAGTACTTATCGGAGCAGCTCAATGAACTGTGCCCTAACTGCAGGCAGCGCTTCGATCGAAATCCCTTGAGAATACTGGACTGCAAGGAAGAAAAGTGCAGGCAGGTGGTAGCGTCCGTTCCGGTAATACTCGATTTTCTATGCGATGAGTGCAGGGCGCATTTTGAGAGCCTTAAGCGCTATCTTGATGCCGCGGACATATCCTATAAGGTCAATCCCATGATTGTAAGAGGGCTGGATTACTACACCAAAACGGTGTTTGAGTTTATTTCCCGGGACATAGGGGCACAGGGAACGGTATGCGGTGGGGGGCGTTATGACGGATTGGTGGGGCTGTGCGGTGGCCCCGAAACGCCCGGCGCCGGCTTTGGCATGGGCATTGAGAGGTTGCTCTTAGTCATGGAAAATCAGGGAGTTGAAATACCGCAGCCATCAAATCTGGACGTCATGTTCATAACTGTTGGGGATGAGGCGCGCTTTAAGGCCTTTAAGCTGGTTAAGGATTTGCGCTTGAGGGGAATTTCGGCCGATATGGACCACGTGGGCAGGAGCATAAAAGCCCAGTTTAAATATGCAGACAAGCTGAAGGTACCCAGGGTATGTGTAATCGGCGAGGATGAGCTCAGACAGGGATGCGTTAAAATAAGGGATATGGCATCCGGGCAGGAAGAGACGGTGCCCGTGAATGAGATTATCCCTTACTTTGAGCGTTTAAGGAGGCTTGATTGAACAACAAGGATGGTTAACTTGATGCTGGTATTGTCGGGTTTTCCGCTGGCGTGTCACAGCGTGGCTGTCTGGCAGGGTGACCGGGGCAAACACCTGCAATGGGTTTAACTTGGACGATACAGGTAGTGACGGTGTGTGAGAATGGGCGCCTAACGTTCGCGTTAATGTAGTCAATGTCTATGAATGTACTAGATATACGCGAATGGTGTGGTTAGATTGGGTATATACTGGACGGGATATCCGGCTGACCTGTTGTAACATGTGGTTGACCTGTAATAAGATGATAAGTCACACTGTTGATAGATGGTGATGTCAAACGATATAGATTTCAGCCAAGTAACTCACAAAATATGAAGAAAAAAGGAGGAATGCGGTATGGTCGAGTTAATGGGAAACTGGAAGAGAACCCATATGTGCGGTGTTTTGAACCTTGAACACGTAGGGCAGGAGGTAACCATTATGGGATGGGCGCATAGGCGCCGTGACCTGGGCGGGTTGATATTTATCGATTTAAGAGACCGCACCGGCATAGTACAGGTGGTATTTAACGAGGAGCGATGCGGCGAAGAGGTATTCCAAAAAGCCGAAGCGGTGCGTTCGGAGTATGTCCTGGCCGTGAAGGGAGCGGTGGTAAAGCGCGATCCCGATACCGTCAATCCCAAGATTCCCACGGGCGAGATTGAGGTGGTGGCAAGCCAGCTCAAGATTTTATCGGTTTCGAACACGCCGCCGTTTAGCCTTGAGGATGACATAAACGTCTCCGAGACGGTGAGGTTGAAATACCGGTACCTGGATTTGAGGCGGGCGGAGATGCAGAGAAACATAATACTGCGCCACAGAATAACCAAGTGGGTGCGGGATTTTCTGGATTCCAAAGGTTTTTATGAGATAGAGACGCCCATGCTCACACGGAGCACGCCCGAGGGTGCCAGAGATTATTTAGTGCCCAGCAGGTTGCATCCTGGTAAGTTCTATGCACTGCCTCAGTCGCCTCAGCTCTTCAAACAGCTACTCATGCTGTCAGGGTTTGACAGGTATTTTCAGATCGTCAGGTGTTTTAGAGATGAAGACTTGAGGGCCGACAGACAACCCGAGTTTACGCAGATAGATATAGAGATGTCGTTTGTGGATGTAGACGATGTCATAGCCTTAAATGAGGAGATGCTGGCCGACATATTCAAAAAGGCCCTGGGGATTGAGATATTGTTGCCGTTGCCGCGCCTCACTTACAAGGAAGCCATGGAGAGGTACGGGACAGACAAGCCCGACACGAGATTTGGCCTGGAGCTCAAGGACGTAACTGACCTGGTAAGGGATTGCGAGTTCAAGGTGTTTTCGGGCGCTGTCGCGTCTGGCGGCAGCGTAAGGGCCATAAACGCCAAGGGCTGTGCTGCCAAGTTTTCAAGGCGTGAGGTAGACTCCCTTGTGGATTTCGTCAAAAACTACGGAGCAAAAGGGTTGGCATGGATTGCCGTTGAGCATGACGGCTTGAAGTCGCCCATCACCAAGTTTTTCACCGAGCAGCAGCTGAGCAGCATACTAAAGCACCTGGAAGCCGAGCCTGGTGACCTGCTGCTTTTTGTGGCCGACAAGGACGATGTGGTGTTCCAGGCCCTGGGGCAGCTACGCCTGGAGCTGGGTCGTCGCTTGAACCTTATTGACGAATCGAAATACAACCTGGTGTGGGTTACCGAATTCCCGCTGCTGGAGTATGATGAAGAGGAAAAGCGCTTCGTTGCCAAACACCATCCGTTTACTGCTCCTATGGATGAGGACATAGAATATCTGGATACTGATCCCGGAAGGGTAAGAGCTAAGGCTTATGACGTTGTATTAAATGGGGTAGAGCTCGCATCTGGCAGCATTAGGATCCACACTACTGAGATGCAAGAAAAGATGCTCAATGTACTTGGCTTCTCCAAGGAAAAGGCCTGGCAGAGGTTTGGTTTTTTGCTTGAGGCTTTCAAGTACGGTGCTCCGCCTCATGGAGGAATTGCCTATGGCCTGGATCGCTTAGTGATGATGCTGGCCGGTAGGGATACCATAAGGGACGTCATAGCTTTCCCCAAGATGCAGAACGCATCCGACCCTCTGACCGATGCTCCATCGGAAGTGGAGCCCAAACAGCTAAAAGAGGTTCATATCCGTGTGGATGCGTAAGTTTAAAAATTGTGGTTTAATATTGCGATAAATGGTTAAATATAATGATAACGCGGGTGATGATATGCTCCACGCTTTTATAAGGACCCAGTGGCTGATCGGTGAGCAGGCGCTAAAGAAACTCAATAGCAGCGCGGTGGCGGTGTTTGGAATTGGAGGGGTGGGCAGCTTTGCCGCTGAGGCTCTGGCAAGATGTGGGGTGGGAACGCTGATCTTGGTGGATTATGACAGGGTGTGCCCCACCAACATCAACCGCCAGATTCATGCTGACACCACAACCATTGGGCGACCCAAGGTTGATGTGATGAAGGAAAGGCTGCTCAGGATAAATCCGGGTTTGAATGTCATATGCCGCGCGGCATTTTACGGGCCCGATACGGCCGAGGAGTTCCTTGATACAGGTTGTGATTATGTGATCGATGCCATGGATACCGTAGGCTCCAAGATTGACCTTGTGGTGAGATGCAAGCAAAAGGGTATACCCATAATTTCTAGCATGGGGGCTGGAAACAAGATGGATCCCACTGCCTTCAGGGTGGGGGATATATATCAGACCTCGGTGGACCCCATAGCTAAAATGATGCGGCGCGAGCTGAAAAAGCGGGGCATAGACAGCCTGAAGGTGGTGTATTCCACCGAGCCACCAATAAAGCCGAAGTATACTTTTGCTAATGTTGATGGTTCCGATGATTCAAATAAAGAGAGCGCGACAGAAGGTGTCGCTACTCCGGCAGGCGGGCGCAAACACCCGCCGGGTAGCATATCCTTTGTTCCGCCGGTGGTGGGATTTATCCTGGCCGGCGAGGTGGTAAAGGACCTCATCGATTGGCCACAGGGTGCTAGATGATTTTGTTTCTATGAGAGTAGTTACCAGGATGGGTTTTGCCGCAGTATTTTTGATACGGGGATGATAGCTTATGACAGAAGTGGGAGAAGTGATTCGAACAAAAGGCGATATGGCGGTGGTGCGCATCCAGCGAAGCTCGGCATGCCGGCACTGCGGGGCCTGCGGGCTTGGCGCTGGGCCCGATGAGATGCTTCTCACCCTGCCCAATAATCTGAACGCCAAGCCAGGCGACGTGGTTGAGCTGAGCCTGGAATCTGGCCAGCTACTTAAAGCATCGCTCATAACTTATTTGATTCCATTGGTTGCGTTGATGATGGGGGTCATAGTAGGGTATGCACTCGGTGGGTATATAGGAGCTGACCGGCAGCTGGCAGGAGCGGGGCTGGGGCTTGCCTTCACCGCGGTGGCCTTTGTGGTTATACGCGCTTTGGACCCTGTCTTTAAAAGGAGCAATCATTTTACGCCGCGTATGATCTCAATACTAAATAATAAAAACATAAGTGATGGAAATAATTAAAAAATAGAAGGGAGAGTTGGATATGGCAAGTCAAAACGTTATTACATTGACCGCTGATAATTTCGATAAAGAGGTGCTGCAATCGGATGTACCTGTCTTGGTCGATTTCTGGGCTGCCTGGTGCGGTCCGTGCAGGATGATTGCACCAATCATTGACCAGCTGGCTGATGAATACGCTGGCAGGCTAAAGGTGGGCAAAGTGAATGTGGATGAAGAGGCCCAGCTGGCCCAGAGGTACGGGATTATGAGCATACCGACGCTGTATTTCTTCAAAAACGGAGAGGCTATTGGCCAGCTAGTGGGGGTAAGGCCAAAAGCTGAGCTTGAAAGGGTAATACAGACTGTTCTATAAAAAGATCGGAAGAAATCCGATCTTTTTTTTGTGAAAAAACTTGTCAATTTTGAAAGTTGTAATTATAATGGATATAAAATTCGAGCGGCTTTCAAGTTAAAAAGTATTTCCAAAATCCATATTAAAGGAAGGAGTCTTGTCTATGGTAGATTTGAGGGAGATATACAACGCTGACCCAGAGGTAGCAGAGGCTATAGAAAGAGAGCTCAAGAGGCAACAGGACCACATAGAGCTCATCGCTTCTGAGAATTTCGTGAGCCTGCCTGTGATGGCAGCTATGGGTACTCACCTTACCAACAAGTATGCCGAAGGGTATCCTGGTCGTCGTTATTATGGCGGTTGCGAATTTGTGGATGTGGTAGAAAACATAGCGATTGAAAGGGCGAAAAAGCTGTTTGGCGCTGAATATGCCAACGTCCAGCCGCACTCGGGCGCTCAGGCCAACATGGCGGTATATTTCGCAGTGCTGGAGCCGGGAGACACTATCATGGGCATGAACCTCGCCCACGGCGGACACTTGACCCATGGCAGTCCTGTGAACATCTCGGGGAAATATTTCAAGATTATTCCTTACGGTGTTGATCCCAATACCGGTTATATAGATTACGACGAGGTCAGGCGTTTGGCCAGGGAATTTAGGCCCAAGTTGATTGTCGCAGGTGCCAGCGCATATCCACGGGTGATTGATTTTGATAAGTTCCGCGAGATTGCAGATGAGGTCGGGGCTTATCTGATGGTGGATATGGCCCATATCGCAGGCTTAGTGGCGGCTGGGCTGCATCCAAGTCCGGTACCTTATGCCGACTTTGTGACCACTACTACCCACAAGACGCTGAGAGGGCCCAGAGGTGGTATGATACTTTGCAAAGAAAAATATGCCAAAATCATTGATAAGGCCATTTTTCCGGGGACCCAGGGGGGGCCGCTTATGCATGTAATAGCCGCCAAGGCGGTGTGTTTTGGGGAAGCTTTAAAGCCCGAGTTTAAGGAGTACCAGAAGCAGATCATAAAGAATGCGCAGGCTTTGGCCAATGGGCTTATCGAAGAAGGATTTAATCTTGTCTCGGGCGGTACAGATAACCACCTAATGCTGGTGGACCTGCGCAATCGCGGTATTACGGGTAAGGATGCCGAGAAGGCTCTGGACAAGGTGAGGATAACGGTTAACAAGAACACCATTCCAAACGACCCCGAAAGCCCGTTTGTGACCAGCGGTATCCGTTTAGGTACGCCGGCTGTAACCACCAGGGGCATGAAAGAGGAGGATATGCGCCAAATTGCACGGGCGATTTCACTGGCTCTGCCGGATTTTGAGAAAAACAGGGAAGAGGTGCTGGGGATAGTCGATGACCTGTGCAAACGCTATCCGCTATACAGCCATGGTATTTTGAAATAAAATCCAGTATAGGAACAAAAAAGATGGTCTTACACCAAGATCATCTTTTTTGTTCTATGTATATTTCACCAATTTGGCATTGTGCGCAATGGCCGCAAACCGGTCTGGCGAAAATGAAATAACCCGTCGATTGTTGAATTTTTACGGTTTTATATTACCAATTCTGTTTTTCAGATGAGAAAGTTAAACTATTATGTTAAAAGCGTTAGAAACCTCTTGTGAATTAACCGCCTTCCAGAAGGTTGGTGATTCATATTATCAAACGCTATTTTATAAAAATAAAAAAAGGGATTGAGGGAAGATGGATAAGAACATGCCTTTGGCAGCTAGGATGCGTCCTAACTCTCTAGAGGAATTCGTTGGACAACAGCATATAATAGGCAAGGGCAAGCTGCTTTACAGGGCCATAAAGAGCGACCGGATTACTTCGGCCATATTCTATGGGCCTCCAGGCACCGGAAAAACCACCCTCGCGTACATAATCTCCAAGGAGACCAAGTATCCCTTCAAGAAGTTGAATGCCGTAACTGCAGGGGTAAAGGAGATCCGTGAGATAGCTGACGAGGCAAGAAATTATCTGCTGAATCCAAAAGGGCGGGTTATACTGTTTTTTGACGAGATCCATCGTTTGAACAAGGCGCAGCAGGACGTACTGCTCCCCTTTGTGGAGGACGGCACCATCATCCTCATAGGTGCCACTACCGAAAACCCTTACTTTGAGGTGAACAAGGCGCTGCTGTCCCGTTCCACCATATTCAAATTTGAGCCACTATCCCCGCAGGAGATACGAATCATCATCGACAGGTGCCTGAAGGATAAGGAAAGAGGTCTGGGCGAGTATCCCATCGTTATCACTGAGGAAGCCATTGACCACATAGTGCGGTTGAGCGATGGCGATGCCCGCGTGGCTATGAACGCCCTCGAGCTTGCCGCTTTGACCACTCCGCCCCACGAGGATGGAAAAATATACATTGACCTGGAAATTGCACAGGAATGTATACAACAGAAGGCTATAAAGTACGATAAAGATGGGGATAATCATTATGACGTGGTAAGCGCTTTTATAAAGAGCATGCGGAACTACATGGAGCCAGATGCTGTGCTGCATTGGCTGGCTAGGCTGGTGGAGTCGGGAGAAAAGCCCGAGTTTATCGCTCGGCGCATCATAATCGCGGCAGCCGAGGATGTAGGGCTAGCAAATCCGACTGCCCTACAGGTGGCGGTGGCAGCGGCTCAAGCGGTGGAGCGCGTGGGATGGCCTGAAGGCAGGATAATACTGGCCATGGCGGCTTTGTACGTGGCCTGTTCACCCAAGTCAAATTCGGCCTATATGGGTATAGAAAAAGCTCTGGAGGACGTTCGTACGAAAAACGTTGGGAGCGTTCCGCTTCACCTGAGGGACGCCAGCTACCCGGGAGCAAAGGAGCTGGGGCACGGCAAGGGGTACAAGTACTCCCATGATTATCCCAATGCCCGTGCCAAGCAGCAGTACCTACCGCCTGAACTGGAAGGCGTCAGGTATTATTTCCCCAAAGATTCTGGGTGGGAGGCAAGTATCAAGAAAATACTGGAAAAGCTCAGATAAAATTTTTTGGCGTCAATCTTGACAAAATTACTAAGGTATGCTATTCTGTGTTAAGAACAAAACCGAGTAATTTACTTGGTTTTAAGGAGTGGTATAATGTGAGGCTTTCAACGAGGGGGCGATACGGGGTAAAGGCCATGTTTGACCTCGCGCTTAACTATTCAGGCGAGCCCGTTCCGTTAAAGAGCATCGCTGAGCGCCAGGGGCTTTCGGAGGCTTATCTGGAGCAGCTGATGGCGGGCTTGCGCAAGGCCGGCCTTGTAAAGAGCGTACGCGGTGCACAGGGTGGATATGTATTGAGCACTTCCCCTGATAAGATAACCGTGGGGGAGATAATAAGGAGCCTGGAGGGCTCTATGGCTCCCGTCGATTGCGTGATAGAGAACGAGGAGACTGACTGCGAAAAAGCCGAGTACTGCGTTACCCGCCTGGTTTGGGAAAGGATCAGGGACAGCATAAATCAGGTCGTGGATTCCATAACGCTGCAGGATATGATAGACGATTACAAGCGGCTCCATCAGCGCAATGCGGAAAAGGATGGTTGAAAAACGGATGCTGGAATAAGTGCCGTTACTATTATATGAGGCCACTGTGCAGAAACAAGGCTCGGAAGAATGTTATTTGAAGCTAGAACTGTAGGAGTGAAGAGGCAATTGTGCAAACTTTGTCCTTAAGGAGTGCAAAAATGGTAAACAGAAAATTATATGAGTCAAATCATGATGGTAAGGCTTAGTGTTATTATAGGTGAGAGAAATGCATTTTCAAATCAGTTTATTTCTGAATCAATGACGGTTAGTGTATGCAAAAACAAAAAATGCCAATATTAATATATTACCGAAAGGAAGTGCTTGAGTATGCAGAGAAGAGTGTACATGGACCATGCTGCTACGACCTATACCAAGCAAGAAGTGCTTGACGAGATGTTGCCCTATTTTAAGGAGATATATGGCAATCCTTCAAGCGTTCACGGCTTTGGTAGGGAAGCCAGGAAGGCTGTGGACCTCGCCAGAGAAAGGACGGCCGCTGCCCTCAATGTTTCTCCCGAGGAGATATACTTCACCAGCGGAGGTACAGAGGCCGATAACTGGGCTATCAAGGGTGTGGCGTGGGCCAACAAAGAGCGAGGAAACCACATAATCACCACCTCCATTGAACACCATGCCGTGCTTCACACCTGCCAATATTTGGAGAAGATGGGCTTTGAGGTAACCTATCTGCCGGTTGACAGTTACGGCCTGGTCTATCCCGAACAGGTAAAGGAGGCCATTACCGATAAGACCATACTCATAAGCGTGATGTTTGCAAATAACGAGATAGGTACCATTGAGCCCATCAAGGAGATCGGCCAGATAGCCCGGGAGCGGGGCATATACTTCCATACCGATGCGGTGCAAGCGGTGGGCCATATACCGGTTGACGTAAAGGATATGAACATAGACCTTTTGTCTTTATCGGCTCACAAGTTTTACGGTCCCAAGGGTGTGGGGGCGCTTTATATCAGAAAAGGCGTAAAGCTCCATCCGTTTATCCACGGGGGAGCTCAGGAGCGCAACAGAAGAGCCGGTACCGAGAATCTGCCCGGCATTGTGGGTTTGGGCAAGGCGATAGAACTGGCCGTTTCCAACCTCGAGGAGAACAGCAAAAGGCTGACGGCCATGCGAGACCGGCTGATATCCGGCGTATTAAACAGTATAGAAAACGTACGCCTGAATGGCCATCCCACCAAGCGTTTGCCGGGCAATGCCAACTTCAGCTTTGAATTCATTGAAGGGGAATCTCTGCTGCTCAGCCTTGACATGAAAGGCATTGCGGCATCTAGCGGTTCGGCCTGTACATCGGGGTCGCTGGACCCTTCCCATGTGTTGCTGGCCATAGGGCTACCGCATGAGATTGCACATGGGTCGCTCAGATTGACGCTGGGCGATGACAATACCGATGAGGATATAGACTATGTGCTGGAGGTGCTGCCTGGTATTGTAAAGAGGCTGAGGGAGATGTCTCCACTATTTGCACAGCATAAAGGGGGTAAACACTATGTATAGCGAAAAGGTAATGGACCATTTCATGAATCCCAGGAACGTGGGAGAAATAGAAGATGCTGATGGTGTTGGTGAGGTAGGCAATGCCAAGTGTGGCGATATCATGAAGATATACTTAAAGATAAGGGATAATAGAATAGTGGATGTAAAGTTTAAGACCTTTGGTTGCGGTGCTGCCATTGCCAGCAGCAGCATGGCCACCGAACTTATAAAGGGCAAGACCATTGAGGAGGCCCTGGAGCTTACGAACAAAGCCGTGGCCGAGGCCCTTGATGGTCTGCCGCCTATAAAGATGCACTGTTCGGTACTTGCCGAACAGGCCATAAAGGCCGCTATTGAGGATTACAGAAGAAGACAGCAGGAGAAGCAGGTGAATTCATGAACAAGAATCGTGTGGTTGTGGGGATGAGCGGCGGAGTGGACAGCTCTGTAGCCGCTTATCTCTTAAAACAACAGGGCTATGAGGTTATAGGGGTGACCATGCAGATATGGCCCAGCGATGACCCGGAGATGGTTGAAAAGGAGGGAGGATGCTGCTCGCTTTCTGCCGTTGAGGACGCAAGGCGGGTTGCCAATCAGCTGGGCATCCCATTTTATGTGATGAACTTCCAGCAGGTGTTTGACGAGGAGGTCATATGCTATTTTGTGGATGAATACTTGAAGGGCCGCACGCCAAATCCCTGTATAATGTGCAACCGGCGTATCAAATTCGAAGAGCTGCTCAGGCGAGCGATGGCCCTTGATGCCTATTACGTTGCCACCGGACATTACGCGCGCATAGAATACGACCAGGAAAAGGGCCGTTATCTGCTTAAGAAATCGGTCGCCGAGGCAAAGGACCAGACCTATGCCCTGTATACCATGACCCAGTATCAGCTTGAGCACACCCTCATGCCTATTGGAAATTATACCAAGGAGCAGGTAAGGCAGATAGCGCGAGAGCTGGGCTTAAGGACGGCCAATAAGCCTGACAGCCAGGAGATATGCTTTGTAAAGGACAACGATTATGCCCGGTTTGTGAAGGAAAGGGCTTCAAAGCCCATTGCGCCGGGATATTTTGTGGATACCCAGGGAAATATATTGGGCAGGCATAAAGGCATAATCCATTATACCATTGGCCAGAGGCGAGGTTTGGGCATAGCGCTAGGAGAGCCCATGTATGTCGTGGCAATAGACCCGGAAACCAACACGGTGGTCCTGGGCAGGCATGATGAGGTTTTCTCCAGGGCCATGATCGTTGAGGATGTAAACCTGATCTCGGTGCCCACCATTGATGAGCCAATCAGGGCCAACGTCAAGATTAGATACACGGCAAAGGAGGCGCCAGCCACGCTTTATCCGGAGGAGGACGGCAAACTTAAGGTGGTGTTTGATGAGCCGCAAAGGGCTGTAACCCCCGGACAGGCCGCCGTGTTCTATCAGGATGACATAGTGGTGGGAGGAGGAACCATAGCCCAGGTTTTGAAGGAAAATTAAAACTTATTATAAAAAGCTCTTTACGAGCCTTTTATTTTTGTACTTTTATATCCTTTATCAAGATTGAACAATAAGATTTTAGTTTTCTACAATATGGAAGCAAATTGCTCAAAATGTGATAAATATGATAAAATATTTCTTGGAAAGCAGTTGAAATATGAGATTTAAAATAGTGGCACTAACATGTAATTTAGACACTTCAAAAATTCGATGCTCACTTGGTTTTGATTTTTACAAAAGTTAGGAGGAATTATAATGTACGATTATGATGTAGTCGCTTTAGGGGAGCTATTGATAGACTTTACTCCAGCTGGTATTTCTGATAATGGGAATCCGCTTTTTGAGATGAACCCTGGAGGTGCTCCTGCGAATGTACTGGTTGCGGTTGCGAGACTTGGTGGTAGCTGTGCATTTATTGGCAAGGTGGGAGATGACCATTTTGGTCATTTTCTAAAGCAGACGCTTGAGAACAACAATGTAGATACTCAAGGTTTGAAATATACAGGACAGACAAACACCACACTTGCTTTTGTACACCTCGATGAAAGAGGAGAGAGAAGCTTTACGTTTTTGCGTAATCCCGGAGCCGATACTCTGCTGGAGGAGCATGAAATTGAGACAGGCATAATAGACAAAGGAAAAATATTTCATTTTGGATCATTATCCATGACACATCAGCCTGCTGAAAGAGCTACACTGAAGGCGGTCGAGTATGCAAAGCAGAACGGGAAGATCATCTCCTACAACCCAAACTGGAGGCCCTCGCTGTGGAAGGATGTCGATACCGCAAAGCAGAAGATGATATTGGGTTTAAGATATGCTGATATAGTAAAATTATCGGAGGAAGAGCTGAGGCTTTTAACGGGGGAGTCGGATATCGAACGAGCTGCCCAAATCGTATTTGACATGGGTGTCAAGCTTGTTTTGGTGACGCTGGGAGGACAAGGCTGTTATTACATGTACTCAAGCGGACGGGGGCATGTTCACGCCTATCAGGTAAAGGTGGTGGATACCACAGGAGCGGGAGATGCTTTTCTAGGAGGGATGCTTTACAATATCTCGAGAATAGACTGTCCTATAGAAAAGATGGATTGCTACCAGCTAGAAGAGATTATCCGATTTGCCAATGCCACTGCTGCTTTATGCATAACAAAGAGAGGTGGCATACCCGCTATGCCATCCATCGATGAAGTGGAGGAATTGTTGAAATAGAGAATTTGGCTGGGACTTTATTGAACGAAGCCGACTTGGGCTGTGAAATCTTACAAACAAGCTTGCATGTCGTCAATAGCGTAGATGGCAACATACTGCCGGAACAGATATAGGTTCTATTGTTAAAACAAATACAAAGGCTGGAAAGGGGCTTAATTAAGATCAAGCCCCTCTTTCCCATCATATTTGGCCGTTACCCTTGTGGATATGCCTCCCCTTGCCACAAATTCGCCTATCACTTCCATATATTTTGGTTTCAGCAGATTTACCAAGTCATCCAGTATCCTGTTTACCGCATGTTCTTGTAGTATTCCCACATTACGATAGGACGTGAGATAGTACTTCAACGATTTCAATTCCACCAGCTTATTAGAAGGGATATATTTAATAGTCAATTTAGCGTTATCCGGCAGGCCGGTCCAGGGGCATACAGATGAAAATTCCTCAGTATAATACTCCACAAGGGTATCCCTGGCGGGATATTCGTAATCCATTGCTTCTAATACCTCAGTGTCGATTTTGTCATATCCATAAACATCAAATCTTTTATTGCTGTATTTATCCATCTATTTTAAAACCCCCTTTTTTAAAGATTGTACGCTCTCGAAAAGTCTGAGAGCTTTATTTTAGCTTGTTTGCAGGTTCGGTCTGGGGACTTCACCCCATAATTATTCTGCAAGGTTGCCCTACAAAATCAATCGTTGTGCCTATGTTGCTCAGCTACTTTTCGAGAGTGTTCAAAGATTGTCAAAACAATGAAATAACCTATTGCCATTAAAATAGTTTCGGCGATTAAAACGCTGACAAACGTCTGGAAAAATGGGAAGTTTGCCGCAACTTTCAACGTGAGAGCCACACTGGCGGATATATATATTCCAATGAATATTGAGCCCACGAATTTGTTTGTGTATCTACCGACATAATAACCCAATAGACACCCTATGAGGTTGCTTACGGGCATAAAGATGAGTTCCATTGGACCTGCAAAAGGGCTGAAGAGATTTGAGAGAAAGTTTCCAATCATCATGGATACTGCAAACTTTTTGCGGAAAGTTGAAATGGGTTTTACAAGTTCGCCCATTCTAAATTGTGTGGGGAGGTAAGAGATTGAAGAGAAGGCTACTGTGATAACGGCATAAAGGCAGGCAACCAAGGAAACCTCTGTGATATCTTTTGCTTTTTTGAACATATAAAAAACCTCCTTGTTTTTTTAACCGGGGTAGCTGCGACCCGGGCAAGCTTTTGTCCGCTTGCTTTTATACATTATAATACTTTTTCGTGGTGATGGGAAGCCTTTTATTTTGAGTATGCACTTGAGGGAAGATTACAAAATAGTAGTCTTTGAAAAAAAACTATGTTATAATGAATTAATAAAAATATTGAAAAGGTGGAGTTGTATGCTTTTAAAGGAACTTCTGGCGAGTACACCTGTTTATGAACTGATAGGTTTTCGGAAAATTGATATAACAGGGATTACTGTTGATCCTGAAGAAGTAAAAAAAGGCTATCTATTCATCTATGATCCCGAGATGACCCAGTTTCCCTATGAGGAGGCAGTGAAGTGCGCTGTCGAAAGAGGGGCTGTAGCCATATGTATCGGGCAGGATCAGGAGATAATTCCTTTAAACGCAACTTTTATCAAAACTTACCACATCAATCGATTTATATCGGCGGTTGCCAGAAATTTTTATCATAATCCTTCTCAAATCCTAGAGCTTGTGGGTATTACGGGTTCTCATGGCAAAAGCACTGTCGGCTGGATGATCAAGTCGGTGCTGGATGCATCAAAACAGGATGGCGTGATCATCGGCAACACCTATTGCCAGATGGGCGATCAACCTTGCAGGCTCTTTAAGAATGCCATCTTCCCTCTGACATTGAATCCTTTATTGCATGAAGCCATTGAAAAGGGCATTCGCATCGGTGTGGTAGAATGCTCATATACCGCTATTGTTAAGGACTTGCTGAGGCATATATGGTTTGACAGCATAATCTATACCGACCTTTACACATATTTTCAGAATCACAGGGCTGACAGCCATTATCTGGAGATAAGGAAAACTTTGATAGATCACCTGAAGGGCGTAAACTCGCCCATAATTCTGAATGTGGATGATTATTATGCCAATCAGCTTAAAGGGCGTACAGTAGTAGGGTACGGCATTTGCCATAAAAGCTATGTCTATGCGCAGAATATACATTTAACGCCGCATGGCAGCCGTTTTACCGTAAAAACTTCACAGGGTAGCTGGGATATCGTACTCAATGTGCCCGGGATACACAACGTGTATAATGCCTTGGCAACCATTGCCTGGTGCTTAAAGAAAGGCATGGATGTGGAGCTTGTGCGACGGGGGCTTGAGAATTTCGAGAGTGGAGTGCCTGTTGAGATAGGAAATGACGATTACAGGAATGTAGATATATACGTAAGGGATATGGTGGATGTGAATGAGCTTAATGCTTTGTATTCGGAGTTGAAGGCCGAAACGAAAGGCAAAATGGTGACGCTTTTTCCTGTGGGCGGGCGCATTGATGTATCGAAATACAGGGAGATAGGACAAGTAGTCAATCGCCATAGTAATCACTGTATACTGGTGACCGATTATGCTTCCCATAGCTCCATGGACAAGGCTTTTAATATAGCGCAGCAAATGGGAAATACAGTTATAGGACATGAGATGGATTGTTACAAGGCCATTCAAAAGGCTGTGGAGGTAGCTGGGGAAAACGGCTGTGTACTGGTGTTATCTCCACCCGATTTTAACGAGAGATTCAGCACCGTAATTTCTTAAGGCTTGACGCAATTAGTAAGGAGGATAGATATGGAAATCAAGGATTTTCTGGCCAAGCTGGTGGCCGTGCCGGGGATATCGGGCAACGAAGAGGTGGCTGCACAGCTCATATCCCAGGCGTTTGAGCCATACTGCCAGGAGGTCAGGATAGATCGCTTTTATAATGTGTACGGCCGTAAGACCGACGTCATAAGAGATGATATGCCCAAGGTCATGATTACTGCCCACATGGACGAGATAGGCCTTATGGTGACCGATATTGACGAAAGGGGTTTTATAAGGTTCACCACCGTGGGCGGGGTGGATCCACGCATACTGCTGGCTCAGGAAGTGGAGGTCCATGGAAGGCAAAAGCTGTTTGGCGTCATTGGAGCCAGGCCCCCTCATATCCAGCAAAGGGAAGACGCCAAGAAAGCCATAAAGATAAAGGATATGGCCATAGATGTAGGGTTACCTTATGAAAAGGTGAAGGAACTTGTCAACATAGGCGATGCCATCACCTTTGTAAGCCCGTTGACTGATTTGAGGGGACAGATGGTCAGCGGAAAGTCACTGGATGACAGAGCGGGAGTGGCAGTGCTCCTTCAGACCATGAAGGAGCTGGATGCCCTGCGCTTTGCTGCCGATGTGTTCTTTGTAGCCACCGTTCAAGAAGAGGTGGGCGTGCGGGGAGCTACCATAAGCGCATACAAGGTTGAGCCCGATATAGGGATTGCGGTAGATGTCACCCATGGCGATATGCCGGATGCGCCCAGGGACGAGACCTTTTCCTTGAATAAGGGGCCGGTCATTGCGGTAGGGCCAAACATGCACCCCAAGCTGACGCAAAAGCTGATGGACGTGGCCAAGGAATACGGGATGGATTACATGGTAGAGGTGGAACCAAGGCCCACCGGTACCGATGCTCGGGCCATTCAGATATCCCGTCGGGGGGTTCCGACCGTTCTCATCGAGATACCTTTGAGGTACATGCACACGACTGTGGAGACTTTGAATTTGAGCAACATCAAGCAGGCGGCGAGATTGCTGGCGCGTTTTATCGCTTCGCTGAAGGAGGATTGGAAAGAATGGCTGGGTTACTGAAAATGCTAACTGAGGTCGGGGGCGTATCTGGGGATGAAGGCCGGGTTCGCCAGCTTATAAGGCAGGAAGCATCACCTTTTGTCGATGACATATACACTGACAGGATGGGCAACCTTATCGCCTATAAGAAGGGCACAAACAGCGACAAAAAGGTCATGCTGTGCGCTCACATGGATGAAGTGGGGTTTATAATAACCGGAATAGGCGAGGATGGCATGTTGAAGTTCAAGATGGTAGGGGGAATAGACCCTCGCGTTCTGGTGTCCAAAAGGGTGCTGGTGGGCGAAAAAGGATATACTGGGGTGCTGGGGATCAAGGCCATTCACCTTCAAGAGCCCGAGGAACGTGAGCACGCCGTTAAAGTGAAGCAGATGTACATAGACATAGGCGCTACCTCAAAGGAGGATGCCTCTCAGGTAGTAAAGCCGGGAGATTATGCGGTGTTTGACAGCCGATATGTGGAGTTTGGTGACAACAAGGTTAAGGCCAAGGCGCTGGACGATAGAGCAGGCTGTGCAGTGCTCATCGAGCTTATAAAGCAAAAGCAAAGGTATGATTTTGACTTATATGCCTGCTTCAGCGTTCAGGAAGAGGTGGGCTTAAGGGGAGCCGAGGTTTTGGGATACAGCATAAACCCCGATATAGCCATAGTGGTTGAGGCTACCACCTGCTCCGATGTTCCCGGTGTAGAGGAACACCTCTATACTACTTTAATGGGGAAAGGTCCTGCCATCACCATCATGGACAGTGCCTCTTATGCAAACAAGGAATTGGTGGAAATGCTTATAAATACAGCCCAAAAGAAAGGGATACCCTTTCAGCTAAAAAAGGGGGCATCGGGCGGCAATGATGCCGGCAGGATCCATTTGGCCAGGGAAGGCGTAAAGACGGTAACGGTATCCATACCCTGTCGCTACATACACAGTCCATCTTCAGTTATGGATTTAACTGATTACAAGAATACAATACGCTTGATATCAGCTTTTCTGAAAGGATGTGAATTGTAATGAAGGAGCTTCTGAAAAAACTGACAGAGACATACGGCCCTTCAGGCAATGAGGAGATTATTAGGGACGTTATCCGTCAGGAGATTGAGAATTTTGTGGACGAGATAAGGGTAGATGCGCTGGGTAACCTGATAGCGGTCAGAAAGGGCAGCGGCAAAAAGGTCATGCTGGCCGCTCACATGGATCAGATAGGGTTTATGGTAACCCATATCGATGATAAAGGATTTTTGAGGTTTACAAGGGTTGGCGGAGTCTCGGTCAGGGACAGCATACACCGCAGGGTGATTTTCAAAAATGGGGTCACCGGCGTGATAAGCTATGAAGAGGAGATTGACGATATAAGAGACATCAAATTTGAGAGGATGTACATCGATATCGGGGCTTCCAGCCGTGAACAGGCGGAAAGCATGGTATCCATAGGGGATGTGGCGGTCTATCACTCGGCCTTTTCGGAAAATTGCGGCAGATATATCGGAAAGGCCATGGACGACAGGGCGGGATGTGCGCTGCTCATAGAGGCTGCAAAGCGGCTTCAGGCTTCGCCCCATGAGATATACTTCGTGTTTACAGTGCAGGAGGAGCTGGGGGTCAGGGGTGCAAAGACCTCCGCATATGCGTTGAACCCCGATATCGGGATTGCGGTGGATGTCACGCTGACAGGGGATACGCCAAAATCCAGGCCCATGGCTGTAAAGCTGGGGGGTGGGCCTGCTATTAAAATAAAGGATGCTTTGGTGCTGGCACATCCCAGGGTCAGAAGTTTGATGGTGAGCAGGGCACAGGAAGCCGGAATACCTTATCAGATGGAGATACTGGATGCCGGCGGTACCGATGCCGGGGCCATTCACCTTACCAGAGAAGGTATTCCTTCGGGAGTCCTTTCCATACCGTGCCGGCATGTCCACAGTGACAGCGAGATGGTGGATGCATCTGATATGGAAAACGGTGTAAAGCTTATGCTGCATATATTGGAGGGTGAAATAGAAGTTTAAGTTATGATTGTACTTCATGTAGCTTGGACGGGCAGGAGTTTCTTTATATGGGCTGAACAGGAGCCCGATCGTTGTATCCAAAAAAGGAGGGGAAGGCCGCCGAAAAATCCAGGGGGCATGCCTCACACCTTCCAAGCTCCTGTAAGCAAAATCGTTTCATTGCTTTCTCTTTTATACCCCGGTGTCGATTGGGGCAAAGTAGCCAAAGAGGACAAAATATGGATCTTGTTGCCTACCGGAAAGCGTATGCCGCTGCCTTCACCGGGGTTATCTGCGGAATCCGAAAATGGGGAATACAAGTTGGCCGGTTGGGAGATAACCGGCTTGTCTGTTCCTATATCCGCTTTCATTGAAGGTATAGTGGCGTCTAACTACGACGAGCAGTACGGCGATGAGAAAGATAGCGGCGGTGACCGTTTAATTTTTGGAGATGACTGGAATTTTTGGGTGTTGTGTGGACGGTTTGTGCTGCGCATGCTGTGCCGCCAGAAATTCATTCCCTCCTTGGCTCCAGGGGAAGAGGGAGGGGTGGTTGCTGTATGGCAGCCGGTTTTTGAGGACCCAGAGGACCGCGGGATTTTAAAACGGCTTATAAGCGCTATGCCGCCGGTATGCTGTGGCATGATTAAGCAACCGAAGCAACATGCTGAACTGGCAATGCCTTGTGAAGTTATAATGGACTATTTGCGTGTGGCCACCGATGAGCTCATACGTACGTGGCTGGGCGATGTCAGCCCACTTGATCAAAATGCCCCTGTTGAGAGAAAATGGCTGTGTGCTTTGAGGGGGAAGGAGCGGCGCATAGTTGCGCCTAAAAGGCAAATTGAAGAATTGGTGAAAGGGCTTAAAGAGTGGACTGCGGTCTTGAGGGAAAACAGGGGAAGTTTCCGTACCTGCCTGCGCCTTGAAGAGCCCCGGGATGGGAGCGAAAACTGGTATCTGTCATTTCATCTTCAGGCCACCGATGACCCAAGTTTGCTGGTATCGGCGCGAGATGTATGGCAGATGAACAGAAAGGTTGTCACTTTGCTGAATAGGCAGTTTGAGCACCCGCAGGAGAGGTTGCTTGAAGACCTGGGAAAGATACTTAAGATATATCCACCGCTTGAGAGGGGACTTATGGAGCCCCGACCCGAGGGGATGTTCCTTACAACCGATGAGGCGTATTTTTTCTTGAAGGAGATATCGGTATTGCTTCAGGACAGCGGATTTGGAGTGCTTGTCCCTTCATGGTGGCGGGAGAGGAAGAAAAGAACGCCGGGGGTAAGGTTAAAGCTTCGTCCTGCCCAGGATTACTCAGACGTCGATTCGGTTGGACAGTTTGGTCTGGATTCCATTGTAGAGTTTGATTGGAAATTGTCCATTGGTGAAGAGACCATTGATTATGAGGAATTTAAACAGCTGGCTGCACTGAAGAAACCACTGGTGCGCATTCGTGGGCAATGGGTGGAACTCAATCCGAGGGATATGGAAGCCGTGATAAGGTGGCTGGAGAGGCAGAAAGGTGTAAAGGAGGTATCGCTTAAAGAAGCCCTTGGGATGGTGATGTACGTTGAGGACGATGGTCCGGACATCACCGGTATAGATTCTGAGGGATGGCTGCATACTTTTCTGCAGGGATTGGCGGGCAGTGAATCGTATACCATTCTCGATACCCCATCGGGTTTCTGTGGAAAATTGAGACCGTATCAGATTCGTGGGTTTTCCTGGCTGGCTTTTTTAAGAAAGCGAGGCTTTGGTGCCTGCCTGGCTGACGATATGGGGCTGGGCAAGACGGTTCAGGTGATTGCGCTGCTGCTTTATGAGAGGGAATGCCTAGGGGTGAAAGGGCCTACGTTGCTCATATGTCCCACTTCGGTGGTGGGCAACTGGATGCGTGAAGTAGCACGCTTTGCTCCCGGCTTGAAGACGTTTATTCACCACGGCACCGATAGGGCTACGGGTAAGGAGTTCGTTGAAAAGGCATCCCGTCACGACCTGGTTATAAGCACTTATAATCTGGTACACAGGGATTTGGATATCCTGGCTATGGTCAATTGGAAGGGCATAGTGCTGGATGAGGCACAAAACATAAAGAACCCTTCCACCAAGCAGGCTCAGAGCGTACGTAAACTGAAGAGCGAATACAGGATTGCTCTTACGGGAACTCCTATAGAAAACCGACTAATGGAGCTTTGGTCTATTATGGAGTTCTTAAATCCTGGGTATCTAGGCAGCCGTGAAAGCTTTCGCAGGAGGTTCGTCATTCCAATTGAAAAGCATGGGGATGAGAGGCGCGCCTGGCAGCTCAAGCAGCTGATCAAACCTTTTATATTGAGGCGTGTAAAAACCGATCCCGCCATCATTCAAGACCTGCCGCTCAAACAGGAAAACAAGGTTTACTGTACCCTGACCAAAGAGCAGGCCACTTTGTATCAAGCGGTGGTGGAGGAAACAATGGAGCGTATAGCCGCGTCGACGGGTATCGAGCGCAGGGGATTGATTCTGTCCTTGCTCACAAAGCTCAAGCAGATTTGCGATCACCCCGCTCTGTTTTTAGGTGACGGCAGTTTACTTGACAACAGGTCGGGCAAGCTTATGCGCCTAGTTGAGATGCTTGATGAGATATTGAGCGAAGGGGATAAAGCGCTTATATTTACCCAGTATGCCAAAATGGGGAAGATGCTCCAGACGTATCTGCAAAGGGCATTTCGACGGGAAGTGTTGTTTCTCCACGGAGGTGTCCGAAAGGATGAACGGGACCATATGATAGAGCGGTTTCAAACCCAAGAAGGCCCCGATATATTCGTGCTATCCTTGAAAGCAGGAGGGGTGGGGTTGAACCTTACCCAGGCAAACCATGTTTTCCATTTTGACAGGTGGTGGAATCCCGCTGTGGAGAACCAGGCTACTGATCGCGCTTTTAGAATCGGACAGCAGAAAAACGTGCAAGTGCACAAATACATCTGTATAGGCACGCTGGAGGAAAAGATTGACATGCTTATTGAAAAGAAGAGGGATCTGGCCGATAAAGTAGTGGGCACCGGTGAGGCATGGCTTACTGAGCTCAGCGATGATGAGTTGAGAAATTTGTTTGCTCTTGAAAGCGAAGCTGTGCGGAATGAATAGGAGGGGCAGATGATGGCTTTAAGGGGAAAAAAGGGCTTTGGCTCCAGCTGGTGGGCTAAGCAATGGCTGGAGGCTTTGGAGTCCTTTGGCTGGGATAGTCGTTTGACACGCGGTAGAGCCTATGCAAGGAACGGAAATGTGCTTGATGTAGAGATATCTTCTGGAAGGGTAAAAGCCCATGTACAGGGCAGTAGGAAAACTCCCTATAAAGTGGAGATTTCCATGAAAACCCTGTCGCAGTATGAATGGGACCAGGTGTTGGATGCTCTGGCCAGTAAAGCGATATTTTCGGCAAAACTTCTGGCGGGCGAGATGCCTGACAATATCGAGGAAGCCTTTTCTTCGCTGGAGGTTTCCCTGTTCCCCAGGTATGCCATGGATCTGTCTGCCCACTGTACCTGTCCCGACTGGGCCAACCCCTGCAAGCACATAGCAGCAGTTTATTATATCCTCGCCCAGGAGTTTGACCGGGATCCTTTTTTGCTGTTCAAGCTAAGGGGAATGAACAGGGAACAGATTATGGAAGCCGTTCGCAACAGGAGGACAAGTACCGCTAAATCGATGACGGCAAAAAAGGAGGGAGGTTTGCCTCAAGAGATTGAAAGAGAGGGTAGCTCACAGCACGATGCCGTATCGCTTATCAATTACTGGACTGGTAAGATGAAAAACATGGATATAAAAATAGCCGTTGAACCTCCGCTGGTGGAGCAGTCCATTCTAAAGAGGTTGGGTGAACCTCCGTTTTTTGCGGGAAAAATGGATATGATCAGGCAACTGGAGCAGGATTATAAGAAGGTGCTTTTAAGGGCTATCACGGTGGGATATAAGGATTAATGATGCGCTAATTTGTTAAATGTACTTTGTCTTGATAAATTGATCTGCGGTATTTATAATACAAGTAACCGATTACCTCTGTGCAATTTGAATGGTAAATTTATTTAAGCGGAAAGGGGCAATGGAGATTGGCTACCATATACGATATAGCTAAAAAAGCAGGTGTCTCTGTAGCTACTGTATCTCGGGTATTAAACGGCGTGGATCACCCGGTAAGAGAGGAGACGCGCAAGAAAATAATTGATGCTGCCAAAGAGCTGGGATACAGGCCCAACAAAATTGCCAAAAGCCTCGCACATCGCCGCACATATACGGTGGCTCTGCTCATTCCCAGCATTACCAATAATTTTTATACCGAGATTGCGGAAGTAATTGAGCAGAAACTGGGCGAAAAGGGATACAGCACTTATTTATGCAATACCCAGCGCATGATCGAAAAGGAGACGCAATACGTGGACGACCTTATAGCCCGCAGGGTTGACGGAGTAATATTCAGCCCAACGCGGGTGAAGCCCGAGGACAACTTGGTGAATGCGAGGAATTTGGAAGAGCTCAGAAAGAATGGGATAGCGGTTGTAGCCTTTGGTAGCCATTTTAGCAATGTCAGTCAGGTATACATCAATACCTATGAAGGTGCTTTAGAAGCCACTCGCTACCTTTTGGAGTTGGGGCACAGGCGGATAGGCTTTATAGATGGTTTGGAAGCCGGGACTAGGAAGAGCCGGCGCAGGGGTTATATGGATGCACTCAGGATGGCGGGCATTGAGATAGATGCTAATCTCATTGTGTCGGGGAATCTTGAGATGGATGGGGGGTATGAATGCGTCAGGAAGTTGATGCAGATTGAGGAACCTCCCACTGCCATAATAGCCGTGAACAACCTCATGGCCGTAGGGGCTTTGAAAGGCGCTAAAGACATGGGTATCGATGTACCGGGGGAGTTGTCCATCATTGGGTTTGATGACAGCAAGCTTTCAGAAGTTGTGGAGCCGCCGTTGACAGTGGTGAAACAGCCTTTAAAGGAGATCGGCGATGTGGCCGTTGGGCTACTTATGGAGCAGATAGAAGGGGAAAGCATGCCCAGAATGGTCGAACTAAAAACGCAGCTGATAATTAGGGTCTCATGCACCAGAAAGAGATAGAGCACATCATTCGATAAATGCCCGTTTTAAACTAAACGGGCATCATTTATTTTTATTGCCTATTGCAAAAACCCTGTTTTTATGCATTTTTGTATAATGCAGCTATAATATGGTATGCATGTGTTAGAAGGAGAGCGGTGCAAAAAATATTTAATATTCGTGTAATATTTTTTTAACAATTTGTCTTACGGAGATTTACTTATTTGACAGTATATGCAAGCGCACCCTATAATAGTAACCGACATAAAATTCAGGCTATGGGGGTGCAGAGTAAGTGCGGCATATTTTATCCCGGACCGGCATTTATAGGCTGGCTATTGTGGCAACCATCTTGGTGTTTTTATTGTTACCCGCTGGACGAGCATGGGCTGCATATCCTGTACTATCGCTGGGAAGCAGGGGTGAGGCTGTTGCCCGGCTGCAGCAAGAGCTCAAAAATCAGGGATATTATACTTACTGGCGAGTTACGGGGTATTATGGTTCTATTACCAGAGATGCGGTTATGAGATTCCAAAGAGCAAACGGGCTTGTGGTGGATGGAATTGCGGGTCCTGTTACCCAATCGGTCCTTTATGACAGCAAAAACGGGTACCGTACTTTAAAGTTTGGCATGAGAGGTGCTGATGTTTCCCGGCTTCAGAGCGCACTCAAGCAGCAGGGATATTTCTATGCTAATGTCACGGGGTATTACGGCAAGATTACCGAAAATGCTGTGATAGCCTTTGAAAAGGCCAAAGGACTGAGAATCGACGGTATAGCAGATCCCCAGACTCAGAGCGTGCTATATGCAGGCCAGGCCACATCGCAGCAGTATGCCAGCCGTGGGGGTACATCGTCCAAGCAGGTATCGGGTGACCTGTACTGGCTAGCCAGGATCATACACGCCGAGGCTGCGGGTGAGCCATATATAGGCAAGGTGGCGGTTGGCAGCGTCATAATGAATCGTGTGAAGTCTCCTAACTTTCCTAACACCATATATGGAGTTATATTTGAGTATTATAAGGGCATACCGCAGTTTAGCCCTGTACAGGACGGTACCATATACAACACGCCCAGCAGCGAGAGCTACCGAGCGGCTCAGGAGGCTTACTATGGTTCAAAACCCGTGGGAAATGCTTTGTACTTCTTCAATCCCGCCAAGGCAAGCGGTGGCTGGATTGTGAGAAATCGGACTTATATTACTACCATAGGGAACCATGCTTTTTACAGGTAATTTTAGATTCGAGGTGGTTTTAAAGCATGGAGACAATTTGTTTATAATAGCCAATTCTATTTCAACTATTGACAGCGCTCAAACTCCTAACATTAATATAACTGCAAAATTTAGATGGACATTTGACATGTTCTACCTCATTTTTAATTATTGACAACCGTTTAGAGGTTTGATACTATAAGCTTATATAAAAAGGCGTGCCGTAGAACGGCTTTGCAAGAATGGCCTATCGGGCGCGATGAGACGAGAGGAGAAGAGAAAGGGGAGAGGAGATATGAAAAATTTAAGGGATTTTGTTTTAGCGGGATTATTGCTTGCAATTGGGGTGGTGTTGCATTATATCACACCTTCGACAGGCACACCCGTGAAGCCGGATTTTCTGCTGGCGATGCTGTTTTTATGCCTGCTGTGTTTTGAGGACGTCAAAGTGGGATTTGTAGCCGGGCTGGCAGCCGGTGTGCTGTCGGGCCTTACCACCAGCGTGCCGGGGGGATTTTTACCCAACCTCATTGATAAGGTAATTACAACAGCTGTATTGATAGCACTTATATATGCTTTAAAGAGATTGATCAACATGTATATCCTCTCTATTTTGGTGCCGATTGTTGGGACTATAATAAGCGGGCTGGTGTTTCTGGGTGCAGCAATTGCGTTGGAAGTTCTTCCGGCAGAGATGTTTGTAGGCGCTTTTGTAACCGCTGTGCTTCCCGCTATAGTGGGTAACGTGGTGCTGGTGGCATTGCTGTTTGGTGCTTTAAAGCAGACCGGCAGGCTTTATCAGAGGACTACCCGAAAGGTTTCGCCCTAAGAACCATTGTGAAGGGCATTTTGTGAATGGCATTGTGCCAGCGGGTAAAAAGTTAAGCCAAACATTGAAGGCAGTAAACCTCCTTGGGTTGTTGGCGTATTGCTGACCCAAGGGGGCTTTTTTATGAAAAAATTCAGTTGGGGGTGTGGTCAGTGAAAATCCTAACCGGTGGGAAGGTTTATCTTGAGGGAGAATGGAAGTGCGACGTAGACGTGGTGATGGAGGATGGCAAAATTTTGGATGTTGCTCCTAAAGGAAAGTATGCTGAGGGGGAAGTTATAGACGCTAAGGGGAATTATATATGCCCGGGATTTATAGATATCCACGTTCATGGATGCAAAGGCCGGGACGTCATGGATGGCAGCGTGGAGTCTCTTGAAGTTATGGCTGAATTTATGGCCATGCACGGTACCACGGCTTTTTTGGCCACCACTACAACTCATGGGCGGGAAGAGATAAGGAAGAGCTTGAAAGCCGTAAGTGATGCTTTACATAAGAACATTAAAGGGGCTCAGATTCTTGGAGTCCATCTGGAAGGCCCTTTTATCAACTCAGAGGCAAAAGGTGCTCATGATGAAAAATATATACTTGCTCCCAGCCGAGAGAGTTTTAGAGAGCTGGTAGGGGATTACGAGAGCATCATAAAGAGGGTTACGATGGCTCCCGATGTTGAAGGGGCTAAGGAGCTGGTGAATTATTTAACGGGTAGAGGCATAGTGGTGTCTATGGGACACACAGTGGGCAGTTATGAGCAGTGTATGGCCGGGTTCGAGTGGGGAATGACCCACGTCACTCACTTGTATAATGCTATGTCGCCCTTGAAGCACAGGGAACCCGGAGCAGTGGGTGCGGCTTTTGATAGGGATGGGGTGACGGTGGAGCTCATCGCTGATCTGATTCATGTGCATCCTGCTGCCTTGAGGATTGCGGTGGCTGTGAAGGGCAGCGATAGCGTGGCTCTTATTACTGATGCCATGTCAGCTACGGGAATGGGCGATGGTGACTATGTCTTGGGTGGTCTGGAAGTAGTGGTAAAAGAGGGGGTAGCTCGATTAAAGGAAAGAGGTAATCTTGCGGGCAGTACCCTTACCCAGGATCAAGCCCTGCGCAACATGGTTTTAATAGGCATACCGCTGGAGGATGCTGTTAAAATGCTTACTGAGGTACCGGCTTATATCATAGGCATCGGAGATAAAAAGGGCAGGATAAAGAAGGGCTTTGATGCTGATCTGGTCATTTTGGATGAAAAGCTGCATGTCAGTAAAGTATTTATAAAAGGAGAAGGTATTTATAAAAGGAGTGCAGATTGAGCTATACCATTTAGCTGTAACATTTAATGGGGGATATAATGCTGTGAAAGGCAAATTTTTGCTTTTTAAAGAGCTAGATATTACGCAGGAGCTCAGGGAAGACCTCAATAGAATTGCATGGGGGGTTAGTTTGGGCATAGTGTTTTTTGTATGCCTGAACGGTGCCCCCTTTGCTGGCTTTGTACGTGCTCTTGGCGTCAGCGAGCTGATGTATGGCATTCTGATGTCGCTTCCGGTGGTGAGCGGCGTATTTCAGGTGCTGGCGGCTTATGTGCTGGAGTCCACAGGGGCCAGGAAAAAGCTGTTCTTGATAGGCGGCATGTTTCAGCGCCTTTCCATAATTCCCGTGGTACTCCTTCCACTTGTAATTCCTGAAGAGCTGAAAGGGTTGACCATAAGCCTAATAGTGTTCTTTTTGCTGGTTTCTGCAGTGGGCGGTGCCTTCAACGGCGTGACCTTTATATCCTGGATGGCGGCACTTGTCCCATTGAAAATACGCGGTCGATTTTTCAGCCAGCGGCAGATGATGTTCACCTTTACCGGTATGGTGGGGGGAGTGCTGGCAAGCTGGGCACTGGATCGCATAGGCGGTTTTGTTGGCTTTGCGGTGGTATTCAGCCTGGTAACGGTATTTGCTATAATGGATATCCTTTGTTTCATCCGGGTGTATGACCCGCCCATGGTGAAGCCGCAGCATCGGCTGTCCCTGAAAAAGATGTGGAGCGCTGCGTTGCGGCACTCAAATTTCAGGCGGTATTTGATTTTCTGGGCGGTATGGGTGTTTGGCGTCAATATTGCCGGGCCATTTTTTAGTGCTTACATGATCGATTATTTGAAGATGAGCTACCTGGAAATTACCATCTATACTCAGGTAGTTAGCAATATCCTCACTATACTTGTCATACGAAAATGGGGCATGCTGGTTGATATGTTTGGCAATAAGCCGGTATTGCGCGTTTGCGGTACCGGGGTGTCTGCTCTTCCTTTTCTATGGCTGCTGGCCACTCCGGAGAATTATATGATCATTCCTTTTATACACGTTTTTACCGGCATATTCTGGAGTGGGATTGATTTGACCTCCAATAACCTGGTAATGAGCCTTTCACCTGACGAAAACCGCTCGTTTTATGTGGCTAGCTTTTCAATGGTGACATCGGTGGTGGGCAGTATAGTGGCTTATGCCCTTGGTGGCTTGTTTATGGAGGTTACGGCTGAACTGGCCAGAAATTTGAATATTGTAATTTTTGGGCATCAACTCACCAATTATCATATGCTGTTCATACTTTCTGCTGTCATACGGTTTATAGCCATAACCTTCCTGGTGTCTCCCATACATGAAGACGAATCGGTTGAACCCAAGGAGATGATTCGCCGTTCCATCCACATGATAGCGGACAAAAGGGAGAAGCTGCAAAAGGTACGGGGATAAAAAACAGGTATACGTTCATAATTTTCCTTGTTTTGAAATTTTTGAAGAGAGCTGTTTGGATATCAGCTTGAAAGTATAAGGGTAGAAGCCCAGCAGGCTTTTTATGTTTTCCTCTAAATTGCGGTAAAATTTGAGTATCTTTTCCATTTCATGTTCTGTCAGCTGGTAGTTGCCAAATCGGTTTTTAACTACCAGCTGGCATATGTCCATCATAGAGCCGGCGGAATTTGTAAGCCAGGCATCTACCCTCTGCGCATAAGAATAGGGGGTTTCTCCTTTGCGCATAGGGAATCCGTAAAGGGTAAGAAGCCACAGTATTTGCTGATAACAATAGCTGAGCTGCTTTTCATAGGGCAGCTTTTTTATTTTTTTCCAGCGGAGGATGTCCCATACCCTGAGCCCTGCCATGCCTGTTCCTATTAAGATAAGTGTTATCAGCAAAACCACTACAAGCCAGGGAATTTTGTTTGACGAGGAGGAATCGGGGAGGCTGCCTACTTCGGCATTTATGTCGGGTTGGTAAATATTTGTCTGTTCACCTTGCATCCATGGGTAGGTAAGCTCATCCCAATAGTAGCCGGGATACTGAACCTGGTGTTGGCCTGTTAAGCCCTGCTGATGTTGAGCTTGGGGAGTGGGATCAAACGTCAGCCATCCCACCTTCGGGAAATATATCTCAATCCATGCGTGGCCGTTGAGCTTTCTAACCTCGTAAATATTTCCCTCGTTGGGTTGGGACGGCATCTTGAAGCCTTCTATGTAGCGGGTGGGCAACCCTACAATTCTGCCCATCACTGCCATTGCTGTGGCAAAGTAGGTGCAATAGCCTCTTTTGAGCTCGAATAAGAAGTAATCCACGAAGTCTACGTCTGGAGGAGTATAAGGGGGTTGAAGAGTATAATCGTAATTTTGTTGCAGGTAGGCCTGAAGGGTTAGCGCCTTGGCCAAAGGCGTCTTTATTCCCCGCGTAATGCTGTAGGCCAGTTCAACAACCCTTGAAGAAACGCTGTCGGGTACCGACATATAGTGCTCTTGTATGTGAAGCAGCTTTTCGCGGTTGGCGCCCTCCCACAAAGGTTGCTGGGAGATGGGCTTGTGCCAGTCGATGATGGGAATATAACCTTCAAGGAAGTTTTGGAATGCTCGATCTTCAATAGCCGGCACGCTGACGTGCAGTATATAGTTATCTGATGCCGAGATGTCTCTTGAGGTAAAGGTTTCCCCCTTGCCGTTGAAATAGGGAGTGAAGCCTCCCCATCTTTTCTGTACGGTGATGCCTTCCAGGCGCTGGGCGTTGAATATGACCGATGTTTCAATACCGGTATGGGTCACCGAAGCTTTTATGGGAATAAAAAAGCGATCCTTAAGCTCGCGGCTTAGGTCTTCCCATATGGGCTCATCCCAGTCGAATGCTTGGCGATATGCATTTTCCCGGCTTATGCTGCTCAGCTTATATCGCTTATCGTCTATCGAGTCTTGCCAGCCACTGCCTGTGTACTCGTTGAGTATGGTGCCCCTTAAGTACAGGGGGGCAGTAGCCGTTACTCTCAACACCACGTCGTCGCTTATTTTTACAGGCCCGCCCAGTTGTTCAGATGAAGACGGGAAGCCGGTCTGAGAAAGGCGGAATGGCTGCCTAGGGCTTGAAAAAACTGACCATTCGGACCACCTGTCGCTTATGTTCTGAACCGTCCGTTCGAGGAAATCCCATTTGAGGTGCTGTGTATCATGGGGTAGAAATATTGACGAGGTCAAAACTATGGCGATGGCTAGGGGTAGTGTTGAGACTTGCCATACTCCAAAATCAGGCATGCTGTAATGATGGGAAAGTCTCCTATACTGTTTTGCGCTCAGCATCATAATCCACGCTAAAACCAGGGGCCACAGCCATGGAAGTATCTGGGTATGGCCCAAAGTCCATTCTATGGTTATAATCCCAGTACACAGGATAGATGATATAACCAGCCATTCAAGCTTTGTGACCAACAGGTATATGATAAGCGATAGGATGAACACTATGAGCCAGGTGCTTGGATGAACGTACTGCGATTCAAAGGAAGCTATGCCAAGGGTATAATCAACTAACCACTTAAAAAGGTTTAAGACTTCGTTCAACCGGCCTTTAGCCGCAAAATATTTCAGATATATACCCATACCCGTAGCCGTGGTCACCGTCAGAGTTATTAAGGTCAGGCGGCTGGAGAAATAAATGGAAAGGGCTGTATAAAATGCCGTTGCCATGAGCAGTATGGTCCAATATGGCATGGGAAAGCCCAGGGATACCAGTATGGACTTCGCCAGCCCGCTCACCATGAGGGTGAATATCAGCCATTTCATTATGTAGTTGAGCATGTGATTGGATGTGAGTTTTTGGCTCATAGCGCTCTCTCCAGTACCCTGTCTATTCGTTCGTCGGTGTGAAGTAGGAAACAAGGTATTTCACGCCTGTTTAGCTCGTCAATCATGCGCTTTATATCCTCGTTCAGCTCCGGACCGTGGTATACCAAAAACACCAGTGGGTGTATATCCGACTGCTTTAGCAGGCACAAATGGTTGAACAGGCGGTAGCTCATGTCGTGGACGATGAGCACTATGCTTTCGCCCTTGCTAAATCCGGGAGATTCCATGGAAAGTATCTCGTCCATGCGGAAAGGGCTGTTAAACGGCAGCGCTGCCAGGTAGTCGAAAAAACGGTTGAAATCGCCGGGATTCCTTCCGCTGAGCTGTTGGCGTTCCCTGTGATAGACGATCAGCTGCAGCGAAAGCCATTTTGAGAGCACAAAGTGTATGACAGCCACAGCGCATTCTATCATCTGGTCCTCCACCTTGTAACGGGCCATCCCTTCAGACGGATAGGGGAAGGTTTCCAGAAACATGAGTATTTGCGGCTGGGTGTTGGTTTCGTAGTTTTTGACGTACAGGTCCTGTAGCTTGGCGGATATTTTCCAGTGAATTTTTTTAAGCGGGTCCCCGTATTGATACTGGCGTATATCGCTTAAAGATGCGGGCTCTTCGGTGGCTAAAAATTCCTGTCTGGTAGTGCCTTCGACTTGAATTTGGGGCAGGGGAAGGCTGATCAGCCTGACGACTCTCGGTGCTACGCTTAGCTCAAGGGGTTTGTGGTATGAACGTTTGAGCAGATTCATGGAAAAGGTAAACAGGCCGAAGGGGTCGCCAACTTCTACGCCGGTGATGCCCACCGTGTAGTGGCCTCTCAAATCACATATGAAATCCTCTTTGATCTCACCGTAACGGAATGGAAGGATGCACAGGACCTTTTCTTTGACCTCGTTTGTCAGAACCAACTGCGGTATTTGATAGAACACCTTGATGTAGGGGTATATGAATGGCTTGTCGTTGTGTATCTGTATGACCAGCGAAGCCATGTCTCCTTTTGTCGCCTGCTCAGGAGTTATCCTCTGCAGATACCGGAAATCCACAAGCACCCACAGGTTGGTGATGAGGGCATAGAATATCAGCGATGCAACCACCGTAAAGCCCATGAAAAATATCTTTTCCCCGCTATAAAGCCCTAGTCCCAGGGAAAGCACTCCAACCCCAATCATAAGGGCACGCAGATGCTTCATGGCCCGATCACTGGCACGTACACCGAATTCAGGATTGACCTCAGTATCCGCTCGGCGGTCATTTCTTTAAGCCGCGCTTCGGGTTTGAGTATCAGGCGGTGAGACAGGACCGGGACGACCATCTTCTGCACATCATCGGGTATGACGTAGTCCCTGCCCTCCAAAAGGGCGTATGCCTGTGAGGCCCGCATGAGTGCAATGGCTCCCCGGGGGCTTGCGCCTAGCGTCAGGTCCTTGTGTTCACGGGTACAGGCAACCAGTTCAGCTATGTATTCCTTTATGGCCTCGGCCACATTTATGTGTCTAACCTGCTGCTGAAGCTCCAGGATTTGCTGTGCGTCGGCTACCGGCTTTAAATCCTTCATGGGGTTCTGAGTTTGAAAGCGGGAGAGTATGAACATCTCTTCGCGCTTGGTCGGGTAACCTATTGAGACTTTAATGAAAAAGCGATCCAGTTGGGCTTCAGGCAGAGGAAACGTACCTATATATTCAATCGGATTCTGGGTAGCCAGCACAATGAAGGGCTGCGGTACGGGATAGGTTTTCCCATCCACAGTTACCTGGTGCTCTTCCATGACCTCAAGAAGGCTGGCCTGGGTTTTGGGCGAGGTACGGTTGATCTCGTCGGCCAGTATGACCTGGCTCATTATCATCCCTGGCTTGAATTCCATTTCGCCGGTTTTTAAGTTGTACATGGAAAAGCCGGTTATATCCGAGGGCAGGATGTCGGGCGTGAACTGTATGCGTTTGAAGGACAGGTTAAGCGACCTGGCAAGGCACGATACGAGGGTGGTCTTGCCCACACCGGGGACATCTTCGATGAGCACATGCCCTCCCGCCAGAAGAGCGATGAGGATAAGGCGTATGACTTCGCTCTTCCCTACTATTACCTTTTCTATGTTTTCCTGAATATCCTTGACGAGCTTTTGAGGATTGTTCATGTTTTTACCTACCTTCTTGCTTTATCTTTTTACCAATTTTGCATAATGACCCCTTCTGTTTTGCTTATAAGAATAATCTGCGGGAATTTAATCGATGATTAAATGCGACGCCATAAGTTTTAAAGGCTTCAGCAATTTGCGTTTAACTGCTGTGCGCTTGTATTTGGTTGGATCAAATTGGTGGAGCGACTGAAGCAGTTGATTATGCGTTTTTAAATTATTCAGGATGTTTAAAAATATTATACCATATATGTGCGCTGAAACGGATTACTGCGTTTTTTATTTTTTAATCTCATTTTGCGCTTTTTGGCAAGGTTTCGTGATATAATGAATCTGATAGTGCTGGTACATAGTTTAAGGGAGTTTCTGGTGCCTAAAAGATATATAACCTTAAAATCTGAATGTTTAACACAGTTTTTTGTACAAGGAAGGGTGCTGATTCTTATGCGGGATGCGGTACTTAATATGTTGCTTGATAATTTGGGCAACTTCGTTTCAGGTGAGGACATAAGCAGACAGCTGGGCATAACCCGGGCCGCCGTGTGGAAGTACATAAGGCTTTTGCAGAATCAAGGGTATGTGATAGAATCGTCTACCAAAAAGGGATACTGCTTAAGGCAGGTTCCGGATATTCTCGACGAGGCGTTGCTTTTTCGCGGGCTCAATACGTCCCTTTTGGGAAAAAATGTAGAGATATATTCCTCTATAGGCTCTACCAATGCGCGGGCCAAGGAGCTGGCATTGAATGGTGCACCCGAGGGGACGGTGGTCATTGCCGATGAACAGGTACAGGGGAGGGGGCGATTGGGGCGCAGCTGGGTATCGCCGTCCGGCAAAGGCATATGGATGTCGGTGATATTGAGGCCTCATCTGTTCCCACAACAGGTCCCGAAAATAACGATCGTGACGGCTGTTGCGGTGGCAAATGCCTTAAAGCGATCGGCTCAGATTGAGGTGGGCATCAAATGGCCCAATGACATAGTATGCGGTGGGAAGAAGCTGTGCGGCATTTTGACCGAGGTGCATGCCGAACCTGAGGTTATACACTATGCCGTTGTTGGGATAGGGCTAAATGTTAATCTTTCGCTTGAGGATTTCCCTGAGGATATAAAGGATTTAGCCACCTCTTTGAGAATAGAGAAAGGCAAAGAGTTTCACCGTGTAGACATAATAAAGGCTATACTGCAAGAGATGGAAAAAGGTTATTTGCAAAAGCTGAACGATGATGGCTTTGCTGAGCTTTTAGAAGAGTACGAGAGGCGTTCGGTGATATTGGGAAGGCGAGTACGGGTAATTGGCGTTGGCGGTGAATTTTCCGGGTATGCCGAAGGGTTTGGTGAGGATGGCTCTTTGATGCTTAGGCTGGATGACGGCCGCCTGGAAAGAATACTGGCGGGAGATGTATCCATAAGGGGTGAGAGGGGCTATGTATGATGGGAAAATTACCGACGTGCCCGGCATTGAGGTGGGGCATGCGCAGGACTTTCATGCCAAGACGGGCTGTACGGTGGTCATAAGCAGGGAAGGGGCGGTGGGCGGCGTGGACGTACGGGGTTCAGCGCCGGGCACCAGGGAGACCGACCTTATGCGCCCTATGAATCTGGTAGAGAGGGTCCATGCTGTGGTGCTGTGCGGCGGGAGCGCTTTTGGCCTGGCTGCAGCCAGCGGCGTGATGAGATACCTGGAAAAGCAGGGAATAGGGTTTGACACCGGCGTGGCCAAGGTGCCCATTGTGGCCGGCGCCGTAATTTTTGATTTGGGGTACGGTGACTGGCGCGTTCGTCCGGACGAAAGGATGGGCTATGAGGCGTGTTTGAATGCCAGTACTGGCGATGTGCCTCAGGGCAGCGTAGGCGCAGGGACAGGAGCTACTGTCGGCAAAATACTAGGGATGGAAGGGTGCATGAAGGGAGGAGTTGGCACCTCGAGCATCAGATTGCCTGGAGGCATTGTGGTGGGGGCCATAGTGGTGGTAAATGCTTTGGGAGATGTAGTGGAGCCGGGAACCGGGAGAATACTGGCAGGTGCCCGAGACCCCAAAACGGGAAAATTCATAAATACATGGAAATTTATACTGGAAGGCAATGCCATAAAAGATGCAGAGGCCTGTAACACCACCATTGGCGTTGTGGCCACCAACGCTTACCTTACCAAGGAGCAGGCCAACAAGGTGGCTGCCATGGCGCATGATGGCCTGGCGTTGACCATAAGGCCTGTACATACCATGCTAGACGGCGATACTCTCTTTGTTCTGTCGACCGGCCAAATCGAGTGTGATGTAAACGTCATTGGTACGGCGGCTGCTGAGGCCATTGCCAGGGCTGTGGTCAATGCCGTGGAAAATGCTTAGACATCATTTTGGGCATGTTAATTTTTTGAAGGAAAAGTGAGAAAATGGCCACAACTTAGGGTTAAAATACGTGAAATGGCAGTGAATGGAGGTACAAAATGGTATACGATGGATTACTGTGGTTCCTGTTTGTTGACGGCTGTGAAAAAGTCATTTAATATAATATAGACTTTTGATAAATTCATCTTTTCAAGCACTTCGCTTTTCAGGCTCTTGTTCACGTCGCAACATTTGAGGTCCCCTCTTGAAGAAAAGATAATAGCAAAAGTTAGCGTTAAAATGGCTGAGGAGCCTTGAAGGGTGAGTGCTTTTAAATCATGAATAGGAGTGGGGGTAGTTTTATTGGATATCTTACAGCGAATAATGGGCTATGCCTGGAGGTATAAGTGGCGGCTTATTGCTGCTACCGTTTTTTTATTGCTGGTTATCGGTTTAAACATGGTGACGCCGTACCTTTCCAAAATACTGGTTGACGATGTAATACGAGGCGGCAGACGTTCACTTTTGCTGCCAATTTTGTTGGCAATTCTTGGGTGTGCGGTGTGCAGGGGAATATTCTTGTATATTAGGTCCTATTTATTTGAGGACGTATCGCAAAGGTGCTTGTATGACCTGCGCAATACCATGTATACCCATCTTCAGGAGCTGTCTTTTTCATTTTACGATGACAACCGCATAGGTGAGCTCATGTCCAGGATGACCGGAGATATTGAGGGTATAAGGATGTTACTGGTAGTCGGGTTGCCCATTTTGTTGGAAAATGCCATCTACTTCATCGGTACCTCAATTGTACTATTCTCCATGAACGTTAAACTGGCACTGGTTACTTTGGCTATTTTGCCTTTCATCGGGTGGACGGCTTTTAAGCTGAACAAAGATATCGGACCTGCTTACAGCGAGATACGGGAACAGCAAGCAAATCTCAGTACGGCAGCTCAAGAGAACATCGCGGGAGTGCGCGTTGTAAGGGCTTTTGCACGGGAAGACTATGAAATAGCAAAGTTTAAAAAGGAAAATCGGCTTAATATGGAAAAAAACATCAATGCCGGCTTTATATGGTCCAAGTATTTCCCGCTCATTGAGTTTTTGAGCGGCTTTTGTGCGGTAGCATTAATAGGTTACGGTGGATGGATGGTTGCCGCAGGGAAGATTTCACTGGGAACCGTTGTGGCTTTTAACGGATATCTGTGGATGCTGATTATGCCGGTTAGGATGCTGGGCTGGATTGTCAACGTGATAAGTCAAGCCATTATTTCTGGCAAAAGGGTATTTAACGTGCTGGACACCGGATCATCCATCAAGGAAAAGGAAAACGCTTATTGCCCAAGCGAGTTCCATGGGGATGTGGTGTTTGAGAACGTCTCGTTTTGCTATAAGGAACAGCCTGTGCTCTTCAACATAAACATAAACGCTCCGGCAGGGAAGACCATAGGCATCATGGGTGCCACAGGAGCGGGCAAAACGTCTATTATAAACTTGATAGCCAGGTTTTACGACGTGACGGCAGGCAGGGTACTGGTGGACGGAGTGGACGTGCGGGATTGGAAGCTGAGCGCCTTAAGGAGCCAGATAGGCATCGTGATGCAGGACGTATTTCTGTTTTCCGATACCGTTGAGGGGAATATACTTTACGGCAACCCCAATGCCACCAGGGAGGAAGTGATTGAAGCTGCCAAGATTGCCGGTGCTCATGACTTCATCATGGAGATGCCTCAGGGTTATGACACCATCATCGGCGAGCGCGGCGTGGGGCTGTCGGGCGGCCAAAAGCAGAGGATTGCCATTGCCAGGGCTATTCTCAAGAACCCCAAAATCCTTATTATGGACGACTGTACTTCGGCTGTGGATATGGAGACTGAATACCAGATACAGCAGGCCCTGCAGAAGGTCATGAAGGGGCGCACCACCTTTATCATAGCCCATCGCATTTCTTCGGTGCGCAACGCTGATGAGATAATATTCTTGGAAAATGGCAAGATTGTCGAGCGGGGTACGCACGAAGAGTTGCTGGTCAAAAAAGGCAGATATTACGAACTTTACAGACAGCAGTACAAGGACCTTGAGGAATTTCAGCCAAAAAGGCAGGTGATGTGACAATGCTGAGGCAGAGGATAATTGAAGACGAGGCGCTCGAAAAACCGTTTAATATGGGGCAGTTCAAGCGGCTGTTGAGCTATATGAAGCCTTATACGAGGCAGATGATGATTACATTTTTGCTGATGATTGTAGCATCGGTATGCGGCCTTCTGGGACCGCTCATCCTTCAGATTGCCATTGACGATTATATGGTGCAGGGCAACTACGTTGGCCTGGTTTTCATTACGCTTATCTTTCTTGGGGTCAACTTCATAAGCATGGTATGCGTGCGCAAACGGGTCAGGATTATGGTAGTGGTGGGGCAGGAGGTGCTTTTCAAGCTGCGCCAGGACTTGTTCAACCACATTCAGAAGCTGTCGTTTACCTTTTATGACAGCAGGCCGGCCGGTAAGATACTGGTGCGCATCATCAATGACGTGAACTCGTTGAGCGACCTTTTAACCAACGGGATTATAAACGTTGTGACAGATGCCTTCACTCTGATTGTGGCGCTCATCTTTATGTTTTCCATACATCTCAGGTTGGCCTTGATATCGCTGGTTACGGTGCCGCTGATGGCTTTGGTCATAGTGCTGCTCAAAAAGGTGATAAGGCTCAGGTGGCAGACGGTGCGCAGGAAGGTGTCCAACATGAACGCCTATCTGCACGAGAGCCTTGCGGGCATGCGGGTGACCCAGGCCTTTGTACGGGAACCCGAGACGCGGCAGGTTTACCGCCAGCTAAGCGGGGATATATATTCCGCCTGGATGAACGCCATAAGGGTAAACAACCTGTTTTGGCCTTCGGTTGAGTGGATAGCCGCCATAGGTACATTCGTGATTTACTGGTTTGGTATGAAATTCCTGGATCAAGGTACGGTAACGGTTGGTATCCTGGTGGCCTTTACAGGGTATGTGTGGCGGTTCTGGCAGCCGCTTAACAACCTGTGCAATTTCTACAACTCGCTGCTTATGGCCATGGCTTCAACCGAGCGCATATTTGAGATGCTGGATATACAGCCCGATATCACTGATAAGGAGGGTGCGATAGAGCTTCCGCCTATCAAGGGTGAGGTGCGTTTTGACCACGTCACATTCTATTATGAGCCCGAAAAGCCGGTACTTCAAGATGTGAGCTTTACTGTAAGGCCAGGTGAGACCATTGCGCTGGTAGGGCCTACGGGGGCGGGAAAGACTACCATCGTCAGCCTGATCAGCCGGTTCTATGACCCTGTGGAGGGCCGCGTCCTTATAGACGGAGTGGACATTCGCGATGTGACGCTGTATTCGCTGCGCAAACAAATGGGGATAATGCTTCAGGACCCATTTATCTTCTCGGGGACTATAATGGACAATATACGATACGGGCGGCTGGATGCTACTGATGAAGAGGTCATAGAGGCGGCCAAGATAGTTCATGCCCATGAGTTTATAAAGGACATGGAGGACGGGTATTATACGCAGGTGCAGGAGAGGGGTTCGCGCCTGTCGCAGGGGCAGAAGCAGCTTATCTCCTTTGCCCGGGCGCTCCTGGCAGACCCCAAGATACTCATCCTCGATGAGGCCACATCCAGCATAGATACGCGCACCGAGATGCTGATTCAGGAGGGGCTTAAGGAGCTTCTTAAAGGAAGGACTTCGTTTGTAATAGCCCATAGGCTGTCCACCATACGAAATGCCGATCGCATCATGGTGATTGACCACGGTAAGATAATAGAGTGCGGCAGTCACGAAGAGCTGCTTAAAAAGCGCGGGGTTTACTACAACCTGTATAAGGCACAATATAAGTTTTTACAGGCTATTTGATATCAAAGTGCAGTGTTAAGCAATTTGGCAAAGGATGCAATTATAATCTACTATGCAAGAGATCGAGCAGGACGCTGAATTTATAATTTGGCTCCTGCTTGACTTATGCATTCGATTTTATCAGAAAACTCATGTTATCTATAATTGCGAGAAGGTGTTTACATTATAATTTTTTAGCAATATCCTACAAAAAACAAAGATATTCAGAGAAAATGAAAGATAGATGGATAAAAAACATGTGAAAACAAAAAACAGATAAAAAAAGAGTTTGACGGTGAGAATTGTTTAGAATTATTCTATATACAGGTTTGTATGGTAAATTTTACACTTTTGGGCCAGGTAGGTAGAATTGTTTCAAATCTTATACATGATGAAACGATAAACATACTGAAAGAATACACTAAATTGGCAAACATAAAACTTTTTGAAAGAGAGAAGATATAGAATGAATAGGGAGAAGGGAAATGCTGAAAGTTAATATTTTTGTTTTAATTGGGTTCGTGGTATATTTTTTTATATTTTTATAAATTTTAAAAAGTTCTCATTAAGTTATCATATAATTTTGTTTGCTTTTATAGTTTACACATTTACGTTAATTGGAATCACCCTTTTTCCAATACCCATACAACCTCAAGCAATAGAAATGTTAAGAGAAATTCAAATTACAAATAATTACATACCCTTTAAATAGATAATTAGTAATATAGTTGAAGCTACCCATTGGATTGTATGGTTTAAAATAATAATTGGAAACATACTGCTGTTTATGCCTCTAGGTTTTTATTTGCCTCTTATTGTAAAAAAACATGTCGTCAATAGTCGAAAGATGATTATTATTGGGTTTTGTGTTTCACTTTGTATTGAAGTAATGCAGATGTTTATATCTTTATTAGTTAATTGTAGATATAAATCGTTTGATGTTGATGATTTGTTTTTGAACACTACAGGGACTGTTCTCGGTTTTATAATTTTTAAATTTCTATACTATGTATTGCAAAACTGTCTGAAATGGGATATAAATAGGTACATTGAATCGAAAAAGAGTTAGTGGTATTATTACGATGTAATAGGTTCAAGAGGTCTATCGTCCCCATTTTTTATATTTTCTCTCTACTCCATTAGAAAACTTTTTATCCACTTGTAAATATGCATTGGGATTGATTTGCAAACATTGTACCGGAACACATCGGCTATCAGAGAATATATTAATAATAATGGAACGTTTTATTGAGCCTGTGCGCCTGTATGACTTTGGCACGGGCTTTTATTGTCTGTCTTAAATGAGACAGAGTTATAAAAATAGAGAGCATATGACAAAGAGCAGTAATAGGTTTGAGGTTTATTAGAGGTTCTGCCAATTGCGATAGTGAAAGAATGGGGTGAGTATTATGAACTATGTGGAGGAATACGGACTTATTGCCTTTAGCTCAAGGCAGCATGCCATTCATTTCAGTGATATACTGAAATTGGCTGGCTGCCCGGTTCAACTGGTATCAACTCCCAGGGAGATATCGTTGGGTTGTGGTTTATCTATAAAGTTTCCGATATCCTTAACTTCTGAGGTTATGCAAGTATACAACAGGTACCAATATCCGGTTACGGGATTTTATCACATCAAACGAAGAGGGAACAGACATCAGATTACGAGAATACCGTGTTGAAAGCAATAAATTTTTTCTTGCGCTTTATGCGTTATACTGCTAAAATATTACTTATAAAAAGCCGGTATCTCTCGTAGAGCCGGACTGAGGTTCAACTCTATGAGACAAGATACCGTCAGGTATCCAAATCTGGAACTTGAACGGAGGTGTCGTTTATGAGGCTTACTACCAGGAGGTTAGTGGTCACAGGAATGCTGGCCGCCATCTCCATCATTCTGGGACTTACCCCCATAGGTTTTATTCCCCTGCCGTTCAGCCCTACCAGGGCTACCATCATGCACATCCCTGTCATCATCGGCTCAATTGTGGAAGGGCCCATCGTTGGTCTTATAATAGGCTTAATATTCGGCGGTTTTAGCATGTACCAGGCTGCCACTATGGCTGCCAATCCCGCACAGTTCGTGTTTTTGGATCCCATGGTGGCCATCCTGCCGCGTATGCTGATTGCTATCACTTCCTATTATGCCTACAGGGGTGTAAAGGCCGTGCTGAAGAGAGATTCTTCGGCGGTAGTAGCAGGCATGGTGGCAGCAGCGGTGGGGACATTAACCAATACGGTGGGGGTGTTGCTCACTATCTATTTAAGGCATGGGGTGGAATATGCCAAAAAGCTAGGGGTAGCGGCCGAGGCGGTTGGGGGAGTGATAGTGGGGATTGCGGTGACCCACGGCATTCCAGAGGTTATTGTGGCCATATTCATCGTAACTGCGGTGCTGCAGGCTTTGCAGCGAATTTACAGGAAGGCGTTTTGATTTTCCCGGGCAGGAAAGTCCTGTCCGTATTTATGTTTCTAATGTTTTTATTTTTGGGCTTTTTAATATTTAAGGTCTCCCAGGGAATTGCCTATACCAAAGAGATCTGATAAGAGGGACTTGACTGACGGATTCGAAAATGGAGTCTCCTGCGCTCATATATGATGAAAGTTTTTGGATGTGTAAAAAGGAGTGTGAGCGATATATGCTGCTGGTAATGGATATTGGGAATACCAACATCGTTGCAGGGGTGTACAATGGCAAGAAGCTGCTCAGCCATTGGAGGTTGGCATCGGACAGGGATAAATCTGCCGATGAATTCGCCATGGTCATACTCGGCTTGTTCAAATATAATGGTCTTTCGCCGAAGGACGTCGACGCCATCGCCATTTCTTCGGTGGTGCCTCCCATGATGAACGCTATAGAGGAGATGTGCCGTAAGTACTTCAACGTTAAGCCGTTGATAGTGGGGCCGGGGATAAAGACGGGTATAAACATCCGCTACGAGAATCCCAAGGAGGTTGGGGCCGACAGGATAGTCAACGCCGTGGCGGCATACGAGATATATGGTGGGCCCATCATAGTGGTAGATTTCGGCACAGCCACCACGTTTTGTGCCATTTCCGATAAAGGGGAATACTTGGGTGGATGCATCGCGCCGGGTATCACCATCTCCACCGAGGCTTTATACCAGAGAACGGCCAAACTGCCCAAAGTCGAGCTTGTCAAGCCTCCGCAGGTCATATGCAAGAACACTATAAGCAGCATCCAAGCCGGCATAATATACGGCTATGTAGGGCAGGTGGACTATATCGTGAGGCGGATGAAAAAGGAGCTGGGCAGAGAGGATGCAAAAGTCATCGCCACCGGAGGCCTGGCTCACATGATAGCCGAGGAGTCCGAGACCATAGAGGAGATCAACCCGCTGCTCACGCTGGAAGGATTGAGGATAATATACGAGAGAAATTTATGATGTTTTTCTGCGGGGTATATACTACTATATGTTCAAGATAGGGATAATGTATTTGCCTGACTTTCAATGTACAAAATAGAGAGGAGAAGACGCTATATCAAGCTTACGTTCTCTCCTTTTAATATCCTGTTCATGTTTCGTACTGCACACATCCTGCCGCACATGGTACAGGTATCTTCCTGTTCAGGTGTCGATTCCATGCGGTATTGCCTGGGCTTTTCGCTATCAATTGCTAGCCTGAACATCTCTTCCCAGTCGAGGTTTCGCCGTGCCTGGCTCATTCTGTCGTCCCATTCCTTTGCGCCCTTTATGCCCTTGGCGATGTCGGCAGCATGGGCGGCTATCTTTGCGGCTATGATGCCCTCTTTCATATCCTCCAGTGTTGGGAGCCTTAAGTGTTCTGCGGGTGTTACGTAACACAGGAAGTCGGCACCGCTGGCTGCTGCTACGGCTCCACCTATGGCGCTGGTTATGTGGTCGTATCCCGGCGCTATGTCGGTCACGATGGGACCGAGCACATAGAATGGGGCGCCGTGGCATAGCTTTTTGGCCAGCAGGACATTGGCGGCAATCTCGTTGATAGGCATGTGACCGGGTCCCTCGATCATGACCTGTACGTTCTTTTTCCATGCCCTTTTTGTCAGCTCACCAAGGATGATCAGCTCTTCTATCTGCGATGCGTCGGTGGAATCGTGTATGCTCCCGGGCCGAAAGGCATCCCCCAGGCTTATTGTCACGTCGTATTTTGCGAATATATCGAGTATGTCGTCAAAGTATTCATAGAAAGGATTTTCATTCCCGGTAAGCTGCATCCAGGAGAATATGATGGATCCGCCCCGGGAGACGATGTTGGTGAGGCGGGGATTGTTTTTAAAGCGGCGTACGGTTTCCTTGTTTACCCCTGCGTGTATGGTCATGAAATCCACTCCGTCACGGGCGTGCATTTCCACTATATCTATAAACTCACGCGCTGTTATCTCTCCTATGTCCTTGTCATAATGTCCTACGGCACTGTATATGGGCACCGTGCCTATCATGGCAGGGGATATCTCGATGAGCTTTTGCCTGAACTGGCGGGTTTTGCCGTAGGAGCTTAAATCCATGATGGAATCAGCTTTAAGCTCTATAGCCTTTTTTGCCTTTTCAATTTCGGCATCGAAGTTGAAACAGTCGCGGGAAATGCCGATATTCACGTTTATCTTTGTGCGCAGGCCTTGACCTATGCCTTCGGGGTCAAGGCTTTTATGGTTTTTATTGGCGGGTATTACCACCTTGCCGCAGGCTACCAGGTCCATTATTTCCCTGGCCGTCTTTCCTTCTTTTTGTGCCACTATTTCCATCTCTCTTGTTATGATGCCTTTCCTTGCGGCATCCATCTGCGTGGTGTATTCCATCGTAAACCCTCTCCTTTTTTATTTGTATTAAAAGGTGTTGTTAATGTGCCATATTGGTTTTTATCAACACATTTATTAGCTAAAGTGTGTAAGAAGCATAATTACGTTTTGGCGTTTTAGCTTATTTTGGCGGCGTTTAATGAGCTGAAACACAAGGATGAAAGCTTTGCATATAGTACCTCAGCTTTACTATAATTTGCTTGCAGATACCTCTTACTTTATTGGGAGAAGAGCATCACGGCTTTTTAGTGGTTTTACACTGTTTGCGATTTTTAAGGCGATTGAAGGCTCTTTTAAAAACCATGCACTTTGGGTATTTATTGTGCCAGCCGTTTTCTTATGGATTCAATCTTAGCTTTTATATCATCTGCCCCCACGATATCGGTCACCATGGCTATGCATTTTGCACCTGCTTTTCTTACTTCAAGGACGTTGTGCTCCTTTATACCGCCAATGGCCACAAAGGGTATATCGATGTTTTTTACGACGTATTCAAGGTATTCAAGCCCTACCGGCTGGCATACGTCTTTTTTGGTAAAGGTCCTGTATATTGGGCCGACGCCTATGTAATCGGCTCCGCCGGCCACCGCTTTTTGGGCTTGCTCCGGCGAATGGGTGGATACCCCTATTATCATCCTTTCCCCCACCAACTCCCTCACCTTTTCAACCGGCAGGTCATCCTGGCCTATGTGTATCCCGTCTGCCCCAACCATCATGGCCAGATCAACGTGGTCATTGACTATAAAGGTGACACCGGCTTTTTGTGTCATCTCGCGGATTTGGACGCATTCCCTGTATTTGTCGATAAGCTTTTTATCCTTTTCGCGGTACTGGATTATCTTTATCCCTGCTTCTATCATCTGAGTTACCACTTCTATGTTGGTCCTGCCTTTGGAATATTCCTCGGCTGTGATGCAGTATATATCGGTATCCAGTTTCTTCCTCTTTTCCAGTGCCCAGTCGGCACTTATGTATTCCTTTTCAAGGGTATAGCATTCAAACCTTAATCTTTCGTACAGCTTTGCAAGCTGGTATTTGCCCAGCAGCTTTAAATTTTCCTCTATGACCCTTAGGGCTTCCTGACACCTCTTAAAGTTAGCGGTGACCATATCAAACATGTTGCTTCTGCTATCGAGGTTAAGGCTGGCTGAGATTGGCAGGCCAACGTCGGCTAGCGCGTCCCGTTGTGAAATGCACTGGGGCAGATATTCCATTATATTTTTTCTTATCTCATGCCTTAACTTTTTTAGCTTTTCTGTCAAGCTGGCGTTGTTGTAGTAAAACCGGGCTATGTCTTCCAGAACCCTTATCCCCTCGGACGCCCTGTTTATGTTGGCGTCGATTATCCTGAAGAGCTCGTTCACGGATTTCTCCCCCCTAAGATAAACTCCAGTACCGTGTCCGCCTGTTTGGCGGCAGCTATGTTGACTCTGGGTGATAGGGGTGGAGTGTCTTTATCCACTTCGGAGCGCATGTCTCCTATTATGTAGAGCAGGGAATGGACCTTTTTTACTTTGATGTTATCGCTGTTGCCCCAGCCGCCCAGGCCCGAGACCGCTACCACCAGTTTGCCGCTTGAACCGTAATGCTCCACTATCATCTTTTTACAGGAGGGATTGTCAAAGGCCTCGATGATGATATTGCAGTCATCGAATATTTCATGGATGTTTTCCTGCGTAATCTTTTCTTGAAGGGCCTCTATCTCTACGTCCGGGTTAATCCTCCGCAAGTTTAATTTGAGGGCTTCCACCTTGGGCATCCCTACCTGGTCGTAAAAATAAAACTGTCTGTTCAAGTTGGAGAGCTCCACCCTGTCGAAGTCCACTATCTTGAGCCTTTTTATCCCGCTTCTTACCAGGTTTAAAGCGCAGTTGGAGCCCAGGCCGCCCGCGCCGGCTATGCCCACCTTGACTTGTTGCAGCTTTTGAAGGTTTGCATTGCCAATATATTTCACCAGCGTTTCTTCAAATCGATTCATGGCTGTACGACCATCCTTTCATGATGTTCTTGCCTGTTTGCCTTTACAGGGTTGCTGAACTTAAGGTCAATATCGGATAATGTAAAGCTTAACAAGTTATCCTTTCCTCTGTCTCGTTAACGTTACAAGTCTTGCCATATTAGATTATGGAACTTTGCAAGATAATGCGTGTTTTATATCGCCTGCCAGTCTTTGAAGACCGGCTGAAACCCCTTGCTGTACAGCATATCCCTTATCTGTGCCACGCTCCTGGTATCGGCTATGTCAAACTGGCCGTCGCCTCTATCCTCGAGGGCATGGCTGCCTACTTGAGTGGAAGACCCCGCTGAAAGCTTGGTGACCCCCAGGCCTATCAGGTTATCCCTGAGCTGGGGCCTTTCCCTTGTGGAGATAGTAATGCCCGCCCTCGGCATGAACAGCCTTATGGCCAGCATGATCTGGACCAGGTCCTTGTCGCTGACAGGGGATCTGGGTGCAAAGTTCCCCAAATGTGGTCTTAAGCGCGGTAGGGATACGCTTATCTCTACATCGGGATATTTATCCTGTAGATAACTGGCATGCAGCCCGGTAAAAAAAGCCTCCTTTTGCCAGTCGTTCAGTCCCAAAAGTGCGCCTATGTTGACACAGCGCATGGAGGCCATGCACGCCCTTTCGGGAGCGTCAAGCCTGTACCTGTAATTCCTCTTGGGGCCTTTGAGGTGCACTTCCATGTACACTTTCTCGTCGTATGTCTCCTGGTACAAGGTGAGGCCATCGACTCCTGCTTCTATGAGCTCGGCGTATTCCTCGGTATCCAGGGGATACACCTCTATCGAGATGGAGCTGAAGTAATCCTTTAAAACCTCCACGCAGCTCTTTATGTATGAGACCGGCGTATGCTTTCGGGACTCGCCGGTTAAAATGAGTATGTGTTTGAGCCCTGTGGAGGCTATGGCCTCGGCCTCCTTTCTCACCTCATCCAGTGAAAGCTTTTTCCGGGCTATCTTATTTTTGCAGTTGAAGCCGCAGTAGGCACACTGGTTGACACAGTAATTGGAAAGGTAAAGGGGAGTATAGAGCAGGATCGCCCTCCCAAAGTTTTTGAAGGTAAGCTGCCTTGCTTTGATGGCCATGGGTTCCAGGTATTCTTTGGCCTTGTCGGATAACAGGGCCAAAAAGTCAAGGTCATTAAGCTTTTCCTTGCTGAGTATTTTCATTATTTGGTTGTCGGTTACGCTGTTTAAAAAGCCCTCAAAATCAAAGTTTTTGTATTTGAGATACACGTCGTAAAAGCTCATATCTCTACACCTCGAATTTAACACAATGGTTGTGTGTAAGGTTTTATCGCAGGAATCCGGTTAAAGGCGAAGAAGCTTCGGCATATTCCTTGACTACCCCCATGCCTGCCAGATAAGCCATTCTACCGGCTTTGACTGCCAGTGCAAACGCCTCTGCCATGGTCACGGGGTCATCGGCAGTGGCTATGGCGGTGTTGACCAGCACCGCAGCGGCGCCCATCTCCATTGCTTCGGCGGCATGGGAGGGCCTTCCCAGCCCGGCATCGACTATCACGGGAAGGTCGATCTCGTCGATCATGATCTTTATGAGCTCCCGGGCTTTCAATCCCTTGTTTGTACCAATTGGAGCGCCGAGGGGCATGACTGCGGCGGCACCTGCATCCCTCAACCTCCGTGCGGCTATTAAATCAGGGCTCATATAGGGGAGGACTATGAAGCCTTCCTTTGCCAGTATTTCGGTGGCCTTTATGGTCTCGTAGTTGTCGGGAAGCAGGTATTTGTTGTCATTAATTACCTCGATCTTTATCCAGTTGCTGCCGCAGGCTGCCCTTGCTATTCTTGCTATGCGCACCGCTTCTTCGGCGTTTCTTGCTCCCGAGGTATTGGGCATTATTATGCACCCTTCAGGTATGTAGTTGAGCATGTTTTCCTCTGGATAATCCAGGTTTACCCTCCTCAATGCAACGGTAACCACCTGTGCTCCCGAGCGGTTTATCACCTCGGGGATGACCCTATGTGAGGGAAATTTTCCAGTGCCTATGAAAAGCCGGCTTGAGAGCTCCTGACCGGCTATGACCAGTTTGTCATCCATGGAATATCAGCCTCCTCCAACAAATTTCAAGATTTCCAGGTTGTCGTTCTCTTGCAGCACTATGTTTGGCCATTCTTCTAATCTGACTATCCTGTAGTTGTGTTCAACCACCACCTTTTGAGGGTCAAGCCCTTTGTGCTTTAAAAAATCATGCAGTGTAATTCCCTCGTTTACCGTAGTTTTTTCGCCATTCACTATTATTTGCATTTTATTCCTCCTCTCTCAAAAATTGGCTATAATGTGTGACAAAACTACACAACCCCACCTTATGCCTTTGGAACTTTATAGCAATTATGTTTATATCTGAACTATCTGGTTTGCAGGCACTTACGCCTACCTTGTTGACGGCTTAAACGTGTTGGCTTGACGATGCTGCACCTAAAACCACCTTGCTTATCAGGAGTTTTTATGGATACTCACTTGGGATTTTAAAAGATGCATGTTACCAAGGGTGAAAGGAGAGAGGGGCATTGAACTGAAAAAGGCCTACCCCCATAGGGTAGACCTTTTTGTCGTGGCGACATGTCCCACAACGCTTCCCTACGGTGGTACTAACCACATCAGGTTCAAAGGGTTAAGAGCAGCCTTCTCAGCATGCCCTTTCTCAGCCTTTCGGCACCCCTAGCGTTGGTATCCATCTATTCGGTTTTATATAATTATACATCGAATGCTGGGGTATGTAAAGAACTTTTTTGGCTTGGGCGCATTTTCAATATATGAGGTAACATTTGCCAATACACTAAAATTAAGCACTTTGTGGTTGTCTAAAAAGTAAAAATGTTTTGCCTAGAAGTACAAGTGGTTTTAAAACGTTTGATATAACCTCGTTTGGTAATCATTTCTTCAAAAATATTAAATGCGCCCGTTCAGATAGTTCATGCTGGCCCAGCTATACGGTGAAAAAAATAATAGATTTTAGGCAGCACCTACGACATCGGCATATTCGGAAAGTCCTGATGAACACCAAAGGCCAAAGGCGATAATTACTGCAGCAATGGTGTGAATGCGGGGGGGGGGGTTACCAGCCACTTAAAGAAATTAACCCTGGTACACAACAGTATCGTTTTAAGATCAGTCATTTTGTATCCTCCTCCGTATCTGTCCCACCGTTCCATATCCCATCATCAGGCATAAAATTAAAACGATTCCCAGATTTAGCAGCAGCGATGTATGGGGAGAGCCTGTGGGATACATACCTTCTATCAGTACAACTATCCTCAGATATTGAGGAATACCTCGTCCGGTGGTAGCACGGTGAGCCACAAAATACAATACAAGCGGCGCTGTCACTGCTGTAAACTTATTTGGGATAAAAGTTGATACCCACATCGCCGCCACCGCAAACAGTACTGCAGAAAGAGAATAGTTGGTAATATAATAACACAGGTACTGTACCGGCTTACCTGCAAGCAATAAAGGTTCATAAGGGTCACCGGTAGTGCTTTCAACAAAGAGCGGCAGCCTGGTTCGCAAAGCAAACACGAACACGAGCATACCGACGGCCGCAGTCAAAAAGCCGGATATAGCGCTCACCAGAACTTTGGACACTGAATAGCTCCGTATGCCCGTCCGCACAATCCAGAATCTGACGGCACGCTCCTGCCATTCGGTGGCAAAGGTTGTCGCAAAGGGGAACAGCGGTAAAATACCTGCTATCAGAAACAGGCTTGCGGTTCCACGCAAATCTCCTTTCTTCCCTATTTGTTTAGGTAATAACAAATTTTTGACTGAAGTTTTACTACAAAATCCTCCTACCCTCTTATTTGTTAACACATATGTCACACCGTTAACAGCAAGAACGGCTATCCGGCTCAGGTCAAGTTCCTATCCTCTCTTTTTGGGTTCAAACCAAATAGCTTAAATAGATATGTATCTTGTTCGTATATATCGTTCTATTATAATAGAATGTATACAATACTGTTCTATTATAATAGAAAATAGTTGTCAATGGCAGGTTTGGTTAAACTCTCGAAATATTGTTTTTGTTTTTCAATTGAGTAAAGCCAATGTTTGATGGTATAATAAATAGCGTGGTTTTGGCTTGCTGGCTGACTTCTTAATTGAATATAGCTTAAAGAAAAAAACGGACAAAAGTCAAAAAACAAATTAAACTTCTTACGAGGCCACCACATCATAGGTGGATAGTAGTTCGTATGGAAATAATAGTATGATTTGCCTTTGAGGTGCCAAGGATGGATATAATAGATATAGTTCATCAACGAAAGGGGTATAAGGTGTGAAGATTAGGGTTAGTAAATTAATGCCATATATGGTGGTGCTGATTCTTTTAGCAGGGCTTGTATCGGACTGTACAGCGCTTGGAGGCCTGGGCAAAAAGCCGCAGGATGATCACCAAGAGGTTGACAGCCAAAAAGTGCCTGTCGAAGTGGCAACTGCTCGCGTGGATACCATCCAGAATATCAGGGAGTTTTCGGGCGTGCTTAAGCCCATAAATGAAGTAATGGTCATCCCCCAGATGCCCGGGAAGGTATCAAAGGTGCATGTGAAAGTGGGACAGCAGGTGAAAGAGGGAGATGTGCTTATAGAGCTGGAAGCCGGCGATGTTGAACAGCAGATCGCTCAGGCTCAGGCGGCATATGAGGCATCCAAAGCCTCGGTGGAACTGTCAAGAAGGAAGTTGCAGGACCTTGAATCTCAAAAGAATAGGCTTCAAGCTGAAATTGATAAGTTAGATAAGCAAATTGAGGAGATTAATAAGTCAATTAATGAGGCCAGGCAGGCCATTGAACCTGAGATTGCCAGGCTTGAAGAGATGCGCCAAAAAGGTGCAATTACTGATGAACAATTCAACGAGCAGAAGAGCAGGCTGGAGGAACATCTAAAACAGCTGCAGGATGGTCTAGAAAAACTGCTTCAGCAAAAATCGGCTTTAGAGAAGAGCAAACTAGAGATAGAGAGCGCCATAAAGTCCCTGCCTTATGACAGCAAGACGCTGGATGCTCAGCTCAATCAAGCCAAAATGGCTTTGGACGTCGCAAAAGGGGCAGCCGACAAGCTAAAGCTCCTCTCGCCGATCGATGGGGTGGTAAGCAGCTTAAGCGTACAGCCAGGGCAGATGGCGACACAGGCATCGCCGCCCGTTACCGTCATAGATATGACTGCCCTGATTCTTGATATACGCCTGTCCGAATTTGATGTGATGAAAGTTCAACCTAGTCAAAAGGTTGACGTGTATGTTGATGCGGCGGGTTCTCAGCAGGTGGAAGGCGTAGTTGAGTGGGTGAGCCCTTCTACCGATTCCAGGAGCCAGGCCTATGGAGTGAGGATAAAGATCGATAATTCGCATTCGCCTGGAAAGTTGCGTCCCGGCATGTTTGCACGGGTTAGCTTGATACTTGACAAAAAAGAGAATGCTATTGCGGTGCCCAAAAGGGCGATTGTACGGCAAGGGGATAAGACTTATGTGTTCGTCATTAAAGGTGGCTCGGTGGAGAGAAGAGAGGTAGAGGTTGGCATGGATGATGGTGAGAGGATAGAGGTCATTTCGGGATTGAAGAGCGGTGAGCAGGTTGTCATAAAGGGGCAGGCCTATCTCAAGGAAGGGGATGAGGTTAATATAGTGAAGGAGGAAAGTTGAAGGATGCTGTAGATAAGCAAAGTAAGCAAAAGCGCAGTTATAGCGTCATTTATTCAGGGCAAATATATCACGGGTGCAAAATGTGACCTCTGCAATAGATGCAATCAGACATAAAGAGTTAAAAATTCAGGAGGATGGCGTATTATGAACATTGCAGGATTGAGCATTCGCAGGCCTGTTACCACCGTCATGGTAGTGCTGATCGTGTTGATTTTAGGGTTTGTTTCGCTGACGCGGCTTAATGTGGACTTGTTGCCCAGCATAAATCTGCCCGTCATGGTGGTGTCGGTGCAGTACAGCGGTGCAGGCCCTGAAGAGGTTGAGAGCATAGTTACCCGGAACATCGAAAGCGTTTTGGCAACAGTCAGCAACCTTGAGTCCATGCGCTCGACTTCTTCCGAGGGCAGTTCGCTGGTGATCTTGGAATTTACGCAGGGCACCGATATGGACGTGGCGGCACTTGAGGTACGCGAAAAGCTGGACATGATAAGGAGTATGCTGCCGGATGGGGTGTCTGACCCCATAGTGCTCAAGCTTGATCCTAACATGCTGCCCATAATGAGCTTTGCCGTATCACAGGAGGGCAAGACCGACGAAGAGCTGCAGGTGTGGGTGGAGGATATGCTGAAGCCGCGCATTGAGCGCATTGAAGGCGTTGCATCGGTTTCAATTTTGGGTGCAAAGCAAACCGAGGTGAAGGTTATAGTTGACCCGGAAAAGCTAATAACCTATGGCCTGTCGATGGATCGCGTTGTGAGCGCCCTAAGGGCAGAAAATTTGAACATGCCAGGCGGAGTTGTACAGGATGGGCAGTATGACTTGCTGGTCAGGGTTTCGGGCCAATTTGAGAGCCTTGATGAACTCCTAAATGTACCTGTCGTGAGCTCTACTGGTACCACCTATCTGCTGAGGGACCTGGCACGGGTTGAAAAGGGTGTAAGGGATGGCAGACAGTATTCAAGGGTCAATCAACACGACAGCCTATCCATATCGGTTTACAAGGAGAGCACTGCAAATACCGTTCGCGTGGCTGAAAAGGTAAATCAGGAGATGGAGAGTATAAAGAAGTCCTATCCCGATATATCCGTTATGACCATAGTGGATCAATCGAAATTTATCAAAAGTTCCATTTCGGCTGTAATCAGCAATGCCTATATAGGTGCTATACTGGCCATTGCCATATTATTCATCTTATTAAAAAATATTACGCCTACCCTGGTTATCGCCGTGTCCATCCCCTTTTCGGTGATATCCACTTTTGTCTTGCTGTATTTCAGCGGTATCACCTTGAACATCATATCGCTGGGCGGATTGGCCTTGGGCGTGGGCATGATTGTGGATAACTCCATAGTGGCGTTGGAGAACATCTATCGAATGAGAGAGAAAGGCTTAAGTCCCATTGATGCCGCCGAAAAGGGTACTAACGAGATATCCATGGCCATAATTGCCTCCACTTTGACGACGGTATGCGTCTTTTTGCCCATCGTTTTTACCCAAGGTATGACGGCCGAGATATTCGGGGAGCTGTCCATCACCGTTACATTTTCGCTGCTGGCATCCTTGGTGGTGGCGCTTACCCTGGTGCCCATGCTGGCGTCCAAGCTGGTGACCCGCCAGGGCTTTAACAAGAAAAATGTTACTGTGGAGCGCGTGACAGAAAAATACAGGCGCATGCTGGAATGGGCCCTGGAGCACAGAAAAACGGTTGTGCTTATCACTGCCGTGGTTTTTGGTATGAGTATTGTACTGCTGCCTCTGGTAGGAGTAGAGTACTTCCCGGCGGTGGATCAGGGCCAGATAGAGATTGAGGTCAGGTTGCCTAGAGGAAGCAGTTTTGGTGAAACCCTGGAAGCCGTTCAGAGGGTTGAAAAGATGGTAAGCGAAATTCCAGAGGTTGAGATGGTATGGGCCAGTATAGGAGGGCAGCAGCTGAACGTAGGAATGGGGGTATCTGCTAGGGATCAAGGCAGCATTACGGCCGTATTAAAACCCGTTGGGCAAAGGGACAGGACCACGCAGCAGGTGGGCGAGGAAATAAGGCAAAAGGTCAAGGATATAGCAGGATGCCAGATACAGGTAAACACTGGTGGCGGGTTTGCTGGATTGGGATCGGGCATGATGGGGCCGCCTATATCCATCAGCATAAAAGGCCAGGACCTGGATGTGCTCCGAAAAATATCGGATGATATTGTGAGGGTAGTATCAAGCGTGCCGGGAACCCGTGAAGTGCGTTCAAGCTTCGAGGAAGGTCGTCCGGAGCTCCGCATAATCATAGACAGACAGAGGGCTTCGCAGTATGGGCTCAATGTCGCCCTGGTTTCGTCGGCTGTCCAAAGCCACCTGCAGGGAGTGGTGGCTACCAGATATAAGGAGGAGAGTACAGAGATCGATGTGCGCGTACAGCTCCCAGATGATGGCGTTTTTAAGGTGCAGGATGTCGAGAATGTAATGGTTACTTCACCTTTAGGGATATCGGTCCCCTTAAAGAGCGTGGCCAGGTTTGAGTATGCACAAGGGCCAGTAAGGATTGAAAGGCATGATCAGTCTCGCATGGTCACTGTAAGCGGCGATTATGAAGGTAGAAACTTCGGTGAGGTCATAGAGGACATTCAGGAGCGTCTGGACGATTATCCGCTTCCCGAAGGGTATTTTATAGAGTACGGTGGCGAACAGGAGCAGCTATCGGAGGCATTTGGCGATCTAAGGCTGGTACTGGTGCTAGGAGTGACCCTTGTATACATGATAATGGCTTCACAGTTTGAATCGCTGGTCCATCCGTTTACCGTTATGTTTACTGTGCCGCTGGCCTTCACGGGGGGTCTAGTGGGGTTGCTGATAGCTGGAAAGCCTTTGAGCGTGCCAGCCTTTCTTGGGTTTATTATGCTGGTAGGAATTGTGGTCAACAACGGTATCGTACTGGTGGACTATATAAACAGGCTTCGTGAAGGTAATGCCGATCTTAAGCGGGCAATAGTGCAGGCTGGGGCTACGAGATTGAGGCCGGTGCTCATGACCAGCTTGACTACTATACTTGGGCTTTTACCGCTTGCGCTGGGGTTTGGGGAAAGCTCCGAACTTCAGGTGCCTCTTGCTGTTACGGTTATGAGCGGACTGACGCTTTCTACATTTCTGACCTTGGTGGTAGTGCCTGTTATATATTCGCTTATTGACGATTTTGGCAGGTGGTTTGGCAGAAAATTGAGGTCGTTATAACATTAAAGGGGGTGGATGGAAGACAAGTTTCAAATTTACAAACCCCCTTTTTTATGTTATTATGGTGTTAAATTAGAATAATTTTAGGATGACTATTGGGTGAAAGTGTGTACTTTGCGCAGGGGGCGGGTGTTTGTTTTTGAATATAATGCTCAAGTTTATACAATATCTTGCAAAGAAATTTATCGCCATAGCGATTCTGATATGGTTGGCCGTGTTGGTTACCTTTACTGCATATGATTGTGCTAATATATATATTGTGGTTACTGAAGGGATGACTCAGAGGGCTACCGCAGTATTAGACGGTCGGGAAAATGTTGCCTTGAATAAGTTCTTCACTTCCTCTTATTTGAACTCTGATCCCTTATTAAACAACAATCAGTATGAGGATTTCATCATACAGGATTACAATTTCAAACTTCGTATTAAATGGTTGTGGGCATGGCCGTGGAGTGATTCAGCCAGGGTTGTCATTGAAGAAGAAATTCCTAGAATAGTTGTAAAGCCCAGAAGCCAGGACCAGGAGATCAAAACTCCCCCTCCGTGGCAGAATGGGGAGAAGATAATCTTGCTTCAAAAGCGAGCTGGGCTGTGGAAGATAGATGGAATAATATTTAAAAAGCCTCTAGAATAGAATGATTATGATAACTGAAAAGGAGCCTTACAGTTATGGTGGTTTTTGATGCTATACAGTGCGTTCTCAGCATTTTAGCTATGATCTCGATAGGTTATGTGCTCAGCCGTCGGGGTTGGTTTGATGAGCGCGCTTCCGAGCTATTCTCCAAGATGGTGGTCAAGGTGTCTTTGCCCGCTCTGATGATTTCAAATTTACTAACTACCTTCGATAGAGACACGTTATTTGAAGCGGGGATGGGCATATTCATACCCATGGCATGCATGCTACTGCTGTATGGGGCGGGGTTGGCGGTAGTAAAATTAATTGGTATACCACCTCAAAAACGCGGCGTTTTTTTGGCCATGTTTGCCTTTTCAAATACTGTGTTTATAGGGTTGCCGGTCAATATTGCGCTTTTCGGGGAGGAAAGCACTTCTTTTGTGTTACTGTATTATGTTGCCAATACGGTCTTGTTTTGGACCATTGGAATCAGCGGGATTCAACGCGATGGGATGAATGGCGATGCGCCTCCTATATCAAGCAGGTTCAGGAACTTTTTGTCTCCACCTTTGATGGGCTTTTTATTGGCCGTTTTATTGATACTGTTGGATGTCAAGCTCCCAAGGTTTGTTATGGACACATGCAAGTACATGGGCAACCTTACCACTCCTCTATCCATGTTATACATAGGCATTGTCATAAACTCCATAACGATGCAGGATGTAAAGTTTGATAAGGACATGTTTACCATATTATTGGGCAGATTTTTGCTGGCTCCATTGTTGATACTGGCTTTTATGTATTATTTGCCTTTGCCTGTTCTTATGAAAAAGGTGTTTGTCATACAGGCGGCAATGCCCACCATGACTCAGATAGCCATTGTGTCTCAGGCTTACAAGGCAGATTACAAGTATGCAGCGGCTATGGTTACGGTTACTACAACAGCTAGCCTTGTTTTTATTCCCCTATACATGTTTGCGCTGAGCAAGATTTAAATTAACGGTGTAGTTAAAATGTGTTGAAGAATAGCTAAATTATTTTATATATTGTGCAATCGTTTGCAAAAGTTTAAATATATGCTTTTGTGGAGGGATGATGAAAATGTATAACGATAATCAGGTTTCTATTGTGCTAGTGGGCATCGGGGGATACGGAAATATATACGTCGATGCACTGCTTAGTAATCTTGATCGAGGTGACTTTAAAATTGTAGGGGCGGTTGACCCTAGGCCGGAAGGATGCCGCAATCTGTACAGGATTAAAGAGATGGGGACCCCCATTTTTTCCTCAATGGAAGAGTTTTATGCCAGCTTTAAAGCCGATTTGGCCATTATATCAACCCCTATTCATTTTCATTGCAGTCAAACATGTTATGCTCTATCCCAGGGGAGCAATGTATTGTGCGAAAAGCCGGTGAGTGCAACCATTCAGGAAGCTCGACAGATGATGGAGGCCAGGGATCGTGCCGGGAAAATCGTTGCAATCGGCTATCAATGGTCATACACCGATGCCATACGCGCCCTTAAAAAGGATATTAAATCGGGTTTGTTCGGCAGGCCCAAGAGGTTCAAAACGATCGTGTTGTGGCCCAGAAATCGGGATTATTACCGTCGTGGTTGGGCTGGTAAACTGCGGGATGCGGAGGGAAGATGGATACTGGACAGCGTCGCCAACAATGCGACAGCTCATCATCTGCACAACATGTTTTACGTATTGGGCAGGGAAGAGGATGAGAGTGCGAAGCCCGCCCAGCTTACGGCGGAGCTCTATCGCGCCAATGAAATTGAAAACTTCGATACCGCTGCCGTCAGGATTTTTACTGAAGAAGGCGTAGAATTGCTTTTTTACGTCACACATGCCGTTGTTGAGACCGTGAATCCCACTTTTTGCTTCGAGTTTGAAAATGCAAGGGTGGTATATGGGCCATTAGAGGGCAAAGGCGACAATATATTAGCTGTATTTAATGATGGCACCTGCAAAGTTTACGGCAATCCCGAAAAAGAAAAGATAAAGAAGCTGTGGATGACTATAGAGGCGGTTAAGGGTGTACAGCATGTGGTGTGCGGCATAGAAGCGGCTACTTCTCAGACCCTGTGCATCAACGGCATGCAGGAGGCTGTGCCGCGTATACCTTATTTCCCTGGAAATTTGATCAAGTATGACGAAGACACAAAAGTAACCTGGGTGGAAGGGTTAAACGACGTTTTGAAGAGATGCTATCAGGAATGGAAGCTGCCGCATGAAATTGGCGTAGAATGGGCTAAAGCCGGAAAGACAATGGATTTAAGGGTATATCAGTATTTTAAGGGGGATGATATAGGATGAAAGTCGTCATTATAGGCTCAAGCGGACATTATAACTATGCAATTGAAGGAATAAGGGAGGATAGGGATGTTACTATTGTGGGAGTAGCCCCGGGCTCGGAAGGGGAAGACGTAAGCCCTGCTTATCGAGCGGCGTGTAAGATAGGGCATGCACCCAAGGTATATGATAATTACAGGATCATGCTTGATGAGGTAAAGCCCGACATAGCAGTGGTCAACTGCTTTTTCGGTCACCACGCCAGAGTCACAATGCAGGTGCTTGAACGGGGAATACACGCCTTTGTGGAGAAGCCGGTTGCCATTACCTTCGAGGACCTAGAGCAGCTTAAGAAGGCCCATTCTCGTTCAGGTGTGCACCTTGCAGCCATGTTTGGAATACGGTATTCTGCCCATTTTATTACGGCGTGGAACCTGGTGAAAGATGGTGTGGTGGGAGAGATACGGCTGATGAATGCTCAAAAATCGTATAAACTCGGCCAGAGAAGCGATTTTTACAAATACCGCTCAACTTACGGGGGCACCATTCCATGGGTAGGGAGCCATGCCATTGACTGGCTTTACTGGTTCAGCGGCCAAAAATTCGAATCGGTTTTTGCTTCGCATTCTACCAGGTATAATCGGGAGCATGGGGACCTTGAAGTGGCGGCGCTGTGCCACTTTACCTTTTCCAATGAGGTGTTTGGTTCGGTAAGCATAGATTATCTACGTCCCAAACAGGCGCCTACCCACGACGATGACCGTTTGCGCCTTGTGGGCACCCGCGGCGTCCTTGAGGTAAGAAACGGCAAGGTGTACCTGATAAACGATGACATAGACGGAGTCAGGGAAGTTCCGCTTCTGCCCAAGCAGAACATATTTATCGATTTTTTGAAGCAAATAAGGGGAGAAGGCGAGTGCCTGGTTACTGCTAACGATTCCTTCTATGTGACCGAGGCGTGCTTGAAAGCTAGGCAGTCGGCAGACGAGGGGAGAGTGGTATATTTCTGAATACAACGTTTTTTATGTTAATTTTCTAAAGTCTATGCGTTATATGCTTGTACAAAAGGTAAAAGGATGTTAAAATAGAGTTAGTTGATAAGCGCATTGTTGTTGAGATTATATGGTTTACAAATCAAAGTAGGGTTAGTAGTAGGAATAGTATTAGCAGTAGAAGTTTGCTAGTATCTTAACTTTATTTGTGTTCAGCGGAGCCCACCTATCTAGCTGAGAGAGCCGGTACATAAGGTAGGAAGGGTGAAATTATGTACGATAATGGAATGGAAACTGGAGCTCGGCATAGGTATAGTCCATGGTGGGAGTTCCGCTGGTTTAAAGAGTCGAAAATAGGAAAAATATGGAGGATTATTTGGAATAATCCAAAGCTCATTTTCAATGCCATTTATAGCTTTTTTGTGGGCCTGAGGCTTTTTGGGATCAAATTCTATAAGTTTCCGATTATCGTTGATGTGGGAAGCAAGATCAGGAAATCACGTAAGTCCAGGTTGCAGATAAATGGGCGGCTATATTTAGGTGGAAGATACATTGGCGAGCAGAGCGGTAATGCCGCTTATTTGAAGTTAGCTAGAAATTCAACTTGTCACATAGAAGGCAGAGTGAAGCTGGGGCCAGGAGTGCGAGTGATTGTGGAGCCGGGTGCCAGCTTGACTATAGGAGACAACACCTATATAACCGCATCATCGGTTATACACTGTGCAACCAACATTAGCATTGGAAAGGACTGCGCCATTGCGTGGGGTACAACCATCCTGGACACCGATTTCCATACCATTATCTACGAGGATGGAGAGCAGAATTCCATAAGCAAACCTATAAAGATAGGGGACAAGGTTTGGATAGGGTGCAATTGTACTATTTTAAAAGGGGTAACAATAGGCGATAACTGTGTGATTGCCGCCAACTCGCTAATAAATAAGGATGTTCCGCCAAATTCTCTGGTGGCAGGCAATCCTGCAAGGGTGATTAGGACGGGCATCAGCTGGCGCGCGTAAGTTGAGGCAGATAGATACGAGCGATCCATTTAATTGACGATTCTGATATTTGACGCATAATCAGCCTTGGCTGTGTAAGATATATACAAGATTTTGCAAGGAGTGACATTATATTCGTCACTCCGTTTTTTGTTAAATTTAAGGTTGGTTGAATGCCATGTTGTTTTGATGCTACAATGGTAACTGTTGAACGGCTGTAAGTGGATAGGAAAGGGGTTGTAAACAGATGCTGCTACATATACTGCTTCACAATATTGCTCCTGTGTTTTTTTTAATCAGCCTGGGCTATATATTGGGAAAGGGGTTTCGGTTGGATATCCGTTCCCTCAGCAAGATAAGCGTATATGTGCTGGTCCCCTCTACAATGATCGTAAAGATGTACGAGACGGATGTTGATATTAAGCTTTTGATGCCGGCGTTTTTCACTGTTGCGTTTGTCTTAATCCTTTCTGTTGTAAGCATAATCCCGGCCAGGTTAAGAGGCTATTGCGATTCAAGAAAAAACGCCTTTAAAAATGCAATAATGTTTTACAACTCAGGCAATTTTGGTTTGCCTTTGATAAGCCTGGTGTTTGCCAATACGCCTATGCTGGAATACGCGGTATCGAATCAGATCATGGTCATGATGAGCCAGAATTTGCTAAATTACACTCTGGGGTTTTATAATGCGGCAAGGGGGAAGATGGATTTAAAATCCGCTGTTAAGGCGGTTTTTAAAATGCCTACAGTCTATACTATTTTGCTGGTGTTGTTGCTAAAAATAATCCCCTATGATGTGCGAAAGTTTTTCCTGTGGCCGGCTGTGGTGTATGCAAGCGACGCTATGATTGCGGTTAATCTGCTGATATTGGGCATTCAGCTATCTTCGGTGAGCTTCAATTTTAAGGACTTTGACGTCTATCTGGCGGCTTTTATGCGGCTGTGCGTGGCGCCTTTACTGGCCTATTTGTTAATTGTAGCTTTCAGAATTAGCGGCGTGATGGCTAAGACGCTTCTTATAGCCGGGGGGCTGCCCACCGCTGTAAATACGGTATTGATCGCGGTGGAGTTTGAAAATGAGCACCAGTTTGCCACCCAGACGGTGGTTGTAACGACGCTGCTTTGCCTTTTCACGCTGCCCTTGGTGATATTCTTTGCCCAAAGGGCTTTCTGATGCTTCAGGTTGCACCGTGGATCTTTTTAAATTCCATGGGCGTGACTCCCTCGTATTTTTTAAACACGGCACAGAAATAGCTGGTATCGCTATAACCCACCTTCTGTGCGATCTCCTTTATGGTGACACCAGGAACCTGTATCAGGTGTTCCTTGGCTTTTTGAATTCTAAGCCTTGTCAAATATTGGAACGGTGTCATGTGAAAGGTGCGCTTAAAAAGGCGGCACAGGTGATGTGGGCTGACCTTTATTATAGACGCCATGTCGTTTAGGCAGGGGCTCAAAAAATAGTTTTGTTCCATGTAATTGATGATTGGCTGGAGCTGCCTGTATGGTGCGGAAGTATTTGATGATGACTCCGTATGAGTGCAGGCCCTGAGTTTTACCAGGAACTGGTAGAGCAGCGAAGAACATTCTACTAGCTTAAGCGGGCTTTCAGAGCATATCGAGAGATATATCTCATCCAGCAGTCTGTCGAGGGTTTGCAGGGATGATATGTGGAAAACGTTCCATTTGCCCATGTTTAGCAGGTCGAGTAATGGGTCAAGGGCTGGTCCATCGAATGTGAGCCAGTGGGTGGTCCAGGGTTCTGTGATGGCAAAATACTCATGAGGTATATTGGGATACAAGAAGAAACCCATTTCCTCGGAGATTCGGTATTCATTTCCTGCGATGATCAGCTTTCCGCTTCCTTTGGTGGAGTGAAGCCATTGGTAATATGGAAGCCCTGATGGCCTTATGATGTGTTCTTGATGGTGCTGTATTCCCACGCCTTTAACGTGAAATGGGAGTTTGTCTTCTTCTCCTGTAACCATTGTAAACACTGTTCTCATGAGGAATTACCCCCTATAGATCAATATAGCCATATATGCATCAATATATTGAGATTGAATTTGGGCTTTGGGCAATGTACACTATCAATATAGTTATATTATAAGGGTTTTACCACAATTTACAATATACATTTAATTTGCACTTGTTGACATTAAACTTTAGGGTATTTGCTGGTGTGGCAAGTGGACTATCTACTGCCTAAAAAGCGGGACTTATGAAAAGCCGGGGTTGACTGAACTTACTCACCAACATAAAGCTGACGTAGTTACGCTAGGCATGTAATGGTATTCTGCGGTACGGGGATAACAAATTGGGTGGGAACGATTTGCCAGCGATAAAAATTTTTTTGAGAGGTGATGTTTATGAAACCGATGAAGTATCCCCCTATAAACCCAAAGTTTCCGCATTTTCTCCATGGCGGTGACTACAATCCTGATCAATGGAAAGACACGCCCGAGGTATGGGATGAAGACATGCGCCTTATGAAGTTAGCCCATTGCAATGTGATGTCGGTGGGGATCTTTTCCTGGGCCAGCTTAGAGCCTGAAGAAGGCAAGTTCGAGTTTGGGTGGCTAGATACCATTATGGACAAGCTGGCTGAGAACGGAGTATATGCCATTTTAGCTACTCCCAGCGGGGCAAGGCCGGCCTGGTTGGCTCAGAAATATCCAGAGGTGCTCAGGGTTTTACCAAATCGTCAAAGAATACTGTTTGGAGGGCGACACAACCACTGCTATACCTCGCCTGTGTATCGTGAAAAGACGCGCCTTATAAATCAAAAGCTTGCCGAGCGCTACAAGGATCACCCTGCCCTTCTGGCATGGCACGTATCCAATGAATATGGGGGTGAATGCCACTGTGAGCTGTGCCAGCAGGCTTTCAGGGAGTGGCTGAAGAAGAAGTATGACAACGATCTGGATAAGCTCAACCGTGCGTGGTGGACGGGTTTCTGGAGCCATACATACACCGATTGGGACCAAATACAGTCTCCCGCACCTCATGGGGAAGGGTCTATCCATGGACTCAATTTGGATTGGAAGAGGTTTGTAACCCATCAGACCATTGAGTTCATGAAAAACGAGATTGCTCCATTGCGCGAAATTACGCCAAATGTTCCTGTTACTACCAATTTTATGGGGACGTATACTGGGCTGAATTATTGGAAATTTGCTCCTGAGCTCGACGTGATTTCATGGGATAACTATCCAAGATGGCACGGCGAGGAGCCTGACTGGGAACTTGCATACAAAGTGGCCTTTGTGCACGATATAAACCGCTCGCTAAAGGGTGGAAAGCCTTTTATGCTCATGGAAAGCACGCCCAGTATGACCAACTGGATGCAGGTAGCTAAATTAAAACGGCCGGGTATGCACCTCCTGTCGTCTATACAGGCGGTGGCTCACGGTTCGGATACGGTGCAATACTTCCAGTGGCGCAAAAGTAGGGGATGTGTGGAAAAATTCCACGGTGCGGTGGTTGACCACTGCGGTCATGAGAATACGCGCGTCTTCGGGGATGTTGCAGAAGTGGGCAGGGTGCTTGAGAAGCTGGATCCTATCATAGGTACGACGGTAAGGCCAGAGGTTGCGATAATCTATGACTGGGAAAACCGTTGGGCAATAGACGATGCGCAGGGGCCACGGCGGGAGAAAAAGGACTATCTGTTGACCTGCCAGTCCCATTACAGGCCATTTTGGGAAAATGGTGTGCCCGTGGATGTTATAGATATGGACTGCGATTTTTCGGGTTATAAGCTGCTTATTGCTCCTATGCTGTACATGGTACGTCCAGGAGTGGCTGAGAGGATAGAGAAATTTGTGGAAGAAGGAGGTACATTTGTAACCACATACTGGAGCGGCATTGTGGACGAAAATGATCTGTGCTTCCTTGGAGGGTTCCCCGGGCCTTTGAGAAAGGTGACCGGAATATGGTCTGAGGAGATAGATGCGCTGTACGACCACGATGTAAACCATGTGGTGCTGAAGGATGATAATCTACTGGGGCTTAAAGGCGAGTATGAGGCCAGGGAACTGTGCGATTTGATACACGCAGAATCTGCTGAAGTGCTGGCCACTTACAAGAGCGATTTCTATGCCGGCAGGCCGGCTCTGACGGTAAATTCCTTTGGTAAGGGCAAGGCGTATTATATTGCATTTAGGAACAACGGGGATTTCCTCACCGATTTTTATGGAGCGCTCATTAGGGAGCTGAATCTTAAGAGGGCAGTTGATACTGAGTTGCCGCAGGGAGTAACAGCACAGATGCGCACAGATGGGGAAAGGGTTTTCGTTTTCATACTCAATTTTGTGCCCGAAGAGAGGCAAGTTGATCTCAAAGAGATGCGGTTTAAGGATATGATAACTGGTGAAGATATTACAGGCCGTATATCACTTCCGCCGTATGGGGTGAAGATTTTAGAGAGGTTGTAATCAAAGAGAGAGGATGGCGTTTTAAAACCATCCTCTTTGTTTTTTTGGGTGTATGTCGTATACTTAATTAAGTTTTGTTTAAAATATGCTTTTTAGCATAAAAAGCAAGGAGGAGAGTGATTTTATATAATTTTTATTAAGGACCCTTAAAAGCCTGTTGAACAGCGCGCTAAAGACCTCATTTCTCGCATGACCCTTGATATAAATTCTCAAATTAATTTAGCCCCAATCCAGGTAAAATTGTCAGATTAAATAATCTGACAACAAAATGAATGCTAAAACAATTCGACAAAAATTTTCGATTTATTTTAGCATTCTTTTTTTGTACAATCATGGTGGAGGTGGTCCACCATGCAAATTATGTTTGAAGCACATTGCACGGTAGAGGAATACGTTAAACAAGGTAAAAACTTTCCTTTCCCTAAAGCACCTGGCCGCTGTACAAACCCCAAATGCAGGATGCCTGTTCAAATGAAAAAACACGGATTCTATGACAGGTACTATATCAAAGCCGGTTTTGGTGGAAAAATACTCATTCGTAGGTATTACTGCCCTTATTGTGGCAAAACAGTATCCTTCATTCCCCACTTCTGCTTGCCTCGTTTCCAGTACTGCAGTGAAATTATCCTAAAGTGTATAGAGAAAGCATTGAACCGAAAATGCAGCTTAAACTTGTGCCTCTATGAGCTTCAAAAGCAGTATCCGGGTTTTTCAATCAGCAGGCAGCACATGTACTTTTATACAAAACGATTTAAAGATAACCTCAATTTTATCGAATATGGTCTAAGACAGATAAGCAGCAGCATAACCCTGCCTCCTGCAGGCCTAGAAAAAAGGGAGAGGGCAAGGAAGATTCTCGGCATCGTCAAAACCCGATTCCCCTCAATCCACACCTTCTCCCAAAGGTTCTTCGACACATGCCGCAAATCATTCCTCACCCTTCTCAAATAATTTTAGCATCAAAAGAAGGTAATAGGAAGAAGGATTTAAAAAAAGCCCAGCAACACTTGATTTTCCTTTATTTAAGCGACCTGGCGGTTTAAAATACTATCATAAAACACAGCCTGATTTCGAGCAGGCATACCAGTTTAAGGAGGTATGAAAGATGTTGGATGATAGTATCCGGGAAGCTATTGCCTTAAAGAAGTTTTCACTCATAAGCCCGGTTCTCAACGGGCAGGTAGAAAATCAGAAGGCGTACTTCAAGGAGCTTTGTCAGGACCCGATTGAGATGCCGTATTATGGGCCGCGTAAGTATTCATACAAAACCCTGCAGCATTGGCTTAGCGAATACATGCGTGGAGGTATTGATGCCTTAAAGCCGGGCTATAGGACTGACAAAGGTAAAAGCCGCAAGATAAATGCCGAACTGGCTGAAAAAATTATACAGAAAAAAGCAGACAATCCCCGAATGCCGATCACGGTGCTTTATGAGACTCTGGTGGGTGAAGGATTAATTCTCCCTAAACAGGTATCTTTATCTACATTTTACCGGTTTTTAGAGGATTTAAATTTAAAAACAGCAGAAGGGTGCAGCATTCCCAGGGAAGAGGAAAAGGAACTTAAACGATTTTCACATGAATATATCAACGAGCTGTGGCAAACCGATGTTATGTACGGCCCATATATACAGGATGGCAAAACGAAGAGACAAACCTATCTTTTTGCTTTCATTGATGATGCTTCTCGATTTTGTGTTCATTCCCAGTTCTATCTAAGTCAGAATTTTGAAGCCATGCGCTTAGCATTCAAAGAGGCGGTAGCCAAAAGGGGTATACCCAAGATGCTTTACACTGACAACGGCCGCATTTACCGTTCTCAACAGCTGGAATACATATGTGCAGCGTTAGGTTGTTCGCTCATTCATTCTCAACCTTTTATGCCGCAGGGCCGCGGGCAAATCGAAAGGTTCTTTAATACGGTCAGGATGCGTTTCTTAAGCAGGCTTGACCCTAAGTCCATTAAAAGCCTTGAAGACTTAAATGAACAATATTTTAAGTGGCTCAATGAGGATTACCAGCACAAACACCACAGCGCTATCGGTATGAGCCCCTTCGATTTCTTTATGTCACAGGTATCGCGGATTAGACAAGTTAACGACTTGAACCAGCTGGATGAAATCTTCCTTGTGCGGGTCAGCCGTAAAGTATATCACGACGCTACACTGCAGGTGGGGAATTATCTGTATGAAACCGACCAAAAGTTTGCAGGTATGCGCCTTGAAGTTAGATACGACCCTGAATGGCTAAAGAGCAACAGCAAAATCCCCCTCAAACTCTACTATGAGGGGAAAAAAGTGGGGCAGGCTTACCGCGTTGATTTCCACGATAATGCCCACCTAAAAAGACGCCACACAGAAAACACCAGAAAAAGTGATACCAGCACTTACGAAGAACTCTCTGAGCCTGTACCTGACTTGTCCGGCAGCCTTTTCACATCTCTTTCCTTTGCTAGCATGATGAAGGAGGATGAATAGACATGTTTAGGATTCTTCAAATCCTTTTATCCTAATACTCTCCGGCCAGCCTCTTATCAGAACCAAGCTATCCCTCAATATCAACAGCCCCTTAAGGCAGCGCTTGACTGTTAAGTATACACTGCAAGGTTTGTCTAAAGACGAACTACCGGAATACATAAAAACACGATTGAAAATTGCTGGCCTTACACAGGATATCTTTACACCAGCTGCACTGCAGGCCATCTATGCCAATACCAAAGGGTTCCCCAGGCTGGTAAACAACTTAGCCACCACCTGTCTTATGTTTGCCGCCAGTCAAAACAAAATGCTGATAGACGAAGAGATTGTCTATCAAGCTCAAAACGAAGTTACCCTGTAGAGGAGGTAGAACAATTATGGTACAAAACAAGTCCAAAAGGTACGAAAAAATACTGAGAAACCCCACAACAATAAAGATGTTGGCGCTGCAGATTAAGCAAGCCGCTGACGATTACATTGCCTTAAAAATTAGCGAGAATGAGTTTACCGAACTCATTCTCTACTATGCAAGATATCATCATGGCAAAAAGATGTTTTCTACAATAGGTGATTTAAACCCTACACTGCTGAATCGCATTGGTAAAAAGCGTGCTGAGCTGGTTAAAATCGCACTTACAGGATTTCAAATGTGTATGTTTTAATGTATCTCTCCCCAACTTTATTCTACAGAGGCAGCATTTGCTACCTCAACTTTTTATTATGATACCACAGCAGAAAGATATCTGACAAGACTGCATTTTAACTTGATTTTAAGCTGAATGCCACCTTAATTTGAAAAACGGTCTTATTTAATTTGAAGATATTCACTAATTATTGGTAATTTACAGCTAAATTAATCTGAAAATATTTTCTGTTTTAATTTGAGAATTGACAGTTTAACGGAAGATAAAGTGATAGCCCGTACGCTTTTCTTTAAAAAGAAACAGACTACATATGAACAGCTTTTCTATAATACAAAAACGGTGTACGAGGCAATAAAAGAAACGGTATCGCCTAATACTAAAGTGTATCTTGCGGAGGGAATTAAGGATACGTATAATTACCACAACGTTCACGACTTTTTCTCGATAGATGAGGCGGTACGGGCGGCATCAAAAGCTAGTATCGTAATTGCTGTGTGTGGTGATACCAGTGGTATGGGCAATGGGAACGATAGTGGAGAGTCAGTTGACCCGGTATAAATACATCTATCGTATGAACAGAGATTTCTTCTTTAAGGAACCAAAAAACTTGGGAAACCTATAGTATTAGTGCTGTGCAATGCAAGGCTTCCCGAGCTTTCATATGAGAGCCAATACATGGATGCCGTATTGGAAGGGTGGAAACTTGGCATGGAAGGTGCTTCAGCTATAGCGCAGGTATTGTTTGGTGATTACAACCCTGCGAGTAGGCTTCTTGTAACTCTACCTAAACGATCGGGACAACTTTTGATATACTACTTACAGCATCTTATGGATAAAAAGCAATTCTTGAGGAATAGCTATCTTGAGGTGGATTTAAATCCTTTTTATGCCTTTGGATATAGGTTGAGCTATTTAACCTTTAAATATGAAGACGTACATATGACTAAGGAACAAAATGGGATCAAGGTAAGGGTTACTATTTATAATGAAGGATCGTATGACGGCGAAGAGGTCGTACAAGTGTATGTACGCAAGAGGTTTTACATAGGTGATACAGCTTGAAAAAGAGCTTAAGGCCTACAAATGGAGATTCATTGAAAAAATAAAAGAGTGACGGTTGAATTTGATGTTCTTTATGATTCGTTATGCTATCACAACATTGAAAATCGTATGGGGATAGAAAATTGCTGGGCAGATATAATGGTTGGTTCTTTCTCTAACAATATACATGTGCAGGTATCGCTTGAGTTTACGCTTAATGACTATATTTTTTAATTCTGAGGTGCTTGACAGATTATTAAATAAATGATATATTATTTGTAGATAGTAGAACAATGTTTTATAATATAGCACAAAAGGGTATGTGTAATATGGAAGTAAAAATTAAATCACTAGAGAAAGCGTTAAAAATATTAGAGTGTTTTACCCCGGAAGAACCAGAGCTGGGAGTTACAGAGATAAGCAGAAAGCTTGATATGCATAAAAGTAGTGTTTTTAATATAGTAGATACACTTAAAAAGTGTGGTTATTTAGAACAAGATCCTAAAAACGGGAAATATAGACTCGGACTTAAAGTTCTTAAGTTGAGTTATAACTTGTATTCTTCTTATGATGTAAGAAAGACATTGAGGCCACTATTGGAAGATGTATCTCATAAGACTAACGAAACTGTTTATTTGGGGGTGTTATATGAGGAAGAGGTAATATATATAGATGCCGTTTTTCCCCTATCTTCTACATTGACTAGAAATATAATAGGTATAAAAGCGCCTCTTTATTGTACAGCTATAGGTAAAGCTTTACTGGCATCTTTGCCTGATGATATGATTGAAAAAATACTAAGCAGGCCGTTGGAGGCCTATACGCAAAGCACAATAACTGACAGAGAAAAATTATGGGAAGAAATAAAGCATATACGTATGAAGGGATATGCAGTGGATAATATGGAGCATGAATACGGTATAAAATGCGTAGGAATTGCTATAAAAGGATTAAATGGTTTACCTATATGTGCTGTAAGTATTTCTGGGCCATCACTTAGATTTAATGAAGATAAGATAAGAGAATATGCTTCTATTCTTATGCGACTTAAGAAGAAAGCCGAGACCTTTTTATTGTAATAATTTTTTGAATAAAATTAGTGTTGTTTTTAAATTAAATATGGTTTGCCTATATCAAGAGATATTGTTCTATATTGTAATACAAATCGTATCATATAACTTATATACATACTGGTGGATATTGGAAATTATATAGTTGAGACAATAAAATTTTAAGTTTAATCAATAAATAAAGAACTCAAAAGGAAAGAAGGTTAGTAATGATGCTATCATATGGAAAAGTTTGGCCTACAATGATAACTCCTTTTACAAATGATAACAAAATTGATTATAAAGCATTGGAAGATTTGATAGAGTGGTATATTGATCACAACGTAGATGGATTATTTGCAGTTTGCGGTTCCAGTGAAATGTTTCACCTCTCATTGAGAGAACGGGTAAATATAGCGAGTTTTGTAAAAGAAAAAGTTTGTGGTAGAGTACCTGTGATTGCATCGGGGCATGTGTCGGAGTCAATAGATGATCAAATAGAAGAATTAAAAAGAATGGTTGATACCGGAATTGATGCTTTAATTTTAATCAGTAACAGACTTGCACGCCAGGAAGACGATGATAACGTCTGGAAAAAAAATACTGAACTTATATTAAAAGAAATTACTGATATTCCTTTAGGCATTTATGAGTGTCCATATCCATACAAAAGATTGTTGTCGCCCGAATTGCTAAAATGGTGTGCTGCTACACAGAGGTTTTTCTTGATGAAGGATACATCGTGTGACTTAGAATTGTTATCAGCGAAATGCAAAGCGGTTTCTGGTTCCAATCTCAAAATATACAATGCTAATACTGCAACTCTTGTCAAGTCAATGGAATTTGGTGTGGCAGGTTATATGGGAGTAATGGCCAATTTTCATCCTGATTTATATGTAAGCCTTATGGATAACATTCAATCTAAAGATACAAAGCTTAAAAAACTTGAAAGTTTTTTGAGCCTTGCGTCTCTTATAGAATCTCAGTGTTATCCCATTAGTGCAAAATACTACCTGCGGCTTGAAGGTCTAGCTATAAATTTGGATACAAGATCAAGAAGCTTAAACGATTTTACTCCTGAAATGAAATTGCAGGTGGAATACCTTTATAATCTCACTATGGAATATAGACAAGAATTTTTAGCTCTAAAAGGATAAGCTTAATATGTGTTGATAACATCCTATGAACTAAAGTTTATGGGATGTTGTGATATATATTCAATATTACCAAAGAAAGGGGATCATTTATGAATAAAAAATTATTGAGTTTATTGCTGGTTTTATCTATTATTCTAAGCTTTACTTTAATAGGCTGCAATAAAAATACTGGAACAAATGAAAAGGCTACTCCTGGAAATGAGTCAAACCAGAAAACAGAAGAGAAAAAGCCATCAAAGAAGTTTGCTCTGCGTTTCTCTACGGCATCGGTTCCTACTGATGCTCATACAGAAGCTCTTTATAAATTTAAAGAAGCCATAGAGAAAAGCACTGATGGTCAGATAACGGTTGAAGTTTACCATTCTGGTTCTCTTTATGGTCAAGGGGAAGACTGTGAAGCTACTATAAGAGGCGATCTTGAAATGTGCTATATGTCGGCTCAGTGGATTGCTGAAAAAGTACCGGAAGTTTCAATGTTTACTGCAGGGTATATTTTTAAAGACTATAATCACATGACAAAAGTGTTAAACGGTGAAATTGGTCGTGAATTATTTGATACTGTTGCCAAAAAAATAGGAGCAAGGCCGCTTGCTGCCTTTTATCTTGGTGCTAGGCAATTGAATTTGCGAGATATTGGTAGAGAAGTTAAAACTCCAGCCGACTTAAAAGGTGTTAAACTAAGAATGCCCAATACTCCAGCATGGCTGTTTTTAGGGAAAGCTCTGGGGGCAAATCCTACGCCTCTTGCGTTTAACGAAGTTTATCTGGCATTGAAAACGGGTACTGTCGATGGACAAGATAACCCGCTTCCAACAACTAAAAATGCAAAATTCTATGAGGTTACCAAGTATATTATACTTACTGAGCATGTTATTGATTCAGTATGGCCAACTATTAACGAAAAGGTATGGCAGGAAATGGGGCCAGATTTGCAGAAAAAAATGTTGGAAGCCGTAGAAGTTGCAAGACAATATTGTGATAAAAAGAACCTTGATGCAGAAAAGGAGCTTGTGGAGTTTTTCAAGCAACAAGGACTTACGGTTATTGAACCTGATAAAGAAGCATTCAGAAATGCAGTTCAAAAAGCGTATCTTGACAACAAAGAGATATCCGGTAAATGGGATATGGAACTTTATAATAAAATTCAGGAGCTGGCTAAATAGAATTTATTGTGCAAATCCGGTCCTTTAAAATAAGGACCGGAAAAGTTTTAATTAAGGGAGGATATCGATGAATTCGAGAAAAATTTGGAAAGTGTTGCTTGATACGGTAGAAATATATATTCCCTTAATTATATTTTTAATAATGTTTATAGTATTTGTTGTAGAAATTTTCGCGCGATATTTATTTAATTATCCTCTTGACTGGTCATTTGAAGTTAGTAACTTAACCTATGTTTGGACGGCAATATTGGGGGCATGCTATACTACGCGAAAACACGAGCACGTTTGTTTTACTCTTATTTATGAAAAATTTTCTTCTAAAGGAAGGTTAATAGCAAACTGTTTGGGTAATCTTCTTGTGATTATAGCGTTTATTATTGCAATCTATCCGTCCTACAGCTATATTATGGCGTACCATAATACACATACGGCAGTTTTAGGAATACCCCTCGACATAGGTTTTATGCCTTTTCTTGTCTCTACGGTATTTATAATCAGTCATTTAATTTATGATACTGTAAACGATATACGTAAGCTTATATCTAAAAAGTACGATGTTGATGAAAACATAACCAATAATGCTATATAGAGATGTAAAATTTCATGTAAAGGGTGGTAGTAAAATATGAGTACAGCTGTATGGGTTCCATTAATAATGTTTGTATTAATTTTTATACTGAGGATTCCAATTTCTCTTGGTATGCTTTCTGCAGCCATTTTGTATCTTCTTGTAAAAGGTGCTAATATTGGTCAAATTGTAAATCTTGTTATGTTTAGGTTATATTCCAATTATACTGTCATAGCTGTTCCTCTATTTGTATTTAGCGCACTTGTAATGAATACTGGTAAAATAACAGAGAAGGTGTTCAATTTTGCTGATGCCTTAGTGGGTAGATGGAAGGGCGGATTGGGGCATGTGAATGTACTTGCGTCTCTCATATTTTCAGGTATGACCGGCTCTGCAGTTGCAGATGCTTCTGGACTTGGTATTATGGAAATAGATGCAATGAGGAAGGCAGGATATGACGATGGTTTTAGCTGTGCTGTAACAGCTTCGTCTGCAGTAATAGGACCCACATTTCCACCAAGTATTCCAATGCTTATTTATGCAATGCTCTCAGGGGCATCAGTTGGTGCTTTATTTTTGGGTGGAGTTGCGCCCGGAGTGCTGCTTGCAGTAGTTTTAATGGTTTACGTTGCGTATATTTCTAATAAGAGGAATTATCCCAGGGGACCTCAATATACTTTAAGGGAGTTTCTGGTTATTACATTTAAAGCTCTGCCAGCCCTTTTTACGCCTGTAATTTTACTTACATGCATATATACAGGTGTAGTTACACCCACTGAAGCTGCTGCAGTTGCTGCATTATACGCGCTTGTGGTTTCGATATTTGTATATAAGTCAATGGGCCTAAAAGAGCTTTTTAATGTACTAAAAGAAACAGTTAAAACTACCGGTAACCTTGGCCTAATAGTCGGTTCTGCATTTGCGTTTTCATATATAGCTGCAAATGAGCGTATTCCGCAAACTTTTGCCAGCTTTTTCTTAGGAATTACAGATAATAAGTATGTATTTTTATTTATAATTAACATTGCATTTCTTATATTAGGTATGTTTTTTGATACTTCAACTATACAGCTTGTATTTTTACCTATTGTACTTCCTGTTGTAAACGCTCTTGGTATAGATCTAGTTCACTTTGGGGTTGTAATTTGTCTTAATATGATGATAGGGCTTTTAACACCGCCTTTTGGTATGCTTTTGTTTATAACATCAGGAATTTCGGGGACACCTCTTAAAGATGTGATTAAAGAAACACTACCAATGACTGTGGTTATGATCATTTTCTTGTTTATATTAACCTTTGTGCCTGATATTGTAATGTTTATACCAAACCATATGATGGCAAGATAAGAGTATAGAAAACGAACTTAAACTGTACCTGCTGAGATAGAAAAAATCTATTGATGAAGCAGGTACCATCGCGAAAATAAAGTTTATTCTTTTTTTATAAAGCCTGTTGGAGGTTAATTATATGAAAGATTATAGGTTAAGAAACCATATACCCATAAGTGGTCCAGCAACACGCGAGCCTTTTGTCGGCGATGAGCCCTATTTAAGAGTATCGCTTGGGTTTTGCCCGCGATGGTATAACAGGCGGTTGGGTATAGATTTTTCTGAAAAATGGCACCTTGACCCTGAATACCGATATGAGACCTTGGTGATAATGAAAGGATATCTCCACAAAATATTTCCTATGGTGCCTTATTTTACTCCGCTTTATGAAGATGGTATTGAAAGAAGCTGCGCAACAATTTCTGGTGTACACGGTGCTGTGTTTATCCCTCTTGTTTATGGGCTTGAGGTAACATATAGCAAGGATGACTGGCCGTGGGTTCGTGCTGATAAACATCTTACAAAGGAGCAGATAGAAAACCTTAAGCCTTTCGATCTGTACAGTAATCCGGTAGTTGTGCAACTTTTAGAGCAGATGGATATTATAGAGAAAAAATGGGGAATGATACATGGATATATCAACTATCAAGGTATTTTAAATAATGCCTTCAGAATAAGAGGCAGCGAAATATTTTTGGATATGTATGATGATCCTGATTTTGTGCATTTCTTTTTTAACCACATAGCACAGACTATCTTGAACGTTTCAAAGCTTATACAGGAAAGGCAAAGAAAATCGGGATTTTATATAAACCTGATGTCTCTTAGTAATTGTGTTATGAATATGATTTCGCCGGAACAATATCAAAAATTTGTTCTTCCTTATGATATGATGCTTTCTAAAGAGTATGAAAGGTTTGGTATCCATACATGTAACTGGGATATAACGCCTTATATAAATGTACTTCGTAAAATTGATAAAATGGGATATATAGATATGGGAATGGTTTCGGATATGAAAAGGGTAAAAGAAGTATTTCCGGATGCAAGGAGGGCAGTAATGTACAGCCCTGTAGAACTTGAGAAAAAAACTGCGGATGAAATAAGGTTAGATATACAGAGAATTTACGATGAACTTGCCCCCTGCGACATAGTGATGGCAGATATTCAAGATACAACGCCCGACTCGAAGGTTATAGAGTTTTTAAATATAGTTGATGATGTTCAAGGGAAATATTGATGCTTATATCAATAATTCTGTTTTTGGGAGGTTTTGGCGTTGTTTGATGATATTATAGAATCCATTGCCAAAAAGCTAAAGGTAACCCCTGATGGAAAAGAAAAAATTGCAAAGGTATTAAATGGGGAGACGGTGGATTGTTTGCCTTTAATATTTTGGAAACCCCAAAACACAACTATTTTAGGCAAAACTTATAATATGAAAGAACAGTTTTACAGCAAAGAAAAGATGCTTTATGCCCATTTGGAGGAAATAGAATGCTGTGCATGCTGTACATTTGATGCCCTTTTGTGTTTGCGCCCGAATTTCGGAACGGTGTTTATTCCTGCTATGTTTGGTCTTAAGTACCAGGTGTTTGAAGATAAATATCCCTGGTTGGTATCCCATCTTACTAAGCAGGATATAGTAAAATTTGAGTTTCCCGATCTGGACAAGAATGAAATGATGTGCAAAGCCCTAGAATATATTCGGTTTTTCAAAGAAAATTTGCCTGAATGGATCCATGTGTACCTTCCCGATACTCAGGGGCCGTTTGATATAGCGCATATGGTGTATGGTGATGATATCTTCTTGGAACTTTATGATGATCCCCAGTTTGTACATGATCTTATGGAAATTTGTACACAGATGTATATACAAGTTTCAATAAAACTTAAAGAAGCAATAGGCGAAGCGTTGAACGAATGTTATCATGGGCATGCATTGGTTAGAGGTATTTATATGAAAAATGGTGGCGTGAGAATTTCGGAAGATAGTGCAACCCTTCTGTCGCCTTTTCATATCGATGAGTTTGTTGTACCATATCTGAAAAAAGCACTTGAGCCTTTTGGTGGAGGGTTTATACATTATTGTGGTAAAAATGACTATTTTTTAGAAGTCCTTCTTGATATGGACGAGGTGCGCGCAATAAACTTTGGCAATCCTGAAAAGCATGACTTTGAAACTGTTATGAAAAAGTTCTTGGATCATAATAAATGTTATTTTGGCTTGTGGCCTAAGATGCAGAATGAAACCATTAGCGAGTATATTATAAGAATGAAGAAGGTATCTGATGGAGGTAAAAGAGGTCTTTTGCTTCATTTTGACGAATCAATGTATCCTGATTATTCATGCGAGCAGATTTTCACTTTGTGGCAAAGTGTGATGACAAGTGCGTGAATTTTAAAAGGAGAGATATGAATATATATTTTTCCTTAAAAAGTGTTATATTTAATATTGCAATTCTGTTATAAAATATAGATACCAGTTGAAAGTTAGATTCCGAGGAGGAATATGGTGCGCATTTACAAGATATTGGTCATTCTATTATTGCTTTTGTTTCTAGGGATATCTGCCTTGTCAGGTTGTTCCATTGTTAAGAGGCTATATACGAAGTGCGATTTAAATGATGATAAAAATGACTCTTATATGTACGATAACGACAAAGATGGTCAAAGTGTCAACCACGACAGCGAAACGCTTGGCGGTGATGAGGGAAATGAATTGGGAAGGCAGCAGGAACAGGCGGCGAAAGATGCAAAACGGGATGATTTGGAGCCAGGACAAGGAGGTCAGCAATCCGAACAAAAGCCGAATGGACAAAACGATAATGCCCATGATCAGGAGCCCCCTTCAGGTACGTCTTCTTTGGAAGGTCAAATCGAGAAGTATATGAACAAAATGACCCTGGAAGAAAAGGTAGGCCAGATGCTTATTGTAGGCTTTGATGGACTTGAGCCTTCACGAGCCATCAAGGATATGATACAGAACTACCACGTGGGAAGCGTTATACTGTTTCCGAGAAATGTCAAAGACAGCGTGCAGCTGGTCAGTCTCATCAATCAGTTAAAAGCACTTAATAAGAACAATCGTCTTCCGCTAATAATCTCAGCGGATCAGGAGGGTGGGAAGGTTCATCGTCTTCCGGCGGATGCCACACGTTTCCCGGCAAATTTGATATTGGGCAGGAGGAACTCAGCACAGCTGGCATATGATGTGGGAAGGGTAACGGCTGCTGAAATGCGTGCTTACGGATTCAACCTAAACTTTGCGCCAGTCCTTGACATATTAAGCAACCCCAAAAATACCGTTATCGATGATAGAGCCTTGGACACTGCTCCTGATATTGTTGCCCGGCTGGGAGTGGCCTTGATGAAAGGGTTGAGGGATGGAGGAGTCATACCGGTAATTAAGCACTTTCCGGGGCATGGCGACACCGTTATGGATTCTCATGTGGACCTGCCCATCCTAAACCATGATATGCAGCGCTTGAGGAGTTTTGAGCTCATACCTTTTAAACGGGCCATTGAAGAAGGAGCCGATATGGTCATGGTGGCCCATATACTCTTTCCCAATATAACCCAAGAAAAGGTACCTGCCAGCTTATCTCGTGAGGTAATTACGGGAGTGCTGCGCCAGGAGCTGGGTTTTGATGGAGTAGTCATATCGGATGATATGGAGATGGGGGCCATACAAAAGCACTACGGTATAGAGGATGCGGCTGTACGAGCAGTGCTGGCCGGTACCGATATAGTGTCGATATGCCACACTTATGAAAAGCAAAAACAGGCTTTCGAGGCCCTCATTAAGGCTGTCGACGATGGGACGATACCGATGGAGCGTATTGATGAGTCGGTGAAGCGGATTATCACTTTGAAGCTCAAGTATGGTTTGAATGATCAGCCGATGGATACCAGCAGCATTTCCAAAATAGTAGGGACAAAGGAGCACAGGGTTGTGGCTGACAAGGCATGGGGGAGGGAGTAATACTCCTCCCTTTTATTTTGTGAGGATTTTTGCTATACTGTATTCTGAATCGCCATAGGAGAAAATTTTTTATACATTAAGAGATATCGAGCGAAAGAGGGTTTGGCTGACGCATGGTTGACGGCAAGGTAATTTATGTAAAAGGCGCCAGAGAGCACAACTTAAAAAACATAGACGTGGTGATTCCCCGGGATAAGCTGGTGGTGGTGACCGGGCTCAGCGGCTCCGGTAAGTCCTCGCTGGCTTTTGATACCCTGTATGCCGAGGGGCAGCGACGGTATATAGAATCGCTGTCGGCGTATGCCCGGCAATTTTTGGGACAGATGGAAAAGCCGGATGTGGACTACATCGAGGGGCTTTCGCCCGCCATATCCATTGATCAAAAAACCCCGCGCAGGAATCCCCGCTCTACGGTGGGAACGGTTACCGAGATATACGATTACCTTCGCCTTTTGTTTGCCAGAATAGGCACTCCTCATTGCCCTAACTGTGGCAGGGAGATCCAGCAACAGACGGTTGAACAGATGGTGGATTACATCATGGGAATGGAGGAAGGAACCAGGATTCAGCTTCTGGCTCCTCTGGTGCGTGGCCGGAAAGGGGAGTATGTACGCCTGCTTGAGGACATAAGGAAGGAAGGCTATGTGCGGGTTCGGATAGATGGGGATATGCGTGAGCTTTCGGAGGAGATAAAGCTGGATAGGAACAAGAAGCACACCATTGAGGTGGTGGTCGATCGGCTTGTTGTAAGGAAGGGCATTGAACAGAGGCTGACCGATTCGTTGGAGACGGTACTTAACTTAAGCGATGGGTTGGCAGTTGTGGACGTGATTGGGGGGCAGGAGATACTATTCAGCCAAAAGTACGCCTGCCCTGAGTGCGGGATCAGCATAGAGGAGTTGACTCCTCGGCTGTTTTCGTTCAACAGCCCTTTTGGAGCTTGTCCCAACTGTCACGGGTTGGGCGTTTTGATGGAGATTGACCCCGATCTGATAATTCCCAACCCTTCTTTGAGTTTGGCAGAGGGGGCAATTGCCGTTCCTGGATGGAACAGCGGCAACGGGGATAGCATGGCCAGGATGTTTTTGGAGGCGCTGGCCGAGCATTACGGTTTTAGCCTGGACACCCCTGTTGAAGACCTGCCGGAAGAGGTTATTGATATCATCTTATATGGTACCAGGGGGGAGAAGATTAGGGTTAAGTATGACCGCAATGGTTCGGGCTATTTTATGGCCCCCTTTGAGGGTATAATCCCTAACCTGCAGCGGCGTTATCGTGAAACCGATTCGGATTTAGCCCGTGAGGAGATTGAAGCATACATGGGTAGCACCCCTTGCCCTGTTTGTAAAGGCGCCAGGTTAAAGCCCGAAGCTCTGGCCGTCACGGTGGGGGGGCTCAACATATACCAGGTGACCAATCTGTCGGTCAAGGAGCTCCTGGATTTCATCGATGGCCTTAAGCTTACGCCTACGCAACAGCTGATTGCCCATCAGATACTCAAGGAAATCCGCTCTCGACTCCAATTCATGGTGGATGTGGGGCTTGATTATCTGACTTTGTCGCGCCCTGCAGGAACGTTGTCGGGTGGTGAGGCTCAGCGCATCAGGCTGGCTACGCAAATTGGGTCCAGCCTGGTTGGGGTGCTCTATATACTGGACGAGCCCAGCATAGGCCTGCATCAGCGAGATAATGAGAGGCTGATACGCACTTTGAAGCGACTGAGGGATCTAGGCAATACCGTAGTCGTTGTGGAGCACGACGAAGAGACTATACGCTCGGCTGATTACATCATAGACATGGGGCCAGGGGCCGGGGCGCATGGTGGCCGGGTGGTTGCTGCCGGTACCGTCGAGGATATTATGAATTCCCCCGAGTCCATCACTGGGCAGTATTTGAGCGGCAAAAAGAGGATAGAGGTTCCCGCCGTGCGAAGGCAGCCCAGCGGCAAATGGCTTGAGGTTGTGGGAGCCAGCGAACACAACTTAAAAAATATAAACGTCAGAATACCGCTGGGGGTAATGACGTGTGTGACCGGCGTTTCTGGCTCGGGCAAGAGCACTCTGGTGAACGAGATCCTCTACAAGGCGCTGGCCAAAGAGCTCAACCGCGCAAGCGTAAAGCCGGGACGGTATGAAAGGATATTGGGGCTCGAACACCTCGATAAGGTTATAAACATCGACCAGTCTCCAATAGGCAGGACGCCGCGTTCTAACCCTGCCACCTATACAGGCGTGTTCGATTATATACGCGAAGTCTTTGCCATGACCAGCGATGCAAAGGTAAGGGGATACAACAAAGGGCGTTTCAGCTTTAACGTCAAAGGGGGTCGCTGCGAAGCCTGCCGAGGCGATGGCATTATAAAGATCGAGATGCAATTTTTATCGGATGTTTACGTGCCCTGTGAGGTGTGTAAGGGGAAGCGGTATAACCGTGAGACGTTGCAGGTAAAATACAAGGGCAAGAATATAGCTGATGTGCTGGATATGACGGTAGAGGAGGCTATGGAGTTCTTCGAGAACATCCCGAGGATTCACAGGAAGCTGCAAACCTTGTATGACGTGGGACTGGGCTACATCAAGCTTGGACAACCATCAACCACCCTGTCCGGCGGTGAAGCCCAGAGGGTTAAGCTGGCAACCGAGCTGAGCAAGAGAAGTACCGGTCGTACCATATATATACTGGACGAGCCCACCACCGGCTTGCACATTGCCGACGTTCACAGGCTGATCGATATCCTGCACAGGCTGGCCGATGGAGGGAACACCGTGGTGGTCATCGAGCACAATTTGGATGTGATAAAGACGGCCGACTACATCATCGATTTGGGGCCGGAAGGCGGAGAAAGGGGTGGAATGATAGTGGCCCAGGGCACCCCCGAAGAGGTGGCAAATGTGGAGGGCAGCTATACCGGCAAATTTTTAAGGCAGGTACTCAATATGTGAAAAAGTAGAAAGGATGTGATGTGTGTGGAAAGAGCTTTTCGCTATCAGACCGGCGAGACGGATGAAATCGTTAAAGAGTTGCGGCAAAAGGGCTGCGTAGAGGTGGATGTGGATTCGGAGGACAAAATAAAGCCGTTTTTGAAGGATTTGGAACGGTATGGCATATATGAACGCAGCGACATTCCCTGGGACTACGAAGCCATAAGCTTCTTTGAAAATCAGGACTTTTTATGCAGGGTACAGGTGGAGGATCTCGCTTGCCAGCCGCCAAAATCTGGATTGTTTATAGATTTTTACAGCGAGTATATTGAAGACAATTATGATGATATATTTTGGGGTTGAGATCTGTTTTACAGGGACAGCGTATGTTGATACAAATAAATTGTGTTTGAGAAGAGTACTCAGACGCAAGTTGCATTTATGCCTAAAGTATGTTTACAAGGCACAGGGATTCCTTTTGTGGAATGTGGACTATAAAAAGCCTGAGAGCCGAGATTTCGGACAGTGAGTCGGCCTTTGCCTTAAGGTTTACCAGCTGTTTTACCCTTGCCAGCGTTGCATCGATATTGTCTATTTCTTCATGGTTGATAAATATCTGCCAGGAATTTTTGTTTTTTCCCCACAGCCGTGTGAAAGATTCTAGCTCCTCGTTAGCCATCTCCCAGTTATCGTTTTTGATGGCCGATTCCAGGTTGCTCAGGCTTTGTTCTAACTTTTCGGCGGAGGTCGCAAGGCTGTGCTGGGTCCAGACCGCAAAGCCGATAAAAATGATGGTTATTGCTACCATTATCAGGGGTATTTTCAATGAGCTCACCTCTGCTTTTCTTTTTCTTCTATCTGTAAATTTCTCTGGCTGTCAAGATAAGCGAAGAATACGTCCTCGGGTTTAAGCCCGCGGATTTCAAGCTGCTGGAGCAGCCAGCTGATGTCAAGGCCGGCCTTGGTAAGGTTTTTGTGCTGTATATGGCCGTCCATGATGAGCGTGTATGGCAGGCCTTCATACCGGATGGAGAGCTTGAGGTCCTCTGCGGTCACCGGCCTCTTTTGCGGTTTGGGTATAACGCTTAGCTGGCCGTTGGTCTCAAGTATCGCAAACTCGACATCCGATACGTTAACTATATTTTTTTCTCTCAGCTGTTCCAGCAGGTCGTTTACGTTATAGCGCAACCGAGCTAGCTCCTTCTGTACAATCTTGCCGTTTTGTATCACTATGCTGGGGGAACCGCATAGAATGGTTCTGGCCCTTTCGCTTTTTAAAGTGATGTATGAAATAACCACCTCTACCAAAAGCAGTGCCAGGATGGATATGATTCCGTTCAAAAGGGGTATACTCGTGTCCTGCATGGGCACCGATGCCAGCTCAGCTATCATTATTGTCACCACCAGCTCAAACGGCTGCAGCTCACCCACCTGCCGTTTTCCCATAATCCTTACCCCAGTGACTACCACGGCATAGAGTATTAAAGCTCGAAAAAACGCCACTAACATATGTACAACCCCTCATCCTTGCTTGTATTTTTATATATAGATTGGCTGGGAACGATGTATTTTATTCTTTGTTGATGAAGCCACCTTTTATTTTAAAAATACACCTTTTTAGTGAATCCCTAGAAGTATGCCACGGACTGTCAATGTAGTAATAGTTAAACTTCTTGATAAACCAGTTTAATTCATCGTTAAGCCTTTTGAGGTTGTTTTCCTGTAGCGAAAAGGTAGCTTGGCAGAATTTTTTAAGCTGCAGCCCGCTAAGCAGGCGCTGCGCTTCCTCAACTAAGAGGTAGAAGTGCTTGAAGCAAAAACCTTTGCAGTTTTCATAAAGCGATTGAAATTTGCTATTGCATGCCCATAGCTGAATGATGGACTCAGCATAGCTATGCATAGCATCCTTTGAATGAATGCATAAAAAACAGGGCGATTCATCGATATCATATTGATTTGAAGATCGGTTAAATATCTTCCTTGTGATGTTTAAAGCATGGTATTTTGACGGCAAATAAGGGACTTCCATTATCCTTCTGAACTTACGCAGCTTTGACATTTCGTGCATTAATATCTTATCCACAATTAGAGCTAATCCAAACTTATCCCTGTAATTTAAAAGATGCTGGAAATGCGTCGAACAAAAGCTCATGTGCTCCAGGGACCTATGAAAATTTACATCATTAACCATATCCCTGAACAGCCCTGAAATATATGATTCTTCAGCTTTCTCCATTATATGGCATAGAGGGCACTCGGTATTTTCCTGGAAGGCGTCCCACAATGGAAATGTAAATATTTCCTGCTTCATTTCACACCTCTTTAAATCCATAATATTTAACAGTACTTATTGTTTTCACGTAACAGGAAAGTATTCAATTTTATTGGAGTTTAATACTTTACTAATTTAGCATATTAAATTATAATATTATTGTTTCAAAATCAAACAAGCCTTGAATGGAGGAATTGAAGTGAAGAGGAGTACGATTGTGCTTTTAACTTTGTCATTGATGGTTGGGCTTTTGTTGAGTGCCTGTTCGGGAGCGCAAGAAACCGCTAAAGACGATTCTTTGGAGAGGATTAAGCAGGCTGGAAAGTTTATAGTAGGGCTTGACGACACATTTGCCCCCATGGGCTTCAGAGATGAGGAGGGCAACATCGTTGGGTTTGACATCGATTTGGCTAAAGAGGCTGCAAAGAGATTGGGCGTGGAAGTGGAGTTTAAGCCCATTGACTGGAACAGCAAGGAGCTTGAGCTCAAGAATAAGAAGATTGACATGATATGGAATGGCCTTACCATTACCGAGGATAGAAAGAAAAACATGGCTTTTACAAAGCCTTATCTAGTGAATACTCAGATTATAATTGTGCCAGAGGGATCCAGCATCAAGAGCAAGGCCGACCTTGCGGGCAAAAAGGTAGGAGTGCAGATGAGCAGCAGTAGCCTTGAAGCCCTTAAAAAGGATAAAGAGGTCTACGAGTCTTTGGCGGAAGTGGTGGAATATCCCGATAACTTGGAAGCTCTTCTGGACCTGAAAGTGGGCAGGATTGATGCAGTAGTGGCAGACGAGATACTGGGAAGATATTACATCGAAAAGAGAAACGAAAATTTTGTGGTTTTGGACGACAATTTTGGTACCGAGGAATACGGTGTTGGGTTGAGGTTGGAGGACAAACAACTGCTTGAGGCGCTGAACAGGGTGCTGGATGAAATGAAGCAGGATGGCACCATGTCTGAGATTTCGAAAAAGTGGTTTGGCGAGGATATAATAAAAAAGTAAGTGTTGTGTCGTATTATCACACCGGAGGCTGACGGGGCCATTGATGTACCGTCAGTCCTCTTTTCTATTTTTATAAGGGGTGCGCAAGGAATGTTGATTTTGATATATGTACACTATTTCGTTTGTTGGGAGAGGTGTTATGCAAGAGTTATTGCTTGAGGTTATAAAGCCTACGCTTGAGGTTATAAAACCCATGTTGGAATATGTATCACGGATTATTGTGCCCATGCTCCAGGGCACTGTGGTTACTCTAGAGCTGTTTTTTATCACCACTGTTTTTTCAATCCCCCTGGGAGTGCTGCTGGCGCTGGCGCGCATTTCTAGATACACGATTTTGAGGGATGTCGTTGGTGCATACATCTGGCTCTTGAGGGGTACGCCGTTACTTCTGCAGGTGTTTTTTGTCTATTATGGCTTGCCCAATTTCGGCATTACCCTGGAGAATTTTCCGGCGGCCTGTATCGCTTTTGTCCTTAACTATGCCGCCTATTTTGCCGAAATCTTCAGGGCTGGCATACAATCAATTGACAAAGGGCAATATGAGGGAGCCAAAGTGCTTGGCTTTACTTACTGGCAGACCATGTGGAGAATAATTCTTCCGCAGACCGTGCGGAGGGTACTGCCTCCCGTCAGCAATGAGGAAATCACCCTTGTAAAGGACACGGCTCTTGTATATGCTATAGGATTGGGAGAGCTTTTGAGGGCTACCAAGATTGCCGTGTCCAGGGACGCGGTGACATCGCCTTTTGTAGTGGCGGCCGTGTTTTACTTGGTCATGACTTATGTGCTGACAAAAGTATTTGACAAATTGGAACAGCGCTATTCAATATATGAATAGGGGTTAGAGACCATGTATATGATTGAGGCAAGAAATATTTACAAGTCGTTTGGAGACTTACAGGTTTTAAAGGGGATTTCCCTGGCCGTTAAGAAAGGTGAGGTAGTAGCCATTATAGGGCCTTCGGGATCGGGCAAGAGTACTTTGCTGCGGTGCCTTATTTATCTGGAAGTTATTGATAGGGGCTCTATCATAATAGAAGGGCAACCAATTGCGTATGAGGATGAAAACGGTAAAACACGATATGTGCCCGATAAGCAGATACGCCAGATATGCAAGAAGATTGGAATGGTGTTTCAAAACTTCAATCTGTTTCCCCACAAGACGGTGTTGGAGAATATCATTGAGGCCCCAATTGTTGTAAATAAGGTACCCAAGCAAGAAGCGGTTGATATGGCTGAGGCATTGCTCAGAAGGGTGGGCCTGATAGATAAAAGGAACAGCTATCCTTCGCAGCTTTCGGGTGGGCAAAAACAGAGGGTGGCCATTGCAAGGGCTCTGGCCATGAAGCCCGACATAATGCTGTTTGATGAGCCCACCTCTGCACTGGACCCCGAGCTTACCGGGGAAGTCCTCAAGGTTATGCGGGATCTGGCGGAAGATAGGATGACCATGCTTGTGGTCACCCATGAGATGGGGTTTGCACGAGAGGTAGCTGATCGTGTAATATTCATGGATGGTGGAGAGATAATCGAGGAAGGGCTACCTAGGGAGATATTCTGCAATCCGCGCAGTGAAAGGACGAGGAGTTTTCTTAAGCAGGTGTTGTGATGGGATTTTGTTGTAATCGATGTTATAACCTTCTACAAATTTATGCAGGGCGCATTTAATATTTTTGAAGAAATGATTACCAAACGAGGTTATATCAAATGTTTTAAAACCACTTGTACTTCTAGGCAAAACATTTTTACTTTTTAGACAACCACAAAGTGCTTAATTTTAGTGTATTGGCAAATATTACCTCATATATTGAAAATGCGCCCATTTATGCATCATACCTTGACAAAAATTTGATTGCAAAATAATATAAAAATATAGTATGTTGTAAAACAAATAATAATTATATTATTTTATTAAGAAATGGAATGTGGATCTATATGAAAGAATTTTTTACTAATTTAAAGATTAATCAAAAACTGATTATTATGTTTCTTTCTATATCTTTAATTCTTATTACTACAGGTTTTGTGGCATTGCAATTGTCTTTTAGTATATATGAGGAACAATTATATCGACAGTCAGCTGAGTTTTTGATTTTATTATCAGAAATGGTAGATATTAGATTAAATAAAATACAGCAAATCTCTTTTGATATTTTGTCTAGTAAAGAGGTACAAGAATATTTAGCTATCGTTCGACGTGACGGTAATTCATATAATCAATATGAGGTATTAAATAATTTCAATAAAAAGATGCTTACATGGTTTTTCAATGAAAGTTATATTTCTTCTATTAATATCGTAGATATCAAGGATAATCAGTATTCATGGGGAAGGAATACCGTCAGAATAGATCCCGAAAGGTTAGACTTTATTCGAAAACAGGCTATCCGAAGAAAAGGCGGAATGGTATGGATCGGACCTTCTGCTTTTGATCATTTTATTGTTGCTGCACGCGTGGTAAGGTCTATTCCCAATTTGGAATTAGAGAATCTTGGATTAATTATTATTAGAATTGATCCGGAGAAGCTATTTAATAATTTTTCAAATCGAAAATTGACAAGTGAAGATGAGTTAAATTTTGCTATATTATCATCAGATGGAGTTATATATCAAAAAAATAATCATCAATTTTTATTTGATGAATTAATATACAGAATGAATAAAAAAATGGGATATTTTATCGATAACATCCAAGGGGAAAAGTATTTAATTACATATGTTACTTCTCAGTGGACTAACTGGAAATTTGTTAATCTTTTACCTTATACAAGCATTTTTAAAAATATTATAGCGGTCCATACAATTTTAGTTTTGGTTTATGTTGGTATTTTTATGCTGGTTATATATTTAAGTTTTTTATTTTCTAGTGAGATTACTAAACCTTTTAAAAGACTAACAAATAAAATGAAAATGGTAGAAAAGGGAGAATTTGAAAAGATTGCACAAATGGGTGCGAACATAAAGAGACAAGGGGATGAAATAGCTGAACTGGAATATAATTTCCACTTAATGGTAGATAAAATTAACACGTTGATAAAAGAGAATTATTTAAAGCAGATTGCAATTAAAGAGTCTCAATTCAAAGCTTTACAAGCACAGATTAATCCCCATTTCCTATACAATACGTTGGATTCAATTAATTGGATGGCAAGATTTAATAAACAATATCAAATAGCTTCTATGGTTAAAGCTTTGGGAAGTTTGTTGAGAAATTCCATTAGCAATAAAAGTGAAATTATTCCATTAAAAGAAGAAATGAAAATTTTAGAAGATTATATTATTATCCAGAAATATAGATATGGAGAAAGATTAAAGTTTTCAATGGATATTCCACAAGAATATTGGGAGTATATGATTCCCAAGCTTTCTCTTCAGCCTATAGTAGAAAATTCTATTCAATATGGTTTGGAAAAGATTTTGGGCGTTTGCGAAATAAAGATATGGGTTGAACCATTGGAAAAAGGGTTAAAAATTTGGGTCGAAGATAATGGTCCGGGAATGGACAAGGATTTTGTTGAGAAGCTAAATAGGGGCGAGATTGAACCCAGAGGTTCTGGTATCGGTATTAAAAATATAAACGAGAGAATTAAGATCATATTCGGAATGGAATACGGTGTAAATGTGACTAGTGTGTTGGGAGAAGGGACTAAGGTATGTATTTTTATTCCCTATAAAAGGGGTGATGACTTTGTATAAACTTTTATTGGTGGATGACGAGCAGATAATCAGAGAAGGCATTGTACAATTGGTGAATTGGGATTCTCTGGGTATACAAGTAGAAGATGCTGAGAATGGAATAGAAGCCTATGAGAAGATAAAAAACATGAATCCAGATATTGTAATTACGGATATTAAGATGCCGGGAATGGATGGATTGGAACTTATAGAAAGAGTTAAAACGGAGTTTCCGGATATCATTTTTATAATTTTATCAGGGTATGGAGAGTTTAACTTTGCGAGCAGAGCCATGCAGTATGGAGTTAAATATTATCTGCTGAAACCGTGTGATGAAGACGAAATTACCAAGGTTTTATACAAGGTAACAGAAGAGTTAAAACAAAATAAGGAGCGCCAAAAATTTATAAAGAAAATGGAGGAAGATTTACAAAGAGTAATCCCTTACGTAAAAGAACAGTTCTTTCGAGACTGTGTGATGGGGCGATTAAAGGATGAAAAAGACGTTGTTTATTTTAAGGAGTTATTAAAATTGCCTGCTGAAAAAATGCGTTTATTACTTTTCCGTTTGGATGATAATAATGAGTTTGAAAAACGATTTGCTTTAAAGAATTTATTGGATTATTGCGAAAAGGATTACTCTTTACTTAGCACGATAATTGGTGAAAATGTGCTGTTGTTGCAGAAGGCAATTCCGCCTGAAAAGTTATTTTCTTATTTAGAAGAAATAAAACAAAGTTTTATAAATTATTGTGGGATTAGCTTTACAGTGGCTGTAAGTTCAGAAGGTTTTTTTGAACAATTGCCTGATTTGTACGATGAGGTAATGGAATGTCTTGAGTACCGATTTTATTTGGGTGAAGATTGTATCATTACCAGGGATGATGTAGGCAAAAAAGAACAATCGATACAATCAATTATAAATTTTGATTACCAACATTTAGCTTTATTGATTAGAAGTGGAAATGTTAATGCGGTTTGTAAAGAACTCAAAACGTTTTTTACAAAGTTAAATAGTAATAAAGTCGATGCTGATATGGTCCGAGCACTATGTATAGAATTGTACATTTCAATTATCCGCCAGGCAAAACTTCAAGATCTTAATGAGTATATGAAACAAATTTCAGTGCTTCAAGATATTGCTACTTTGGATAAGATGTTTAACTTTATCATGTCTATAGCACAGGAAATTACAGAGGGCAATTATAAGGAGAATCAAGAAAAAAATAGTCAAATTATTAAAACTGTTTTAAAGGTTATAGAAGAAAATATAAATTTTGAAGATCTTTCCCTTTCTTGGATAGCTGAAAAAATTGTTTATATGAATGTAGATTATTTAGGCAAATTATTTAAAAAAGAAGTAGGGAAAAATTTTTCCGCATACTTGATGGAGAAGAGAGTGGAAAAAGCTAAACAATTATTATCAGAAGAAAGTTATTGTAAAATTTCTGATATTGCCAAATGCGTGGGATATGGGAATAACCCTCAATATTTTGGCCAGGTTTTCAAAAAAATTACAGGCTATACTCCATCAGAGTATAAAAAAATGTTAGGATGTCAAAAATGAAATTTAAATCTGTTTTTTAAACAAAGGTTGTCGGATAATTTTATTTAAATTTTTACACCCCTCCAATATAATTAATTGTGCTAGGGTCTCAATTTAAAAAAAGGGGTGTGTATAATGAAGAAATGGTTGTATTTATTAATCATTGTAATTCTGGTGATGACAATGGTATTGACAGCGTGTGGACAAAGTCAGCCGGCTAAAGATACTGTTGGTTCAACTACAGGTGACCAGCAAAAGCAAGATGAACAAAAACAGGATGAGTCAAAAGAGAATGTTGGGAGTGAAAAAGCTGAGCTGCGTATTTTTTGGTGGGGTTCTCAAGATAGACATGATAGGACAATAAAGGTTATTGAAATGTTTGAAGAAAAGAACCCCGATGTTTCTATTCAATATGAATTTTCTGGATGGGATGGATATTGGGAAAAAGTAGCGGCTTTGGCAGCTGCAAACAACTTACCTGACGTTTTTCAACAGGATTATCAATATCTAGCACAGTATGCCAAGAAGGGACTTTTAGAGGCATTAGACCCCTATGTAGAACGGGGAATTTTAGATTTGTCGGATGTGGATGAAAGCAGCATAGTAGGTGGAAAGGTAGATGGCAAGCTTTATGGAATAAATTTGGGTTCTAATGCCCCTTGTATTGTCTATGACCCTGCTTTGTTTGAACAAGCAGGTGTTCCGGAACCGACGCCTGATTGGACATGGGAAGATTATATGAATGCAGCCAAAACAATACATGAAAAATTAGACATTTATGCCGATAGGACTTTCCCTGGTGGTTATTTTCACGGGTTAAAACATTATGTTCGTCAACATGGACAGAAATTGTACTCCGATGACGGAACTAAGTTAGATTATAGTGATGATAAGCTTTTTGAGGAATTTTTTACAATGGAGTTAGAATTAGTAAAGCAAGGTGCGCTACCCATGCCGGACGAAAGATTAGAAGTTAAATCGGTAGAGGACGAATTCCTTGTGACCAAAAAAGCCGCTATGGCAGCAGTTCATAGTAACCAGATTGTTGCTATGACAAAGGCTGCTAATCGACCTCTTAAATTAGCATTACTTCCTAAACATAAAGACCAGGTTAAGGAAGGAATGTACGTAAAACCGAGTATGTTTTTTGCGGTGGCAGCTACTAGCAAAAACAAAGATAAAGCTGTACAGTTCGTGAATTATTTTACTAACGATATTGAAGCAAATAAGGTTTTGCTGGCAGAACGTGGTGTTCCCATTTCTTCTAAAGTGCGGGAAGCCTTAATGCCATTGTTGAATGATGCACAGAAAGAAATGTTTAATTTCATGGAGGTAGTTATTTCGAATAGTAGTCCAATAGATCCACCAGATCCTCCAGGGCATCCAGAAGTAGACAAGCTTTTGAAGAATTTGGAAGAACAGATCCTATACGGACAACTTACGCCAGCAGAGGCAGCTATAAAATTTAGAGAAGAAGCTAATAAGATTTTAGCAAAAAGTGCTCAGCAATGATATAAGAGTTTATTAGACATGGTTTGCACTTTGTGCAAACCATGTCTAATAAAACCTTTTAAACCTTTAATTTTTGAAGTATAGAAAGGGGCACTTTTAATGGAAGTTGCAAAAGGGTTGAGTAACAATAAACAAAGAAAAAGAAGGAATGATTATAATAACCTAGCTGGTTATGCTTTTATATCTCCATGGCTTATTGGTTTTATTTTATTTACTATTATTCCAATAGGAGCCTCTTTTATATTGTCATTTACTCAATATGATCTTTTATCGTCACCTAAATGGGTAGGACTGGAAAATTATAAAACCATGTTCCTACATGATGAGCGTTATATAAGTGCATTGAAAGCAACCTTTTCCTATGTTTTTGTTGCCGTACCTTTGCGCTTGATTTTTGCGCTTTTTATAGCTGTGCTTCTTGTTAGAGATAGAAAAATGGTAAGCGTATATCGTGCGGCCTTTTATATTCCTTCTCTTATCGGTGGGAGCGTAGCTGTAGCAGTAATGTGGCGTCAGTTATTTGGGGTTAACGGTGCCTTGAATTCTATTCTTATTGAATTAGGAGTTATTGATAAAGGAATTGGTTGGATAGGAAACCCACACACTGCTATGTGGACTCTTATTTTATTAGCTGCATGGCAATTTGGTTCCCCTATGCTTATTTTTGTTGCTGGGCTGAAACAGATTCCAACAAGCTATTATGAAGCTGCTTATATTGATGGAGCTAATAGTTGGCAGAGGTTTACTAAAATTACTATGCCGTTGTTAACACCTATTATATTTTTTAATTTTATTATGCAAACCATAAGTGGATTTATGGCATTTACTGAGAGTTATCTTATTACTCAGGGAGGTCCCTTTGATAGAACTTTATTTTATGCGCTATACCTATTTGAAAAGGCTTTTAAGTTTTATGAGATGGGGTATGGATGCGCAATGGCGTGGGTACTCTTATTGATTATTGGGGTATTTACGGCACTTATCTTTAAATCATCAAATTATTGGGTATATTACGAATCAAAAGGGGAATGGTAATATGAAAAAGAGAAAAAAAGGATACATTAACACTTTTTTATATCATGCTTTTATATGGATATTTGGGTTTTTTATGCTATATCCGGTATTGTGGCTTATAAGTAGTTCTTTTAAGGGACACGCTGATATTTTTCAAAGAGCTCATCATTTAATTCCGACACAGTGGGAATTTAGCAATTATATAGAGGGTTGGAAAGGATTTGGAGGAATTTCTTTTGCCGTTTTTTTTAAAAATTCCTTTATTGTAGCTACTTTAACAACCATAGGTCAGGTTGTATCATCGGCATTTGTGGCGTATGGATTTTCGCGTATTCGATTTAAGGGAAAAAAGATATTGTTTGGATGTATGATTACTACTATGCTGTTGCCTTCTCAGGTATTGATCATTCCCCAATATATTATGTTTAGCAAATTAGGATGGATAAATTCTTTTAAACCCCTGATTGTTCCTTCTTTCTTTGGATTACCTTTCTTCATATTTTTGATGATGCAATTTATTCAGGGAATCCCTAAGGAATTAGATGAATCAGCTAAGATTGATGGATGTAACCATATGGGAATTTTCCTTAGAATTATTATACCACTGTTAGTTCCGGCGCTGATGACTTCTGCAATCTTTGCATTTTACTGGAGATGGCAAGATTTCTTTGGACCTTTGTTGTATCTGCAAACTCCCGCAAAGTACACAGTCTCCTTGGCATTGAGGATGTTTTCGGATCCTGCAGCTGTTACTAATTGGGGAGCTATGTTTGCCATGTCGGCTTTATCCCTAGTACCAGTTATTATATTGTTTATTGCATTTCAGAAGTACATTGTAGAAGGAATTAGTACAAGCGGATTAAAAGGATAATGGTTTATGCGTAAGTGTAAAATAATCCCCACCTTGAAAAAGGCGGGGATTATTTATTTTTAGTCTACCTTACAACTTTTGTATGCTTCAATTTCAGATTCCCTCTGTTATTTCCGTTTTTTTGTGTAATGAATAATCCCTCTCTATCCTTTTTGTAGATGAATTATTTCATATTTGCCATTATAGTTTAAAGTAAGCTCTATTTGACGCTTACTAAATAAATGATTTCAAAGAATACTTTATGAGTTACAACCAGCCTATATACGAAAATCCTTCTCCAGGCAATAAAAAGGGAGGTATAACTACACTTGAAGAAAAGTCCCTAGGATGTACGCAAAAGGGTGGGACAAGCCCGGTCGTGGATGTATTGGATTACGGTGATGTGGTAAGAGAAAAAGGGCTGAATTTGCTTTACGGGCCGGGTAATGAAATGGTGGCGTCAACGGCACTTGCATCAGCAGGATGCCAGATTGTTTTGTTTACCACAGGGCGAGGAACGCCGCTTGGAACGGCGGTCCCCACCATAAAGATTGCCACCAACAGTGAGATATTTAACAAGAAGCCCCACTGGATGGATTTTGATGCGGGAAGGCTTCTTGCGGGAGAAACCATGAAACAGCTCACCGAGGAACTCATAGATTATGTGATCAGGGTAGCATCTGGCATGCCGACAAAGTCCGAAAAAATGTGATTTAGAGAAATCGCTATCTTCAAAAATGGTGTGACGTTGTAATGATTACAAGAAGACCCGTCATCCTGTTATTTTGTAATTAAAGGGATGGGGGTCTTTTTTCTGTTCAGAAAATATGGGGAAGGTTATAATCATGAAGCCATCATCTTTACAGGTTGTTGGTGATTCACCAAAAAAGGAGCAAACAATTAATAGAATAATGCAAAAAAATGTGATAAAATAATCGAAAGTGTATTTGTTTTATAGCTGAAAGGGTTGGATGCTACATGCAACAGGAAAACAGGCGGATTATACTTTTTACAGGTCACTTCGGTAGCGGCAAGACTGAGCTGGCCATAAACTATAGTATAAAATTGGCCAGGCAGGGGCAGGCGGTGACTGTTGTGGACCTGGATATCGTGAATCCGTTTTTTCGTTCAAGTGAGGTTAGGGATGTTTTAGAAAAAGAGGGGATAAGGCTTTTGTCGCCCAATTTTGTTGGGACTACTGTGGATGTTCCGTCGCTGCCCCCTGAAATTTATTCGGTGTTTCAAAGCAAAAACAGCAAGGTGATTTTCGATGTGGGTGGAGATGATATAGGGGCTACGGCACTGGGGCGATACTATCCTTACTTCATGCAAGAGCCTTATCGAATGTTTTTTGTGATCAATGCGCGAAGGCCGCTGTCCAGTACCCCTGAGCAGATCATAGAGATGCTTAAGGCTATTGAGAGTCATTCAAGGCTAAAAGTTACTGACCTCATTAACAACACCAATTTGATGTATGAGACAAATTTAAATCATCTACTTGAAGGACAGGAGATCGTGGAGCAAGTATCTGAAAAGTTAAATATACCGATTGCTTATATTTCCGGTGTTGCGGAGGTAATTGAGCAGCTGCCAGAGCAGTACAACAAAAAGGGATTCCCTATAGATATTTATCTTCATCCTCCCTGGAGTCACGAGGATGAGGTATAAATCTTGTGATTATTTTAAATTGTTTTTAGTAAATAAATGGAAGTGGTGTAATTGTGAAGTGAAGTACTGTGCTTTTCTTTGTATTTATAAAGCGTGAAAATTGCGATTTATGAAAGGCATTAGCCTTAATGGATTTGTGTGGTAGACTTTAACAATATTGTTCACACTATTATTGCTGGCAAAATAGTGTTTCGTTTATTCATTTTAAAATAAGGTTGTCATGGAAGGACAAGATAGACATTAATGTACTTAATACATCAGTTAAGATTTTAGACTAAAAATTCTCTAAGGAGAGGGGTATATGTGTATGGCAAGGGTTATTTTTGATGAGGAACGATGTAAGGGATGTGAACTGTGCACCACAGTTTGTCCCAAGGGGATTGTGGTGATGGCTCGTGATCGCATGAATTCCAAAGGGTATCACCCGGCTACGGTGATAGAGATGGATAAATGCATTGGATGTGCTTTTTGTGCGCGAATATGCCCGGATGTGGTCATTGAGGTGGAGAAGTAGAAGTGGAGTGCGGGATTTAGCAAAGGGACCACGCAGTGCAACACCAGCATCGGGCAGATAAAAGCCCATATGTGCAAGGGCAATTGATGATTAACTGTGTTGAATTGAAGCGGTTTATCAGTTGTCTGCCAAGTTGATACTGCAAAGCGAGCCGGTACGCGTCATGCAAGGCAATAAAATTAACAGAATGGGGGTTGTATATTTATGTCAAAAGTGTTGATGAAGGGTAATGAGGCCATTGCAGAGGCGGCAATTCAGGCCGGATGTAGATATTTCTTTGGATATCCCATAACTCCGCAAAATGAGATCCCCGCGTATATGGCCAAGAGGCTCCCAGAGGTGGGCGGGTGTTTCATCCAAGCCGAAAGTGAGGTATCTGCCATAAACATGGTGTATGGTGCAGCGGGTGCGGGTGCCCGCGTTATGACGTCTTCTTCCAGTCCGGGCATAAGCCTGAAGCAGGAAGGGTTATCATACATTGCGGGGGCTGAACTGCCTTGCGTCGTGGTAAACATGGTTCGTGGAGGCCCGGGGTTGGGAGGAATTCAGCCTGCGCAGTCGGATTACTTCCAAGCAACAAAGGGAGGCGGCCACGGCGACTATCACCTGGTGGTGCTGGCACCTTCCACAATACAGGAAGCGGTAGACCTGGTAATGGAGGGCTTTGATATAGCGGATCAGTACCGCAATCCGGTAATGATACTGGGAGATGGAATGCTGGGCCAGATGATGGAGCCGGTTGAATTCAGGCCTCTGAGCAGCAAACGGGAGCTGCCACTAAAAACCTGGGCTACTACCGGATATACGGGAGACCGGCCGAGAAATATTATAAACTCGCTGTTCATTGACCCGCAGGCTCTGGAAGAGCATGTAAAGAGAATCTATCAGAAATATGAAGAGATCAAGAAAAACGAGGTAAAGGTTGAGTGCTACAACTGCGAGGATGCCGAGATAATCGTGGCAGCATATGGCACCACCGCTCGAATTGTAAAGAGCGTCATTCAGAAGGCAAAACGCGAGGGCATAAACGTTGGGCTTATACGTCCCATTACCCTTTGGCCTTTCCCCACCAGTACCTTTGAAGAATGGGCTCAGCGTGAACACGTCAAGGCCTTTATGTCGGTGGAGATGAGCATGGGCCAGATGGTGGAAGATGTGCGCTTGAGCGTCAACGGCAGAAAACCGGTGTACTTCTACGGCAGGACAGGCGGAATGGTACCCGAGCCTAATGCGATACTGTCCGAAATCAAGAAGGTCATAGGGGGTGTTTCGAGATGACCAAGGTTTTTACCAGACCAAAATCTCTGACCGATAAGCCGTTTCACTACTGTCCCGGTTGTACTCACGGCATAGTTCACAGGTTGGTGGCCGAAGCGATAGATGAACTGGGCATCCGTGAGAAGACGATAGGCGTTGCCCCGGTGGGGTGTGCTGTATTTGCCTATGAATACTTCAATTGTGATATGCAGGAAGCTGCACATGGCAGGGCGCCGGCTGTGGCTACCGGCATCAAGCGCGTTTTGCCCGACAGGGTTGTATTTACCTACCAGGGGGATGGAGACCTGGCAGCCATAGGCACGGCAGAGATAGTGCATGCTGCCACGCGGGGTGAAAACATCACCGTCATATTCATAAACAATGCCATATACGGAATGACGGGGGGGCAGATGGCACCCACTACCCTCATTGGGCAGGTGACCGCCACCACTCCCTATGGGCGTGATCCTGGCAAGGCGGGCTATCCCATAAGAATGAGCGAGATGCTGGCAACCCTTGAGGGTTCGGCATACATCGAAAGGGTTTCGGTACACGATATAAAACATATAAATCAGGCCAAGAGAGCGATTAAAAAAGCGTTTGAAACTCAGCTGGCAGGCAAAGGTTTTTCAATGGTAGAGGTCCTTTCTACCTGCCCGACCAACTGGGGTATGACGCCGGTGGAAGCGCTGAAATGGCTTGAGCAAAATATGATTCCTTGTTACCCTTTGGGCGTTAAAAAGGAGGGAAAGTGATATGACCCACCAGATTATCATTGCAGGATTTGGCGGGCAGGGGATTATGTTGATGGGACAGCTCTTGGCCTATGCTGGCATGCTGGAAGGCAAGAATGTGTCATGGCTTCCTTCATATGGCCCCGAGATGCGCGGCGGCACGGCCAACTGCAACGTCATCATATCTGATGAGCCGGTGGCGTCGCCCATTGTAACCGAAGCGACGGCGGTCATGGTTATGAACAGGCCATCGCTGGACAGGTTTGAGGGTGCTGTCATGAGAGGGGGGCTTCTGCTCGTTAACAGTTCACTTATAGATAAAAAGGCATCCAGAGATGATATAGAGGTTTGCTATATACCCGCAAATGAGATTGCGGATCAGCTGGGCAATAGCCGTGTGGCCAATATGGTAATGCTGGGAAGCTATATAGCAAAGACGGGTGCCGTATCGCCGGCATTTGTAATAGAGTCTTTGAGAAAGGCGCTGGGGCCTTCCAAAGAGCACTTCATTACGTTAAATGAGGAGGCTTTAAAGAGAGGCGCCGAATGCGTTAAGGAATGTGTAAGGAGATAAATCGAATCCTTTTTATCGATAGAAATATTTTGATCGAGAACAAGTAGTATCACAGGGGTAAGAAGCCGCGGTCTTGTATGCCGCGGCTTTTATGTGATTTTATCAGGCTATGGTGGTGTATACTGTCTTCAGTTTGCGGTATTCTTTGGAGTATAGTATAATAGAGACAATGATGGAGCCGCCAGTGTGTTTTTATTTTATGCAACTGGTATTTGGCTTGATGTATGCAATATGGGAAGTAAGGATATTAATAATTTAAGGAGAGAATATGGACAAGAAAAAGTACGCAATTCTTTTTTATATTGCAGTAAATATAATAATTATTGCAGTTATAGGACTTTTGGATCCAAACCTTAAGGATATAGGCCGTGCGTTTAACGCGCTTAAACTGCACTGGCTTGCCGGGGCAGCGGCGTGCATGCTGATGTTCTGGGTTATGGATGCTCTAATACTCAGATATTCGCTAGCTGCTATTTTTGAACCCAGGCGTTTTAAGGACTGTATGGAGGTTGCGTTGATAGGGCAATACTACAACTCAGTTACGCCCTTTGCCAGCGGTGGGCAACCTGCGCAGGTGTATTATATGTCCCGATTTGGTATCCCGGCCGGTTATTCCACCTCGGCGCTCATAATTAAATACCTGGTCTACCAGGTGGTTTTGTCAATATTCTGTGCGATAGCCTTTATATTTAAGGCTAGTTTGATAGTTTCATATCCTTTTGTAGTGGTTTGGATATCTTTAATTGGGTTTGTGATCAATGCGGGAGCAGTGTTTTTCATATATTCTCTCTCGCTCAATCGCGGTTTTATAAGAAAAATAGTATTGTCTGTATTGAATTTTTTTCACCGCGTGCGTATAGTGAGGGATTTAGAGAAGTGGAAGGCACGAATGGAAGAGGCTGTGGAAGACTTTCACAGGAGCCTGTGCATGTTCCGGGGAAACTACAAAGGCATGGTTCTGATGGCCGTTATGACGGCTATGCAGCTCATCTTTTATTTCAGCGTCACGTTTTTTGTCTACAGGGCGTTCGGTTTGGAGGACAGCGCGTGGATGGATATGATATTTGTTCAATCCTTTTTGTATCTGGCGGTATCCTATTTCCCAGCTCCGGGTGCCATGGGAGCCTCGGAAGGCGGGTTTTATCTGTTCTTTCAACGGTTTTTTCCCGGACATTTGATATTTCTTGCCATGCTACTGTGGAGGTTTATGACCTATTATTTGAACATCATAGTGGGTGGTTTGGTGATTCTAACTAGAAGTATCAAGTATTTGTCACGGAATTAATATATGAATTTGTGGATGAGAGCTTATAAGACTTGTATATTCTTTAAATGGGAAAAACATTTAATTCTGCTTTTTAAACGAGCTTTAAAAGTAATCAAGAGTTTAAACTGAACAAGCAGGCGAGATAATGCGTTGCGATAAAAAGAAAATGGAGGAGCCAGTCATGAAGGTGCTTTTAGTTGCAATCAATTCGAAATTTATTCACAGCAACCTAGCTTTGAGGTATCTGAAAGCGTACTGTGGCAAAGAGCATTTGATGGATCTCCTTGAGTTTTCTATAAATGATCATATAGAGAGGATAATCAGGGAGATTTATCTTGCAAGGCCTGATGTGGTGGCCTTTTCATGTTATATCTGGAATATTAGAGAAGTATTGATGGTGGCCGATACATTAAAAAGGGTGATGGACCGGTGTGTGATTGTACTTGGGGGTCCCGAGGTTGCCTTTGATGCCGAGGATGTCATGAGGGATAATCCTGCGGTTGATTATATCGTTGCGGGAGAGGGAGAGGAGACCTTCCATGAGCTGCTGCATATCCTTGAGGACAAGGGGAATCCGGCACAGGTAAAGGGTCTGGTCTACCGCCATGGTAGGGACATAGTCGTCAATCCGGCCAGGCCTTTGATACAGGATTTGGATATGATTCCATTTCCGTATCAGGATGGCTTTGCAGGGCTTGAAAATAAGGTCATCTATTACGAAACTTCAAGGGGCTGTCCCTTTAAGTGTCAGTACTGCCTTTCTTCAACCATTCCGGGTGTGAGGTATTTTTCTCTTGAGCGGGTGGAAAGGGAGCTTGCGCTATTTGTAAAGGCGGGTATACCGCAGGTCAAGCTGGTTGACAGGACGTTCAACTGTAATCCGGTGAGGGCAAAGCATATATTTAAGACCCTCATTTCACTCGGTGGGCAGACCAACTTCCATTTTGAGATGGCGGGGGATTTGATAGATGATGAGATGCTGGATATATTGAGGCAAGCACCTCCTGGTCTTTTTCAATTTGAAATAGGGGTGCAGTCCACAAATCCCGAAACAGTACATGAGATTCAAAGGAAGATGGATTTTGACGCTTTGGCCAGGGCGGTTGCACGGCTGAGGGACAACGAGAACATACATCTCCATCTGGATTTAATAGCCGGATTGCCTGAAGAATATTATGCCTCCTTTAAGCGCTCATTTAATGACGTGTATTTTTTACGGCCCAACAGGATCCAGTTGGGATTTTTGAAGTTACTCAAGGGTTCGGGTCTCAGGTTGAGAGCTGAAGAATACGGCTATGAATATACCCAGTACCCGCCTTATAAGGTGCTCAGGAACAACTATATCACTTATGAGGAAATTGCAAAGCTTGAGATGATAGAGGATCTGGTTGAGAAGTATTACAACTCCGGTCGCTTTAAATATACTCTTGAATACCTGATCAGTTTCCATGATGATAATCCATTCGAATTTTTTGAAGGGTTTATGGCTTTCTGGAAGGAAAAGGGCTATGAAGGGCTTTCATATAGCCAGATACGCCTTTATGAGATATTGCTTGAGTATGGACTTACGCTGGATAACGTGGATCACAGGCTTTTGACAAATATCATGCGGTTTGACTGGGTAAGCCAGGAAAAGCCCAGCAGGTATCCAGAAGGTATAGAGCCGCCCCAGATACCGGGTTTGAGTAAGGCTGTTGATTCTTTTTTTAAAAGCGAAGAAAATGTGCTAAGATTTATGCCGCACCTTAAAGGGTATACGCCCAGGCAGATATCCCGTATGGCTCATATAGAGGTGTTCGAATACGATGTTGTGGAAGGCGTAAAAAGCGGCGTTTATCCTCCTTCCATTACTTACGTGCTGTTTGATTATAATGTTGGGAACAGGATATTTCGTAGAAGCAATTTCCGTAAGGTCCGATTATAAATCGTATTCTTAATAATTTTTCAATTTTTACAATTAAGGGCTTGACAAATACGTGTATAACTGTATACAATTATACACAAATACTATAAGAGGTGCCGGCATGAAAATGCATCGTCTTTCTTCAATGCTTTTTTGTTTACACGAAAATAATTTAAAGATATAGCAGGTCGTTGAAATATAGCCAACTTAAAAGACGTCAAGAAAGCCTGGAGACTTATTTGGGAGGAGGAGATGTTGAGGTGCTGGAGTTCAGCAAGAGGACGAATACGCTGGAGCAGTCGGCATACAAATATTCGCTTCAGGATGTAGAGGAGCCAAATCTGTACAGGCATCTGTTCCCTTATGACAGCATACCCAGAATACCATTCAATCATCGCCTTGTGCCGATGCATGTACCTGATGAAATATGGATCACCGACACCACCTTCAGGGATGGACAGCAGGCGCGAGCACCTTTTACCGTCAAGCAGATAGTGGACCTGTTTGATTTGCTCCACAAGCTTTCGGGACCCAATGGCGTCATTCGACAGAGCGAATTTTTCCTGTACACCGATAAGGATAAGGAAGCGGTGCGCAAGTGTATGGAGCGTGGATATCAGTATCCCGAGGTTACCAGCTGGATACGCGCTTCCAAAAAGGATTTTGAGCTGGTAAAGGAGATGGGGGTAAAAGAGACCGGTATTTTGGTGAGCTGTTCGGATTACCACATATTCAAAAAGCTCAACATGACGCGTAAGCAGGCCATGGATATGTATCTGTCGGTGGTAAAGATGGCGCTGGAATACGGTATCAGGCCTCGCTGCCACTTTGAAGATATTACGCGGGCTGATTTTTACGGCTTTGTGGTTCCATTTGCCATTGAGCTTAAGAAGCTGATGGATGAATCCGGGATACCTATAAAGATTCGTGCATGTGATACTTTGGGGTATGGCGTGTCTTATCCGGGAGTTGCGCTGCCGAGAAGCGTGCCGGGTATAATATATGGTTTGAGGCATTTTGCGGGCATACCCAGCGAGCTGATTGAGTGGCATGGACACAATGACTTTTACAAAGCGGTTACCAACTCTGCTACTGCCTGGCTGTATGGCGCTTCGGCGGTCAACTGTACCATGCTGGGCATAGGCGAGCGTACCGGGAACTGTCCTCTTGAGGCCATGGTTGTAGAATATGTGGCTTTAAGGGGCGACACCAATGGCATGGACCTGTCGGTTATTACTGAGATTGCCGAATACTTTGAAAAGGAAATAGGCTATGAGATACCGCCTAATACGCCGTTTGTGGGCAGGAATTTTAATGTAACCCAGGCGGGGATTCATGCAGATGGCCTTTTGAAGGATGAGGAGATATACAACATATTTGACACAGGTAAGATACTTAAGAGGCCGCCCAGGGTGGCTGTAAGTCAGCATTCTGGCTTGGCCGGGATTGCCCATTGGGTTAATTCTTACTTTGGGCTGGAAGGGGAAAATGCTATAGATAAAAGGGATCCACTGGTGATCAAGCTCAAGGAACTGGTGGATAAGGAGTATGCACAGGGGCGCACCACTGTTATGTCCGATGGCGAGCTGGAGGATATGCTTAAGCAGATTGCTCCCGATTTCGTTGAGAGGTTTAAGAAGGAATAAATGGCTTCAAAAGAAGCCTTACGCTTGATTATTTCTTTTCGAGGGGGGAAGGATTATGGTGGATTTTCGCCCGGCCAGGCCGGAAGACGTGGAACAAATTCTAGAGTTGGTTAACTATGTTTTTCGTACGTCCAGCGGGTTAGAGCCCTCTATGGGCAGGCAGTTTCCTACTTTTATATGTGTAGAAAACGCTCCTAATCTTTATGTGGCTGTTGACGATGGAAGGATTGTAGCACACATCGGTATAAAGAAGAATACAGCCGTGGTATATGGCCATAAAGTCAGTATGGCCAACATGGGTGCGGTATGTACCCATCCGGACTACCAGGGGAGAGGGATTGGAACCAGACTTCTTCATGAGGTGTTCAGGAGCCTGGGTGAGGAAGGCATAGGGTTGGTCAGTATATCTGGTACCAGAGGCTTGTACAAGAGGAATTCCTGTGTAGAGATAGGTGAGGCATTTACGTTTGTATTAGAAAAGGGTAAATTCTCATGTGAAAGTTTTGAAGGGATCCGGTACCATATCTCTGAAGACGCAGATAGAGCAGATGTCCTTTTTGATATATATAAGCGAGAACCGGTAAGGTATCAGCGAACCAAAGGGGAATTTCCTGTGCTGCTTAAAGCGGTTCCCATGGTCCATCCCCCCGTTCCGGCTCTAACTGTGGCTGTGGCTTTTGCTGAGGAAAATGTAGGCCTTGCCTATCTTATAGGGTACGAGAGGAAACCCGGGGCATTTAAAGTGGTGGAGTATGTCGGGGAAAGAATGGTTGTTGTTTGGCTTATTGATAAGCTATTGCATGACAGGGGAATGGAACAGGTGATATTGGAGGTACCCGCATATGATAGGAGCCTTGTATCAATCTTGAATTCAGCAGGATTAAATGGGGTTTCATCATATTATCCCGGTACCACCTTGAGAATCGTTAATAAGGAAAGCTTATGGAGGGACATATATCCTATCGTTGAGGGAGCTTGGGATGAGGGTGTACCTCCTTCCTCTTTAGCCGAATTACCAAACGGAGTGGGTGATGATGACGCAAAGCTGGCAGAATTTCTGTTTACTGGGTTCAATCGACCGTCTTATGGTCAGCCATGGGACCAGGTTTTCCCACTGCCTTTACCTTGGCCGAATGGTTTAAACTATATATAAAAAGAGCTTAAAGCTCTTTTTATTTTTCTGCAATGCAGAGCGATTTGGGTATTCAGAGGACCTTGTGCGAAGACTATATAAAGGCGAATTATCCGAAAGTAATAATGGCTAAATCCCCAGCAGAAGCAGAAAAGGTATACGAAGACATTATCAAGTTCTGTGATGAAAATGGTATGCCTCAGATAGAGGAAACCTATGACAAGAAGTATCAAGATAATGTCAAACGCTTTGGTACTGTCTTGAAAAAAGGAAGGTATGCAAAATAATGTCAGGCACTTTGGTACTGTCTTGACTAAGTAATGAATCGTTAAATAACTGAATGTGTATTAAATGGTATGTTTTTGCCGTGTGGGCAGAAGTGTGTGTCTGCTCACACGGTAAAAATTTTTAGACTCAGTTAATTTAGGGTACGCTTATGACTCACGATTCAGCGGTAGATGAAGTCTGCCAAAAGAGAAGTAGGATGTGGTTATAAAAGCGGGGCTAAGTTATGAAAATGTGAAGTCAAAAGAAGGGGAGTGGTATTTTTGATGAAGATGTTAGACTTAAGTAAGTTTACTCCTATCAATTGCAAGGTTGAGAATGGACAAAGCGGAAAAGTATATATTATTTGCAATAGCGAAGGAGGAAAGCTGAAGGTAGAGGGTATACCTGGCAGTTTGGGGGGTGTTGTGTTTTTTGCAAGAGAAAATTCCCCATTTTTGCAAAGATTTTTCCCCAGGCACCGGTGGGGAATTTTTTTGTTAACTTAACTGTCTCATCAGTGATTGCTTCATGCGATAGCTTTGTCCATCAAAGATTAACAAATAACAATGATGTATCAATCGATCTATTATTGCCGCTGTCATTTGCTCATCATAAAAAACACTCATCCATCGACTGAATTCCAAGTTGGTAGTAATTATTATGCTCCGCTGCTCATAACAGTCCGAAATTACCTGAAATAGTAGTTGCGCCCCCTCCCTGTCTACGGGTACATAACCCCATTCGTCACATATCAAAAGGTCTGCTTTAGTAAGCTGCTTTAAAAGCCCAGAAAGTTCACCTCCTTTCCTCGCTTCTACCAACCTGTTGACCAGCGCTGCTGTTCGGAAAAACTTTACGTTATAACCCTTCCTACATGCCTCCACACCTATCGCTGTTGCAAGATGCGTTTTACCTGTCCCCACATTACCATAAAAAATTAAGTTTTTCTTTTCCTCAATAAACTTGCAATCCTTTAAATCACCCGGAGTAAGTCCTTGTGGAAACTTTATCTCATCAAACATATAACCATCAAATGTCTTGATTGTGTAAAAGTTAGCATTCCTCAAAAGTCTGGCTTTCCTACTTGCTTCCCTGTGCTCCACTTCCAACTTTAACAACTTAAGCAGAAACTCTTCATGGCTTTCTGCCTCTATCTTATCACAGTTCTCTACCAGATTGTCCCGAGTTTGTCAGTTGAAAGGAGGTTTAAAAGTAAGACCCCTTGATTTTACTGGGTTTGAGGGCTACAAAAATTAATTTTTATTAAAAGTGTAGGGACAAATTTTTTATTATTATGCTTTAATTTGTTGATATTGTGTCAAATTGTATGGTACAATATGCATAGGATTTACTGTTTCTTAGGAGGTATTTCCTATGCATATAAAAATTGTTAAAGCTGGAAAATATGAATACGTACGTTTA
>NZ_JAHUQD010000040.1 GCF_023838525.1 Caldicoprobacter algeriensis
CAGAAGTTTCGCAAATTAATAAATAAAAATGGCGTAATCCTTTGATATTTAGAGGTTTAGAAAGGATAATACTCGAAATATGTAAATTCCGATTTTTACTGGAAAAAATTTAGGGTTAAAAAATGGGACCATCCTTTCTATAATTAAATTTTGTGTAACAAATCCAAAAAAGAAAGGATGGTCCAAGATGATCAAAAGTCATCTAAAAAGAATGTTCTCCTACTTCTCCAGGATATATTATCTTGGAGAAGAAGTCAAGAGGTTAAAAGACGGGAGGATAAGACCTCAAGTGGAAACCTCGACTATAGCATTTATAGTTTTGTTTGCATTTATCTGTGGGCTTAAAAGTTTTAATAGACTAGAGCGTTGGCTGGAGAATAAGAAATTTAAAAAATTATTACCAAGGAGAAGGAAATTACCTCGGATAGATACTATTAGGCGTTCGTTGAGTAGTTTTGATATAGATAGTTTGAATGGCATGCATGAGCATATAGTAAAGACCGCGTTCAGGAATAAGGTATTTAGGAAGGGTACAATAGATGGGCTAAAGGTTGCAGCTATTGACGGAGTGGAGGTATTTGAGAGTACTAAGAAGAGTTGTGAGAGATGTCTTACTCGTGTTGATAAACAAGGAATAACCCATTATTATCATAAAGCAGTAGTTTGTGCAACTGTGGGCTCTGATCCCCATATTGTATTGGGTTATGAGATGTTAGAACCTAAAAAAGATTGTTGTGATAAGGATGAGGGAGAACTTAGTGGGAGTAAAAGGCTTATTAGGAAACTGTACAAGCAATTTCATCATTTTGCGGATGTAATAGTAGCAGATGCTTTGTATTGCAAAGCAACATGGATTAAGGAAGTACTTGCGATTGGGATGGATGCAGTTGTCAGGGTAAAAGATGAGAGGTTGCATATTGTAAAGGACGCGTTAGGTTTGTATAGGAATCGTGAAGCAGACAGGGAATGGGAAGTAGAAGATGGGAGCAGAAAGAGAATTGTTGTTAGAGCATGGGACGAAGATGGATTTGAAATGGCGGGTATGGAGGAGACTAAGGTAAGATTTATAAGGTTTTTAGAGGAGATTTATGAAGGGGGTAATAAGGAGCTAAAAGAGATTTGGGTTGTAACCACCAGCAAGAATATTAGAGTAGAGACTGTGTGGAAGATAATTCATAAGAGATGGGATATTGAAAACGATGTATTTCGTCAAATAAAGACACAGTATCATTTTGACCATTGCTATGTGCACAGTGAAGTGGGGACAGAGGCTGTAGTTGGGTTTATGATAATAGCTTTTAACTTAAGTCAGTTATACTTTTTCAGGAACATTAGGGGATTTAGAGAGAAGAGGTTATTGCAGATAGACATAATGGAAGAAATAAGAGACGAGATGTTGTTAATAAAGAACTGGGTTAATCCAATTTTTGACACTACATAGTTAGCAAAAAAACTGGAAATACAGGTTTGATTAGAATGGGGGAGGGGGGAAGTATACCTAAAAACCGGAGTTTATGGGCTTTTCAAATTCCAAAATTGTAACAAAATGGAAAAACATTAATTCCATATTCAAAAAAATTTACACTGGAAATTAGATGCGAAATTTCTG
>NZ_JAHUQD010000041.1 GCF_023838525.1 Caldicoprobacter algeriensis
GACTAAATCCCAACCATTCTAGCATCTTCAATATCTTTGGTGAAGTATCATTTGGCAAATACAGATCACCATTGAAATATATAACCAATACTGTCTCCAATACCTCAAGTATAGTCCTAACCGATGGACGAGTAGATTTTTGACCATTAGGCTGAATATAATATTCTCCCCTCTCCCTCAATGCCTTCCTTACTCTGTACTCTAAATAACTCGCTATCAGTAAAACAAGTATAAATACATATCCCAGCGCTTCTACTCGCTCAGGTTTCTTCAAATATACTGGCCCTAAATACACTGGATTTTTTAAAAACTTAAATGCCTGCTCTATTGAACTTTGCCCTTTATATTCCGCCAGTATCCTCCATCCAGGATATTTCTCTCTATCCATAACTGAAGTAATAAGAACAAATGTCGATTCCATAAATAAGTCTTTCTCACATGCCATATCATCCCTCTCACCTATAGTATGCTTTACATAGTAGCTTACCGTCTCCTCATACCTATCTTCCGTACCAGGCCTCCCTCTTCTATTATACCTCCGAGTAACCTCCTCTTCTATATGAGCTTCTACATTGTAATGCATTGACTTAACTTTCTCCATAAAAGCCGCACTCTCCCGCAGTGCATCCTCAACACATGCAAATGCTCTCTTGCCTATACTCTTAGCCTCCTTCTCAAGCTCCCTCTTCTCTTTCTCCCACCTCTTCTGCAATGTCTTTATCTTCTGCTCCCTCAACGAATTTGTATGAACCAATACAAATCGATACGGCTTCCCATCTATAACCTCCACAAATTCATAAATCCTGTATTCTGCTGCATCTTTACGTGAAGACTCACTTAATGTTCCTACTTCTTCCCAATTCACCCCCTGCCATGCCTTCTCTTTCCATTCCGAAACACATGAAAAATTCTCTGGTAAACGTGATATAAACCGTAAACCCTCTAACTGCCTTAACGATTCATATGAAGATACAGTCGCAGAATCCCCCACAAATATAATATCTCTATATTGTTGCCCCTCAAAAAATACCTTCATCTCCTTTATCGCCTCCGGGTTCCATTCCCGGTCCGATTTGTTTCCGGATAAAAGCTGACCCATTACAGGTAGCCCACTCTGCTGTACTGCTGCCCCTATCTTAAATTGCTTAAGGTCAGGCCTATTATCTTTGCTGTAACCGTAGCAGATTATAAAGTCGTCATCCTCATCCCCTTCATACATCCCTTCTACAGAAATAGACGTTGTATCCAAGTGCAGACTCTCTATAGTTAAATTATGAGCCTTTAACATGTTGAGACATATACGGCTCACAAGTTCTTTCATGTTTACGGTATGCAGTTTATCTAAAGCACGAGCAAATGCGTCATCGTTTAATTGTTCCACTGTAATATCGCTACCCTCTAACATGTATTCAAGCTTTTGTTTCCTCCAGTATTCTTCAATTTTCCATAAAGGCTGTCTCCTGTGCATTATGGTTA
>NZ_JAHUQD010000042.1 GCF_023838525.1 Caldicoprobacter algeriensis
GTATGTCACTCCACTTTCTTCCCCCACAAGTCCTACCTGGAAAAACTGGTCTTTAAATGCCCTCATTGCAGACATACACTCACTAAAAAACGAGATAGAAAAAACTTCTTTGTCTACTCATGCCAAAACCGTAAATGCTCATTCTATCTCCAAAACATTGCTTCCTTGACCCCAGAACAGCAAGCTGATTTCAATCAAAACCCGCACAAATACAAAATGCATTACTACCACCGTGTCTTTGATATCGAACTTGATTCTCTCAAGCAAGAGCCAAACAAACCCCACTCAGTAGACCTCTCCAGAATCAGAAAGGCTAAGTATGTCCTCGGCCTTGCCCTAACATATCACATAAACTACGGCTTGAGTTTGCGTCAAACAGCTTCCATCCTTTGGGATATCCATAGAATCAAAATATCTCACCAGACAATCGCAAATTATGCCGCCTCTGCAGCTAGAATCCTCAAACCCTATGTCGATGACTATCCATACGACTTATCATCTCAAGTCTCCATCTGCGGTGATGAAACCTATGTCAAAGTCTTAGGCAAAAAGCACTATGTCTTTTTTATCATGGATGTTGTCAAAAAAATTATCACCTCCTACGAAGTTTTCGCCAATAGAGACGGTATATCTGCCATCAAAGCAGTATATGCTACATTAGCAAAATTCCGTAAAATCCCTGAAAACCTTGTATTAATCTTTGATGGCAACCCCATTTATCTCCTGGCTCAACATTTCTTCGCTCAGCACAATATACATTTCGATGTTAAACAGGTAATTGGTCTTACCAACAACGATGAAGTCTCTGCTGAGTATCGCTGGCTAAAGCAAGTAATTGAGCGACTCAATAGAACCTTTAAAGCAGTCTACAGAGGCAAAAACGGTTTTAACTCTTTAGAAAGAGCTAATGAATATATGGTTCTTTTTGTTGCCTTTTTCAATTTCCTTCGTGTTCATTCTTCCCTTAACTACAATGTCCCAGTGTGTGTCCCCGAAATCGCAAATATGCCTGATATGCCTTCCAAATGGTTAGAATTACTTAGGCTGTCATATGAACATATTTGTAGACATCAACACACAGCCTAATTCAAATCCTTCTCAATAATATCGCTTGCCTGGCTACACTGTAGCTTCTTTACACATGTCATTATAATCCCATTAATTGTATTTTTAGGCTATATCTTACTTATTAAGCACTCTTAATTACTGTGTTTTTATATTTTTAGTCTATATTCTGTTGCCAAAGTCCATGTTTTGATAACAATTCTCTTATCGTTGACTTTTTCATTATTTATTTGACACTACC
>NZ_JAHUQD010000043.1 GCF_023838525.1 Caldicoprobacter algeriensis
CTCTCCAGAATTGACCTGGCCTTCCAACCACTGTTCAGTTTTCAAGGACCATTTCCCTCCGCCGCCCCCTCCAGAGCGGCGAATTATATACTATCAAATCAACTTTACTTTGTCAATACCCTTTTTTGTTCCTTTTATTACGCTCTCTTAAGCCGCCATCAGCTCCCTTGGCCAACAGCCGTTATAGATTAGCACACACAACCCCTGCTTGTCAATACCCTTTTTATCAAAGTGTATTATTATGTAATAATGCCACATTGAAATCCCTCTAACAAAATGCCATATGTCATTTGTGTTGTACTTATACCTTCACCAATACAATCGCTGAATAGTTTATAGCTCTATTGCTGGTTCTCTTAATCTAAATCAAAATATGGACATCTGGCCTATAAGGTTTTATACGTAGCAGAGCGAAAATGTTACAATTTCGAAAACTTTTCTCCTTTTTAAAAGGGTATTTTATATAGAAAGACCGAAAAGGAGGTGCACAGGTGGAAAAGGATGTGATTGTCAGGGTTAAAGAAGGTGATAAACAAGCCTTTGAACAGCTGTACAACGAATACGCGGAATATGCCATACGTACAGCATTTGCCATCACCAAAAACAGCGCCGATGCGTCCGATGCCGTTCAAGAAGCCTTTATAAAGGTTTACCGAAGCATCATCTTCTATGATGAAGAAAAACCCTTCAAGCCCTGGTTTTACAGAATATTGGTAAACGAATGCAACCGGATCACGAAGTGCAAATCAAAGGTGATACCCATAGACCAGTATTTAGATGACCATTCCATAGGCTCACAGAGGGACGACTATAAATTCGAGGAATACGAGGAACTGTATGCTGCAATACAGGGGCTTAAAGAAATAAACAGGATACCAATTATACTGAAATATCTCAATAATTTTTCAGAAAAGGAAATTGCCGAGATCTTGGATGTAAATATAAACACCGTAAAATCAAGGCTTTTCAAAGGGCGTGAAAGGCTTAAACAAGCTTTATTAAAAATGAAGGAAGGGAGGGAAAAAAATGGAGGAAAAAATTTTTGACCAAGAGATCAAAGACGCTCTTTTGAAAGCCACAGACACATCCCTAAACCTTAAAAAGGATATATGGAAGGGTATTGAATCCAAAATTGAATATTATGAAAACCAAGGTAGTGTCAAATAAATAATGAAAAAGTCAACGATAAGAGAATTGTTATCAAAACATGGACTTTGGCAACAGAATATAGACTAAAAATATAAAAACACAGTAATTAAGAGTGCTTAATAAGTAAGAT
>NZ_JAHUQD010000045.1 GCF_023838525.1 Caldicoprobacter algeriensis
CCCTCCCAAAAGTGCTATTTTGCTGACTTTTTATAGTATTATTATACCATATTTAGCACTTTTTTGAAAGAGATTGGCGTATTTTACCCTACAATTAGTCCGAAAAATTTTTACTCCTCAGCGCTGAGAGGATAGTACCTGAGATAAAGGAATGGCAAAACAGGCCGCTCTGATTTTGTGTTGTTAATTTTATCCAGAAAGGAGCTTTGCTATTCATCCATACACAAAATTTTGGACAGCCTCAAAAAGTGAGTGGGATAAAATCCCGGGTTGTGTCAGATGTTGTCAGCATCTCAAATCATCTATAAAGCCTTGTACAATCCAAACTGCTCTATAAATGTTAGTGGGACATGCCGGTTATGCGACGGACCTCTTCTGGGAAAGTATCAGCCGTACAATACACTTAAGTAGAGTAACTGGGCGGGCGAGCCTTTCAAGAAGGACAACACATCGGATGTATGTTAAGCCTGCCAAAAAAACAGAAATTTTCGGGATCCGGGGGGTATAAAAAAATAGGAGGAAGGTTAAAGCAGCAGTGCTGTGGAGAGGGTGGGTATTATTGTGTCTTATTTAAGATGGTAAAAGAGATTTCAAATAGCTGCGTAATTTTAAGATATTTACAGCTATTTGAAGAAAATAAAAAATTTATTGAACACTCTCGAAAAGTAGATGGGAATTTTCACGAGAAAATTAGGAAAGGGTTATTTTGACCAAATTATAGTTTTGCAATCAAGGAAGATTAGAAATGTACCTTGAAAAATTAATATGGTATTACCTGGATAACCTGAAAGAGGGTA
>NZ_JAHUQD010000004.1 GCF_023838525.1 Caldicoprobacter algeriensis
CCCCTCCCAAAAGTGCTATTTTGCTGACTTTTTATAGTATTATTATACCATATTTAGCACTTTTTTGAAAGAGATTGGCGTATTTTACCCTACAATTAGTCCGAAAAATTTTTACTCCTCAGCGCTGAATCAGGTCCTTTTTCTGAAATAGCGGACGCGGAAGGTGTCATAGGTCATTCCACCTTCTGGCAATATAAATCCGCGCATCTTTACGGTATCCAGGACACGGCTCATCTCGCCAATCTCCTCTTCCATAAGAGATAAAGCCTGCAGTACGCCTAAAGTTTCCCATGGCAACAATTCAATATCCGCCTTTACTCCATCAGGCAAGGTTGCCCAGCCCGACAATATCCACAAAGGCTCCCGACGGCTTTTCATCGCCTCCATATATTTTAAATCGATTCCACCCGCATATGCGACAATGGCATGACTGCTTAGCAGACTGAGGTCGCACTCATCTGCTATCACCACAAGTTGCTTGCCTTTAAGGCATTGACCGGCATCAGTGGTAACCGGGCAAGCCAGCCCGGTCTCCACCAGGATCTCATCGGCCAGTCCATAAAGTTCTTCCTCAACTGTGCCCCCCAGTACCATGTCGTTTATAGAAGGCGCCAGCGCTCTGGCAAACAGCCTGCCAGCCCAGCCATCAGCCCCCCAAATTCCCACTTCCATGTTGAGAACCCTCTCCTTTAGCATCCCCAGCAGATGTTTTACCGAGTCCACAAGTGCGAAGATGCGCATCTGGTACGCGGAATCCACAACAAATCTCTCGTTCATCACTTCCACAGCCTCTTCAGGCAAAGCACCCCAGTAATAGGGGATGCATACCACTTCAATGCCAAGCTCCTCCACCAGCCTTAAATATCTGAGGAGTCTCTTGCTGCGCCTGCCGGGCGAAAGCCCATCCCAGTTCACCATAAAATCCGGCAATTGGAGTATGTACCCCATCTCCTGGGCATCTTCTTTAAAAAAGATGGTACCTATAGGCTGAAGCGTTCTGCTAGACCGCCTACCCTTCAAAATATTCATTAATCTGCCCACAATTCCAGTACCAGCTTGGGATTGGTCATCCACATGCCGAAATGTCATGACGGCAAACTTGCTCACTTTCTGATCCCCATTCAATTCAAATATTCAACCCTGTGGGTGATGCCAAATTCCCGTATCAGCCTGGCGTACATATCTGCAGTGATGTCTTCTGGCCTTTTCCCCGAAAGGCTGACTATCAAAGCCTCAATCACATTGGTGCCAAAAGAGCGCCCGTTAAATTCCGGAGTTGAGGTCACAAGCAGCTTCACGCCCCTCTGCTTGAGCATCTGTACATCGCTTTCGGTGACGGTATTGGTCACAATCACCTTTCCCTCCAGGTGATCAGGAAGGTAGCGCTTTATATATATAAAATCTCCCGCAATGATATCAGCAGCCTGGTAGTACCTGCTGTACTTAGGGAGTATCTTTTCCTGCTCACGGCCTGTTGGATACAGCCAGTGAAAGGGCAACCGGCAAACGATGGGCATCAAGGCACTTGCCAGACGATGCAGATTTTTTAAACTGCGTATCGGTACGGGCAGCCCCAGCGCAAACATCACATCGCCGAATATCATATCACAGCCCATACCCGTAAATCCCTCTGCCATGCCAAACCTATCCATGGCAGACACCAGCAATACCTTTTTCCCTTTCAAATCCAATCCGCAATCCCTGTGCAGGAAATTGACCACGTCACGTTCCAGCGTATTTTTAAGGCCTGAACCATCAACGATGGGCGTTTTTTGGGCAGCCCTGGCAAGGGGTAACGCCGCCCTTATCACATACCTCCGCCCATTGCCACCATACAGATACAGGTCGATCCCGCCCATGCCAAACACATCAACTTTTCCATCCAGCTCCTCAATGAGCTGAACGGCCTTTTTTAAGTCCCCATCGGTTCCTATCCTCTCTATAAGAAAATCCTGACCGCAGATGTTGGTGGTAACGCTGTGGTTCCTTGAAGAGGCCCCTATGCTTACGCTGACAATCCTCTTCATGCCATCCTCCTATAAATCATTTTTATTCAACCGGTCCATCACCAATTACAATTATACCCATTACTGAGGCTTGTCAAATATCCTGACAAAAATTCTCAAAAATTTCCCTTTAAAGCGCTATCACACAGACCTTTCCAGCTCAAGCAGATACCCCTTCAGCAGCTTACGGATTTCCTCTACGTCCTTTAAAGTATTCACGATATTTTTAACCCTATTAGCATTGGGCAGTCCCTTAATATACCAGCTTATATGCTTCCTCATCTCCCGGATTCCCACTTCCTCTCCCTTGTATTGTATCATCATGTTGAGGTGATGCAACGCCATTTCGATCTTCTGGCGCGGGGTGGGCGGAGGCAGCAATTCCCCTGTCTCCAAATAATGGACTATCCTCTTAAAAATCCAGGGATTGCCGTGAGCCCCTCGACCGACCATTACGCCATCGCACCCCGTCTCATCCAGCATCCGCTTTGCATCCTCGGGCGTAAATATGTCCCCGTTCCCGATGACGGGTATAGATACCGCTTGCTTCACCCTGCGAATGATGTCCCAATCGGCAGCGCCAGAGTAAAACTGCTCCCTGGTACGGCCATGCACCGTTACGGCACATCCCCCCGCTTCTTCGATCATCTGGGCTATTTCGACGGCGTTGACGCTTTCATCATCCCAGCCCTTCCTTATCTTGACAGTTACAGGCTTGCAAGAAGCCTCCACCACCGCCTTTACTATCTCATAAACCTTTTCGGGTTGACGCATGAGTGCGCTTCCATCCCCATTTTTCACAATCTTGGGCGTGGGACATCCCATATTTATATCTATCAAGTCCACATCGGTCTGAGACAGCTTCCTGGCTATCTCGGCCATTATATCGGGGTCAGAGCCAAAGATCTGCACCCCTACAGGGTGTTCGTCAGGATGAACCTCGGTAAGCCTCCAGGTCTTTTCATCGCCGTAGTAGAGGCCCTTGGCGCTCACCATTTCAGTATACACCATGCCACAGCCCTGCTGCTTGCACAGCAGGCGAAACGGTATATCTGTAACTCCTGCCATTGGCGCTAGAAATACATTGGTGGGAACAGACAAAGTGCCTATCTTCATCATATACGATTCCTCCTGTATGTCGTTTGCTCATTCTCTTTGTGCGTCAAGGGTTTAAACAAAAACAGCCACGGGCTCTTCCCCGCAGCTGTCGTCAAACATCATCAACGTCTCTTACAGGCTATCCACCTCTATCCATTGACCTTCTGCAATGGATAGATCCACTGCCTCAATCACCTGCGAACACTTCACCCCGTCATTGAAATCGGGGCAGGCATTTCTATCGTGAGCGATTGCCTCTACAAATTCGTAAAGCTCGTGTACAAAGGTATGCTCATAGCCTATAACATGCCCTGCAGGCCACCACGCCGAAGCATACGGATGAACCGGCTCTGTAACTTGAATAAGCCGGAAGCCCTGTACTCCTTCGGGGTCTTCAGAAGAATAATACCACAGCTCGTTCATCCTTTCAAACTCGAACTTTAGGCTACCCTTGCTGCCGTTTATCTCAAAAGACATACCGTTTTTGTGGCCGTTGGCAAAGCGGGTAGCCTCAAAGGAGCCGAGGGCACCGTTTTTAAACTCAGCAAGGAACAGGGTAGCGTCGTCTACCGTTACCTCACCGCGGGGCGCACCGGCCTGGGCGTTAGCGCTCAAGCCCTCCATCCTCTCCACTATGGGCCTTTCCTTAATAAAAGTCTTGTTAACACCAATGACCCTGTCAAACTCTCCTACCAGGAAGCGGGCAAGGTCAATGATGTGAGCGCCCAGGTCGCCCAAGGCCCCCGACCCGGCTATCTTCTTGTCAAGCCTCCACACCAGCGGAAACTCGGGATCCATAACCCAGTCCTGGAGATATAAAGCCCGGAAGTGGTATATCTTCCCGATTTTGCCCTCGTCAATCAATTTTTTGGCCAGCTGTACAGCAGGAGCAAACCTGTAGTTGAACCCTATCTGGTGCTTTACCTTGTTCTTCTCCACTGCTTCCAGCATTTCCCTTGCGTCCTTGAGGTTTAAAGCCAGCGGCTTTTCACAAAATACGTGTTTTCCTTCCTCAGCGGCTGCAATGGCTATCTCCTTGTGAACGTTGCTGGGGGCAGTTATATCCACCATGTCTATGTCGTCCCGTTTGACCAGCTTCTCCCATGAGGTTTCGTAGCTTTCCCACCCGAATTTCTCGGCCGACTGCTTGACCCATTCCTCGTCCCTGCCACATATGGCCTTCATGACGATCTTCAGGCTGGGATTGAAAAACATCCCCAGTTTCCTGAAGGCATTGCTATGGGCCTTACCCATGAACTTATACCCAACAAGCCCCACATTCAAGGTATCCTTCATCATATACGAGCGCAGGAGACCCCATCTTTTTCAAGATGGAGAGGAATGCGCTCTTCCCTCCTTTCTAACATTAACGTCTTTGCCCTCTCTACAAGTTTTAACTTGTTGTGTTTGGCACTGTCGCGCATCTTTTCTCCCGAAAAACTTTTTATAGCAAAACAACCACTGCTCCTTAAACCTACTATTATCCCAATCTTTGAGATTACATACACCCTATGCGGTAAGCCTCCTTGTGGAGTTAGGTGCTCATCGCCAATGTTAGACAGGCTTGTCATGCAATTGTATTTTACTACAACGGATATAGATTTGAACAATGCCCATTTCGGTGCCATTATAACATATCAGGGAACCCCTCCAATTTATCAAGAGAAGTCCCCTGATTTAATTTCAAAGCCTAATTTTAAGCCCACCACATCTCGCCTTTGGACTCAAAAATCATGACCTCTTTCAAGAACGCAATGGCCTTCTGCAGCCCTTCATTTGGCGACATAAGGCTGTCCTCATGTTCTATGCTCATTACGTAATCATAGCCCACCATGCGCAGGTTGCTCACAATGTCCTTCCACACCTGATAGTCATGGCCATATCCGACTGTGCGGAAGATCCAAGAGCGGTTGATCTCATCGCTGTAATGCTTTGTATCCAGCACGCCATTCACAGCGGTGTTGAGCTTATCTATCCTGGTGTCCTTGGCATGGAAGTGATATATGGCCGGGCCCAGCTTGCGGATAGACGCAACGGGATCTATCCCCTGCCAGAACAGATGGCTGGGGTCATAGTTGGCGCCAATGGTATCGCCCACCGCGGCTCTCAGCTTAAGCAATGTTTCGGGATTATAAACGCAGAAGCCCGGGTGCATCTCAAGGCATATCTTATTCACGCCGTGGTCATTGGCAAACTTGACCGCCTTCTCCCAGTATGGGATAAGCACCTCGTTCCACTGATAGTCCAGTATCTTCAAGAAATCATCCGGCCACGGGCATGTGACCCAGTTCGGATACTTAGAACCGGGAGAGTCCCCAGGACACCCCGAAAAGGTAATAACCCTGTCGACACCAAGCTTTTCAGCCAGCAGCACCGTCTTTTCAAAATCCTTATGAAAAGCATCCGCAATCTCCTTTTGGGGATGTACGGGATTGCCGTGACAGCTCAATGCGCTGATCTGCATGTCGTACTTCTTGAGCAGGTCTTTAAACTCATTGAGCTTATTTTCATCGGCCAGCAGCTCATCAGGATTGGCATGCGCTTTACCAGGAAATCCCCCCGTACCTATCTCTACCGCTTCAACCCCCGAATCATGCAAATACTTTAAGGCCTCCTCAAAGCTCTTGTTGGCCAGCAACACCGTGAAGACCCCTAACTTCATATGTACGCGCCTCCCTTTTGCTTTATTTTTTATCATGGGCAATCTAATATGATTTTTATCAACAGCTCAATAATATATATTCTACGCCGCTTAGCAAATTCCTCCATGAAAAAGCTATTAATTTAAGTTTACAGCATTATTTTTTTGCCTTTTCTAGCACTTTCCAGCGCGCCGAAGACCATTGCCATGCTCTTTATATTATCAGTACAATCGGTCTCGGCCTTCCTGCCTTCCAAAAGCGCGTTAAACATCTCATCAAGACACCCAACATGCCCCTCTCTACCGTTCCACGAATATGTGGCTTCAACCCTTTTGGTCTCATAAATGAACTGTTTCGTGTGACCCTCTACCACAACCTCACAGTAGGGGGGATTGACACCATCCCATATAGCCGTCCCCTTACTGCCCGTAATTCTCCAGCAGGATTCCCACGAAGTAGGAGCGCCTTGCGCACACCAGGATCCCCTGTAACAGAACACCGAACCATCCGAAAACTCAAAAATACATACCGCAGCAGCATTTCCTTTATACCATGAACCAGGGGGATTGAATTCATGGCAGTACACCGAAACGGGGTCCGCACCAATGATAAAACGCGCTTGGTCAAATGTATGGATGGCCATGTCCAGGATAAGCGGGCTGTCCATGACCTCTCTGAACCCTCCAAAATGGGGCCCCAGGAAAAAATCGGCACATACAAACCCAGGCTTGCCGATAACCCCCGAGCTTACAAGCTCGCGAAATGCACGAATATGTTTTAAGTATCTCCTATTCTGCATAACCGCATACATTCTGCCTGATTTGCTAGCAACAGACACCATTTCCCGGGCCTCTTCCATCGAGGAAGCCATGGGCTTTTCACCCAGCACATCGCATCCCATCTTAAGCGCTGTGGTCACTATCCTATGATGAGCTTCAGGTACGGTTACATCAAACACCAGGTTAGCTGATGAATCTTTTATAGCTTTTTCAATGTCCTGGTATATGCCACAGTTCAAGCCATACCGCCTTGCCATAGCACGTGCGTTTTCTTCATTTATATCAACCAGCGCCACAATTTCAGCGTCTTGCCTTTCCAAAGCGTATTTTATCCAGGTATTGGCCATGTTACCACAGCCAGCCACAACTATTCTAAACCGCTTCATCTCGCTGCCTTCACCTCCGTCCATACCCTATCATACTCCTTTATAACATCCGACAGCGCTTCAAATACCTCGCAATTCTTCAAATCCTCATCGGGTGGATAGGCAGTCCTGTCGTTGAGAATCTCGGGGTCCAGCATCTTCTTGGCCTCGGTATGAGGCGTGGAGTATCCTATATAGTCGGCGTTTCTAAAGGCGATCTCGGGCTCACACATGAAGTTGATGAACTGCTCTGCCGCCTTCTTGTTTTTAGTACCCTTTAGAATTACCATGGCATCGACCCACAGATTGCTGCCTTCCTTGGGGATTACGTACTCCAGGTCGGGGTTTTCCCTCTTGGTATAGACGGCATCGCCCGACCACACAACCGCAAGAGCGGCCTGCCCTGATATCATGGCATCCTTAACCTCGTCACCCACGTAAGACAGCACCAGTGGCTTTTGCCTTATCAACGCCTCCTTGGCCTGCTCCAATTCATCTATATTCCTCGTATTCAAAGAATATCCCAGCATCTTGAGGGCCACCCCTATGGAGTCCCTGCTGCTGTCCAGCATGAAGATCTGCTTCTTGTACTTTTCATCCCACAGTATCTTCCAGCTGTCAACAGGCTCTTTGACCATCTTTTTGTTGTACAAAATGCCAACGGTGCCCCACATGTAGGGAACGGAATATTCGTTATTCGGGTCATAGGGGAGATTCTTAAACCTTTCATCAATGTATTTATAATTAGGAACGTTGCTGAAATCTATCTTCTCAAGCATGCCTTCCTTTATCATGCGCTCGATCATGTAATCTGACGGAATGGCCACGTCATAGTCGGCTCCACCGCCCTTTACCTTTACATACATCTCCTCATTTGTAGCAAAGGTATCGTATATCACGTCGATGTTGTACTTCTTTTCAAATTCTTCAATGACAGTTTCGTCGATATAATCTCCCCAGTTGTACACTTTAAGCTGCGCCTTGGGAACGCTGCCGCATCCGGTCAAAATGCCCACCACAATCATTATGCTGAAAAAAAGCCCGAAAATTTTAAATGCCTTTTTCATCGCACACTCTCCTTTACCTTTGAATTGTCTTTGCTCATCCTTTTGTTTACAATTAATAACAGTATAAGCACAGTGACAAACATAATCGTTGATAAAGCATTTATCTTAGGGTTGACACCCCTTCTGGCCATGGAATATACGTATATGGCAATGTTAGACACCCCCGAGCCGGTGGTAAAGAAGCTGATGACAAAATCGTCGATGGATAGGGTGAAGGCCAACAAAAACCCCGTTAATATTCCCGGCATTATCTGGGGGATAACAACCTTTCGTAAGGCATAAAAAGGGGTTGCACCCAGGTCGAGCGCCGCTTCATATACGTGTTTATCAAGCTGCTTGAGCTTGGGCAATACGGATAGTATTACGTAGGGTATATTAAAGGTGATGTGGGCAAACAGCATGGTGAAAAAGCCCAGCCCCATCCCGGTAAAGGGCTTGGTAAACACAAACAGCAGCATGAGCGACACGCCTGTCACAATATCTGGGTTTATCACAGGCAGGTAGGTAAGGTTCATCACTATTGCCTTCTTAATCCTCTTCATCTCATGTATGCCTATGGCGGCCGCCGTACCGATGACCGTGGCTATCACTGCCGACAGGACGGCTATGGCCAGGGTATTGTAAAGCGCACGTAACACCTCGGTATCCCTAAACAGCTCGGCATACCACCTTAAAGTGAAGCCACCCCACCGCCCCATGGACCTGGACTCGTTAAAGGAATATACAACCAGCATAACTATTGGTGCATACAGGAAGAGGAAAATTAGGTACAGGTATACCCTTTTGACAATGCGCCCTACCATATTGCACCCCCCTCATACTCCCTGTCGTATTTGCGCATGATGCCCATGCTTATCAGAATTATCACCGTCAGCACAAAGGATATGGCCGACCCAAAGTTCCAATCGCCTACAACTATGAACTGCTGCTCTATCAGATTGCCTATGAGTATATACTGCCCGCCACCCAGCAGCCTGGAGATTATAAAGGTGGTTACCGCCGGCATGAACACCATGGTGATGCCCGATATGACCCCTGGCAGGCTGAGGGGGATGATAATCCTCTTCAGCACAGTAATATAGTCTGCACCCAGGTCTTCTGCCGCTTCGATGATGCTCTTGTCCATCTTAGTCAAAACCGAATATATGGGCAGCACCATAAAGGGCAAAAAGTTGTACACCATCCCCAGCACCACCGCGTGGTCGGTATAGAGAAGCTGTACAGGAGGGAGGTGCAAGAAATTCATCACCATATCGATCAGGCCATTCTTCCCCAGCAGGCTCATCCAGGCATAAGTCCTTACCAGAAAATTTATCCACATGGGAATGACGAACAGCAAGGCCAGAACCCTCTTCTGGCTGTATTCCTTGCTGGCAAGGATCAGCGCCACGGGATAGCCTATCAAGAGGCACACAACGGTGCATATGAGCGCAAGCAGTATTGAGCGCAGCAACACCATCAGGTATATCGGTTCCCATACGCGCTTTATGTGCTGCAGCGTAAACCTTATGCCCTCTTCGGTGGTGGCGGTAAAGGTATAAAACAGCAGCAGAAATAGCGGCACCACTATGAAGATGGCCATCCATACCAGGTAGGGGTATGCGTACCACGCCTTTTTCATTTTACCGCCACCTTTTTCATTATATGAATGTCGTGGGGAAGTATGCGGAGCCCTATCCTGCTTCCCACCGGCTCCATAAGGGTGCTGTGTATCATCCAGTTTATCCCTTCGCTGCGCACTATCATCTCGTAATGTACCCCTTTGAAGGTCACCGATTCCACTTCTCCCTGCAGCATACCCTCTCCTACAGGTACCAGCTTTATGTCCTCGGGCCTTATGACCACATCTACTTCTTCATTGCGTTCAAAGCCGGAGTCGACGCACTCGAATTCATGGCCAGCAAAATACACCAGGTTGTCCTTAAGCATCCTGCCCGGGATGATGTTGCTCTCACCGATGAAATCGGCCACAAATGCGTTTTTAGGCTCGTTGTATATCATCTCGGGCGTACCAATCTGCTGTATGGTGCCATCCTTCATGACCACGATGGTATCCGACATGGTGAGGGCCTCTTCCTGGTCGTGGGTCACATAGACAAAGGTGATACCCAGCATCTTCTGAATCCTCTTAAGCTCGATTTGCATGCCCTTCCTCAGTTTCAAATCCAGAGCCCCCAGGGGCTCATCCAGCAGCAACACTTCCGGCTCATTGACCAGTGCCCTGGCTATGGCCACCCTCTGCTGCTGTCCTCCGCTTAGCGAGTCCACGCTCCTTTTTTCAAACCCTTTAAGGTTTACCAGCTCAAGCACATCGGCCACTTTTCTCTCTATGGTCTTCTTATCCAGCTTCTTTATCTTAAGCCCAAACGCTATGTTCTCGGCCACATTCATATGCGGAAACAGGGCGTATCTTTGAAAGACGGTGTTTACCTTTCTCTTGTAGGGAGGCAGATTGGTTATATCCTTGCCTTCAAAGAACACCGCACCAGAGTCGGGCCGTTCAAAACCCGCAATGATGCGAAGCGTTGTGGTCTTACCGCACCCGCTCGGCCCAAGCAAAGTAAGAAACTCGTTTTTGCGTATATACAGATTGATATTCCTCAAGGCCTCTGTCCCGTCGTAATTCTTGGAGACATTCACCAGCCTTATGATAGGCTCCTCTGCCATGTGTACCTCCCCCTCAAACCTTCATAATATTAAAAGCTGGGTGGCGATGATATCCACAGCACAACTGCCTTCGCCTTCCCAGCATTTTCTATCCTATGAACCTGGTTGGCCTTAAAATAAAAGCTCTCTCCCTTTCTCACCCTGTACTTACGGTTCCCCAGATAGAGGTTTATGCTGCCCGATATCACATAGCCGAATTCCTCTCCATCGTGCGGATTATCTTCATTGGAGCTTCCGCCGGGTTCTATCTGCAGGAGTATGGGCTCCATTGCATTTTTTTGAGCGTTGGGCACCAGCCATTTTATGGAGTGCTTGAGCTCCTCGTCCTGCTTTATGAAGACATCGTCCTTCTTGAACACCACCTTCTCGGGCACAGCATCGCTGAAGAAGTCTTTGAGGTTTGTCCCGAGGCATTCCAGTATGTCCATCAAGGTGGCAATGGATGGCGACGTAAGCTCCCTCTCCACCTGCGAGATAAAGCCCTTGGTCAGCTCGCACCTGTCGGCCAGCTCTTCCTGCGTCAAACCCGCCTTAAGCCGCAGTTGTCTTATCTTCTCACCGATTTTCATATGCTATTCTCCCAACGAAATTGAAACTGAAATTTTAAACACAAACTTTTTAAAGTTTTTGAAGACTAAACTTTTTGTTTAGTGATTTTAAACCCAGCACAAACTTTAACACAGATAAAAAAATATGTCAATACTATTTTTTTGTAAATAATATTGACATATATGGAAATTTATTCTATTTAAGTTTGCAGCGAAATCTAATCGCCCATCTTATCCATATTCACAGCCTATCTTATCTACGCACCACCGGCTTTTTGAAGCACCCTCCACATCCCATCTTGGGGTTTATACAGCACCACCCTATACTTTTCCCTGCCGCCATCATCCAAAAATTTCACCGTCACGGTGCCATCGGGATTGTCCAAGACAACCGGCTCTCCTATATCGGTCTCCATTCCCACCCCCAGGCCATCTATCTGTGCCACCATAACGGGATCAGAACGCCACGGCTGATGCCCTCCCAGTTCCCAGGCCAAGTTTTGTGGAGTCAGGCTGCCATCGGTTATACGCCAACCCTCCTGAGTTTTAACCACGGTGAAAAAGCCTGTGTAGTAAAAGATTCCCGTTCGCGAGTTGTCACCGGTAACCTCGATATGCCGGGTCTCGACGAAAAACCTCGCCTGTCCATTTTGCCTTCCAGCAGGAAGAAGCTTTAAAAGCTCCACCTGCACGGTACCCTGCCATGATGCAAGGAACTCTTGATAGGTGTGTTTACGCCTCCATTGCTCACTCCAACATCGATAGGCCTCCTCATACGGCTGTAAGCCCTCGCCTGTGGTTCCGCCCAGCGCCGCCATCTGGCGCTCGGTCAAATTCGATGCCGCCTTTAAAGTGTCAAAATAAAAGCGCAAGGCCGCCTCAGGCGAGTCAAATGCCTGCAAGAAATCTGCACCGCTGTAGCTATGCCCTTCTCTTGGATGCCCTGCATCCTGTCGTTTATCTTTTGAATTCAAAAAGCTAGATGCCATGCCATTGGAATCAAAGAGCATAGCAATCGATAAAGACAAAAATGCAACAATGATGATCAGCGCAAACCTTTTCTTCATGTTAGTTTCACCCTTTCTTCGGCAGTTCATTTTTTTCAGCGCTACAGTCAATTTAGCTGAAAAACAGCTCTTGTTTCTGAAACAAAGCCTTTCAAAATCAATATCCTTCTATCTTCAAGATTAATTATCTCTCTCCAGTTAAAAGTTTATTTAATTTATCAGAATTTTTACCGCGGCTTTGCAAATTAACGAGCAAGCAAATGGCTTTATCATTATAAGCTAAATATTACCAGAATAAATACAGTCTTACCAGCTTTCCATTAAAAGTTAATACAGAGGTTAACATTGAATCCACGATTCAAAAAATACACTAAAAAAATACAATGTACTCAAAATCGCGGCTTACAAATTCCGAACATTTATCACTCTTATAAGATATTGTATAGGTATATATTCCGTACTTTTTATAAAAAATGTTGCTTTTTGTTTGAAAACATGGTATATTTTCTTATACATACCTAAAACAATCGTTCAACACGATTCAAAAAGCAAAAGGATATGGGAAAATACAAAATAATACAAACAGCAAGGGAGGAGTTAGAAGCTATGGAAATTTTACAAGACATACTGGCGGCTTTGAGCGTAATCTTAAACGGTTTGCCCCAAGGACTACTGACATTATCCTATGGTTTTGCATCGATACCAACTGCCCTGGCTTTCATAGTCGGCGCTGCCGGCAACGCGCTGGTGGGATCTGTCGCTCCCATATCATTCCAGGCCGAAACCGTAACAGTGGGAGGGACCATGGGCCAGGACAGGCGCGAACGCTTATCCATGACCTTCCTGGGCGGCTGCATCATGACGCTAATAGGCCTCTTTGGGATTTTAGAAAAAATCGTGGATTTTGTGGGCCCTGTCATTACCAGCGGCATGATGGCCGGCGTGGGTATTATGCTGGGAAAAATATCCATAGATATGGCCAGGAAAAACCACATTGTTGGATTCAGTTCAATGATAGTTGGCTCTATCACCTACCTTTTAACCAAAAACCTGGTATATACCATCACGGTTTCAGTGGTGGTGTCCAGCGCAATTGCGTTTTTGCTTAAACAAAAGTCGGACATTCAGATAACGTGAGTCGTACAGGCCGTCGAACGGCTGGTCACCAAAGCTGGAGGTATAGTGGTCTCAAAAGCGGCCATCCTGGCCGAGGGAGACGCTGCCCAGCGGGATGATATAATATTTTGTGAAATTTAGGCATCAAAAAGGCATCCCTACATGAGGGATGCCAGACTTTCTTTGCCCAGTATGACGATTTTCCTTCGCCCCTCCAGCTTTATCCAGCCCATCTTCTGGAAGTATGACAGCTTTCTGCTGAGCGTCTCGGGAGACATGCCGGTATGTGACGCCAGGTCGGCCCTTGCTGAGCTCAAGGACCACCTCGTCGTTATGTAAATTTCAGTCAAAACATCACAAACTCCTTACAAAGCGCTGGCCGAATTCCCTGCACTGCTGCAACGCCTGTTCATCGGGATTCCACAGAGCCCTTATCCCCTCATCTACAACCGCAAAGCCGGCATCCTTCAGCTCCTCAGTGATAATCTTTACGCCTTCGCCGCTCCAGCCATAAGCTCCAAAAGCGGCCGCCTTTTTATTTTTAAAGCCCAAACCCTTTATCATCTCGAGGATGCCCGATATGGAGAAGGAGATTCCCCTGTTTATGGTAGGCGAACCAAACAGCACGGCCTTGGATTTGAACACCTCGGTGATTATATCGTTTTTGTCATATTTTGCAGCATTATACAACTTAACCACCACGGCATCATCAGCAGACCTTATGCCTTCTGCAATCGCCTCTGCCATTCGCCTGGTACCATTCCACATGGTGTCATATATGATGGTGATTTGATTTTCCTGGTAGTTATCGGCCCATTCCAGGTACTTGTTGACAATCTGAAGCGGGTTGTCCCTCCATATAATGCCATGGCTGGTACATATGATATCAATGGGCAACCCCATATCCACGACCTCTTTAATCTTCTTTGTGACAAAGCCGCTAAAAGGCGTCAATATGTTGGCATAGTACTTCATGGCCTCATAATACAGCTCATCCTGGTTCACCTGATCGTTGAAAAGCTGCTCCGATGCATAGTGCTGGCCAAATGCGTCGTTGCTGAACAGGATGTTCTCCCCTGTCATGTACGTAAACATGCTGTCAGGCCAGTGGAGCATCCGCGCTTCGATGAAAATCAGCTTGCTCTCCCCTATATCCAGGGTATCGCCGGTCTTCACCTCAACGAAATTCCAGTCATGGTGATAGTGCCCCTTCAACGACTTTACGGCATTGGCAGTGCAATATATTGGAGTATCGGGAATCTCCCTCATAAGTTCAACCAAGGCACCGCTGTGGTCTATCTCTCCATGATTTATTACGATATAGTCAATCTCATTAAGGTCTATCTCCTTCTTCAAATTTCGGACAAACTCACCTGCAAAGGGCTTCCATACCGTGTCTATCAGGACGGTCTTCTTATCCCTTATAAGATAGGAATTGTACGAGGAACCCCTGTGAGTCGAGAGCTCGTTGCCGTGAAACTTCTTAAGCTCCCAGTCTATCTTGCCCACCCATGTAACCTTTTCCGTTATCTTTCGCGCCATCTAAAGCACCTCCAACATATCTAAATTGATTATTTTTTGGTCTATAGTCTGCAGCCTTTATACAATTAATACACTCAAAGCTCGCATTTGAAACCATTTTTCGGGCTTACAATGACCCGCGCTTTTTCTTTGAACCGGATTTTTGGGCCGGCTGCTTCTGCTTCTTACCCTGTTCTTTCACATCTTGCAGCTTTTCTCTCAGCCTGAATATCTCATCCCTGATTTGAGCGGCCTTTTCAAACTCAAGGGCTGCTGCGGCGTCCCTCATCTCCTTCTCCAGCTTCTCTATACGGGAATGTATCTCCTCAACCGACAGCTGCTCTTTCACATCATAATCGGCGGGCTGCTCGGCCACGGCTTTTGTAGCCTCTATGATGTCGTGTATGCCCTTCACAACAGTCCTTGGGGTAATCCCGTGCCTTTGGTTATACTCCATCTGGAGCCGGCGTCGCCTGTTGGTCTCATCTATGGCCCTGCGCATGGAATCGGTTATGGTATCGGCGTACATTATGACCTTGCCGTTGACATTTCTTGCTGCGCGGCCAATTGTCTGTATAAGCGACGTCTCGGAACGGAGGAAACCCTCTTTATCGGCGTCAAGTATGGCCACCAGCGATACCTCAGGAAGGTCCAACCCTTCCCTGAGCAGGTTTATTCCCACCAAAACGTCAAACTCACCTTTGCGCAGGTCGCGGATAATTTCCATGCGTTCGATGGTATCGATGTCAGAATGCAGATACCGTACCCTTATGTCCATCTCCCTTAAATATTCGGTAAGGCTCTCGGCCATCTTTTTAGTCAGAGTGGTGACCAGCACCCGTTCATTTCTTTCAACGCACTGGCGTATCTCGCCAATCAAGTCGTCGATCTGCCCTTCCACCGGCCGCACCACCACCTCGGGATCCACCAGTCCTGTAGGCCTTATGATCTGTTCAACCACGCGCGACGACTTGCTGAGCTCGTACGGTCCCGGAGTGGCGCTGACGTAGATGACCTGGTTTATCTTGCTTTCAAACTCCTCAAAGGTAAGAGGCCGGTTGTCATAAGCTGCAGGCAGTCTAAAACCGTACTCCACCAGGTTATCCTTTCTGGAGCGGTCGCCAGCATACATGGCCCGCAACTGCGGTATGGTGACGTGGGACTCGTCTATGAACATTAGGAAGTCCTCTGGAAAATAGTCCAGCAGGGTATAAGGAGGCTCGCCAGGTTGCCTGCCATCCAGATATCGGGAATAGTTCTCTATGCCGTTGCAGTACCCCACCTCTCGCATCATCTCGATGTCGTAGTTGGTGCGCTGCAGCAGGCGCTGGGCTTCCACCAAACGTCCCTGGTCCCTGAGCTCCTTAACCCTTATCTCCAGGTCACACTCTATCTGTGCGATGGCTCGTTCCAGGCGCTCGCGCGACGATGCATAGTGCGAAGCAGGGAATATGGCCACATGAGTGCGATAACCCAGCACATCCCCGGTTAATGCGTCTATCTCAGCGATCCTGTCGATCTCATCACCAAAAAATTCAACACGGATGGCTCGGCCGGAAGACCCTGCAGGGAATATCTCCACCACATCGCCCCTGACCCGGAAGGTTCCCCGCACGAAGTTTATATCGTTTCGCTGATACTGTATGTCCACCAGCTTGCTCAGCACCTCATCCCGGTCCTTTATCATCCCGGGCCGCAACGACAGTGTGAGGTCCCTGTATTCCTTGGGGTTTCCCAGGCCATAGATGCACGATACGCTGGCCACGATTATGACGTCCCTGCGTTCGAACAACGCCGAAGTAGCCGAATGGCGCAGCTTGTCTATCTCATCGTTAATCGAAGTCTCCTTCTCGATGTAGGTATCGGTGGCTGGCACGTAAGCCTCTGGCTGATAGTAGTCGTAATAGCTCACGAAGTATTCGACAGCGTTATCGGGGAAGAATGCCTTAAACTCGCTGCACAGCTGAGCCGCCAGCGTCTTGTTGTGCGCCAAAACCAGCGTTGGACGCTGGACTCGCTCGATTATGTTTGCCATGGTGAAGGTTTTGCCCGAACCGGTAACCCCTATCAGGGTTTGATGCTTCTCGCCTTTATTTAAACCCTCTACCAGTGCCTCAATGGCTTTAGGCTGGTCCCCTTGAGGTTTGAAATCCGACTTTATTTTAAAACGCATAGTCATGCTTCACCTCTTCAAAGTCAATTATACCACAATTCATACGTCATCAAAATCTTCATGTTGATGAACGCTGTTACGTTATGTGAACTAGGTCTATTTATCGTACTTACAGATTGCTAAATTGTCCAAACCAGTTTCACTGGTGGCATTATAGCAAATATGCGAGCATCCTGATTGTTCATATTTTATTATGACCAAAATAATGGAAAAAGCAGGTAACATTACCTGCTTTTTTATATTATCCTTATCCCTTTAGTTTTAATCTCTTTTATAAATGGATCATCTTTTTCAAATGCATCGCTGGTAAATGGCCGCGGTGATATTCTGTTGTCAATTTTCCTCCTGAGCCGCATTAACAACAAAGTATCTTCTACTAAATCTCCTGAAAATGTATCAGCCACAACCGCAACATCTATATCGCTGTCCTCGGAATAATTTCCGTTAGCATATGAACCATACAGATATACTTCCTTTACACCTATTTCTTGTTTAAGCAATTCAGCATAATTTTTAACAATATTTTCCACTATTCCCGGAGTAAGCTTAGTAGCCATTCTTTCATCTCCCTTATACGTTCAATATTCTCCCACGCATATTCCTTGGTACATTTTTTATAGAACTCGTGTTTATAGTCAGGATAACGAACATTGATATTAAACGTCGTTAACAAATCCAGCACATCTTTTTGCTCATCTGTAGTATGAATCAAGGCTTTCTCAGCTAATCTAGAAAGGTCATGAATTCTCGGAGGGTTATCACTTACATTTTTTACATATATCGCCTTAATCAGCTTTTCAATAACCAGATGCCCTATAAAAAGGCTCCAATGATAGTCTCCAGTCTCATACAAGTGGAGCATGGTATTATAATCTCGCAAAGCCGTATCAACCCAATAGCGAATTAATTCTTTTTTATCCATGAGGAATGACTCCTTTAAATTATAGCTTCTTTATTAATTATATCGCTATACAACGCTTTTATCAAGAAATAATAGGGTTGTCCAAAAGAAAGGGCCCTATTTCGTAAGCAGGGAGGCACTGCACCAACTTGCCTCGGGAATTGTATCCCTGGCCTCGCTTGAACGTCACACAGGCAATCACGAAAACGCAGGGGATACAACCTGAAATTGCAGCTTGCATCATCGCAATAGCAAAAATATAATAAAAAATGTAAAAAATTTAAAGGAACTGGAAGATGGTCAGATATGGAAATGATATATGTTAGCGTAGATCAGGGAGTACCGCGCTATGTTTACACTGGTTGCAAAAACTGCACAAGTACCATTGGCATAAGCCTGTGCGGCATTAAAAACAGGGGCTGCTGCTATTATTACCCCAGGTTCACACTTTTGGACATACAGAGGATGGCCAGGTCACTGGAAGGATTGTGGGTCCTGGAGACCATAAGGCGGCTTCCTTCTGTCGAGATACACCCTTTTGAGATTTATGCCAGGGGATATTTTGATGAGGAAGGCTATATAAGATACATGGAAAGCGGGAATAAGATTGACGCAGGAAGTATCCAGGACCATTCCATATTCTTTAAAGCCTGTCCCTTTGTCAAGAGCGGCTATGGCTGCACCCTTCCACCGCGCTACCGGACGTATGTCTGCAACTTCTTCCTGTGCGATGAGGTGATAGAAAAGATAAAAGGCAACAGCTCTTTTGAAGCTTATATCAAAGAAAGGGAAAGATATGTAAGGTGGGTGGAGTGGGAAAACACCTCCTTAAAGGAAATACTCTTTGAAAACAAGCTTGACCTCGTCAAGGACTTTGATGGCACCATAAAGCTGTTGCAGGAGATACCGCTAAATATCTATGATTTCCCTCAACTGCAGCCCATCGTGATAAGTGCAGGGTTCAGCAGGGGAGCTTAACATCTATCTCTCATTCGTGGTGGCAAAAACTCGCTCCACCTTTAAGGGTGCCTGCAAGGAGCTTTTGTATAACCTCCTCAACGCTGCCCTCCACTCCTGTTATTACATCAATGCCATATTCCTCCAATAATTGAATCGCCTGTTTGCCTATACCACCACAAAGAATACAATTTACACCCTGGTCATGTAAAAACCTTGGTATAAACCCGGGAGAGTGACCTGGATTGTCTATTACCCTACTGGTGGTAACTTTCCTGTTTTCAATGTCTATTAAAACATATTTTTCGCATCTGCCAAAATGAGGAGACACATATCCCTGATCAGCTGAAATCGCGTACCTCATAATTTTATCTCTCCTTTCACAATCGTCAAAATGATAAAAATTTGAAAATTTTGGGAGGAGAACCCCGGAAGTTTCCCCTCCCCAACCGATTTATTTATCGTCTTCTTTTTCTGACTCCTCAATTTCTTTTATCCTGTCCTGTATATCCTGCAGCTGCTGTTTGAGCAGCTCAGCCTGCTCTTTCAAGATGTCAATTTCTTTGAGCTGGCCCGCATCGCCCACATAATAAGGGTATGCATAAGGGTTGACCCAGCCGCCAAAGGCGGGATAGCCGTAAGCTGCCCGTATCCAGCCAGGAAGGCCGGTAGCCCAAAACCAGTGCCTGTAGCCCCGTCCCCTGCCGCGCCCGAAAAAGCGCAGGGCAAACCACCATCCACCCGGTATGGGATTCATATATCCAGGTACAGGATAACCGGCACAAAAGCCTGCTCCTCTACCTGTCATTGGCCCCAATCCATCTGGACCAGTCCCATCTCCCCTCGGCATGCTGTTCACCTCCTTTCCTTTTATAACTGGTATCTTTTTTGTTATCAGCTTCTGCAGTCTTTATATATTAAATTTGTATCAACGCTTACCACCACATCCATCTTCTGCCGCAAAGCCATCTACCCCGTCTGCGACCCACTCCACCAAAGAAGAATGGCCTTCCCCATAGAGCAAATCCGAGAAAATTTTTCCACATGTACAAAGGATAAAATTTCCTTAAGCTAAACAATGGGTAAAACCTCACAAACGGAAATGTTCTATAAGGATATCTCAAAAGTTCTGGCCAATATTTTTTAGGAGCTCTATTGGTGGGGTCCGCAATGGTGTCGTTTAAAGGGACTACGCAGTATCCCCGCCCTCTGCCAGTCATGGGCCCTTGCCCCAGAGGTCCCGTTCCATCAAAGCCGGGCATAAGATACACCCCCTTCTTCCCTTTTTTGAAATGCAGGTGACAGTAAAGACATATGTAACGCAATTCTTTCTTTCACACAGTCAGCTTTTTCAGTTCATCCACAAGCCTGTGCCACAATTTTACCACCTCATCGGTAAACTCGACGTTCCCTGCCTCCACTGGCGTCTTAAAGTTTTTCAACGCCTCGACAATGGCAGGGTCAAACGGTATTTTCCCTATCACCGGAAAACCGTTTTGTTGGCAAAAACGCTCAATTTGTTCGGTTATCTCTGGGTTTAAGTCATATTTGTTTATGCATACGAAAGCAGGAATTCCAAAGTGCCGCGCCACATCCAGAACTCTTTCAAGGTCGCTAAGTCCGGACATTGTAGGCTCAGTTACGGCAACGACGGCGTCAGCCCCGGTAATCGATGCTATAACTGGACAGCCTATGCCGGGAGAGCCGTCTATCAAAAGCCATTCCTCCCCTTTGCATTGCCCTTCGGCACTCTTTCTCACCTCGGTGACCAGCTTCCCCGAACCTTCTCCACCGATGTCCAGCAATGCATACGAAAAAGTTCCTCTGTCAGTGCTGGAAACATATACCTCCCCTGTTTTTTCGTCGTCTAAGCGTATGGCATTGCAGGGACATACCAGAGCACATACCCCACACCCCTCACACTTCATAGGAAGCACTTCCAGCTTTTTGCTTATTGCTCCGAATCTGCACACCTGCCAGCATCTGCCACATTGCATGCAAACCGAATAGTCGATAACAGCTTTTTTGCCTCCAAAATAATCCCTTCGTTCTATACTTTCTCCCTTTATAAGAATATGGAGATTGGGCGTTTCCACATCGCAGTCGGCCATCATCTTATTGTGTACGATAAGGCTTAAAGAGGAAACTACGGTACTCTTTCCAGTTCCACCCTTGCCGCTTATAAAAACCACCTGTTTCATTTATTGCTACCCCTTTTCACTTTTTCGTACAGCAATGCCAATCGAGCCCTCCATTCATCGTCCACGTCAATCGGAAGAATACCTTGTGAATAGGCTTTAGCCACTTCCACCGAAAACGGCAATTTCACAAGCACATCAATACCTCTTTTTTCGCAGAACTCATCTATTAAATCCACCCCTTCAGAGGCCTTATTTGTAACCACTCCAAACGGAATACCCATACGCTCCATGAGCTTTACAGCTATTTCCAGGTCGTACAACCCAAAAGGGGTGGGCTCGGTCACCAGTATGCAGTAATCACAGCCTTCAATCGCATGTACGACGCTGCACGAAACGCCTGGCGGGCAGTCCAGTATTGGATGCGCATCTTCTTTCAAATTCCTTTTAAGCTCATCTACTATGGGCACACCTGTTGATTCACCGGTATTGAGCCTTCCATGAATAAATGCCCCATCTTGGCTGATTTCAACCACGCCTATCTGTCTTGGCACCTCCTTTATGGCGCCTTCCGGACAGGCGATGGTACAAGCTCCACAATAATGGCATATCTCGGGAAATACAAGCACTTTGCCGCGCACCACAGCAATGGCGTTAAACTGACAAACCCGGGCACATAGACCACAGCCGGTACACTTTTGCACATCCACCGTAGGAACCAATAGCTCTACCGAGATGCTTTTTCCTATCCGAGGCCTTAAAAATATGTAGCCATTTGGTTCCTCCACATCACAGTCAACATACTGGCTGCCAGGAATCAAGGCTGCCAGGCTGACAGATACCGCCGTTTTGCCGGTACCTCCCTTACCACTTAAAACAGCTATTTTCATACCTGCCTCCACCCAAATCCTTTGCCATAATGGGGCGGTACGCTGTCTTCAATCTTGTCCAGCAAACCTTTTTTGAGCCTCTCCACGTTTTCCTTTACAGAACCGTTTACGCCTCTGTACACGCCTATACCGACTGCCTTCAAAACATTCATGGCATTTGGCCCTATGTTACCTGTGACCACCGCATCCACACCTTTATCCACCATAAGCTGGCTGGCAGTTACACCGGCTCCCCCGCCTGTAAAAGCCGCATCATTCCTGATACATTCAAATTCCATGCTATCGGTATCAACTAGCACAAAGAAGGCTGCTCGACCAAATCTTGGGTCCAGCGGGCTTTCCACGGAATTGCCAGTTGCTGTAACACAGACTTTCATGCACTTTCCTCCCCTGGAAGTATCCTGGAAAACAAAGCTTATTTTGCCTTTTCGACTCCACTTGTTTTCATTTAAAGTTTCTCAAAAACCATTTTGAGCATATGCTCTAAATATATTCTATTTATATTATGGGCATATGTCAATAATTTTACGCAAAAAAAAATTTTGAAAAATTTTTGCTCGAAATTACCTTGGTGACCTCCCCTAGATAAATTGAGGGGAATCCTAAAACTGCTCCATAAATCTTTCGGCAACCGGTTTGAAAAAGTCAGGATACAGGTGATGTACCAGCTCGATTCGCCCTTCGTCGCCCAACTGCGCTATATCGGGTATAAGAGGCAGGCTGCCCAGGAAAGGAATCCCCGTCTCCTCTTCCACCTGCTTTCCCTTGCTCCTGCCAAACAATTCTATGACCTCTCCGCATTTAGGGCATTGAAGATAGCTCATGTTCTCCACAAAGCCCACAACAGGGACGTTCATCGTTTTCGCCATATGTATGGCCTTCCTTACAATCAATCCCACCAGCTCCTGCGGCGAGGTCACCACCACTATCCCGTCAAGGGGAAGGAACTGCATGACCGTCAGCGGTGCATCGCCTGTCCCAGGCGGCAGGTCCACCAGCAGGAAATCCAAATCACCCCAGTCCACTTCCTCGTAAAACTGTTTGACGACGCCGGATATTAGAGGCCCACGCCATATCACCGGCTGGTCTTCCTTGTCTAGAAGCAAATTTATAGACATGACCTCAATGCCTTTAACCGTAACGGCTGGCAGAAGCGCCCCTTCCCTGCTCTTTGCCTTGCCTTTTATGCCGAACAGCTTGGGTATGCTGGGACCGGTGATGTCGGCATCCAGAATTCCCACTTTATAGCCTTTCTCCTTGAGCCATGTGGCAAGCAGCGCCGTCACCGAGGACTTTCCTACCCCTCCTTTCCCGCTCATCACCGCAATCACGTGTTTTATATCGCCATACGGGTTGTTGGATTTGGGAATATTTACTTGTTTTGTGTTTGGATTTTGCATTTCCTGTGACATATACAATCTCCTTTCATTGATTTTGCATTTATTTATGATACGTCAAAAATAGGAAAACAGGCATTGTCCTTTTTGTGTAGTTTAACCCTTTACTCATGCAAAAGAGATGAGCAATATTATATTCATTTAAATTTTTTGTAACCGCATAATATTGACACCCTAACTCATATCCAAAGGCAATTCCTCCTCTTTTCGATACAGTACTGTTCAGGCAACACTATTTCAGCTAACAAAACAGCGGCCTAGGCAAAGCAAAACTTATTGGCATATGCCAATTATATTTTAGCCTCATTCTGTCAATCTGTCAACAATTATCAACTTTTAGAATCAGCCTGGTGGTGCCACATTATACTGTAGCCACATGAAAAGCGCCGCCCACCACCTTCCGATTGAAATCAGAAGCAACCAGACAGCACTTTTGTAATTGCAAGTATAAAAAATTTAAAAAGGCACAGTCAATTGTCCTGTGCCTCTTTCAAATTATGCCGTATTCGCTTCCACAGCCTGAATATGATACCCTTTTGTTCATCCACACGGAAGTATCTGCCAGTGGTACGCGGGACAAATATAATGCCTAGGTCCTCTATGGGATTCTGATAATCCCTGTACTCCAGGGTTATCACCTTATCCTTGCGCTTCACCTCTGCCCATATGAAGTACATACACTGGCTCAAAACCTCATGCAGCATATCCTCGCTGTTTATATCCCTGCCGTTTAGCCTCAGCAATATATCCCCGCGCTGTACGCCCATCTTTTGGGCCGAAGACTCAGGGAGTACCTCAAGAACCCTAAGCCCCCTCCATGGCACCGCAAAAGCCGGCTTGCCCTGCATCTGCTCCCGTTTGCTTAAAATGATGAGCAACTCGTGAAACAGAGGCGCACTCACCGCCGCAACATACTTCATCCAGTAAACCCGCGATGAAGCCACAGCCATAATTAAGATTGATGTGCTGTACACCCCCAACCAGAACCCCGACTCCCGCGTCCTTTCGTTCGGCAGCTGGGTTATAGCAATGTCACCGTATCCCAAAACAGCGACGATGGGCAGAAGGGCAAACACCTGCGCCATGTTTTGTGGCTTAAAAAGCGGCCACCAGTCAGGCATGGCCACACCACCACCCGAGGCCAGACTGGCACCGGCTTCCGGAATAACCAGCACCACCAGTGGTATGGGCCACACCTTTTGCATGAGGTATGCCCCAACCGGTTTGAACATCCTGTGCTCTATCCATACAGGGAGGCTGTCCTTGTAGCCATCCAGTATGATAAGCAGGCTCTCCATTAGGTGTAATATCCCCACAAGGGCAATTAAGGACGATACATCTATTTTAGGCCAACCCGTCAACAGGTTAACCAACGAAACTATTCCCCCGGCATAGGAAAAGCATATATACCTTTGATTGAACAGCATCAAGAAAAGCGCCAGGGGCCAAATAAAAAGTATGGCATTGTAATCGATAGCGATCCCAATCAGCACTATAAGGACGCTGGCCATCAGCCCCACAAGCATGCCACACAGCACCACGTCAGCAAGCTGAGTAGACACGGGATTGCGCAGAACGCCCAGCCATGACTCTTCCAGCCGCGCATTCCTCTGAATATACAGATAAGCCACCATCACAATACCTATAAAGAACAGGCTGGTTATAGCCTGCGCAAAAGAGGAAAATATAAGCTTTACTAAGGCCAAACCAAAGACCCCCTACTTCTTCTCGCTGAGCATCTTTCTTATCTCCTCAATACCCTTTTGCAGCTGAGTATCAAGTTCCACGGGTAGCTCCTTACTAGGATTTTCTTTTAAAAACTTCTTGGCCTCCTCGCTCAGGTCAACATCGATATCGGGTACGACGCCTTTTTGATGTATACCCCTTCCCTTTGGAGTGAAATATTTGGCAACCGTTATCTTGAGAGCCGACCCATCTCTGAAGGGACCGCGCAATCCCTGAACCAACCCCTTACCAAAGGTGGTTTTACCGATTATGGTACCTACACCATAATCCTGAATAGCACCTGACAACACTTCGGAAGCACTGGCGCTGTATTCATTGACAAGCACCACTAAGGGAATACCCAGATATTCTTTATCGGAATAGTACTTTTCGCCTCTTCCCTGGCGGTTTTCGCTGTACACGATTAAACCCTCTGGCAACAGCATATCAGCAATCTCAGTACATGCCTGAAGCAGGCCGCCGGGATTGCCGCGCAAATCCAGGACAAGCCCCTTCATCCCCTGGCCTTTGAGCTCCTCAACGGCATTTTTGAAATTTTTGGGCGAGTTCTCATCAAATTGGTACAGCCATATATAGCCGATTCCATCGCCTATCATCCTGTATTCCATGTCAGGAATCTCAATAACCGCACGCTCCAGAGTAAAGTTGAGGGGCTGGCCATCCCTCAAGATGGTGATATTTACCTTTGTGCCCGGCTCTCCCTTCATCATGCTGACCGCCTTATCCAGTTCACTTCCGGTTACTTCTAGATCCTCAACCTTGATGATCTTGTCCCCCTGCTGTATTCCAGCTTTGGCAGCAGGGCTGTCCTTAAAAGCTCTGACGACGGTTATGAGGTTGTCTTTCTCATCCACCGTAACCATAAGGCCCACGCCCGCGTAGCTGCCCTGCGTCTGCACGATAAATTCCTTGTACTCCTCCGCCGTAAAATAAGTGGTATAGGGGTCGCCCAGAGCGGCGGCCATGCCCTTTATGGCACCAACAAACAGCTTATCCTGATCAGGCTCCTCTATATAGTCCCTCTCAATGGTCTGCCTCACTTCTTCAAGCATCTGGTACTTTTCCAGCAGCTGATATACTTCCCTGCTTACCACATACCTGTTTCCACTTTGAATGTCGATATACTTGCTGACTTGAAGGGTTAAAAAGGATGAAAAAAATGCGGTGATGATAATGATGACAACTGCTCCCCATGCAGCGGCTTTCTTGCTTATCATCTAGGAATATTCCTCCTTAATACTGATTACAAATATTGTCAACATAAAATTATATATACTTGGATTTTGGCTTTATTATACCATCTTCTCAAGACTTTTCAAAATACTTTTTTGAATTTTTTAAATAACAAAACCATAGGCCAGAGAAGAACCGGCTCTTCTCTGGCCTATGTGCTGAGCGCGATTTATCGCCCCAAATACGGCATGGGATTAACAGGCACCCCGTCTTTCCTCACCTCAAAATGCGCATGGGGACCAGTTGATATGCCCGTGCTACCCACCTTCATAACCGGCTGCCCTCTCTTTACCTGCTGCCCCGCCGATACCAGGATTTGCGAACCATGGGCATAAAGGGTGGTTATACCTCCTCCATGTTCGATTATTACGCAGTTGCCGTAGCCGCCGTACCACCCTGCAAATATAACCGTTCCATCAGCGCCGGCCACAAAATTCTGGCCGTATATGCTTTGCCCGCTTCCATAATTTGAACCAATATCTATGCCTGTATGTAGCCTTCTGGTACCGTAAACAGGATGTACACGGTAGCCGAATGGCGAAGTTATGGTATAAAACCCTGGAACCGGCCACGCCAGTATGCCGCCTGTATATTGACTACCGGTTTGCTGGCTGCCGGTATCCCTGCCTGCTCTAGACTGGGCCTCCCTTTTGCGCTGTTCCTCCAGCTGCCTGAGCAATTGCTGGATGGTCTTTTCAAGTTCCTTTGACGTTCTTTCAAGCTCCTCCAAGTCGCGTTCATAACGCTCTTGCTGCTCCTTCAATTGCTGCAACAACAGGTTCTGCTCCTTCTTCTTTTGCTCGATCTCCGCCTTTTGTCTGGCTACTGCCTGCTTTTTCTGTGTAAGAGATTGCTCCAATTCTTCCAGCTCGGCCCGCTTTTTGTCCACCTGATCCCTGTACTGCTCCATCTGGTCAAGAACCTGTATATCAAAAGCTATCAGCTGCTGCACCATGGACATTCGATCCAAAAACTCGTTTATGCTTTTCGCTTCCAAAAGAAGCTCCAGATATGAAGGGACACCATTCATGTATATAGCCCTTATTCGATCAGCCATCAGCTCTTCCTGCTTTTCGGCCTCCTCAATAGCCCTCTCAAGCTCTTTGCGCGTCGCCTCCAGCTCCTCCTGCGTAGATTGCAGCTCTTTTTCAAGCTTATTTAGCTCCTGTTCCTTTTGTTTAAGCTGCTTTTCTATATCCTGCAGCCTGGCAGCCACCTCGTTTTGTTGTTGCTTGACCTCTTCCAGCTGCTCTTCAGTATTCTTTATCTCTTCATTGACCTCATTGAGCTGCTGTTTTTTCTTATCGATGTTGGAAGCAGCCATGGCGGTAACCCCAGTAAAAACAAACAAAACAGCACATAACAATGCAATAGCCCTGTATCGCATCCCCTTCACCCCAATACACGTTTATTTAAGGCATTCACATGCTCTTTTCAAATATATTGCCAGCAAAGCAGCAACGCCAAAGTCACCATTCATGTTTTGGTAACCATCAGCTCAACTTGCCTGCCAGCATATCCTACCATACCAATAATACATGCAAATCATCCGACTAAGAAGCATGTCCACCTTTTGATCAAAATAAACCATATGAAGTGGGGCATAATAGTAGGGCACAATGTCAACGTTTACACCCTCAAGTGCTTTCTGATTGACAGGCAGCTGGCCAACACGCCCACACACGCCCCCACCAGCAAAGAGGCTTCAAGGACATACAGCATTACTTCATTCAATGGCAGCAGTCTAAATATTCCCAGATACCCCCACCTCATGTTTATATAGCTGCTCCTGTCAAGCAAGAACTTGTAACCCAGCGCCACAACCCCTGTGGCTATTACGCTGCCCATCACTCCCAGGATGAGCCCTTCAATTATAAAAGGCCAGCGAATAAACCAGTCGGTGGCTCCAATGTATTTCATGATCCCTATCTCTCTTCTTCTGGAATACACCGTCAACCTGACGGTATTGCTGATGATAATGGCAGCCACACCCGCCAGGACAGCCACAAGGCCCATGCCCACCAACCGGATGGTCCGTGCAAGCCATTCTATAAACTCGGCCACCTTGCTGCTGTAGTTCACCTCTTCAATGGCAGGGATCTCTTTTGCCTTCTCCACAATGGTATTCACGTATTCCGGCTTCTCTATTTTAACCAAAAAGGAGTCAGGTAAAGGATTGTTCTCCCCGGTATACCCATCAAGCAGGCTTCCCTTATCGCCCAGCTGGCGCTTCCACTCTTCAAGAGCCTGATGCCTGGAGATAAACTCAACATCGTAAACGCCTTGCCAGCTGCTTATCTCCTTTTCCAAACTGGAGCGTTCACTGTCGGTCACTCCGTCTTTCAAAAACAGGGTAATCTCCATCTTGGATTCCACTTCTTTCATCATCACATCAAGGTTGACAACGATAACCAATATAAGTCCCAAGACGATCAGCGCAACCATTATGGCAGTGACTGACGCCAGCGACATGACACGATTGCGAAGGATATTTTGAAACCCGTGATAAACGAAAAACCTCCAGCTCCTAAGGTTCATCAAAATATCCCCCTTCCTGCTCGTCCTTGATCAAAACCCCCTTACGGAATTGAAGCACCCGTTTTCGCATAGCGTTGACGATGCTCTTGGCGTGAGTGGCCATGATTACGGTGGTCCCCCGACGATTTATCAGATTTATGATCTTCATGATCTCCATGGCAGTTACGGGATCCAGATTACCGGTGGGCTCGTCCGCGATGAGAATTGAGGGATTATTCACAAGGGCCCTGGCAAGAGCCACCCTCTGCTGTTCGCCGCCCGATAGCTGATGTGGGTAAGCATGGGCTTTTGAACCCAGCCCTACCATACTCAATACAGCCGGCACTCTCCTGCGGATCTCCTTTGGAGAAGCCCCCACAATCTCCATAGCAAAAGCCACGTTTTCATAAGCCGTCCTATCGGGAAGCAGCCTGAAGTCCTGGAACACCACTCCCAGCTTACGGCGATAATACGGAATTTCCTTCCTCTTTAAAGAGGATAAATCAACGTCATCCACAATTATGCTGCCAGATGTGGGCTCAATCTCCTTGAGAAGCAATTTTATCAACGTGGTCTTACCTGCGCCGCTAGCCCCCACTATAAACACAAACTCGCCATTTGCAATTGTAAAGTTTACATTTGATAGCGCACACAAACCATTGGGATAAACCTTTGTCACGTTTCTAAACTGTATCAAGAGTAACACTCCCGTTTCTGCTTATCTAGCATCATCATTATTTTAAATGTAACTGCATCATGGAAGTTTCTCAGGTCAAGCCCCAGTGCTCTCTGTATCTTGTCCAGGCGATACACCAGGGTGTTACGGTGAATATAAAGCTGCCTGGCAGTCTCGCTCAAATTCAAATTGTTTTCAAAAAATTTATTAATGGTAGTTATCATCTCTTCGTTGAGCACCTTTCTGGCTTCTTCGTTAAAAATCGCTTCACAGTACTTGTGTGAAATCTGCAGGGGAATCTCGTGCAGAAACCGCTCCAGAAGCAAGCTGTCATATCTGTATATTCGACCCGTCACGTCATACATCAACCCTACCTCTATGGCCTGCATGGCTTCAAGATACGATTCTCTCAGCTGAAAGATGCTGGGCTTAGTTCTACCTATTCCAATGCAGATCTTCACGGTAGTCTCGTTCAGAATAGTCTCTTCCATAGCAGCTGCCATCTGCTCCAGCTCATCCTCATCCATCTCGTCAAACACCCGCTTAACCAGTATCACCGTTCGGTTATCAAACAATATCAGAATATCTCCCTGACTTTTAGGGAAAACTTTTAAAAGCAGTTTGTAGACCTGTTCGGCCTCCATGCTGGCAGTACGTATGACAAGCACACATCGAGCTACGTTGGGTTCAAGCTTATACTCTCGAGCCAGCTCCTGAAGCTCAAGGTCGGACACCTGATCCAGTATAATCCTGCGCACAACCTCTTCTCGATTAAGCTTCTGTATATTGGACTTCAAATACAGCTCAATGATTGATGCAATAAGCATACAGTAGTTCCTGGTGACCTTGCTTACACCATCCATGGCTATAAAATAAGTGATGGTCTTATCAACGCTGAACTTCAAATAAGTCCTGCCGTTGTGAACAAAGGTGAGCCTGCCGTTTATGGTATCGTAGTCCCTCACAGCCGGCTCAGCCTGTCCCACTCTCTCCCTGTCGCTACTGGCCACAATCATCCCCGCAGGATCGACGATATCGGTCGTTACCTGGATATTGCGCGCCACCCTGTCCAGTACCTTTTGCATCCTTTGCTCGGTTAGCATAATATTACCACCCAAATATAAGTATACATTAATTTATGAAATAAAAAAAGCAGAAATATTATCCATAAAGACAATATTTCTGCTTTTTTTACAAAAAGTCCTCTTTGATTTTAAAGGATATTTATCTAAGCAGTATGGTCTCTTCCGTATCCTTATCAAAGAAGTGCAGCTTGTTGGTATCAAAGGCAATCTTAATGGTATCGCCCACTCTTGCCTTGGACCTCGGGTTAACTCTTGCCACCAGGTTCCTGCCCGATACCGTCAGGTACAAGTAAGTCTCAGAACCCAGGAGCTCTACAACGTCTACATGAGCCTTTACCGTGCTGTCTGCAGCACTGGCTAAGAATATCTCCTCATCATGGAGGTCCTCAGGACGAATACCCATTATTACTTCTTTACCGATATAGGAAGGATCTTTAAATTTCCTTACCTTGCCTGCCGGAATCTTGATCTTGTTATCCTCAAATACGGCGTATACGTCATCGCCCTCTTTTACCAGGTGCACATTGATAAAGTTCATCTGCGGGCTACCGATAAATCCTGCTACGAACAAGTTGACGGGATAGTCGTACAAGTTCTGAGGTGTGTCTACCTGTTGGATGAATCCATCCTTCATGACAACGATACGCGTACCCATGGTCATAGCTTCGGTCTGATCGTGCGTTACGTAGATGAAAGTGGTTTGCAATCTCTGATGTAGCTTTGTAAGCTCGGTTCTCATCTGCACCCTCAGTTTCGCATCCAAGTTGGACAACGGCTCATCCATCAAGAACACCTTAGGTTCACGGACTATAGCACGCCCTACAGCCACCCTCTGTCTCTGTCCACCCGACAGAGCCTTGGGTTTTCTGTTCAACAGATGCTCAATATCCAGCATCCGTGCGGCTTCCCTTACGCGCCGATCTATTTCGGCCTTGGGTACCTTCCTGAGCTTGAGACCGAAAGCCATGTTGTCGTATACCGTCATATGCGGATACAGAGCGTAGTTCTGGAAAACCATCGCTATATCCCTGTCTTTGGGAGCCACATCGTTGACCAATCTATCGCCGATGTAGAGTTCCCCTTCTGTGATCTCCTCTAGCCCGGCAACCATACGCAGTGTAGTAGTCTTTCCACATCCAGAAGGGCCTACCAAAACTATAAACTCCTTATCAGCAATATCAAGGTTAAAATTGCTTACAGCAGTGACCCCTCCTGGATATACCTTAGACACGTTTCTAAAAGTTACACTTGCCATTTAAACCCCTCCATAACAGTATTTTCCGCACCCCTTGGATGCAAAACTTAAAAAATAAATACCAAGTATGATTATATTATAATGTCTCCAGGACAATCTGACTATAGATATTATTAACAAAAAAAGCACATTAGTTTTTGAAAGTATTGCATAAATGTTGAATATCCTTCTTCCACTTTAATATTTTATTACTTGCCACTACCCGCTTCAACAGAATATATGCCTCTATGCATAAATAATAAATGCAACGATTAAGGTGATATATCATAGGATTATTATAGGTATGTGAAAAATTTTAATAAAACACGCTCAACATGTTGTATTTTTATACAATAATATTTATAATTATAACATGTGCATTAAAAATCAAAGGGGGTCACAGCGTTGATCAGGGTTAGCGTTGTTGGCGCAACGGGATATGCCGGAATAGAGCTGGTGAGGCTGCTCTACTCCCATCCACAAGTGGAGCTTGTGCATCTCGTATCCCAGAGCTTTGCTGAACAGCCTATATCCGACATATATCCAAATTTCAAAGGATTGCTCGACAAGGCGTGCAGCCAGCTCGACATCGACAAAATCGCAGAGGAAAGCGACGTCGTATTCACCTCGCTGCCTCACGGGATTTCAAACCAAGTGATCCCGGCTCTGTACGAAAGGGGCAAAAAGGTGATTGACTTAAGCGGCGATTTTCGATACAAATCAGCGGAAGTATACGAAAAGTGGTACGGCACCCGTCACGTACGCCCAGACCTGCTGCAAGCGTCGGTATACGGGCTTCCGGAATTACACAGGGATGAGATCAAAACAGCCAGGCTAATAGGCAACCCCGGCTGCTATCCCACATGTGCTATATTGGGTCTGGCTCCACTGGTAAAGCAGGGGCTGATTGACTTAAATTCCATCATCATAGATGCCAAATCCGGAGCCACGGGTGCGGGCAGGGAGCCGTCACAGGGCCTTCACTTTTGCGAAGTGGATGAAAACATAAAAGCGTACAACGTGGCAACTCACCGCCACACTTCCGAGATAGAGCAGGAACTCGGCATACTGGCCCAAAGGGAGGTCACATTATCGTTTACCCCGCATCTTTTGCCTGTAAAACGGGGAATCCTGAGCACCATATACGCCAATTTGAAAAAATCGCTGAGCTTTGGAGATGTTTACAGCCTGTACAGCGAGTTTTACGCCGGCGAGCCGTTTATAGTCCTTCACCAGGAAGGAAACCTCCCCGAGATAAAGCACGTAAATGGCTCAAACAACTGCCACATCGGATTTGTGGTTGACAGGCGCACCCACCGGATAATAGTCGTGGCGGCAATAGACAACCTCATAAAAGGCGCAGGAGGGCAAGCTGTACAAAACATGAATATACTGTTTGGTCTGGACGAGACCATGGGGCTGCGAAATCCTGGATGGTACCTCTAAAACAGCTACCATCACATCTGCGTTGCTGCGTTATAAAGAAATAAAGGGCAATTTTAGGATAGGGCAATTTTAGGATAATCAAAATTTTCAGCCCAAATAAGAAGCCAATATATTTAAGAGAAATCTTAGGGGAGAGGAGAACGATTATGGATACATTGATTCATAAGGCCAACATCTTAACCGAGGCCTTGCCTTATATACAGCAGCTCAGCGGCAAAACTGTTGTTATAAAGTACGGCGGAAATGCCATGATAAGCGACGACATAAGCCGTACCATCATGCAGGATATCACCCTTCTCAAATACGTGGGCGTAAATCCCATTGTAGTGCACGGCGGTGGACCAGAGATCACCAAAATGCTTGAGGCTTTAAATATCCCATCTAAATTTTACAAGGGACTGCGCATTACAACAAAGGAAGCCATGGAAGTAGTGCAAATGGTATTAACGGGAAAGATCAACAAGGATATAGTATCCCAGCTCAATTCCCTGGGGGGCAAAGCCATAGGCCTGTGCGGGAAAGATGCTAACCTAATAGAGGTAGAGCCCATGGAGCCCATAGATGGAGTGGACCTGGGCTATGTGGGGAAGATCAAAAATATAAACTGCAAAGTGCTGGAGATACTGGCAAGGGATGAGTACATCCCCGTAATTGCCCCCATAGGCGTAGGCCCTGACGGACAGAGCTACAATATAAACGCCGATACGGTAGCGGGAGAGGTGGCCGCGGCTCTAAAAGCCGAAAAGCTGATATTTCTCACAGACGTCGATGGGATAAGGCGAGACCCGCAGGACCCCGAATCAATCATATCGGTCATAACAGTAGAAGAAGTGTACGACCTGATAGACAAGGGTATAATCACCGGCGGCATGATACCAAAGGTAAAGGGCTGTATAAAGAGCATCGAGCAGGGCGTCAAACGCACTCACATTGTCAACGGCACCATCCCCCATCCCATCCTTCTTGAGATATTCACCGATAAAGGGATTGGCACCATGGTGACGCGATAAAACTTAGAAAATCCATTAAAGCAGTCATTGCAATGACTGCTTTTTTGCTATATCCTATTTAGAGAAAAACTTACGAAAGAGGGGATCTCATTGACCCGCAAATCAGGCAGATCAAAAGCTGCACAAAACGCCCTTGCCAACCTGGCCATAATAGCCACCGTCATCTTCTGGGGAATGTCATTTGTGAGCTCCAAGGCCATCCTCAATGCAGGCGTGCCTCCATTTACCATGGCCTTCCTTCGCTTTCTCATAGCATCCTTGATCCTGCTACCTATTCTCAAGCGATTACAGCCCGACACCAATATACGAAAAGAGGACAAAGTTCCTTTGATGTTGAGTGCCCTTTTCGGAGTGACCATATACTTTTTGTTTGAGACCTGGGGAATAAAGCTCACATCGGCAGCAAGCGCATCCATGATAGTTGCCAGCATACCCGTATTCACCATATGCGCCGAATATGTCATCTATAAAAATAGTATTTCGCCCATTAAATGGCTTGGGGTATTGATGTCAATAACAGGGGTCTATTTCATAATTAAAAGAGGACAACCCAGTGAGAACAACCCGCAGGCTCTCTGGGGCAACTTGCTTATGATTGGCGCCTGCCTGTCATGGGTTGCATATATATTAATAAGCAAAGGCTTAAACAGCAGGCTTTCGGGGCTGGCGCTCACCACATATCAGAGCTTGTTCGGAGCGCTGTTTCTTCTGCCGCTCGCTCTCCTTGAACGCAACCTCTGGCGCCCCATACCCCCTATAGCATGGATAAACATAATATACCTGGCCGTATTCTGCAGTGCAATAAGCTATTTCCTCTATATATATTCCCTCTCACACCTGGATTCAGTGGTGGTCTCATCGTATGTAAACCTTATACCGGTGGTAAGCGCCCTGGGCGGCACATTTATACTGGGAGAAGAGATAACCCTGCAGCAGATTTTAGGCGGACTGATAGTAATAGCGGGCGTTTATGTAGTGAATCTAAAAAAGGAGGAGGCATACAGGAATCTCAAGCAACACAAGCAAACCACCAGTTATTAGCTGAAAAGGTCAAACATTGCAAATATTGTAATGTAAAAGCGCTGTAAATGCTGTATTACTCTTAAATTTTTACACATAGGCGGTACCAAATCAATTTGACGAAATGCTATTGTAATATCTTTACTTTGCCATTATAATTTAATTCTAGATGTTGCAGTAATCTCTCCACCAACAATCCCTCATTTTAAACACAAAACATGGAAACAGCCGAAGCAAACATTTAAACTAAACCGTTGGTAAGCCATAATCCTAAAATCGTCTGGGATGGTAAACACAAATAAAAAAATCAGATGAGGTGATATATCGTGTCTTTAAGCCCTGAATGGAGACACAGGATACTGAGCTGGAAAAACGAGCTCACCCGTCATTTCTACATACCCCTGGGTGAAATTGAGTGGGAAGGGTTTACCACAAAGCAGCAGCTCACCTACAGGGAAGCATTAAAAGGAAACTTTTCTCCCATGCCACAGGGTACAAAATGGGGTGCAAAGTGGGAATACGGTTGGTTCAGGAGCACTATAACCCTGCCAGATGAAGCGGCAGGCAAACGCATCGTGCTGAAAGTCGACGTTGGTGGAGAAAGCGCCATATATGTAAATGGCGTAAATGCTGGAGCAAAAGACAATGAACACCACGAGGTAACATTGACCATGAACGGGGTTCCAGGGCAGCAGTATGAGATACTGGTAGAGGCTTATGCCGGTCACGGCCCCAGAGTGGCCAGCGTAGGGCCCACGCCTCCTGGACGCATCACCGTTCCCGAACCCGGTCCCACCCAAGCCGTGGTGGGAAAGAGCACCTATGGCATCTGGGAGGAAGAGGTCTACCAGCTGTGGCTTGATGTGCAGACTCTGTTCGAGGTTCGTGAAAGCCTTGATCCCAATTCATTGAGAGTGGCCGAAATCGATGCCGGCCTTAAAGATTTTACTTTAATAGTGGATTTTGAGCTGCCATATGAGGAAATGATGAAAACCATTAGCGCCGGAAGGGAGCGGTTAAAACCCCTTTTGGAGTGCGTCAACGGCTCTACTGCTCCCATCATGTTTGCATTTGGGCATTCGCACATAGATGTGGCCTGGCTATGGCCGCTGGCCGAAACCGAAAGAAAATGTGCCCGCACCTTTGCAACCCAACTGGCATTGATGGATGAATATCCGGAATACAAGTTCTTGCAGAGTCAACCCCACCTTTACATGATGGTGAAGCGGCGCTATCCTGAGCTTTACGAAAGGATCAAGGAAGCCGTCAAAAGAGGCCAGTTCATCCCTGAAGGCGGAATGTGGGTTGAGGCCGACACCAACATATCCGGCGGCGAAAGCCTGATTAGGCAGTTCATACATGGTAAGCGCTTTTTCAAAGAGGAGTTCGGCATAGACAGCAAGCTGTGTTGGCTTCCCGACGTATTTGGCTATTCAGCCGCTCTTCCTCAGATCATGAAAGGGTGTGGCATCAAATATTTTTCCACCCAAAAGATATTCTGGGGCGCATACACTGGCGGGGAGCCATTCCCTTACAACACCTTCATATGGGAGGGAATAGACGGCTCTGAGATTTTGGTGCACCTGCACAACGACTATAACTCCCATACCAATCCGGCTACGCTGATCCAGCGTTGGAACGAGCGCGTCCAGAAGGATGGGATATCCACGCGCCTGCTTCCCTTCGGCCATGGAGATGGCGGCGGTGGTCCAACGCGCGACCACCTGGAATACTTAAGGCGGTGCAAGGACCTGGAAGGAGTACCCAGGACAAAGATATGCCATCCACTAGAATTCTTCTATGACCTTGAAAAACGTGGGTTCCCCGAAAACAGGTATGTGGGTGAACTTTATTTCCAGGCACATCGCGGCACTTACACTTCCCAAGCCAGGACCAAGAGAGGCAACCGCAAGAGCGAAATAGCCCTCAGAGAAGCCGAGATATGGGGAGCAACCGCCAGAGCGCTTAAAGGATATGCCTTCCCGCTGCAAACCGTGGACCAGGCGTGGAAGACCGTGTTGCTCAACCAGTTCCACGACATCCTGCCGGGTTCATCCATCCAAAGGGTATATGAGGAAGCCGAAGCAGATTATGAAAAGGTAATCTCTACCGCCAAAAAGGTAGCAGAAGAAGCCGCTTCCAGTCTATTGGAACGAGCATCAGAAAAAGCAATTACGGTATTCAATTCACTCTCATGGAGCAGGACGGCCATAGTGCCATTGCCCAAGGAATTTAAAGGGGCTACGCTGGCTGATGGGCGACCTTTGCCAGTTCAGCAATCGGAAGATGGCCTGCTGGCTGAGGTTGAAGTGCCCTCCTGCGGATGGATTACGCTGTATCCCGGAGATGGGAAGGCAATCGAAAATGTCCTCAAGATTACCCTGCATTCGATGGAGAACGAGTTTTTGCGCATAGAGTTTAACGACAAAGGCGAAATAGTGAGCATATTTGATAAAGAGGCTGACCGCGAGCTTGCTGCCGGGCCTTGTAACAGCTTCAAGATGTACAAGGATGTTCCCAGCCACTGGGATGCGTGGGATATCGACAGCATGTACAGCTTAACGCCGGTCGAGCTGAATGAGCCCGCTTCGTTTGAGGTGGTATCCCAGGGGCCTCTGATGGCCATTCTCAGGGTCAAAAGGAAGCTCCACAACTCCCTCATGACCCAGGATATCATCTTGCGGCGCAACAGCAGGCGTGTTGACTTCGTGACTACAATTGACTGGCAGGAATCCCACAAGCTGCTAAAAGTGGCCTTCCCGGTAAATATTCATACAAACGAGGGCGTACACGAAATACAGTTTGGCCACTTGAAACGCCCCAACCACAAATCGCGGCCGTTTGATGCTGACCGGTTTGAGGTATGCAACCACAAATGGACGGCCCTTATGGAAGAAAACCGCGGGTTTGCAGTGTTAAACGACTGCAAGTATGGAGTAAACACCCTAGGCAACAGCATCAACCTGACGCTTTTGAGGGCACCTTTGGCACCCGACATGAACGCTGACAGGGGCATCCAGCACTTCACCTATTCGTTCTATACATGGAACGGCAGCTTTGCGGAAAGCGACGTAATCCGCGAGGCCTATGACATCAACTGTCCTGTGATGGTGGTCAACGGTGCCACCGAAAATTGCACTTCGCTGTTCTCACTGGATGCCGCTAACATAATCCTTGAAACAGTGAAGATTCCCGAAGATGGCTCAAATGATATAATACTGCGGCTGTACGAATCCAGACGCACGGCCACACGCTGTACCCTGTCGGTAGCATTCCCCATTGCAGGGGCTGAACAGACCGACATGCTCGAGAATACCGAAAAAGAGCTGGTGGTTCGGGACAATAAGATAGAACTGGACTTTAGGCCCTTCGAAATCAAAACCATACGCTTAAAGTTGCCAAAAACAAAGCAATAAATAAGGGTTGACTATAAAGATTTACCTTGCTTAACAAGCCGGATATATAAACTTGTTTGACTACTCGCAGAAAAAGGCGTTAAAAGTGAATGCTATAATAGGGCAGTTTGTGTCATCATCAATCAGACAAAAAGAGAGGGGATACAATCCGTTGAACAATCCCCTCTTTTTTATGCAAATTCCCTTGTCATTAATTGCCCTGTCATTGCTTATACATCGCCCTGATAGGCTGCACTATGCGTGTTTAATAGCCCCCGTTGGGCAGCTGTCCATGGCTTCCTGGGCATCTTGTTCCAGCTCGGCCGGAACATCGGTGGCTATGGCTTCTGCCTTATCGTCGGCATTCCAATGGAATACCTCTTCACATGTGTTGATGCATAGCCCACAGCTTATACAGAGGTCTTGATCAACGGTTACCTTCAACTTCATTCCTCCTCTTCATCATTTCGTTGATATTCTCTCTATATTTTTCCCATAAGTCCCTGTTTTGATTAATACATTTTAAATGCGACGTAGCCATATATACTTAAAAAGTACAAGTCAATAGATATATTTTTTAACTTACAATTGTTATTACGTTATATGCCTTGTATTTTGAATATATCATACAATTTCTTTTAGTTTCTTTGTGTCAGCAGTTCATACTACTTAATTTAACGTCTTACCTTAATTTATCGCAAAAATTGTGGTATAATAACAAATTTATTTTTTCATCCTATTTGTCAATTTATGAATAATTTCAGACTATTTTAAGAGGAGAGGTGATGAAGTAGATGCAAAAAGCAGACAGGAGGGAGATAGCAATAAAACGAGCACAGGAGCTCAAAGAGAGAATCAAAGATTACATTGAAGCAAAAGCAAAAATCCCAAAAGGGTTGGAAATGCAAAGCCAGTTTGAAGAGAACAAATAAAAGCTGCTTAAGATATTAAACGCTACTGAAGATAACTGGAATGACTGGCATTGGCAGCTTAAAAACATGATCAAAGACGTGGACGTTTTAAGCCAATTTATAGAGCTGGACGAAAAGACAAAAGGATATTCAAAAAACTTTCCAGCCTTTACCGATCACGAGGACCTGATTATGTAGTATTACGCACATAGGAAGGCAAAATTGTAAAATGTAGAAATTTACCTTCCCAAGACATCAAAACCACTATGGAAGAAACCAAACAATTTGAACAAAGCGAAGGAAGAGTCGGCTGATGCCGGCTATTCCATACTTTTCTGATGTTTGCAGCTTTTCGCTCCTCTTTTCATATATAGTATGCCCTCGAAAAGTCTGAGAGCTTTATTTTAGCTTGTTTGCAGGTTCGGTCTTGGGATTTCACCCCATAATTATTCTGCAAGGTCGCCCTACAAAATCAATCGTTGTGCCTATGTTGCTCAGCTACTTTTCGAGAGCGTTCATATACCATAACGATAATTTTTATATTCAGCACAAAGCCCCTTAAAAATAAATTTTTTATTAAAGGTGATAATGCTTTTACAGCAAAATTAAAGCTTGAAAAGTTAATTACACTGTGTTATAAATAACCCATAAAATAAATAACAGCTAGACTTTAATCACTCATATTATGGAAGGAATTTTGCATTTTATACGGAAGAGCCCACCTATTGCATTTTAAATTTTAAATAAAAACCAGAAAGGAGAATTGGAATGGCAGAGTGGCTATCTCAACACAACCTCACCTTAATTGGAATGATTTCCAGCATAGTGGCCGGCCTGGGCACCGGAATAGGGGCCATACCAGTATTTTTCACGCGAAAAATCTCCGATAAAACCATAAATGTGATGCTGGGATTTGCAGCAGGTGTGATGCTGGCCGCCACATCCTTTAGCCTGGTGGTACCCGCCATTGAGAAGAGCGGCGGGGGCATCAAGGGAGCGGCTACCGCTCTGATTGGCATTATACTGGGCGGCCTGTTCTTGGATTACATAGACAAGGCCCTGCCCCACTTTCACACGGTGGCAGGTATGGAGGGCAGGAAAAAAAATTTGAGCCGAATATGGCTGTTTATAATCGCCATCACAATACACAATTTCCCAGAAGGGCTGGCGGTAGGTGCAGGATTTGGCGATTTTGACTATGCCAACGGATTTGCCCTCACCATAGGAATCGGCATACAGAATATGCCTGAAGGATTGGCCGTAGCCATGGCTCTGGCCACCCAGGAAAACTCCTCACTGGGCAAGGCCTTTTGGGTGGCACTTTTGACAGGACTGGTAGAACCCGTAGGTGCAATCGTGGGCTTGGCGCTGACCCAGCTGGCACGGCCCATCTTACCGCTTACATTGACATTTGCAGCCGGCGCCATGCTGTTTGTAATCAGCGATGAGATCATACCCGAAACCCACAAGCGTGGTTCACAGAGGATCGCCACGTACGGCGTACTTATAGGTTTTGCCGTTATGCTTATTTTGGATACCCTTATAGGGTAAAACAGAAATTTATAATGTGCATCACTAGAGGTGAACCTTGTATGGTAATTGGAGTGTGCAAAATAAACCTCCTCATAGAAGAAGCGTTTTCATTAAAAGAAAAAAGGCGCATACTTAAAAGCCTCATAGAGCGCCTCAAAAGCCGGTTCAATGCCTCAATCGCAGAGATAGGACTGAATGACAAATGGCAAAGCGCCGTCATCGGTATAGCATGCGTATCCAACGAGGGAGGACATATAGACAGGATGCTATCCAGCATCATCGAATTTGTCGAAAACGACGGCCGCGTTTTCATCACCGATTTCAGCACCGAAAAGATATACGTATGAAAACGCATTCTTATCATTCACCCGTTGCCCTCTCTGTTGCTATATGCCCGCATCCCAACATCAGTCATCTGCCCGCGCCACCACAACGCGGAAACCCTCTACCTTGATCACCTTCACTTTTATGCCTTTTGGGATGAACTCCCCTTCGGTTATCACATCCACCCTGCGATCGCCTATCTGGGCCGTTCCAGATGGCCGAAGCATGGACAGAGTGACCCCTTCCATCCCCAGTAGGCTTTCCTCAAGCTGAACGCTGGTATAACCCCGCTCCTTATCCAGCCTGGAATGGAGCAGCAACGAGCGAGATATTTTCCCTCCTTTTGTCGCCGAGCGGTAAGCCCAAACCAAAAGCGATGCTATGACCAATAGCACGGCAACTATGATGCCCACCAAAACAGGCGGCGATACCACACGGGAGGCAACCACTATCCCCAGTACCAGCGATATGATGCCCAGTGTGCCCGCTATGCCAAACCCCGGCATCATAAATTCAATGGTCACCAATACAGCCCCCAGTATGAAAAGCAGCGCCATCAACCATTCCAGGTGTTCGAACACCTCTATCAAGGCCATGGCCAACTCCCCTTTTTAAACTCTCCTTTTCAACCCTTTCTACTCACCACAATGCTGCAAGGCCGTAACCCTGCTCCCATTCAGCTTTTTACCCTGGTTGCACTCCCACTTCAGATTTTATCAAAAATTTCTGCAGCTGTTGATCAAATATTTTTCATTATTATGCTTTCGACTATGTCGGCAACCTCCTCACAGACATCGCAACAATTTTCAAAGCATTCAAACACTTGTGTCCAAGCTATGACTTCTATCGGGTCCTGTGACTCGACGTAAAGCCTTCTCAAAGCAGCGGTATACAGCCTGTCACCTTCCTCTTCCATATCATTTAACTCCACGATATACTTGTGAATAGTGGCGGATTTGCGGAAATTGGGAAACTCACGCATCAATTCCTTTAAAGTTTCGGTGCACCTTGATATTATCTTTACAAACTCAAAGCTTTCATGCCGTATTGATTTTATATTGTACATGTAAAGGCGCATCAATATCTCTTCAATCGAGTCCACCACGTTGTCAACCTGCTCTGCCAGCCGGATTATATCTTCCCGCTCTATGGGAGGCAAAAACTCTTTTAGCAGATGGCGTATCATCTCATGCTTTTCAGCATCGGCAGTATGCTCTATGTTATGGATTTCAGTGATCTTCCGCGAAAGCCCCTCTAGTTTGTAATTGTCAATGGTGGTTTGTAGCATTTGAGAGGCCTCACATGCATGCTCGGCCACTTTTTTGAACATTTCATAATAGTTGTAACCTTTTCTCCTTAACATCTGGACCTCCTACTTTTTATATATTTTTTTATTTCATATTTATTCCTTCCTGTACTCAGTAAAATGTCATCGCTTAAATCGCTGTCAGAAGAGCCATATAAACAATTTGGCCATCAAGAAGCCGATAAGGCCGCAACCCGGAAAGGTCAAAATCCAGGTAAGCACCATGTCCTGCACCACCGACCAGTTTACCGAGGAAATGCGTTTGGCCGATCCCACGCCCATGATGGCCGTGGTTTTGGTATGGGTGGTGCTCACCGGGAAACCCACCAGCGAGGATAAAAGCAGGCACAAAGCTGCAGCTAAATCAGCCGAGAAGCCCTGGTATTTCTCCAGTTTCACCATATCCATACCCACCGATTTGATGATCCTGTATCCTCCTATCGAGGTTCCCAGTGCCATGACCAGCGAACACAGAACTATAAGCCATAAAGGAATTTGAAACTGACCCGTTCCAGCCTGTCCCTTTACCAGGAACATCCCCAGTAAAAACACGCTCATAAACTTTTGCCCGTCTTGTGCACCGTGCATAAAACCCATGGCAGCGGCGCCAAATATCTGAGCATTCTTGAAAAATCCAAGCGTCTTCCGTCTGTCGGCCTTTTTAAATAAAAACTCCACCAACTTCACTGTCACAAACCCCAGCACAAATCCTAGAAACGTCGATAATACAAGGCCATACAGTACTTTTACCCACTCAGCCCCATTTATGCCCGAAAAACCACCTTGAAGGCCTATGGCTGCACCCGAAAGACCAGCTATAAGAGCATGGCTTTCGCTTGTAGGTATCCCAAACCACCATGCGGCAGTTGCCCAACTCACTATAGCAAACAGTGCAGCGCACAGCGCCACTAGTGCCGTGTGGGTATCTCCACGGAAGTCCACCATCTTATAAACTGTCATGGCAACGGAATTATTGATAACCGTCATGACAAATACGCCTAAAAAGTTGAATACAGTAGCCAGCAATACCGACCAGCGCGGGCTTAAAGACCGGGTAGAAATGCAGGTAGCAATAGCATTGGGTGCATCGGTCCAGCCGTTGACCAGTATGACCGACAGTGTCAACAGAGTTGTTATTAATAGTGCAGGAATCGTAAAAAGCTGCTGTAAAAATTCGACAAACGAAACCGCCATCCTTCTCTTCCTTCCACATGTACAGATTTTCATAGCCATTGTAAAAACATAGTAGAACTACAGATAATTTCTATAATTTTTTTTTGCGTTATATCTAATTTTACAATAACCATTAACATACAATGAAAGGTACAAGCACAAAACACCCACATAATAATATCATATTCTCACCACAAGCGCAATACTTTTAATTTATCTCCAAATTTTGACATGAGTTGGGCTTGTTTGAACGTTGAAAGCCCTATAGGCTGCATCCACAGGGCTTTCAAAAGTAGTTACTATCATCCCCTTACCTCATTTGCTCATCATTACCAGAGGCAAAATGATCGCCACGGCTACCAGAATTGTGGTCCCCACCGCCGCTAGTTTATTTTTATTTTTCCAACAGTACTTCGCATAACTTAAGCTGTATCCACAGCAAATGAGTATGAACACTGCGATAACGTATCTCATTTATCCTCCCCTGAATACTTTATCCTAGAGCTATAAATCATGGTACCCGTACGCCTTATCTTGAAATCCACCTCCGTGTATATCTCGGCGTCCTTGTAATGGCTGTTCCAGTCATAAGCCTCCCATTCCTGTATGGTTTCAAACTTTTTTACGGCGGTATGGCCAAAGTGAAACACGTCGCAGTTAAGCTGCTGCGTCTTTTCAATCGCCTTAGCCAATTCTCTCTTTATAAACCTCTCAAAAGCTCTTTCTATTACCGGCAACATCTCAGGGGTCTCATAGTGAATTCCGCTCTGAATGCTGTGTATGTCCCCTTCAAGGTATATCTTTAAACTAACAAAAGGCTTTTCGCCCTCAAACCATACCTTTATATCAGGCCGCCTTGCCTCCCTCACCTCAAGGTCCACGTTGAGTTCCGGCCGTTTGGGATCCGGGATGGTGTACGTTCCCTTCTCAAAAGCCCCCTTCGCCATAGCCAGCAACCGGCTCTCATGCCCCGTAAGCTTGCCTACCATCCTGTCACCGTTAAACACAGCCAACCCTAAAAGCTCAACCTTGCTTCCTTTTTTGCGCGGCACATCTCCCGCATAATAGTCACCGGGTATATTATATTTTGTATCCCACTTAGGCCCTTTCTCTATAAAGTTTCCACCTTTGTTCACCGCTGCCAGGACGGCTATGGGCTGATGGTATGGCGATGTCATGCAGTCGTGCAGATCGTACAAGGTAAGGTCTGCAAACAGCCCCGTTTCCCGTGCCTGGTTTATCAAGTTTTCGCACATCCTGGTTATATCGCTCCCACCAAACGGTTCCAGCAGCTCAACAAACTCGGCCGCGCTTTCTCTGGCAATCAGCAGGCGGGTGCTGTACCTGATGGAGCTGTTTCTGACTATGGGGGCCAAAAATTCTCCTATCAGCCCGGCTTTGGCAATATCTTCAGAAATAACAATAAACTGCACATGCATAAAGTCGAGCGTCCTAGGTATGTTTGTGTTGGCTAATTCCAGGGCCGCACTGAAGGAAGGAGCATCAATGGTCAGGGTTTTATAGTTCAAACCACCGCCGGGAGATTCGCCGCCTTCTCCCTGTGCCCCGCCGGCTTCAAAGGCTGGAAATTTAAAAGTAACCCTGAACTTATCCGATATCCCCCTGTCTATGCCTATCAACAAAATATAGGCAGCGTCGTTGATATCCCTGGCATCGTAACAGCCAGCCAGCATAAGTAGTATGATGCACAGCAATACCACAGCCACTATCTTCTTCATGCCTGCCAACCCTTCTTTTTAGTCAACGCCGTCATCAGCAAAGCTATAGAGGGTAGCACATAGAATACCACCCAGCCAAACTCTCTTAAATATCTTATGTAAAACTGTACCAGCTCAACAATGTTTGAAGGAATCAACGATAGGGCAATCATTATAAACGAAAATGGGACTGTGATGGGCCTTATATCATCTATTTTGAAAAGATAAGAGTATATAAGCAACACCATATAAAACAATAAAGGTATGGATATCAAGGTACTGATGTTCCAGATAAATAGGAACAGCGATTCCACTCTCTGGAAAAAGACCCCATAATGAATAAGTGACGCCCCGGCATACAAGGGCGCAGTAAGCTCCTTGCTAAAAGGATATGTAAAGATCAAAGTTAACCCAAGCTGCATCAAAAGCATGAGAGAAGCTGCAATAATTAAGCTGGTATATCCTACCTTCCTTATATCCTGTATACCATGCAGCGACTTGGCGAATATGGCAACGAGGGTTATTTCACCATATATCGAACTTCTCAAAAACCCCTGAACAAGGGTGTTTTTCAGCCCATACCCAAGTAACGGATAAATACGGTAAAATCGAAAGAATCTGGATGAAAGCATCAGCAATATTATAAATCCCACCAGCATTACATAGCCAGCAAGCTTTGAATACCTGGTTATATTCTCCAGCCCTATAAAGCTCAAAATAACCGCAGTTACGGCCAGCGAACCTATCAAATAGACCGGTGGAGTTTTAGGAAACACATATATCTTTATTATTTCAACATACTCCCTCAAATTCATTGCAGCAGAAAACAGCAATACAAAAGCTACCGTAAAAGAAAATCCAAAACCGATGTACCTGCCAAACACATCGTCATATATCTCCATTATATTTTTCCCTGGAAATCGTTTGAGCAGAAAATACACAGCAGTAAAACCCAAAGCTGCAACAGCCGCACTTACCAACACCATATACCATCCGGCTGTTCCCACTTTTCTCACTATCATATTGGGGTCTGTGAAAAATTCCTTTGCCATGCAGGCAATTACCAGAGCAGAAATGGCTTCTTTATTCCCAAATTTACCTTGTCCTACCAATTGTTATTCACCCCTTTTAGGGTACAAACCGCTTCTCCTGCTCACTGTATCCATGTAATCTCCCGCTACCAACTCTTTGTACAGGGGTTTCCTCAAAATCAAATCGCTGCTGCGCCTTGTCTTGGGGGTAAAAGGCGCCAGAAACGGCACCCCAAACGACTTCATGCTGCAAGTCAAAACCAGCAAAATAGTCAGACCCACCGAAATGCCATAAAACCCCAGAACAGCGCCCATGAAGATGAAGAAAAACCTCACAATCCTTATGGCCATTGCCAGGGAATAATTGGGTATGACGAAATTTCCGATTCCTGTTATCGCCACAATGATGATGAGTATGGGGCTTACAAGCCCTGCCGCAACGGCAGCCTGTCCCAGTATTAAAGCCCCTATAATGCCCAAAGTCTGACCTATAAGCCCTGGAACCCTAATGCCGCCCTCGCGAATCAGCTCAAACGCAATCTCCATAAGCAGCACCTCAACCACGACAGGAAATGGAACGGCTTCCCTCATCTTGAGTATGGACAGCAGAAGTGGAGTTGGAATCATTTCGCTGTGAAACTGCACAAGCGCCATCCAAAGCCCTGGCACCAGCGAAGCAATTAGCACCCCGATAAACCGGGTAAGCCGGATAAACGTCCCGTACTGCCACCTAAGCATCGTATCCTCCGAGGAATGCAAAAGGTGAAAGAATGTAACGGGCACCGCCATTACAAAAGGTGAACCCTCACACACTATGACCACCTGTCCCTCCATGATAAAAGAAGCAGCCCTGTCGGGCCTTTCGGTACTTATCACCTGTGGAAAAAGCATAAAAGGATTGTCCTCCAGAAGTTGTTCCAGCATTCCGCTTGATTCCACAAAATCGTATTTTATATTCCTTATACGCCTTTTAACCTCTTGCACCAATTCAGGGTCTGCGGTGTCATCCAAATAAACCAAAGCACAGTTGATCCTATTTTTGTTGCCCACCGGCAGAATTTCGGTTATCAAGTTTTCGCTCTTTATTATTTTCCTGAGCAATGAAAGGTTGGTCCTCAAATTCTCGGTAAAGCCCTCCTGCGGTCCCCTTATAACATTCTCAGTCCTGGGAGCCTCAATATTTCTTTTTTCAAAGCCCCGGCTCTCAATCAAAAGTGCTTCGCTACAACCATCAACAAACAGGGCAGTTACGCCGTTGAGAATTTGAGGAATTATTCTGCTGTACTCTTTAATCCTGGTCACTTGATAGATGGATATCACATTTCTGATTATGTAATCCATGACGTCGCCTTGGCTGAATTCTTTAAAATTGCCTTCGTCCATAAGCTGTGGCAGAACAAACTGGTTAATGACCGTCTTGTCCATCATTCCATCTACAAACACCAAGAAGGCTTTGAGCCTTTTTGCGACGTTGAACTCCCTAATGACTATATCCTGATTTTTTGGTACGCTGAACCTCTGCCTTATATATTCCATATTAACGTCAATATTTGAAGCCACCATGCCGTTTTTGATTAAATCAACATCTCTCTTTTCGAGTCCTCTCCACTGGCTACTCTGCCCTGCCCTTTTCTTTTGCCTGTTTCTCCTTCTTATTACAACAGTTGGCTTAACTGTGCCAGTAACAGTACCATTCGCTTGTCCACCGGCACCAGCAGTGCGGCAATTTCCCTGATTGTTTTGTTGAACTTGTTTGTCATCTGCCTGCTTCAAAATCTTCTGCCAGTCTATTCCTTCGCTGGCGTTGTCCTGGCCATCATTTCCCCCGCCATTTTTCGGCGGCTGGCTTTCTTCTCCCAAATATTCTTCTGTAGCGAATTTTTGAAGAGGCTTGTATGTAAAAAGGTCAATAACGGCCCTTAAAATGTTTGGCATACTCATCACACCTTTTCAGGTTACCCACAAATAAACTCTAAAGTTTATTATAGCGTCCCAAAAAATATTTATGCTTATATTGCCAGCACAAACTTTAAGACCAGCTTGAAGAGGTGGATAAATGCAGTGATACAACGTGGTTCTGTGAAAACAAAAAACCTTCGGGAATTTTCCGAAGGTCTCATTTTCACTGGTGGGACCTACTGGACTCGAACCAGTGGCCTCCACAATGTGAGTGTGGCGCTCTCCCAGCTGAGCTAAGGTCCCGCCTCTATTAAACTTTACATTGTTATTATATACCCTGAACTTCGCATTTGTCAATAGGGAAAAACTTATCGGCTCCGCCACATTTCAAGCTACTCAAAAACCTGACCTGCCTTCATGCAACACATCCACCATATCCTCCGAACACATTCTGTGAAAGAATGCATATGCATAATATGGCAAACGCCCCACAAACAGGGCAAACGCAAACAAAAATGGCAGATACAGCGGCCAGGGCAGCAGCTTAAATTCAATTGGAAGATAAGCGGTATACAGATAATTGCTGCCTATAAGCATATTTACTATTCCGGTAAGTACCGCACATATTATAAGAACGCAATATGCCTTTTTCACATTTCTTATATCAGGCTGATAGTTTAAATAGGGAAGCATAAATGCGATAAAACCCATGGCCGTGTGATAAAGCAGGCTTTGAATGCTTCTAAAATGAAATACCGGGTATTCGCTAAGCGTGGGAAGTGGAAGTATTAGGGCGAGCACAAAGCCTACTGTCCCGTACGCATACACGAATTCACACATATATTCTCCCATCTTCCAGATCCACCTTGAAGTTTCAGCAATGCTGGATGTATCAGAATAGTCAAGCGGTTGGCCCTCATTGCGTTGCAGCAAAAGCGCCAGGGGAATGGCAAACATTTGTATACCGCAAAGCTGAAGAGGCAAATCTTCTTTTATGTTAAAAATCCCCATATAGACATCCCATACAAATCTGAAAATATTAAGAAAAACAAGAAAGGCATAAGCCCAAACAGACCATAAAAACCGCAAACGATACTCCTTCTGCTTGACATGGCCAACAGCTATATAAACCACTATAAACAGAAACAGCATTGCCGAGATGTGCAAAGTAGTGAAAGGCCTGTAAGGACCGTTTTGCAAAATTAGCGGGTCATCTTTACCGGCAAAGAATAGCTTAAACACGGTAAATCCCCCTTTTATTTAGGCCAAAACGTTCTCGAAAAGTCTAAGACCTTTATTATAACTTGTCTGCAGGTTCGGCCTTTGGGACTTCATTATGGTGCAATGTTGCTCTACAAACTCAATCATTATGCGTATCACTTTTCAAGAGTATTCAGAACAACCTAACAAAAAAGCATCACAAACTACAGGTTGCTGGCATTCTCATATATGGCCTCTATCTCTTGTGGTTTTAACAGCTTGCTTATGGCATAGGCTATGATGATGATTCCGGGTATATTGACAAAAAGCCTCGTCAACGCAAATTTGACACCTAAAGCACTCATCTCAAATAAAAACATAGGAATTTTAGTGGTAGACCAAGCACCCAAAAATATCAAGATATTGGAAAACTTGGCTCCTTTTTTCATGAATACTGCAGCTACTGGAAAAGCCCCGTATAAAGGCCCTGCAGCAGCTGAACCCAGGAGGATAGAAAGAAGGATCCCCTTCAATCCCGAATTTTCACCCAGATACTTCACCATTGTCTCCCTTGGCACCCAAACATCAAGCAGCCCAAGCAAAACAAAAATAGGTGGAATAACCAGCAGCATCTCTTTGAAACTATATCCGGTAACCTGCAACGCCTTAATACCCAGTTCCCTGTTTATAATCATCAACAAAGCGGTTATACCTATAGTTATTATAAAAAATCTGTACCTCTTTATCAAATTCATATGCCGCCCACCACCTTTCCTATGACATATGCCACTATGAACGAGAACAGATAAGCCAGTAAATTCCTCAAAATAGCCACATTTTTACCAAAATATTTAACTTCCACCGGAAAGGTGACTACCCCCACCATCATCAATGAAGATATAAAAGCCCCTATCTGCATATAACCTGCTCCGCTTTTAAGCAGCATGGCCGCTGTCGGAAAAGCAACAAACCCTGGGATTAAAGTAATAGCCCCCACGACCGATGCCAGGAATACACCCCACCATCCAGAAGAGCTCCCTATAATTTTGCTGATAACTTCAGGATTCAAAACAGCCAGTAAAATCCCTACCAGCATTATAACCCCTAAAAACTGCGGGAGTATGTTTTCAAAGGCCTTCCATCCCTTCTTTAATGCCTTCAATGTCTTTTCCCTATCCTTGTAAAATGATAATAGAACGAGTACGATAGTGATAGCATACAGCATTAAGTTTCCCATAAAATTCCTCCTCGTTAATCTGTATCTTAATCTGCATCGACAACACCTAGGTCGAAATGGATGCCGCTACAAGTTTACTTGCTTAGCTACAGCTCCATATTATTTATCATATAACATTTTTCGCTTCAAGATCCCAAATTCCTTTTAATTCAGCAAAATTAGCTATGGATCAGAATCAAAAATTGGTCTTAAGAAGGTATAGAAAAATGGGAAGCTTTAGGCAAGTTACCTATAAATGCTTCCCAAAAATCTTAAAAAATCTTTGTCATATCATGTTTCACGCGCGCTTCACATCTCATCCTGTATGAGCTTCTTTATCTCCTCCTTGCCGGGGACCCTACCAAATGCCTTTACCTTGCCGTTGATAACCAGCCCCGGAGTCATCATTATATTGTACTCCATAATCTTGTCAATTTCAGTGACCTTTTCAATGGTAGCGTCAATCCCTAACTCGCTCACAGCTTCACTGGCATTTTTCTCAAGCATCTTGCATTTAGGGCATCCTGTCCCCAGAATCTTTATATCCACATACTTCACCTCCCCATTAGGTCATACTATATTCATATTCTAAAAAAGTTCAAAGTCATAATTTTTTGTTTGTTTTATGAGTCAACTTTTAAATCTAAACATTAATTCCCTTTAAACTTCATCCTTCAATGTTGCAATTATCGTATACTGAGTCTTTGCTTCCTAAACACTTTTCCAAAACATCGAGTCATAATATGCAGATTGACTATCAAAGCTCTAAACCCACCACTTAACAAATACATTACGTCAGTTGTAAATATAAATATATCAACTTACAAATTTTACCCAACTATAAAACCAAATATCATCCCGGTTATGGTAGCGAATATGATTACCAGGGATACATATACAATAGTCTTCTTTGTGCCCAGCACGCTCCTTATAACCAACATGCTGGGAAGGCTAAGCGCTGGGCCGGCCAGCAGAAGTGCCAGAGCCGGGCCTTTTCCCATTCCTGAACCCAGTAACCCCTGCAATATAGGCACTTCGGTGAGGGTGGCAAAGTACATGAATGCCCCAACCACTGAAGCTACAAGATTTGCCAGCAAAGAATTACCTCCAACTACAGCCGAGATATATTTGGAAGGAATAATCCCCGCATCGATATTGGGCCTTCCCATAAGGAAACCTGCAACCAAAACCCCTCCAAACAGCAGCGGCAGGATCTGTTTTGCAAAGCTCCAGGTGGCCTCAACCCACGAAATCCTTTCATCCCGATTAAACCACGTGACCAAGGTATAACCTAAAACGATGAGGAAAAAAGCAGTCAAATACCATTTTACTCTGTAAACCGCCATGAAAAACCCCACATCCTGAGCCGGCTTACCCCACGCAGCAAAGATCAATATGAATACGAGGCTGGCAAAGTATATGATGTTCTGCAGCGGACTGCGCCCCTCGGCTTCTTCCACAAACTGTGCCATAGAGCTTTTTGTGCGAGCCTCATCTTCCTTGCGGTATATAGCCGCCATAATAAGGCCTATTATTATAGAAAAAAGCACTGCACCTATGGCCCTTGCAATGCCAAGCTCCCATCCCAGAACGCGTGCCGTTAGAATGATAGCAAGTATATTGATGGCAGGCCCTGAATAAAGGAATGCAATAGCCGGGCCGATACCAGCACCCCTCTTGTATATCCCCGCAAACAGCGGAAGGACTGTACACGAACATACGGCAAGAATAGTGCCCGAAACCGATGCCACAGCATATGATACCCATTTTTTGGCTTGACCGCCGAAATACTTAATGACAGCTGCTTGGGATATAAAATTTGAAATTGCACCGGCAATAAACAGCGCCGGTACCAGGCAGAAGAGCACATGCTCCCTTGCATATTCCTGGAGCATGTAAAACGCCTCAAGTATTGCCGAACTCACTCTAGGATGAGAAAAAGGTATACAGTAGGCGGCAAGGAATACTCCTACTATTAACGCAAATTTTTTCCATTCCTTCATGGTTTCCATCTCCTTAATACTCATATTTACAAACTTTAATTTTCATAATATTCCCTTATAGTTGATGTCTGATAATCAGACACCCATATAAGCACCACCGATAATGTGGTTTACTCACAAACCACACTCATAGCCCACCTTATAACCTAATAACGCTGCATAAATAACACTGTTTGTAACTTTAATTAATCCCCATTGTATCACATATTAGCCACAACAACTGCACCCACAATTGCAGCTTCCACCATCCTCGCCGGCATCCCCTACATAGGCTATTGCCCCCACTGGACACAGGTTACCGCATCCCTTGCAACCTTCTACGCATCCTTCAGGGTAGACCACCACAGGTCTATTGCCATCGCGCTTAAACACCCCGTGTTTGCATTTTTCAAGGCAGGCACCGCATTCAATACATTCCTCATAATTTATCACCGGATACCACGTCTTTGACATTTGAGCTCCCCCTTCTCCTCCAATAATATTTTTGTTTCCTCAATCTGCCTTAAAATCATATTTTCTACCAATTCAATTACCTGCAACACCTCAGGACTCTTGAGCCTGTAAACTACCTTGGTCCCTTCTCGCTCGCTTTCCACAATACCTTGACTCCTCAAAACCGCCAGGTGTTGCGAAGCGTTTGACTGCTCAGAATCAATATTGGGCAAAATCTCGCAAACGCACAGCGGTCCCGCTCTCAACAGATTGATAATTTGCAGCCTTATGGGATGAGCGAGGGCCTTAAACACTCCAGCCACCAATTTATCGCTCATATGTGCCATTCGCAATACACCTTCTTTAGAATATTAGAATTTTCTAATTTACTAATAATAATATTACTATTTTTTGTGTTTGTCAATAAGTAAATTTAATACTTTAATACACAAAATCTTTAATATGCTCTGTAATGTTTCATCATACCTGAGTCAATATTAATAGCCCGGCTGCAACCTACCGGTCTCTGAATCCCTAATTTCACAACTCACCTTTCTTTACCCTGTCTATCAGTTCCTCAACCTTTTGCCTGATGATATCCCTTGCCTTTCTGTATTCCTCTATGGGGCCACCTGATGGGTCTTCTATGCCCCAATCCTCCCTGTGCTTACAGGGAACGTAGGGACACTCAACACCGCATCCCATGGTTATCAATATATCCACTTGGGCAGGGATGTCACTTAGCAGCTTGGGATGATGCCCGGTCATGTCCACCCCCACTTCTTCCATAACCTTGACGGCCAGAGGCTTGACCTCGGGATATTTCTCGGTCCCGGCAGAATAGGCCTCCAGGACATCGCTCCCTAATTTCTTTGCCCAGGCCTCTGCCATTTGAGACCGGCAGGAATTATGCACGCACACAAACGCCACTTTCTTTTTCATGCTCGCTGCATACCCCTTTCTTCATTTTGTTCAAACAAGTGCCTTGTTTTACTGATTGACTATCTTTTTTACAATTGTGTCACCGCCGGTATATAATTGACCCACCCCGTGAGAAATTATCCATCTGATTAATCCTACAAAGAATCGGAGAGAAATAAATGCTAGGGAGTGAATCTATTATAATGTTACACGAGTTAAAAGCAAAAGGCAAGAGCATTCGTGCAATCGTTAAAGAAACTGATCCTTCAAGAAATACTGTAAGAAAATACCTGAGAGCAGATGGAATTCCTCGAAGAAAACCTCATCCTAAAAGAGGGTCAAAGCTTGACCCATACAAGGATACTATTCAACAGGTGATAAACTTAGGTATATTCAATATTCCATCTATAGTGATCCTTGTGTTAGAAAAATAAATAACTCTGCTTGCCATTCAGTTACCAAAAACAACTCATATATGTTATAATTTCATTAGCTTAACGATTTTCATCAAAATTAAAAACAAGGGGGCGTGTTCTATGGAAAGTACCGTTACATATTTTGAAGAACCTGGAAGAAAAAATACCTTAACCACTCTGGAAATCGCTAAAAAAAGAGCCTTAGAGCTGGGGATCAAAAAAGTGCTGGTGGCTTCCTCCCATGGCTATACAGCCCTTGAAGCAGCCAAAGTTTTTGAAGGTACAGGTATTGAAGTTATAGCCATAAGCATTTCCAATAGCTTTCAAGAGCTGGGATGGTCAATGACGCCTGAAGAAAGAAGCAAGTTAGAAAAAGTAGGCATAAATGTGTTAACCGGCCTTCATGGCCTAGCCGATGGTGTAGCAGAAGGATTCCTTGGCGAACATACACCAGGCAGCATTATAGCCGATACTCTGCGCATGTTTTCACAGGGAACAAAAGTAGCAGTTGAAATATCCATCATGGCTGTGGAAGCTGGCCTTATTCAGCCGGGTTCCGAAATAATCTCTATCGCTGGAACCAGTGAAGGATGTGACACCGCTCTGGTAGTCAGGCCGTCTTTTGCAAGAAAAATTAAAGACTTCAGGATATGCGAAATTCTTTGCAAACCTAGAATCGCTTAATTTGTAAGCCTCAAATAAAGCACATCAAAAATGTAACCCCCAAAACCTTCCACTCCAAGGCTTAGGGGGCTTTTTTCTACTCCAAATTTCTACTCCCACTCGATTGTGGCAGGAGGTTTTGTGGTGATATCGTAAACCACCCTGTTTACGTGTTTTACCTCGTTTACAATCCGGGTGGACACCCTTTCTAGAACATCGTATGATATTTTTGCCCACTGTGCCGTCATGAAGTCGGTGGTCACCACCGCCCTCAGGGCAACAACGTAGTCGTATGTCCTGTCGTCTCCCATAACGCCCACCGTTTTCATATTGGTGAGCACTGCAAAATACTGGCTTATGTCTTTGGCCAGCCCAGCCTTTTCGATTTCCTCCCGGAATATATGGTCAGCTTCTCTGAGGATTTCGAGCTTCTCCCTTGTCACCTCACCTATTACTCTTACCGCCAGGCCTGGCCCCGGGAAAGGCTGCCTTGAAACTATCTCCTCTGGAAGGCCTAGCTCCCTTCCCACTTGCCTTACCTCATCCTTGAAAAGGCTTCGCAACGGTTCGACAATTCCCTTGAAGTCTATATCAACCGGAAGTCCGCCGACGTTATGATGGCTCTTTATAACTGCCGCGTTCCCAGTGCCGCTCTCTATCACGTCTGGGTATATGGTGCCCTGTACCAGATAATCAATCTTTCCCAGCTTTCTCGCCTCTTCTTCGAAAACCCTTATGAACTCCTCGCCTATAATCTTTCTCTTCTTTTCAGGATCAACTACGCCGGCCAGCCTGGACAAAAATCTATCGGCCGCATCCACCCTTATGAAGTTGATATTAAACCTGTTTTTGAAGACATTTTCAACCTGGTCAGCCTCATTCTTCCTCAAAAGCCCGTGGTCTACAAAAATACAGGTAAGCTTGTCGCCCACTGCTTTATGCACCAGCAATGCCGCCACCGATGAATCTACGCCGCCCGACAGGGCACACAGCACCGAAGCATCGCCCACCTTTTGGCGTATATCCTCAACGGCATCCTCAATGAAGGATGAAATCTTCCAGTCTCCTGCGCATCTGCATATCCCAAACAGGAAGTTTTTGAGCATCTCCTTCCCCTTAACCGTATGCTCCACTTCGGGGTGAAACTGCACCGCATACAGCTTTTTCTGAGGATTTTCCATGGCCGCCACAGGGCAGTTGGCTGACCTTGCCGTAACCCTGAACCCCTCTGGGAGCTTACTCACATAATAAGTATGGCTCATCCAGCTGACTGTCTGCTCCTCCAGGCCGTAAAAGAGCTGGCTGGAGGGATCAAGCGTTACTTCGGTTTTACCGTACTCCCTCTGTTCGGCCCGGGCAACCTCACCACCCAGCATGACACTCATAAGCTGCATACCATAGCATATTCCCAGCACAGGCACGCCCAGCTCAAACACCTCCTGATGGCAGAAAGGCGCACCCGACTCAGTAACCGACGCAGGTCCTCCGGTTAGTATAATCCCTTTGGGATTCAAACATTTAATCCTATCGATTGAAACATCAAACGGCAGTATCTCGCAGTATACGCTGGCTTCCCTTACCCGTCTGGCAATAAGTTGGCTGTACTGCCCTCCAAAGTCGAGTATTAGCACCACTTCGTGCTTCAAACCAAATACCCCTTTCTCTCGTGAACTTAGATTCATAAATAGCATCTATCTTCTCACAGGTATGCCCCTCTCTGCCAGGTACTCCTTTACCTGCGAGATGGTGAGCTCCCTATAGTGAAACAGAGAAGCGGCCAGAACGGCATCCGCTCCTCCACGCACTATCACATCGTAGAAATGCTCAGGCCGGCCCGCACCGCCCGACGCAATAACGGGTATATTAACCGCCTGCGTTACGGCCCGGGTCAAAACAACATCGTATCCGTTCTTGGTGCCATCAGCATCCATGCTGGTCAAGAGTATCTCCCCGGCACCTCTTTTTTCAACCTCTACGGCCCACTCGACGGCATCCTTACCCGTGTTTATCCTTCCACCGTTGATGTAAACATCCCAACCGGTACCATCCTGCCGACTCTTAGCATCTATTGCCACTACGACGCACTGGCTGCCAAACCTTATAGCCGCTTCCTCTATAAGGTCAGGATCTCGTACGGCTGCAGAGTTTATGGAAATCTTATCGGCACCGGCCTTGAGTATATCACGGAAATCCGAAAGGCTGCGTATACCACCACCTACGGTCAGCGGAATAAAAACCTGCTCGGCGGTCCTGGCCACAACATCAAGCATTATGTTGCGAGCTTCAGCTGATGCAGTAATGTCGAGAAACACAAGCTCGTCGGCACCAGCCTGGTCATATAGCCTCGCTATTTCGACCGGATCTCCGGCATCCCTTAAATTAAGAAAGTTTGTGCCTTTCACTACCCTTCCGCCATCAACATCCAAACATGGGATTATGCGCTTTGTAAGCATCTATTTCCTGTAACCCATTGTGTCGTCTATTGTGCAGTAAAACCACACCAATAGACGGTTGGGGTATTTGTATTCCGCCTTTTCAAGCTGCTCCGTCCCCAACAGGCGGTATTTGAAGCAGCCCGCTTCAAAGTCGTGCGAAATTTCTGAGCATCTTAAGCCCCTCTGCCCCGCTTTTCTCAGGATGAAACTGAAGTCCGTATATGTTGTCCTTGTTGACCGCCACCGTTATATCCATTCCATAAAAGGTAGTCCCTATAACGTGCTCGGAAACCCTTGGCTCAACATAGTAGGAGTGAACAAAATAGACGAAGCACGGGTCATCCAACCCTTCAAATATCGGGTTGGCTCTGTATCTCAGCTCATTCCAGCCCATGTGCGGTATCTTTATGTTAAGTTCCTCAGGAAGCCTTTTTACCTCCCCCGGTAACAACGCCAATCCCTTGAAGGCCCCTCCTTCATAGCTCCTCTCAAATAGCAGCTGGAGGCCCAGGCAAATACCCAAGAACGGCCTGCCGTCCTGCACAACCCTGTATATGCTGTCTATCAATCCAGCCTTCTCCAAATTTCGAATGGCATCGCCAAATGCTCCAACCCCCGGCAGCACCACATGGCTGGCATTTAAGATCACCTGTGGGTCCTGCGTGATCACCGCCTGGTAGCCCAAATATTCAAATGCTTTTTGAACGCTCCGCAAGTTACCCATGCCGTAATCTACAATGGCAATCATTATATTTCCTCCATAAAATTATCAAGCTGCCTTAACAATAAGTTCAAGCTGTATCACAATGTAATGCTTAGCATAACATTTAACACCATTTTATCTTACAATATTATGGCCCCACACACAAGAGCAAAATTGCTTCGTTTTACATGAAGTACTCAATGCCGGCCTCAAATATCTTCTGGTCTTTCTCACCCGGTATATTTTTGGCAACGTTTGTACCTATTCTCTCGGAATGCCCCATCTTGCCCAGCACGCGACCATCAGGGCTGGTTATACCTTCTATAGCCATGAGCGAACCGTTTGGATTAAAGCGTATATCATAGGTGGGCTTCCCCTCAAAATCCACATACTGAGTAGCCACCTGCCCGTTTCTAAACAGCTCGGCTACCTGCTGGAGCGAGGCAATAAACCTGCCCTCGCCGTGGGACACAGCAACGGCATGGATATCGCCGGGCTTAACTTTGGAAAACCATGGCGAAAGATTCGATACCACCTTAGTATAGACCATACGGGAGACATGGCGACCTATGGTGTTGAAGGTAAGAGTGGGACTGTGCTCGGTCATATCCCTTATCTCTCCATAGGGCACCAAACCCAGCTTTATGAGCGCCTGGAAACCATTGCATATGCCTAAAATAAGTCCGTCCCTTTCCTTCAAAAGCCTCATCACCGCTTCTTTTATATACAGGTTTCTAAATGTAGTGGCTATGAACTTGCCCGAACCGTCGGGCTCATCCCCTCCGCTGAATCCACCCGGTATGGCTATGATCTGCGAATTGTCTATACGTTTTACCATCTCCTCTATTGATTCTTCAATGTCCTGTGGAGTCAAATTCCTTATCACGAAGACGTCCACCACCCCGCCTGCCTTTTCAAACGCCCTGGCGGTGTCGTATTCGCAGTTTGTCCCGGGAAATACCGGTATAAACACCCTGGGCCTTGCGATCCTGACCTTAGGCTTCTGGCGTATGCCCCGCGTAAACAGCCCCATATCGGTATTATCTTTGGGCTCGGCCTCTTCATGAAGCCTGGTGGGGAATACATCCTCCAGCGGTTTTTCCCAGCTCTGCAAAGCCTCATCAAGGCTTATCCTTACGCCATTCACGCCTATCTCGGGTTTCTCATCGGTGTATCCCAGTAGCTTATATTCTATACCACCAAACAGGGCTGCCAGGTCCTCATCTCCACGGACTTCAAGTATGATAGAACCATAATCTGGCCTGAAAAGAACCTTCAAGTCATCAACCTTTTCAAACACAAACCCCAGCATATTGCCGAAGCACATCTTGGTTATGGCCTCGGCAATGCCACCCGCCTTGACGACAGCAGCGGCCAAAACCTTACCGGATTTTATGAGAGAGTAAATCCTCGTGTAATTGGCTTTAAGCTGTTCAAAATCCGGCAGCCCATTGCAGTCCCTCTTAAGCGGCACTAAAACGGCCTTGCTACCCGCCTTTTTAAACTCGGTTGAAATCACGCAGTTTACATCGACGGTATTTACCGCAAATGCCACCAGCGTGGGCGGAACGTCCATGTCCTTGAACGTTCCCGACATGCTGTCCTTGCCGCCAATTGAGGGCAAACCAAGCTTTATTTGAGCATAATAGGCTCCCAGCAAGGCCGCCAGAGGTTTTCCCCATTTCACCGGGTCATCCCCTGGTTTACCAAAATATTCTTGAAGGGTAAACCTTATGCGGCGCCAATCGCCGCCCAGAGCGCACACCTTTGAAACCGCTTCTACAATAGCAAAAACGGCACCGTGAAATGGGCTCCATTTGGCCAATACAGGATTATAGCCAAAGGTCATGATGGTGCCGGTGGTAGTATCCCCTTCAAGCACCGGTATCTTGGCCACCATGCCTTCGGCAGGGCTGAGCTGATATTTCCCGCCAAATGGCAGAAGCACCGTTCCGGCACCTATGGTGCTGTCAAACCTCTCAACAAGCCCCTTCTGGCTGCAAACGTTGAGCCTTTCAAGGTTGTTGAGCCATGCCTTCTTTATATCGACATCGCACATCAATACCTCTTCAGGCAGCTTCTCAAAGAAGTTGCCTTCCTCTTCGGGCGCTGACACCACAGCCCTGTTCTTCCTTTTGACCCCGTTGGTGTTCAAAAACTCCCTGCTTATGTCCACTATGAGCTTCCCGCGCCACCATATCCTGACCCGCGGCTCACTGGTCACACGCGCAACCGGTGTGGCCTCCAGGTTTTCCTGTGCAGCAGCTGAGATAAACTTCTCTACATCCCTAGGCGATACCAGCACCGCCATCCTTTCCTGCGACTCGGATATGGCAAGCTCGGTGCCGTCAAGCCCCTCATACTTTTTGGGTATGGCATCCAAATTTATCTCAAGGCCATCGGCCAGCTCACCTATGGCCACCACCACACCACCGGCGCCAAAGTCGTTGCACTTCTTGATAAGCCGGCTCACCGAAGGATTCCTGAAAAGCCTCTGGATCTTCCTTTCGGTGGGCGGATTCCCCTTCTGGACCTCGGCACCTGACTTTGCCAGCGACTGTTCATCGTGCTCCTTGGACGAACCGGTAGCGCCTCCGCACCCGTCACGGCCAGTTCTTCCGCCCAGGAGTATTACTACATCGCCTGGCTGCGGCTTGCCTCTCACTACATTCTGCCTCGGCGCGGCACCGATTACCGCACCCAGCTCCATCCTCTTTGCCACATATCCCTCATCGTAAACTTCTACCACCTGTCCGGTGGCAAGGCCAACCTGATTCCCGTATGAGCTGAATCCCTGGGCAGCCACCGTGGTTATCTTGCGCTGCGGCAGCTTCCCAGGAAGGGTCTTCTCAATCGGCGTCCTGGGGTCGCCGCTTCCCGTAATCCTCATTGCTTGGTACACATAAGCACGTCCCGACAGAGGATCCCTTATGGCCCCTCCAAGGCAGGTGGCCGCCCCGCCAAAGGGCTCTATCTCGGTAGGATGGTTGTGCGTTTCGTTTTTGAACATCACAAGCCACTGCTCTTTTTTGCCGTTTACATCCACATCAACCACAATGCTGCTGGCGTTTACCTCGTCGGATTCCTCCAAGTCATCCAGCATGCCCTTCTTTTTAAGCTCCTTCATGGCAATTGTGGCTATGTCCATAAGGCAAATATCTCTATCCTGTTCTTTATCCCCATAGACGAACTTTCTAGAATCCAGATAGCTTTCAAGTGCAGCTTTTATCGGACGGGTATACTTACCATCCTCAATCTCAATTTTTTCAAGCTCCGTTAAAAATGTGGTGTGGCGGCAATGGTCGGACCAGTAGGTGTCCAGCATGCGAAGCTCGGTTATAGTGGGGTCACGTTTCTCTATGTTTTTAAAGTAATCCTGACAAAACTCCATGTCCCCCAAAGACATGGCAAATCCCCTGTCTTCTATAAACTCGGCTAGCTTATCTTTACCCCACCCGGTAAATCCTTCTATCGTTTCCACGTCAGCCGGCGGCTCAACCTCAACTTCAAGCGATTCAGGCTTTTCGAAAGAGGCCTCTCTGCACTCAATGAGATTTATGCAGTAGCCCTTTATCCTATCAAACTCCTCTTTTGAAATATCGCCGCTTAAGACGATAACCTTAGCAGTACGGCACATAGGCCTCTCGCCTTTGGTCAAAAGCTGTATGCACTGGCTGGCCGAATCGGCCCTCTGGTCGTACTGCCCCGGCAGGTACTCTATGGCAAAGGCCTTTTCACCATCCCTCAAAGGGAGCTCTTCATCGTATACCACATCCACAGGTGGCTCAGAAAATATAGTATTCCTGCACGCCATGTATTCTTCATCAGAGAGCCCCTGCACATCATAGCGGTTTATGACCCTGACGTACTTTAACCCTTTTATCCCCAGGTTGTACTTTAAATCCCTGTAAAGCGCTTGTGCCTCGATATCAAAACCTCTCTTTTTCTCAACGAATATTCGCCTTACTTTGCTCATGGCTATCTTATCTCCTTGAAAACCAATAATTTATCTTGAAAAACAATAATTTATCCCCTTAATGTAAAAATATTCCATAATATATCAATATCTACAACAGGATGATAGCACCACACATTCTGAACAATACAGTTAAATAATAACATAAAAATTCGGAATTTTAAATACTTTTTTTATAATTTTTCTCATATTGTACGACATAGATGCTGCTTGGTAATTTTCGCAAAGCTTATATTTTTTAGAGCAAAACCCTTGAACTCTTTTTTAAGACCTTTGACCTCCAAAATAGGCGCCATACTATACCTCCTCATAAAGTATTCTCAACATCTCCTGCATTTCCTCGAGGGTCAATTCTATGGTTTTGGCAGCATCCACCGCCTCAGCCAGTTTTTCTTCCACAATTTTCAAGCGCATCTCTTTCAATAGCTCTTTATTTTGAGCCGCCACAAAAGAACCTTTTCCTTGAACCGTTACAATATATCCATCATTTTCTAATTCTTGATACGCCCTTTTCGTAGTGATAACGCTTATTTGCAGTTCCTTTGCCAGGCTTCTTATGGAGGGCAGCATATCCCCTTCTCTCAGTTCCCCTCGCATAATCATATTTTTAATCTGCCTTGCAATTTGCTCATAAATTGGCTCTTGTGAAGAATTTGAAATAACGATATTCATGCCCGGGCAATCACTCCTGTATATTAACATATTAGTGTTTATATACAATATATACACTAAGAACAGTTTTGTCAATACTATATTCCTCAACACTTTTTATACCAAAGTAATCCTAAATTTTGGTAACCGTTATATAATTTTTATTTTCCTTTGCCTTATAGAGGGCCTTATCCGCAGTTACAAAGAATTGCTCTATATCATCAATATCCGCTCTTTCGTCAATTGAGGCTATGCCAATGCTTACGGTTATGCTGCATGTAACCCCTTCACAGCAAAAACAATGCCCCTCTACCGCCTTCCTTATGGCATCCGCAATATTAAAGGCTTCATCTATATTGGTTTCAGGTAGAGCCATCACAAATTCCTCTCCGCCCCAGCGAGCGATAACATCATCTTCTCTTGCGTTATTTCGCAGAATATCGGCAAACTGCCGCAATACAAAATCCCCCACAACATGACCGTATGTATCGTTTACGCTTTTGAAGTCGTCAATATCAATGAGAAGCAGCGAAAAAGGCGGTTTTATCTTGTTGTTTGCTACCCTTTTGTAAAAATACCTTCTGCTGTACAGGCCGGTCAGCACGTCGGTATATGCCTCTTTATACAGATTATAAACCAAAACTCCTAAACACACTTTGCTCACTATCTGAACTGTCATAATGAACATCCATATCAGGCTGTAATTTAAGGCGTACCTTTTGCCCATGAAAAGTACTATAAACCATGACGATAAGTCGGCCGATATTAAAACAACAACCAACTCATTGATTTTTCTCTTCACTAAATCCACCTTTTAAACCCCCATATTCTATATAGTACTTTACAATGTACTGGTCTATCCTCTGGCTTATTTTAAAAATAATTTCCTTACTCATATTCATTTCAATGGCGTTATTCAGTATATTTCTGGCTATTTCGATGCTGGTCTTTGTATCCATGTGACCACCCCGCCAATAACCATCATGCATAATTTTACATTATATATGGGCTAATTGGCAATTATAAAAATATACAACTTGCAAATTCAGATAAGCCGCAGAATTCGGTAAAGTAAGAGTATATAAGCTTGGGAGTGAACAAAATGGCAAACAAAAAAGAAATAGATAACAAAGCAATTGGTCAAAGGATACGTGATGAAAGGAAAAAACTTGGGCTTTCAAGAGAGGAATTTGCAGAAATTATCGGGCTTTCTGACTATTATGTTGGTCAGTTGGAACGAGGCGAAAGGCAAATGAGCCTGCCGGTTTTGGTGAAAATAGCAAACTGTTTACATATTTCTTTGGATTACCTCATTTTCGGTAAAATTTCTAATGCCGAACCTTCTGTTAATGAGCCTTGCGATAATTACACAAGCCAAAGTGATGAAGAGCTAAATGAGCTGCTTGGCAAGTGTTCTTCTAAAGAGCTTGAGCTAATTAAAAAGCTTATAAAGGTGATTCTTCCATATGTTAACATAGAATGATTTGTCCTACACAACAATACTCATGCGTTCGGTGCTTCTATTTTACAAAAGAATATTTTGAAAGTATTTCTTTATTATAATCTGCCCTTGGGTAATGGTTCCCCCTACTAAGCCCACTGCGTACTTTCACTGCCAAGTGGTCATCCGTTATCGGAGGCATTAAAAAGCTAAAAAAACAGGTAGGCGTTTTACCCTACCTGTTTTGGCAATGATACTATAAATTCCGTCCCTTCATTTATCCTGCTATTTGCTCGTATTGTCCCCTTATGTGCCTCAATAATGGCTTTGGCTATCGTAAGCCCGATTCCTGCTCCCCCCGTTAGCCTGTTTCTCGATTTATCAGCACGATAAAAGCGTTCAAAGATATATGGTAAATCCTCTGGCGAGATGCCTTCCCCGGTATCCTTAACGATAATATTAATCACATCGCCGCTATCTTCTACTCTAACCTCAACCCTTCCTCCCTCGGGAGTATATTTCACTGCATTGGATAAAAGATTTATAATTACCTGAGTTATTTTATCCTTATCAGCAAAAACGATCTCTCTCTGCCCATAAAATCTGATATCCAATCGCTTGTTTATAAAGTCCATTTCAAAGTTCTTGATAATATGTCGAATAAGCTCTGAAACATCAAAGCGTGTTTTGTTAAGGATAAGATTTTCACTTTCATATTTTGCCAGCTTTTCAAGGTCGCCTACCAGCCTGCTTATTCTAACAATCTCCTCATGGCAACTTTTAAGCCTATCAATATCAGGTTCCCACACTCCATCAATCATTGCTTCCATATGGCTCTGGAGCGTAGCAAGAGGAGTTCTCAATTCATGTGCTACATCAGCTGTAAGCCTTTTCCTCAGCATCTCCTGCTTTTCTAGCGTTTCAGCTAGATCGTTTATCGTCTTGGTAAGCTGAGAAATCTCCTTTATACTTGACTTCTCGGTAATTCTGTCCTGATAATATCCTTTGGAAATCTTGTGGGCAGCTTCAATGACCCTTGAAATCGGCGTACTCAATCTTTTTGACATAAATGCAGCTATAAACAGCGATAAGAAGAGGGAAATTATTCCTACGCCGACAAACAACCGATTTAAAGTATTAATAAAAGCAAGATCATTGTCATTAAAATAATACGGGCCGTAATATCCGATTTCAACCCTTCCAACTTCACTCAAATTATATGTGACAGGATATTTATCCTCCACATAACCCCCCTCCCAGTTTGGATAGCGGCTGGCCATATTACGAGCCATATGCTCGAGCATCTGCTGGCACAACCCATTGTTATGCGTCATCGCATCCCATATTACTTTCCCGCCAGAATCAACAACCTTTATTATCATACCCTGCTCCAGGGCATTTATACCAATATTCTCTATGACATCTGTATTCCATCTCCCACCCGGCTTATACTGCTGGCTGATCAGAAAAACAATTTCCTTGTTTTTTCGCTCTTGATTTTCTATAACATATTCCTTGAACTGCTTTTCAAGGAACAAGTTAGTGAGCACACTAGTCAAAAATACACAAACTATGACTACTGAAACATAAGATAAAGACAATTTAGTCCTCAAACTGTATTTCATATTATTCACCACCAAACCGATAGCCTGTTCCATAAACTGTTAAAATGTACTTTGGATTTTTGGGGTCCGACTCAATTTTTTGCCTTATATTCTTTATATGAGCATCGATGGTCCTGTCATAACCATCAAAATCATCTCCAAATGCCATAGATATAAGTTCCTCCCTTGTAAAGGTCTTATCGGGATATTTAATCATCGTCATAAGCAGCTTGTATTCACTGGGGGTCAAATTAACAGTGTTTCCATTCTTCTTTACCTCATATTTCAAAGTATCGATCACCAGATCGCCGTTATTAAAGGATATGACGCTGGATAGAGGAACAGGATCATCGCTCACTCTCCTTAATACCGCTTCAACCCTTGCCACCAATTGCCTCAGGCTGAATGGCTTTGTAACATAATCATCGGCACCAATATTCAATCCTCTTAAAATATCCTCTTCATCAACCTTTGCGGTCAGCATGATGATAGGTACCCTTGATTTCCTCCTTATCATTTGGCAAATCTCCTCGCCGGGTATATCAGGGAGCATTAAATCCAAAATGATCAGACACGGATTTACTTTTTCAAATTTATCCAAAGCATCCTTGCCGTTATATGCCACATCGACGGAATACCCCCTGTTTTCCAAATAGGACTTGACAACTTCAACAATCTTGACCTCATCATCCACTACAAGGATCTTTTTCACACTAGCAATCATTTTTTCCTCCTTGCGAGTAAATTCGTTGATGGATATAAAATATTATATCACCTACACGGTGGTTGCCACAAAAGATTCTTATCTCAATCGTTAAACCTTAAACAAAAAAGCTCCTCCTACAGGAGCATTATAGATTTCATCACCAACCGCAACTACAATATCCATTTTTTCATATTCCGCAACAGCCACCAGCACCTCTTGCAGGTCTGTACCTTTCGATTTCTTTCTTTATAGCATCCATATCGATATTATTTATATCATCCACAACCTTAACATAACCATTTAACATCCCCATCCAGCAACTAAAGGTAAAATCGCTCTCGGGGACAAATTGAAGCTCATTTTTCCCCTCTTTCAACGACACTCTTGCGTTGTATGCAGGGAAGATCAGCATATTGTTGCAAGTGTTTAATTGTTCCCCGTTGATTGTCCATATTGTTTGGATTCCCTTTTGAACCACAATAACCGCCGGTGAAAACCCGTAATCATTTACATCCATGCTTACATATTGCACGCCATCTTTAATTTCTCCTATGGCTATTTCATCGGTGGGTATCCTTCCGCCGGCAAATTTAGTGGCTTTTGAACCAGCCGCACAACATCCTCCACCGACTGCCCCTGATGTTGAGCCATCAGAATCCTGTATATCTTTTTTGGATACTTTACTGATATCCGATACTACCTTTATATTGCTTCTAATCATCCCCATCCAGCAGGTATATACTATATTGCCTTCTTCCGTAGGAGTAAACTCGATAATATTATCCCCTGGAACCAGTTCTTTCTGTATATTATATTTGGGAATGATCAAGGGATTATTACATCCATTCAAGTCTTTCTCTTCAACCCGTATTGTCCACCTTACCGGAATGCCTTTCTGGACGACTATGGGCGAATAACTATATGAACCAATTTGAGAAGTGACCACCTGCACATCTCCTTCTATTTTAGCAATATTTCCTGATTCAGATGAAGCAAAGGCAATATTAACTCCAGATAAACTCAACCCCCTGTTTACCATAACCACACCAAGAATTATTACCAGCATAGCGCTTACTTTCATCATCTTGTGTGTAAATCTTCTGCTCAGCAGCGAGCTGATGGCACCAAAGCCAAATATCAATGGTACAGTCCCAAGGCTGAATAGAAACATGGATGCTGCCCCCGCCACAAAACTACCCGTACCTAAAGCATAGATCTGCATTGCCTGAAGTGGACCACATGGCATTAGACCGTTCAGCAATCCTATATAGAATGGACCATATTTGCCCGCACCTTTGTAGATTTTATTACCAAAAATCCTGGGCATTCTGGGATTTAATTTCCTAAGCCATGGAAATACATTCAGCATATTTAACCCCATAATGACCATAAACACACCGGAGAGGATTGCCACAATCCCCTTTGCAGCACCGGAAAAGCTTATAACCGAACCCAGTGCCCCCACGATACCCCCAACAATGGTATAGGATACAACTCTTCCAGAATTATACAACAAACTGGGTTTAAGCCTGGAAAACTTACTCGAATCGCCGTCCTCAGATTTATAGGAAACACACTGGGACAGGTTGATTCCACCGCACATTGCTATACAGTGTAGTGAAGTCAACAAACCCATTACAAAAAGTATTCCGTATCCCATTGACTGGTTGACCTCAGGTACAAAATTAAAGCCAATTGTGTTCTTTATAATAAAATAGAGAGCAAACAGGATAATTCCTATACCCAGAAACTGGTTTACAGTCATTTTATCTTCAGATGCTTTCTTTGCATCGGTTCCTGATACAATCTGTTCTCCTGCTTTATTTTTTACCTGGTAGTGCAGTTTTTCTATAGCCTCAATTATTTTATCCAGGCTTACCACATTTGCATCATAGGTAACATAAACGCTGGAACTGCTGAGGGTAGCCCTAACATCTACTACACCTTCGAGCTTCTTTAAAGCATTCTCTATTCTCATTTCACAGCTTGTACAGGTCATTCCTTCTATTTTTAGAATTTTACGTATCAACCCCTGCTTCATCGTTGCATACCTCCATACACAAAATTATCCAGAAAGCATTTTATACTTTTATTTTGCTTTTTATACAGTTTAATTGTACCACTTAAATATGAAAATTTTATGAAGATCGGCGATTCAATTAAATATTAAGAAGGCTTAAATGGAAGTCGCGGGGTTGCTTTTCACAAGATATTCACATTTACCTGATATAATAAACGATGTGGATAATACCGCCATATTATTGTCTTTGGTATGACCTATGTATATAGTTCAATACAATAGTTTTATGGAAAGGTGGTACCTCATATGCTTAAATGGATTAGAAAATTTCTTCAAAAACTAGCCAAAGAAAACAATGAGGTCTTCCATGGTCAAAGGCTGGACTGCTGTGATTTAAACCGACAAAATAATGCACAAAAGAAGTATAAGAAATAACAAAAACCATTTCAGACAAACTCTACCCAATCAAAAAGACGGCCCTTTCGGGCCGTCTTTTTATCTAATTGAGCACTCGTCTTGCGCCCACATACCGCCTGCTATAGGCAGAAGAGTTCAGGTTGCTTATACATATGGCTTTCTTGGCACTGGATGATGCGTGTATAAACTGTCCACCGCCTATATAAATTCCCACATGACTCGGGTTGGAAAACAGCACTAAATCTCCAGGGGCCAGATTTTGCCTGGACACCGGTACGCCCACGCTGCGCTGCCCGTAAGCCGTTCTGGGAAGGTAGATTCCAAAATGCCGGTAGACATAATAAGTGAATCCCGAACAATCAAAGGCATTGGGGCCTTCTGCACCGTACACATACGGCCTACCCAGATACTGCATGGCAAACGCCACCACATCGCCGCCCCGCGCTGACCCTCGGCCTGACTCCGACGAGGGCACAGCAGGCTGAGGATAAACCGGCGTGACAACCCTTGAACGTACCTTGGTGCCCTTCGCCACTATCCTCTTGACAGGCTCTTTTATGACCTTTTCCTCAAGCACCTCACGCTTGACCTCTTTACCGTTTTCCTTGGTGATCAGTAGATAAACCTCTTTTTGGCCCTTTTCTCCCTCTTTGATAACCTTGGTTTTACCCTTTTCCAGGTTATTATCCATCTGTATCTCGGTTTCAAAAGGAATCTCCTCAATATTCTTCTGCCTTTCCTTCGTTACCACCGTGACCAGTTGCCTTTCAAGCGTAAGCTTGATCTTATCCCCTGGGCGCAGATTATCTATATCCATCCCGGCATTGGCCTGCTCTAAAACCGAAAACGGTATGCCGTGTGCCCTGGCAATTGACCAAAGCGTATCCCCTTCTTTTACCTCATACTCCTTAATCTCTTCGGTACCCTGCTTGAGGATAGAGATAGCCTTATCCTTATCCACAATCTGATTAAATGGGACTATCTCTTCATGATAGGATATGTCTTCTTTAAAGAAAGCTTCCTGCAGCTGGCTATCCCCGCTCTGCTGTATGGCCTGCACATAAGCATTCTTAATCTCTTCAAGGACTTCTTGCGCAACATTCAAGTCCTTGACATAGCATACTTTTTGGCCATTGACAGCCACTGCATAGGCATTGGTCTTAACAACTATGGCCTGCTCTATGGCCTGGGCCAATTCATTTTCAGAACTAATTTTCACATTGCCCGTTTCAGCTTCTTTAAAACGCACGCTGGCATCTACGAATACTCCATCGCCATAGCCTTGAAGAAGCTTTTCTACCACATCGTCGTATATTGCCAATCCCTTGGCTGCAGATTTTACAGCCCCCACCTCTTTTCCGTCCACCATCATTATAAATGAAGGTGTTGGAATATAGCCTGCTACAGCAACCTCATCCCGCCCTACCCATACAAAACCGGTCAAGCAGACCACAACCCAAATGCCCAGCAGCATCACCGATGTAACTTTAAAATTTTTCATAAAAAATCCCTCATCTTTCAATAATACTCGTCCATTAAAAGTTTATCACAAATATTACAAAAATATTACAGAAATTTATATTCTATAAAAAATAAAAAATTCCTGCTTCCAAATGAAAATTTTAAAAAAAATTAAGCCCTTCACCTATCTTCCCTGCACAAAGCAAAAGAAGAAGGTGAAGGGCTTTTAAATTCTGATTGCAATAGCCTGAATAACCCTTACTTGATCATCTTAAACACCCCAGTTATACCAATCCTACAGACTGATTGGTGAGTAGTTCCCCCTTGACTATAATCGGTTCCAATTTGGGATTTTGCGGATGCTCTATATTGTAAATAAGCAATTTTGCTGCTTCCCTTCCTATTTTATCGGTATCCTGGCGAACGGTAGTCAATCTCGGAGAAATAAGGCGGGAATATACGACGCCATCATATCCGGCTATAGAGATATCGTCAGGGATTTTCAAGCCCGCCTCTTGAATGGCTTCTATAGCACCAAAGGCCGATACGTCGTCAGGAAGCAAAATACATGTAGGTCTGTCCTCCAGCTGTAATAGTTTTTCGGTAGCTTTTTTAGTGGTGTAAGGATTTGTATATAAGCTCTCCAGCATGTATTCCTGTCTCACTTCCAACCCCAGTTCCCTTAAAGTGCTTACATATCCTTCTATGCGCTGCTGCGTGACATAAGAATCTGTGCCATGAATAAAAGCAATCTTTCTGTGTCCCATAGAATACACGTAGCGAACTAGTTCGGCCATGTCATTCCTGTTGTCGGACAACACGCACCCGCATCCAGGAAATATATAATCTATGCTAACAACGGGCACATCGCTCTTGGCAAGCTCCTGCACTTCGTGGTCATTGGGATCAACACAGGCAATACAAACCCCCTCAATGCCTCTAAACTTACAGTTCTGTAGCAGGGTTATAGTCTGCTTACCCCATCGCTTGTGGATAAACGTAATGTTATAACCATTTTCCTCCGCTTCACTTTTAAAACTGTTGAGTACATGAGAAAAGTACAAATGAGTAAGCCCATTATTCTGGTCGTCCACAAACAAGATACCCAGAGTAAAAGTACGATTGGTTTTGAGTGCACGGGCATGGGCATTGGGAACATATCCCAGTTCCTTTGCAGTCTTTAACACTAAACGGCGAGTTTCTTCACCAACGTCTTTGTATCCATTCAACGCTTTGCTCACAGTGGATACAGACACGCCGCATTTTATAGATATATCGCGAATACTCACCATACTTAACCCATCCCCATCCCAGCATTATAAAACCATACAACAATTTTTACTGATACACTGCATTCTGCCAGTTTGCTACATATCTGTAGTTTTATCCCATAAAATAAACATAAAAATAAATTGTTCGAAAACGTTTTATAATTTTTATTAGCTATTTAAAGAGTAACATATAATTATTGTATTTGTCAATATATTTTTCAGAACGTTCCTCGAATAGGTGTATCTCAGATACTATGCATTGTCTTACTTTGGTTTTTGTCAAAGTTAAATTGTAAACTCTTGTTATCTTTATACGGGCATGTTAAAATTTAAGCAAATCGTAAAGAGTATTAAACACAGGCAGTAATTATTTCATTAAATTAAAATTTACATGAAATGAAGGCCAACGTATTTGTTGGAATCCACTGGGTAAAGTATGTAAATGTATTAGCCTACTATATAAAGAAATTCTAAAGAAGGGGTTGATTATGGCACTCAGACTGCCTCGACTGATAAGTGACGGCATGGTATTGCAGAGGGACAAAAAGATAAAGATTTGGGGCTGGGCTTTGCCGGATGAAACTGTAACGGTGAATTTTATGGGCAAATCGTATAGTACCGCGGCTGACGCCGAAGGAAAATGGGAGGTACTGCTGCCCAAATTACCAGCAGGTGGGCCCTATTCAATGGAAATAACAGCCTCCCAGCAACGTATTATCATAAAAAACGTATTGATTGGGGATGTTTGGATCTGTTCAGGGCAGTCAAACATGGTTATACCCATGGAGAGGGTAAAAGATGTTTATGAGGATGAGATAGCCAATTGCGATAATCCTTTTATAAGGCAGTTTACAGTTCCAGACAGATACGATTTTAAGGGCCCCAGAGAAGATCTGGATGGTGGCAGCTGGGAGCCGTTAAATGCGGATACCGTCCTGAGATTTTCGGCAGTGGGATATTTCTTTGCAAAAGCGTTGTTTGCAAAGTACGGCGTTCCTATAGGTTTGATAAAAGCCTGCGTTGGCGGAACGCCGATAGAAGCGTGGATGAGCGAGGAGGCTGTAAAACAGTTTCCCGGGAATATGGAAGTAGTTGAACAGCTCAGGGTTGATGGGTATATAGACAGCATAAAGAAAATGGAGGAAGCCAAAGTAAGTGTCTGGTTTGAAAACATAAACAAAAACGATAGGGGGATCCAAAAAGGCCAACTGCCATGGTTCGACCCAGGATATGATGCCTCGGATTGGCAAACGGTGAAACTGCCGGCTTCATGGAAAGAAATGGGACTGGATTCTGTGAAGGGAGCGGTATGGTTCAGAAAGGAAATCGATGTGCCTGCTTTTATGGCTGGCAAACCTGCAAAGCTTTATATGGGTACGATAGTGGACAGCGATTGGACATACATCAACGGCGTTTTAGTAGGTTCCACTTCATATCGTTATCCTCCAAGAAAATACGAGGTTCCCGCAGGTCTTCTCAAAGCAGGTAATAATGTAATTGCCTTAAGGGTTATAAGCAACGACGGTAACGGCGAATTCATAAAGGGCAAGATATACAGGCTTTTCAGCGATGGTCAGGAAATTAACCTGGAAGGAGAATGGCGGTGCAGGGTGGGAGCGGCAGTGAACGAACCGTTGCCGCCTGTAACCTTCTTTCAGTATAAGCCGACAGGTTTGTTTAACGGCATGATCGCGCCGCTTTTAAACTACGGCATCAAAGGCGTTATATGGTACCAGGGCGAATCCAACACCGATAATCCAAAAGGATACAGCAAGAAGTTTTCTGCCATGATAGCGGACTGGAGGAAGAAATGGGGACAGGGCGATTTTCCGTTTCTTTATGTGCAGCTGGCAAACTTTATGGAGGCAAAAGACCAGCCTTCTGAAAGCAAGTGGGCCGAGCTCAGGGAAGAACAGCGAAGGGCGCTGTGCCTTCCCAATACGGGCATGGCCGTTGCCATTGACCTTGGGGAATGGAATGACCTGCATCCGTTAAACAAAAAAGATGTGGGAGAAAGGCTTGCCCTACTTGCCCGAAAGCTGGCATACGGTGAAAAAGACCTTGTGGCTTCAGGCCCACTTTATAAATCAATGAAGGTGGAAGGAAACAAAGTGATAATTGAGTTTTCAAATACAGGCAGCGGATTGATTGCAAAAGGCGGCGGCGAGCTAAAGCACTTTGCAATAGCCGGCAGGGATAAAAAGTTTGTATGGGCAAAGGCGGTCATAGAAAATGACAGGGTCGTAGTTTGGCACGATGATATTCCAAATCCCGTTGCAGTACGGTATGCATGGGCCGATAACCCGGAGGGAGCCAATTTATACAACAAGGAAGGTTTGCCGGCGTCACCCTTTACCACCGAAGAATAAAATACGGTTTAAACTTTCTACCTAAGTTTTGTACTAACAAATGGAGAAAATAAGTAACATAACAAAAAAGGGCTGCGCTTAAATCTTTTGCGACAGCCCTTTATCTTTAATCCACTTGCTGCCTTAATATTTCGACAGGCATGACTTTTGCTATCTTTGCCCTTACTAAAAATCTTAAAAGCAGAAATACAACAAGGAGTATTATAAATGTTGATAGGACGCTATTTATGCTCAAATCAAGGCTCATGGCAAAATCAATGTCCTTTGTCGCTGTATTCATGAGGCTATCCATCGTTAATTTTGAAAGAGGAATCCCTGTTATAAATCCAGCCAAAAATGATATATAGTTAAAACCAAGGACCATTTTAAAGATGCTGTTTTCCTTATAGCCCAGCATTTTCAAAATCCCTATGTTCTTTTTGTTCTCATTGATAGTTAAAGTAGACAGAACATACACAATCAAAAGAGCAAGAATTGCCGCGATAAGCGCCATAACCCCTATAGTTTTCGACAGGTCTTCAGCCGACGCCTTTATTGTAGTGAGAAGCTCGGATTTTGTATAACTTTCGAAAACCGAACTTTCCGGGATGTCGATTTTTTCTTTTGAAAATATTCCAACGTATTCACCGCTGTCATACCCAAAAAGCCTGTTAAAATTTTCAAGCTCCATGTATCCATTATTACCAACAGGAAGATCAGCCACTTTGTATACTTTTAAAGTATATTCTTGGCCTGTAAACTTGTTCTTTATTTTAATCTCATCTCCCTCATTTACCCCAAGCTTATTTGCAAAAGGTTTTGATATAATAAGCTGATCTGAAACAGAAATTTCATTTCCTCTTTCATCATAGAGCTTTATCATATCCGAATTGCTTTTAATGCCGTAAATCATAATGCTTGCTTTTGTGCCTTCAACATCAAAAGCCAACAGGTTGTAAGGCTCTGCAAAGTCTTGCAGGTTAATTTCAGGATGTTCGGACGTAGAATTCAGCATATAAAGGTAGTTGTATCTGAAATTCTCATTATAAGCTTTTTCAATTGCTACGATAATAGAGTCTTTTGCTGTCATTCCATACATCATAAGTATTGTTGAAAAAAGTATACCCACTATTAAAATCAATTCTCTTGCAAAATGTCTCCATCCATACTTTAGCATTATCCTTGTTTTAAATTCAAACCTATCGAAAAACTTTATTGTGGGAAGCTTGCCAAATTTTATTTCATCAATTCCATGAAGCATCTGAACAATTGTCAGCCTGAAAAAGTTTCTAAGAGCAAAGTATCCTGAAAGAAATATGAATATTGCTGGAAGCAGTAATGCAACAAATACATGCTGCCATGGGAAGAAACTTGTCAGCTTTGGCAGAGTAAAGTATGACCTATAAAACTCTGCAAAGGGGTACGCCTCAACATATCCAAGCAAAATACCAATAACCGAACCAAAAAGCCAAATATAGAGTGGAAATCTCATGAAAACTTTAAAAACATCTTTTTGCGTATATCCCATTGAATAGAGTGTGCCGATCTCTGCGTGCATGGTGTTTATTACCCTCCGCATGACAATAAAAAGTATAAACGATGATACAATAATTATAAAAAGGCTGATAGGCAGAGTAATTCTCTTTGCGTTTTCTACCTTCATCTCTGTGTAGATTATCCTTGGATTTTGATCCCTTTCAACAAATTTTAAAAGTCCCCAGTTAGAGTTTATAAAACCCTTGAAATCCTCAATATTATCTACTTTTCCTTTGTAGCTATAATAATGTACATGAGGAGCAGGAAACAGCTTTTGCACATCGCTTTTTAGCATCATAACAACGCCAAAGTGCTCGGGGTCCGGGAGGAAATCCTGGTCGTTTTTGATAATGTAAATATAGTCAGGAAGATATCCAATTCCGCTCACTTTGAACTTTTGACCCGAAATGGTTATCTCGTCATTTGTTTGATACTGATGAGCTTTGAAAAAGCTCGGGTCGAGCAAGACTTCGCCCTCTTCTGGCATCTTTCCTACTCCTATATAGGGCTTGTTTATTTTGTCTGAAATTGAAAATATTCTCAAAGTAATACCATCTTGCTGAGTCTCATAAAAAAGCCTTTCTTCAAGGTCGATTTCAAACTTGTCTTTCAAAAGGCTTTCATCTACCTCTTTAGATGTAATAAAATACCCATCTTCCTGGACATAATCTCTTTTAAACATCTCATAATTTCTACCTATATCCTCCATTGATACAGCAAAGAGGGTATACGTCATTGATGCGATTGCCACAAGCAGTATAATAGAAAAAAATTGCAAAAAATCTCTTTTTATAGTCCTTAAGGGGATTTTTTTAATTACCATCACCAGGTCACCTCCTGGGCAGAGATTTTCTGAGAATTTTCCGAAAATTCAACAAGCCTGCCCGATCTTAATCTCAGTGTCGCATCAGCCATTCTTGAAATAGCAAGGTTGTGGGTAATGATTAAAATAGTTGTGCCAAACTGCCTGTTAACATCTTCCAGAAGCTTTAATACAAGTTTGCTGCTTTCATAGTCGAGTGCGCCTGTTGGTTCATCGCACAGAATCAGCACAGGGTTTTTAACAACAGCCCTTGCAATTGCTACTCTTTGCTGCTGGCCGCCAGATAGTTCAAATGGAAATTTGTCTCTTTCAGAATATACGTCCATCATCTTCAATACCATGTCAACATCCAAAGGATTTTTGCTCAAAGCCGCACTTGCCAGCACATTCTCGTATACCGTAAGCCCATTTATGAGATTATAAAACTGAAATACAAATCCAACATAATCCCGTCGGTAGTCAGCAAGTCTTCTTTGATCCATTGCTGTTATCTCTTTGTTATCCACAAAAATTTTACCCTCCTCTGCCCTATCAAGCCCTCCAAGAATGTTAAAGAGGGTTGTTTTGCCCGAACCTGAGGGACCGATCACAGTGTAGATTTTTCCTCTTTCAAGCTCAAAGCTGACCTCATTTAATGCCCTGGTTTCATTCTTGCCCAACCTATAGATTTTTGAAACCTTTTCGGCTTTTACAAACATGGATTTTCATCTCCCTTATTTAATCTTCATTATTCATATAATATATTATGACTAATCAGTCATATGACTGTCAAGTCATATCTTAATGCTCATCTTTTGCCAATTCCTTCTTTTAAAAGTTTTACAAACTGAGAAAGGGCATCCCTAAAATAACTTATATCAAGATCGAGAGTCGTTGATGATTTGCTCAGAGCCTGTTCGATTATAAACTTCTTCATATAAAAGCTCGCGCCTTCCAAAAATATTCCAATCAATAAGGGTTGTATATCGTCTCTTATATAACCTTTTTCTTGATTGTATTTAATGATTTCTAGCAGAAAATCTCTTGATTGTTTTAAAAATTTTTCGTTTATCTCACCTTTAAAAGGTGAGTCATGTGAAAAAAACGCCCTTTCAAGAAGCATGTATTCATTCCTCAATTCCTTCATTGCAAGCCATACGCCTTCGAGTGAGTTTTCGTAATAATCTAATATGTTGGTATGCGCCACGTCCAGCTTTTTAAGCAATTTCAAAAACCTATCATAGGCAACCTCCAGAGCATAAAAGTACATCTCCTTTTTGTTCTCAAAGTACTGGTACATGCTCCCCTTTGCGGCATTGCTTTCTCTGGCAATCTCAGACACATCAACATTATAATAGGGTTTTTGTGAAAAATGCTTTATAAGCGCCTCTGTGATACGCTGTCTTTTTTCATCTGGAAGATTGAAAAATGTCTGCTTTGGCATCGATATCACCTCAAGATTATTATGACTTATTGGTCATGAGATGTAAAGATCATACTTTTTATCAAAAAGTGTTGCATTTAACCGAGTCTCCGCATGTAAAAAATAGGCAATTTAATTACATATATTACCAAAAGGATTTTTGAATTTTTTGTCGAATATATATCCCCTGTAGAAAGATGCAGGGGTGATTGTGAATGGATATAAATGATGTTAAGAATATTGTGGCATACAATGCCTCCAGCATACCAGTATTGTTTGAGATGTGCCGTATTGCAAAAATAGCAGAAACTGTCAATGATATGGTAGAATGGAAAGTCGATAATTCCAAGGTTTCGCCAGGATTCTTAATAGAAGTATTGATAGTAACCATAATGCATAGGAGACAGCCTTTATGGAAAATTGAAGAATACTGGAGGAAACAAAAACTTGAATTCATGTTAGAGGGTAGCGGTATCACAGTAGAACAATTAAACGACGATGCATTTGCTCGTGCTTTAGACAAACTGCATACAGTAAACATGAAAGAGCTTGTCAGTCGTATATGTCTTAACATGTTAAAGGCTCATAATTTGACTATAGAGAGCCTATATTTGGATACAACATCTATTTCTGTAGAAGGGTTGTATGAAGGGGATGAGGAAGACGACTTTATAATCTGCTATGGTTACAGCAAAGATAATAGGCCTGACCTTAAGCAATTCAAGATAGGGGCAGCAGTACAGCAGAGTGGACTTCCTGTAATGGGTCAGCTTTTATCTGGCAACAAATCAGACCGTGAATGGAACCCAGAGGCGATAAAGGAGATGAAGGTATTTTTTGAGGGGCAACAATATAGAGATATTATATTTGTGGGGGATTCAGCGACTGTATCTTCATATGAATCGCTAAGGCAGTTAGAGGGAATAAAGTTTATATCACGTTTACCAGAGAATTTTTCATGTGTTTCGGAGTGGAAAGAGAAGGCATGGCAGGGAGTAAATTGGGAAGAAGTAGGAACATTAAGTGAGTCTTCACGTAAAGATGCAGCAGAATACAGGATTTATGAATTTGTGGAAACTATAGATGGGAAGCCATATCGATTTGTATTAGTACATACAAATTCGTTGAGGGAGCAGAAGATAAAGACATTGCAGAAGCGGTGGGAGAAAGAGAAGAGGGAGCTTGAGAAAGAGGCTAAGAGTATAGGCAAGAGAGCATTTGCATGTGTTGAAGATGCAATGCGAGAAAGTAAAGCTTTTATAGAGAAAGTTAAGTCAATGCATTACAATGTAGAAGCCCATATAGAAGAGGAGGTTAGTCGGAGGTATAGTAGAAGAGGGAGGCCTGGTACGGAAGACAGTTACGATGAGACGGTAAGCTACTACGTAAAGCATACTATAGGAGAGAGGGATGATATGGCATGTGAAAAAGACTTATTTATGGAATCGACATTTGTTCTTATTACTTCAGTTATGGATAGAGAGAAATATCCTGGAAGGAGGATACTGGCGGAATATAAAGGGCAAAGTTCAATAGAGCAGGCATTTAAGTTTTTAAAAAGTCCAGTGTACTTAGGGCCAGTATATTTGAAGAAACCTGAGCAAGTAGAAGCGCTGGGATATGTATTTATACTTGTTTTACTGATAGCGAGTTATTTAGAGTACAGAGTAAGGAAGGCATTGAGGGAGAGGGGAGAATATTATATTCAGCCTAATGGTCAAAAATCGACTCGACCATCGGTTAGGACTATACTTGAGGTATTGGAGACAGTATTGGTTATATATTTCAATGGTGATCTGTATTTGCCAAATGATACTTCACCAAAGATATTGAAGATGCTAGAATGGTTGGGATTTAGTCCTGACATTTACACGAAAAAGATAAATCCCATTTTTTAACATGCGAAATGTGGGATTTAATAACATTTATTCCTTATTTCTTGTAAGGATTTTTAAAATAAAGTTGGTTTCGAATAGGGGTAAGGTGAAAGGAAAAAGGTATAAGGTTGCATTTTCTATTGTCTTTTTTCAGTCTTATTTCAATCAATATATCGTTTTCAATCCCTTTAAAATTAATACCTTTAGCCTTATTACTTTCCCCTTAACCCTTCCTTCCAAAAAACAAACCCCGCAGCAAATGAAGATTTCTCCTGCATCTGCTACGGGATTTTGGAATGAACTTTATTTTTATAGAGCGAACTTTATTTTAATGGAGTCAACTTTATTTGAATTATACACAAACGGAATCACTTTTTTAGCATCTACTCAACCGTGACGCTCTTGGCAAGGTTCCTGGGCTTATCCACGTCACAGCCTTTGGCCACAGCCACATAGTACGCATACAGTTGAAGTGGTATGACCACCAAAACAGGCGCCAGAATATCATATACCCTGGGTATATATATTACCCTATCTGCTTCCTTTTCTATCTCGGTATCGCCTTCCATGGCCACGGCTATGACAAACGCACCCCTCGCCTTCACTTCCTTTATATTGCTCAATGTCTTTTCAAACAATCCCTTTTGGGTGGCCAGGGCAACCACAGGCGTACCTTCTTCTATTAACGCTATAGTACCGTGCTTCAATTCCCCTGCAGCGTAGGCTTCTGAATGGATATACGAGATTTCCTTCAGCTTGAGGGAACCTTCCATGGCCACAGCATAGTCCAGTCCCCTGCCCATATAGAATATGCTGCTGGCGTTGAATGTCTCATCCGCGCATCTCTGAATAATCTCTTTATCATCGAGTATCTCCTGAGCCAGCCCTGGCAATCTCTTTATCTCCTCAATTATCCGCTGGTATTCATCTGCTGATATTCTCCCCATCTTATCGGCAAAATCCAGCGCCATCATATACATGCATAAAAGCTGAGTGGTATATGCCTTTGTGGAAGCCACGGCAATCTCTGGCCCCGCCCAAGTATACACCACATGGTCAGCCTCCCTGGACACCGTGCTTCCCACCACGTTGGTGATAGCTATAACCTTGGCACCCACCTTTTTGCACATCCTCATGGCAGCCAGAGTATCGGCCGTCTCACCCGACTGGCTTATGATGATCACTATGTTATCCTCATTTATCAATGGATACTTGTATCTGAACTCCGAAGCGATTTCAACGTCCACCGGTATCCTTGCCAGCTTCTCAATTACATACTTGCCCACAACACCCGCGTGATATGCCGTTCCACAGGCGATGATTATAATCTTACCGGCCTTTTCAAGCTGCTCTCTCGTGATGTTCAAGTCGCTTAAGTTAACCTTCCCATCTACAATACGAGAAGTCATTGTATCCCTTAATGCCTTTGGTTCCTCATGTATCTCCTTTATCATAAAATGCTGGTATCCGCCTTTTTCAGCCGACTCCACATCCCATGTGACTTCAAACACTTCCTTTTGTACCTTTTTACCATACTGATCTATGATTTCTACTGCATCCCTGCGGACTAAAGCTATCTCCCTGTCTTCCAGCAGGTACACCCTTCTGGTATACTTCAATATAGCTGGTATATCCGAAGCTATATAGTTTTCACCATCCCCCAGGCCTATCACCAGCGGGCTGTCCTTGCGCGCAACCACCATACAATCGGGATGATCCTTAGCAATAACGCCCAGTGCATAAGAGCCCTCTATCTTGTCCAGCGTATTTCTAACCGCCTCTACAAGGTCTCCACGGTAATAATAATTGATGAGATGTGCAACCACTTCAGTATCGGTTTCCGATACAAAGACATATCCTTCCTTCTGAAGCCAATCTTTAAGCTTCATGTAATTCTCTATGATGCCGTTGTGGACTATTGCGATCTCCCCGGACTGATTGGTATGGGGATGTGAGTTGATATCGGAAGGTTCGCCATGGGTAGCCCATCTGGTATGGCCTATTCCCAGCGTCCCCTGAAGCTGGTTGGGGTCTATCCTTTGCTCCAGTACCGTCAGCCTTCCCTTTGCCTTGCTGATATTTATACAATGGCCGTTATGGACCGCCACTCCAGCCGAGTCATAACCTCTGTATTCCAATCTCTTTAATCCTTCAAGTAAAATAGGCAAAGCCTGTTTGTCTCCTATATACCCTACAATACCGCACACCGCATACTCCTCCCATCACTACAAGCTATCACTACAGGCTAAAGTTTACATAAACCCGTTCCCTTTCAAATTATAGCTGCAACTTTACTCACATAAGCCAATTTTAAGAATAACCAAATCAGCCCACATCACACATATATGTTATCACATCGAGCACTTGAATACAATTTCTGAATTCAGATTTCTGCTCATCCAAAAACTCAAATAACCTCTAATCCTCTTGCAACTATGGCTATATACAGATGATCTCGGCAAAGTGCTTGCCCAAAACACTCACCACATCGCCATCTATCCGGTTATTTTTTACCTGCTCCCACATTATATCCATGGTCTCCTTCTCACCGTAACCCGCCCTGTACGGCCTATCTTCAGTTATGGCTCCCACCATATCAGCTACAGCCATTACCCTGGCCCCCAGGTCCAGTTCACCAGCAGTAAGGTGAAAAGGATAACCGCTTCCGTCCAGACGCTCATGATGAAAGGCAGCCCAGTCCCGCACCTTGTCCATCACATTCAGCCGGTTAATCAGGCAATAAGTATAATATGAGTGCTGTTTGATTACTCGGTACTCGCCTTCGGTCAACCTTCCCTGCTTGTGCAGTATGGTATCGGGTACAGCCAGCTTGCCCAAATCATGCAGCAGACCTGCTATTTCCATAAAAAACAGGTCTTGTCCCCTCATGCCGCAAAACTCAGCCAATCTTACGGCTATTGACGCTATGCGTTGGGAATGCTGTGCCGTAAAGGGGCTCTTTCTATCTACAATCCTTGCACAAAGATGAGAAAACTGCCGTATATCGTTGGCATTCATCTTAATATCCATTGAGGGAAAGCTGATGTGCTCCACCACCGGTTGATATTCATTCACGATATCCAGCCAAAACGACTCCTTTACAGCTAGATCGGTAAAAGCCTCGACCAGTCCGGGATTAAACATAGAACCTTTATAGCTCAAGATTGTATTCACGATGTCATCCACCTGTTCCAACACGAGCCTGCCAGGCTTGATCAGCACCTCGATTCTGTCGGCCAAATGGATGATTTGAGCCTCCAAAGGGACATCTACCAAATTGCTTTGTGTCTCAGAATAGTCGGTGTGGTGATAAAGAATGAAAGGTTTGATGCCTTTAAGTAGGTTTACCGTTTCAACCAGCTCAGCGCCATCACGGCAATGGGACCATAAAATTTCTCTATCCAAGCGGAATTCCCTCGCCTTTTCCTTCACCCTGAAAGACTCAATGCCTATGTCGTGCAGGTATGACGCGATTACAAGGTCAGTGGGGTCATGACCCGGCTTTACCTTTTCAAACAGCCGGAAGGCGATATATGCCACCCTCTGCCCATGGTGATGTGAACCCCTCTCCATGAGGTCAACGGCGCAGGCAAGCATCTCGGCAAAATCCAGAAGGTTAGCTGTAAACTCCAAAAAACTCACCCCACCCATTTTTATCTAACGCTCTTTAACAGCGTATCAAGCTGCTCTTTGGCCTGTTCCGGAGTGGTAGGTACTGTTATATTATAGCCCTTTTCTTTAAGGTGCGTAAATATGTCAACCAGGATAGGCGGTTCAAGGTGTGCCGCCTCCAATACATCCCTCTGGATAAACACCTCATAAGGACTTCCCTTTGTGACTATCTTGCCATCGTATAGCACGTACACCGTATCGGCTATATAGGGCACCAGGTTTACATCGTGAGTGGTAACGATCAGCGTGGTGCCATTTTCCCGGTTCAGCTGATTCAGCAGGTCCATCATCTCCCTTTTGGAAGCAGGGGCCAAACCGTCAAACGGTTCATCGAGTATCAAAAGTTTTGGCGACATGGCTATAGCGCCTGCCAGGGCCACCTTTTTCTTCTGTCCACCACTCAGGTAATGGGGTATCTTGTGCAGTATATCCTGGATCCCGATCCTCGTTGCGACCGCCATCACGCGCCTTTCTACCTCTTCCCTGCTCAGCCTCTCATTCCTGGGCGTGAAGGCAATGTCATCGTACACCGTTGGCCCTATTATCTGCTCATCGACGTTTTGGAAAACCATGCCGATGTTCCGCCGCACCTGTCGGAAATGCTTATGCGGCTGCAGCCCCATCACCTTTACCGAGCCCTCAACCGGTGCGAGCAGCCCCAATATATGTGAAAGCAATGTGGTCTTGCCGGCACCGTTGGGCCCCAAGATGACCACCCTCTCGCCCGAATGCACCACAAAGTCCAGCCCGCACAATGTCACCTGCGTGTTATCTGGATATATATGCTTTATGCATCTTACTTCTACAAGAGCCTCCACGCTATCACCATCCCAATCACGATAAATGCAGAAAGAACGATAACCACCCCGTCAGGGTAGCCCAGTTTCCACCATCTTCGCACTATTGGAATGCCGCCGTCATATCCTCTGAGCAGGTATATTTTGTACATTCTTTGGCTAATCTCAAATGAATGCAACAGAATCAATCCAACTGCCGCTGCCATATTTTTAACGTTCACGATCACGTTAAAAGGGTGGTACCCACCCCTTATCTTTATGCTGCGCAGCAGGCTGTCCACTTGGTCAATCAAAATAAAAAAAGAACGGTATGTAAATAAAAATATATCCACCAGCAGGCCGGGCAAATACGCCGATAAAAAGGCAAAGACCTCCACCCAAGGCGTGGTGGCCAGCAAAAACAGGGTCACAAGGGCAGCCCCCGTACCTTTGAATATTACCAAAAGCCCGGATGCCCACGACTCCTGAAACTTCAGCAGAGCAAAAAGCAGGCTGAAAAAAAACGGATAAAATAGCAGGTGCACTAGCTCCTTAAATTGCACCCTGGCTATCAGATGCAAAATCAACAGAATCACTATCAGTAATCCCAGCGCAAGGACATCGCCGCTGCCAATGACCGCCCCCAGCAGGCACAGCGTCATCAACAGCTTGGAGGGCACGCCTGCACGGTGAAATAAGCTAGCGCCGCTGCTGGCCATCTGATCTATTGCCGCCAAATGCACTCCTGATCCCTCCCCTACCTATCCTTATCGGACGCATGGTTTACTATATCCGGCCGTACCTTCATAAAAAATCTTATGACCAAAGCAGTTACTACGCTTTCTAATATAATGCCTAAAAACAGCACAGCCAGCACAGCAGCCCATCCCGCTAAGGCTATCCCTCCAAAACGGTACGCCGTATCCTCCCGATGCAGTCCCTCCTCCTGCCCGCCAGTACCATCCTCGGCATGGTTCTCTCCATGTAAAACGCCTTCCCCTGACTGTATATTTACCACTCCGATTGAGCTCAAAAACAAAATCATAAGCGCAGTAGACAACAAGAGGGCCACTGCCGTCGATACGATGGCTGAAGGTACGGCACCAAATTTACCCCTCAGCAGTCTAAAAGCAGCGCCACCAGCAAGCGCTTCAATCCCTATAATCAAGGTATTTAATCCCACAACCGAGATGCCCCCATGTCCCAAAAGGGCCAGGATAAAATTGACCACAAAAACTACCACAAACCCCAGGCCTGGTCCTACTAGCATGCCAGCCAGGGCAGCAAAGTTCATATGAAAAGGTATAAACCCCAGAGGTACCGACATGGTGATCAACATAACCGCCGCCATCATGGCCATCTCAGGTATTCTGCCCCGCACCTTCTCCGCGTCCACCCTTTTCAACACGGCAAACACCACAATCAGGCTAATCAGGTACCCTACTGCCCACCAGATGGCGGGAACTACTCCGTCGGGCAAATGAATATGGCTCATGGAAAGCCCTCCCCAGTTTCAAATTCCTTCGTAGCCCCTATACTCTCTAAGAACTAATTGCAAATAGTTTGCATTTGCTTTACCATTATATGCCTCGTCTTTTAGTTTGTCAAGTGCAGTACAGATTATAACCAAAAAAGCTCAATCAGTACAAATTACACAAAAATTTCGCTTATTTTTATCAAATCTTGCAATATACGAAAATTCAGCAAAAAGTGTATAATTATATCATATAGTTTGTAACACATATAATAAACAACAATGAAATATTTCCAAGATATGATACTACTATTGGTGTTGGCTGAAAGGAGAGCTGTGGCAGTGCAAGTGTTGAATTACCAGGAAAGAGAAATATTAGATGACCTGGAAGAGGTATTGTCCATATTAAAGCGGAAAAACAGGTCGGTGCGTCCCCGTGCGTTTTTGTGGAACAATGTAAGCGACGAGGTACACCGGCAAATCCTCTACATGGTAGCGCAGGAGCTCAATCTGCCCAGTCCCCGTTTCATCGCTTCAAAGGACCTAGAAAAGCATAAATTTAAATTTTTGGACAATCAGCCATTAAACGGCTTGTATTCATATTATAAAAACAGAGTACCCAGAAAAGAGGGCATTCATGTCATCACTAACATATGTGACCAGCTGGGCATTCCGCCGGTATCCGAGGACGAATGGATTCGTTATATCAGCACGCACAACATCTTCTCCTGGGGCAACATCCCGAAAGAGGCAAAGAGGAAAATATTGCTTATGGCCTGCCAGGAGCTGGGGTATCCCCATCCCATTTACATCAAAAACGATGATTTTTCACACAAGTTCAAGTTTTTAAACGGCAAAACCCTCACCGGGTTTTATAACTACTTCAAGAGCATCTCGCAGGATATAAGGGGCAGCGTTATAAAAAACATGTGCGACATGCTGGACATCGAGATCACCGAGCAGGACTGGATAACCTACATCACTGACCAGTCAATAAGCGTGTTCTGGGACGTCATCCCCCACAAAGTAATAAGGGATTTGCTGTTTAAGGCGGCACGAAAACTCGGCTACTCCAATCCCCGGATGATGTCGTCTGATGATTTGAAGGTGGGTCTAGACTTCCTAAACGGCATGTCGCTGTACAGCTTTGCCTCCAGATTTTTCGGCTTAAACAGGGGCGGTATGCGCAGCATCGATTTCATATGCGACGTCTACGGAGTGCCCGAGCTGACCTTCGAAGAATGGCTGAACTTTATCTCCCATCAAAAGAACTTCAAATGGGAAGCGGTGCCCAAGCCCTACCTGGCAGAGATACTGTTTATGAAAGCCAGGGAGGAAGGCAAATCCAATCCACGGATGCTGAAGGCTGAAGATTTTTCCAAGCCTACCTCGTTTTTGAACAACAAAACCTTGACCAGCCTGTACACCTACTACAGCATTCTCGCTTTCAACAGCGGGAAAGACACTATAACCTTTATGTGCGATGACCTGAATATTCCGCCGCTGAACATCCAAGAGTGGGTATCCCAGATCGGTGAGCCAAACTCCAAAGTTACATGGGAATCGGTCCCAAAGGAAATCGCCAGGGAAATACTGTACAGATGTGCGCAGGAACTTGGACTTAAAAACCCTCGGCTTATGGGCTACAGGGACTTTTGTCTCACAAAATTTGAGTGCCTGAACGGCAAGACGCTGTCAGGGCTTTATTCATATTACAGCTTGAGGGCGCCTTCCGACGAAACCCCGGTTGTACAGTATATATGCGATTCGCTGGGGGTAGAAAAGTTAACAGTAAACGAGTGGATCAACATGATAGCCAACTGCAATATGTGCAGATGGGAAAGCGTTCCCTTAAGGGTACAGAGGGAAATAGTGATGCGGGCAGCCATTGAAATGCAGGTATTTCATCCCCGGCTCATGGGCACAAAGGAGTTTGACTCGGTGGAGCTCAAGTTTCTAAACAACAAAACATTGAGTGGCCTATATTACCACTATGCCGCCAAGCTCAATGACCCTGAGCAGCAGGTCACCGAGTTTATATTCAATACCCTGAATATACCAAGGATTGACATCAACCCCAAGACCGGAAGGCTAGCTACCACCGATAACATGTCCCACCGAAAGTATTTTGATAGCCTGGCCAACATAAAGGCGGTGGTCAACGAATACTTAAAGAGGTTTGACCTTAAAAGCCTTTGCAGGAAACACACCTTTATTAAAAATGCCAAAAAGGCCGGGATATACAAAAAAGGACTGGTCACCGTGCTGGCACCCATGAACCGAAAGCAATACCTGGATTTTCTTTATGAGATATTGAAGGCCGTACCCAGGGACTGGCTGGGCCTCAGAAAACCTCGAAAAGGGGACTACAGGCTGCTGAAATCCGATCTTTACAAACTGGCAGGCATCGAAGGGCCTACAGAGGAACCGGTCAACAAGATAAACTTTGCAAAACCCGAGCTGGTACAGCTTAAAGACAAAAAAACCGTCATTGAGGAGCTGAACGTCTACAAGAGGATCCTGGATATAAAAATAAGGAAATTTCACGACATGAAGTGTATCTTCCTGGTTGAATTTGGGGACTCGTTCATATTCCAAATAGAAACAGCACTTTTCCCCGGCGAGGTCCTCACCTCAAATACTGGATACGAGTTCGAGGTGGTTGAATGCCGTGAGCACAAGACCAACGAGGGCTACATCATAGAGCTAAAGCCTTTAGAGCCCATCACCGAAGAGGAAGTAGCACAAATCAGGACGTTCACCAGAAGCTCCAATGACGCCATACTATTGAACTACCTTGAAAATTTAACGCGTCAGATAGAGGATGATACCCTATCTCCCCTTATGGCGGTGGTGCTGGGGCTTAAGAAGGAAGCGCCCCTGTCATTTGAAGATATAGACATGCTTCCCGACCACGCCTATCACAACAAAAACCTGCTGGCCAATCAGGCCCAAAAACAGGCGGTGGCTCTAGCGTGCGCTTTGGACGGCGTCAACCACGTGCTTGAAATAGTGCAGGGGCCACCAGGTACCGGCAAGACCACACTGATAAAGGAGATCGCTTTGCAGTATTACTACGCCGGCAAAAACGTGCTCATACTGGCCAAGACCAACGTGGCCGTGGATAACATACTTGAAAAGTTGATAGAGGACAAAGTGCGGGTCTTGCGAACCGGAAACAACATAGAGTTCAAATCCACCCTGCCGTATGCCCCCACCGTCTCAACTTCCAACCCTGCTTATATGGCCAGGCTCAAGGGCACCAACAAGATTGTATTGGGTACTCCTTTGGGCTTTTATTTGGACAGAAATATGGAACCTGAAAATTACGATATAGTGATTATAGATGAGGCTTCGCAGATGGATGTACCTGAGACGCTGTTCAGCCTGGGATTTGCAGGCAAGGGCATAATAATTGGAGACCATATGCAAATACCTCCCTTCCCTATCCAAAACGAAGTTCTGCTGGAGTACGATCCCCATATGGATCTTCATACCAGCGAGGAGCTGCAGAAAAGCCTTTTTGAAAAGCTTATAACCGACAAAAAGAGGTTTAACTCGGTATTTCTCGACATAAACTACCGGACCGAAAACCCAAAAATGGTGTCCTTTATCTCGGAGCTGATATACGATGGAAAGCTCTATCCCAATACCGACTCGCTGTATTACAAAATACCCCAGCAGAAAAGAGACCAGCTATTCCCCGACAACCCCATAGAAATCATCGATACCTCTGAGTTTTTGGATCCTCAAACCCGGGCTGAAACTGAAGAAAACTCAACTTATTACAACATAAGCGAGGCCATGCTATCGGTCAAAAAAGTGCTGGACCTGCTAAAATCCGGGGAAAGGTTGGAGGACATATGCATCATTACGCCCTATAAGGCCCAAACCCAAAAGCTGAAGGAGGTATTTAAAGCAAATTCAAAGTATTTTTCTAACTTTAACTGCTCGCTGGAGGATTTCATTGAGCACAACATTTACACCATCGACTCCTTTCAGGGCCGCGAACAGGAAAACATCATAATCAACTGGGTCAGGAGCAATTACAGCAGACCGGGTACATATACACGTACCGGATTTTTGAGAGATTACCGCAGGATAAATGTCGCACTATCCCGTGCAAAAAAGCGGCTTATACTTATAGGCGACTTTGCTACGCTGACTAAATCCGAGAACATGAAGGTCCAGTATATATTTTCCAAAATAAAGAGCATAAATAGAGAGGAAAAAATAGTTTTATAATTCCGACTTTCGGGGAATACTAAGGAAGAGATTTCGATGCCAAAGGAGTTGATGTAATGGATCGCTTAGCCCTTATCCTGGTCATAATAGGGGCCCTGAACTGGGGACTTATAGGTCTCTTCCGGTTCGATCTGGTGGCAACCCTATTTGGTGGGCGCGACGCTTTGCTCAGCAGAATCGTATACACCATAGTAGGCGTTGCAGGGGCGTATTGCATAAGCTTTCTTTTCCGCGAAAGAGAAAAAGCAGCACAGAGATAATACACACACAAAAAGCAGGGCAAAGAGCTTGCCCTGCTTCCTAATTTATGGCTCGTTATTGTTGACCGGCCATCTGTCTCTGCTGCTGCTCAATCATCTTCTTTACCATATTACCGCCGATTCTGCCTGCATCTTTGGCCGAAATGTTGCCATTGTAACCCTGTTGGAGATTTATGCCCAACTGACCGGCTATTTCGAACTTCATCTGGTCCAAAGCCTGCTTGGCTTCAGGAACCAGTTTTTTGTTTCTGCTGGTACCAGTATTGTTGTTGCGGTTCTGGAATTGCTGTATCATCTAATTTCACCTCCCGTCTACCCTTAGTATTCCACGGGACCATTAAAAATAAACGGCTCTCTCTTTATTGCATTATATTTACTGGCCTGGAAGGTTCAGAGATCTCGCTTAGGGCCTCGCCAGCTTTTTCTACAAGACGGTATCTGGTGGCAAGATCTCCTATTGAAACCATGCCCACCAGCTTATCGTTTTGCACAACCGGCAGCCTTCGAATCTTGTGCTGGGCCATCAACTCTGCTGCCTCTTCCACTTCCATAGAGGGACTTGCATAAATGACCTCCCTGGTCATCACTGTCCTTACCGGAGTGGTCTTTGGATCTCCACCGCTGGCAATATTTCTAACCACAATGTCCCTATCTGTCAAAATGCCCACAACCTTGCCATCATGCTGGCAAACAGGAAGAGCACCTACATTATGAATCTGCATAAGCTTACAGGCATCCATTACCGTATTGTCCGGCCCCACAACCGCAACCCGTGTAGTCATTATATCCCGCAGCTCCATAATTCTACCTCCTATTTTCCTAAAATTAATTTATTCCTATCCATCTTTTTTAGTTTCCCACGCGCCCATACAATTATTCTGCTCAAATTTTCAAAATAGCTGAATTTGTGATCAAAGCTTTGAATCCATGACATATTACACACCTTTGTATTTAAGTAGCTGCAAATCCTTTCACGCTAAAAATCAAAATATCGACAATAAAGAATATAATGATTTTTCTGAAATATTCACATTATCCACAGAGTTATCAACAGCCCTTGTCCACCTGTTTTAGCCGTTTCCACAGGATGTTCACATTATCCACACACTTCTTGGCCACATTATCCACATTGGGTACGGCTGCTCACAATGTTAGAAAAGCTGGGCTCCACAGTCAGCAATAGGTCATGTATTTTCCCCTTCATGAGGCTGTAATAAGCCGCGCAGGCTATCATAGCGGCGTTATCGGTACACAGCACCGGTGAAGGATAATAAAGTTCAAAGCCACATTCCTCGGCTTTCTGCTTCATACACTCCCTCAATGAAGAATTGGCAGCCACGCCACCCGCCAGGGCTATCCTGGTCACCCCTATTTTTTGAGCAGCTTTGATGGTCTTGTCCACCAAAACATCCACCACGGCCTGCTGAAAGCTGGCTGCGATATCGACAATGCTGTAGCTTTCGTTGCGCTGCTCCAGGCTATTGAGATAGTTGAGCACTGCCGTCTTAAGCCCGCTGAAGCTAAAATCGAAATTGTCCTCCTCCATGTAGGCCCGCGGAAACTGCACCGCCTCTGGGTTTCCCTGCTTTGCTATAGAATCAATGGCCGGCCCGCCGGGATAACTCAATCCCAAAGCCCTTGCCACCTTATCGTAAGCCTCTCCTGCCGCATCATCACGGGTTTGCCCTATAAGGCTGTACTCCCCGTAATCCTTAACCCACACCAGGTGCGTATGCCCCCCCGACACCACCAGGCAAAGGAAAGGCGGCTCAAGTTCGGGATGCGCAATATAATTTGCGCTTATGTGCCCCTCGATGTGGTCCACTCCCACAAGAGGTAGGCGAAGGGCGTAGGCCAGCGCTTTGGCAACGGACATCCCCACCAGCAAGGCTCCTACCAGGCCCGGCCCGAATGTGACGGCAATGCAATCCAGCTGCTCAAACCCTATCCCCGCTTCCTCCAGCGCTTCGTCAATTATGGGGCTTATCATTTCCACGTGTTTTCGCGACGCTATCTCGGGCACCACGCCCCCATATCGCCTGTGGAGTTCAATCTGGGATGAAATCTTGTTACTAAGCACGGTACGGCCGTTTTTTACAACCGCTGCCGAGGTCTCATCGCAGGAAGTCTCTATGGCTAGAATGATAATCTCATCTTTATGTTTTAATACTTCAACCCTTTTTCTCATATCATCAAAATACGACATAATCGTATCCTCCTTAAAAATTAAAACTTCCGTTTTTTATTCTAAATTAATGTAACACTCTAACGAATCATACATAACATGATATTGAAGTTAATAAAAGGAGTGATGATAGGTGGCCAATCTCTTAAGTTTCTTTGGCGGCGATAACAATATACTTCTACTTATTTTACTGTTATTGATCTTTAGCGACGGGGGGAAATTCTTCCACGATGATGACTCACTCTTCTTAATCATTATACTAATCATTCTATTTTGCTTCTGCGGGGGTTTTAAGATTTTCAGCAATGAAGGTTAATAATCCCTAAAACCACTATCAAACAAGCCCTCCCTACAAAAAGGGATGAATTCCCTACTTATACGACCAAGGGATAGGACATGAACTTAGCCCTATCCCTGCTTCCATTTTAACCTTTCCAACCATACACAAATGCCACCAAGTAAGACACCCACAGCCAGCATCCCTAAAATAAAATGCGTTATTATTCTGATAACAATGTCATAGAAAAATTGTTCCGGCACTATCTGTATAAGAATGTCAGTCTGCGGATTAAGCAGCCAAAGGTCGTTATCAAAGAAAATATAATGGAAATAATTCCAGTAAGGCGTAAAATCTTCATTTATCAATACCAGCAAAGCTCCACCTATCAAAACTAAAAACATAAGTAAAAGCAAATAGGCTTTAAACAGCCATCTTATCATATCTGCTTTTTTGATCAATATATAAAGTATAATCAGAAAAAAAATAAATCCAATGATTAAAACTCTCCGCAATTGATATCCCTTCATGAACAATTCCCTGACATCGATCATATGGGCTATCTCTCGTTCATTAAAAACATGCCTTTCCTGTCCGTTGATGACGGCTCTTATATTCAAATCGGGCCTTTTGCCTCGTATATAATCCAAAAGGGCTTGAGTGACCTCCATGAGCTCCTGCTCGGAGATACCGATGGCCTCAGGGCGCTTCAGCTTCTCATACTCGGCGCTGTAAAAATCAAGGTCAAAGGCAGAAATCTCTATGCAGGTAAGCAGAAGTATAAAGGCCAGTAAAAATATCACCGCCAAAGAGACGAAAAATATCACTGTCCTCGATTTGCTCAACTCATTCATCATCGCCTATTCCCCCTGTATCAAACCCAGCGTACGGCTTATGCTAAAATTCCACATTATGATGGCATCCTCGTTTTTATCGCTGTAATATCCCTTTCGCACGCCCACCTCAACAAATCCCAGCTTTTTATACAGGCTTTGAGCGGCTATATTGGAAGCCCTGACCTCCAACGTCATCCTGTCTATCCCCATTCGATGGGCTTCCGTCATCAAAGCCTTAAGGATGGCCTCGCCTATTCCCTTCCTTCGAAAAAGGGGATGCACCGCTATGTTGGTTATATGGGCTTCGTCAACAATGAGCCACATCCCGCCGTACCCGACCACAGTCCCCGAATGTTCAGCCACCACATACCTGGCACATCTATTTTTTTCCACCTCGAGCACGAAGGATTGCCTGGACCATGGAACCGAAAAGCACATCTTCTCTATATCCCATACCGCATCGATATCATCAGATGTAATTAGGCGAATGATATACTCCACTAGCAACCGGCCTCCTTACTGCGCTTTTCAAACCTCTGCTCGGCCTGCGATTTGCGCAGGTAAAACGGCTGCAGCTCCCAGTAGTTTTGTGTATCCCCTGCCAGCGCCCTTTCAAGAGCCAGCCATGCGATGGAGGAAGCCCTCTGCAGAGCATGGGTGGGGGGCGCAAACACCGCCCGGCTACCCATTCTCTCCTCTATAACGCTTCTGTAAGCAAATATCCCATCGCCGCAAAAGTGGACAGGCTCATCCCACCTGTTGAGTACCTCTATCAATTTTTCAACAGATACAGCCAAATACTCTTCCAGGCGTTCCAGCCCACCTCTACTCCATCTGTACACCGATGTATAAACTTGTGCACGCCTGGCATCCATTATGGGACAAATCAGCCCCTGAGCGCAGGTCAAATTAAACGCCAACCCATCAAGGGTTGGAACCCCCACCACCGGTTTCTTTAATGCTTGGGCCAACCCTTTGACGGTGGCCACCCCAATGCGCAGCCCTGTAAAGGAGCCGGGGCCGTACGCCACCGCAAAGACGTCTATCTCTCCGAGCACCAGTGAAGCGTCCTCTAAAACCTGTTCCACTGCCGGCATCAATTTTTGGGAATGGTTTCGCTCCTGATTCAATATGTATTCTGCCAGCAACCTCTGCTCATCCACTACGGCCACCGAAATCACAGCAGAAGAAGTCTCCACCGCCAGCACCTTCATATGTTTTTCAGCTCCTTTTCAAACCTCGAGTATCGGCCTCCCACCGCATCCACCGTTATCCTCCTTTTTTTACCATCTCCAGCAACTTCTATCCTCACCCTCACGTACTCCTCTGGACAAAGGTATTCCAGGCGCTCAGGCCATTCCACTATGGACACGCCATCGCCGTAAAAAAACTCCTCATATCCCAGGTCCAGAACCTCATCCGGCCCGCACAACCGGTACAGGTCAAAGTGAAAAACAGGCACCCTGCCCTCATACCTGTGCATCAGGGTATAAGTGGGGCTGGTTACCACATCCTTGGCACCCAGTCCCTGAACAAGCCCTCTGGTCAGCACGGTCTTGCCGGCTCCCAAATCCCCGTACAAAAGCACAATATCCCCTGCTTCAAGCAGCTTGCCCATCTTTATGCCAAGTTCCATCGTTTCCTGCTCTGAATGCGTTACAAACACTGCCATAAGACACCATTCCTTGCAAAAATATTATCATGTCTTTATATTATAACCTTAAAAGGGCTGCATAACAAGAACAGGCCAAAACAAAAAATAATCCCCCGCTTCATAGAGACGAGGGATCATTACGTTTATGGCAGGCCTACCTGTGAAGAATTGGCGATACTTTTTTATATATGAACAGGGTAATTATGGATACCACCACGGCCTTTAGGACATTAAAGGGTATAACAGCGTACACTATATACGTCTTTAAGTCAACTATTGCCTTATTCGCCTGTGACATCATGTTCAATATGGCGTCCATGGAATACACCTTTGCATAGAGGGGGATTAACACATAGTAGTTGGCCAGTGAAGCCAGCAGGGTCATGGTCACGGTCCCCACTGCCATACCTATGACTGCTCCCTTTTTGGTCTTATTCGTCGAATACACCACAGCGGCCGGAACCACAAATCCAATTCCCACGATGAAGTTGGCCAGGTTGCCAACACCACCGGTCTCGCTCTTAAAAAAGAAGTGAAGCAGGTTTTTGATGAACTCGATTATAATTCCTGTCACCGGTCCCATGGCAAACCCACCTACGAGGGCAGGTAGATCGCTCAAATCAAGCTTGAGAAACGATGGAAAAAGCGGCAGGGGAAACTCGGCAAACACCATAAGCAAAAAGGCAATGGCTGAAAGCAATGAGATTTTGGTGATATCTCGAACTTTGAAATTTATCTTTGCACCGCTGTTACATTTTGTGTTGATCATAAGCCATTCTCCTCCCGTAATTTAAATTTAAACTAAAAAAGCTCCCGAAACTATCATCGGGAGCTTTTTGTATGCGCAGGCACAACAACACTATCTTCTCCCATCCAGACTGTAACTGTCGGCTCCGGAGTTTCACCGGATCGATCCCTCGCCGAGGGACTCGCGGGCTTTACCGCCGGTCGGGAATTTCACCCTGCCCCGAAGATAGTCGACCACTTCACAGCATATATTCAACTTTAATAATCATTATAGTATATAAAAATGTATTTCGCAAGCACTTTTTAAGGCACGGTTTTGCCAATCATTCCAAGTGTTCAATCTCCGAAAATTCCACCATTCTTTTCTCTCTATACGATATATATGCCGCTTCCATAAGTTCAGTCAGCTGCACCCCATCCTCGACTCCGAAGTGAATCTCTGAACCCCTTAAGATGCCATTTACCCACTGCTGTATAGGACTGGGCAAAGGCTCGGGAAGCTTGAATGGCGACACCCACCCCGAAATTTTGGCTGTAAGATCATCGGATATAACCTTAACCCCGTTTTCTGGCCCTCCTATAAAAAGGCTTCCTTTTGTGCCGTAAAGCTCCAACGAAAAAGGACTGCTCTTAGACACAAAACTCGTCTCAGCAACAGCTATTGCACCGTTTTCGAATTCTATAACGCACACCGCGTTGTCCTCTACCGGCTTATCGGTAAAGCTGTTAAACATGGACGTTATGCGCGAAGGTTTCCCTAATATCCATCTGCAAAGATACATGGGGTGAGCACCCAAATCGATCATTGCCCCTCCACCACATTGCACGGGGTCATAGAAATGCTGCGGCAACCAATTACTCGAAGCGCCATCATGGGCGTTGCGCACCCTCATCAGCGTAATGTCGCCCAGAAGCTTTTCATCTACCACTTTTTTGGCAAAAAGGTTGGCAGGCCTCGTCCTGTGAGGAAATGATATACAGAATTTGACCCCCGATTCCTTTACGGCCTTTGCAATGCTTTCAGCTTCTTTTGTCGTAATAGCCATGACTTTTTCGGTAAAGATGTGTTTTCCCGCCCTGGCAGCCGCGATCATAATTTCCGGGTGCATGTTTGTGGGGGCATTTACGCATACCGCATCCACATCCTCCCTTGTAAGAAGGGTATCAAGGTCTGATACAAATTCTACCCCCAATTCCTCTGCCCATTGTTTTCCCCTGCTTTGGTCCTCATCCCACACCGCAGTGATAACCACATCGGGCAACGACCTTAATTCATTGGCATACCCAGTTGCATGCACATGCCAACGGCTGAGCATCGCCACCCTCAACATTGCTTTATACCCCCCATATAATTAATTGTTCAATACTGGCATAATAGCCTTATTCATAACAGCCTTATTATGCTTCCTGTCTTACTCTCTCTTGAACACCAGATTGCCATCGATGAATACCCACTGCGTCCTGGAACGCACATCCAGGGGATGGCCGTCAAATATCACCATGTCGGCATCCTTGCCTTCCTCCAGGCTTCCCACCCTGTCATCCAAACCGGTTATCTGGGCAGGATATATGGTTATGGCCTTCAAGGCCTCCATCTCATCCATCCCTTCCCGCACAGCTATGGAAGCGCAAACCGGCAGATACTGTATAGGGATTACCGGGTGATCGGTCATAATGGCCACTTTAAGCCCCGCTTTGGATAGAATAGCAGGCGCTTTAAAGGTAAGGTTTCTGAGCTCCACCTTGCTGCGCTCTGTAAGCAATGGCCCCACAATGACCTTTGCCTTCTCTTCCAGCAAGAAATCGACTATCCTGTGGCCTTCAGTACAGTGATCCAGCGTAAAATCCACATTGAACTCTTTGGCGATCCTTATGGCCGTCAATATATCGTCGGCTCGGTGGGCATGGATCTTAAGCGGTATCTCTCGGTTCAAAACCTTAACCAGTATCTCCATCTTAAGGTCTCTATCTGGCATTTTATCAGGATTTTTCTGCCCCAGCTCCAGTTTGCGCTTGTATTCCTGCGCTTGAATCAATGCCTGCCGCAATATGGCGGCGGTAGCCATTCTGGTAGAAGGAGCTTTATGCTGCCCACCGTATACCCGTTTAGGATTCTCGCCAAAGGCTACCTTCAGCGCCAGAGGCGCCTTGATGACCATGTCATCCACCCTGCGCCCGTAAGTCTTGAGAGCCGCAAACTGTCCGCCTATGACATTAGCGCTTCCCGGCCCGGTAACCACAGTAGTAATCCCATGCTCTCTGGCCTCACGAAAGCTGTTATCTTCCGGGTTTATGCCGTCGATGGCTCTAAGATGCGGAGTGACGGGATCTGTCATCTCGTTCCCGTCGGCACCTTCAAATCCTATCCCATCCTCCCACATTCCTATATGGCAGTGGGCATCCACGATTCCCGGCATGACCCACATTTCCTGCGCATCGATTACCTCGAAGTTTTCGGGCGGATCTATATGTTCTGCTACTTTCTTGATCTTGGTCCCCTCAATCAATATATCCCCTCTATCGTAGTTTTTGCCAGCCATAGTAAGTATCCTGCCATTTTTGATAAGCACATTCATTTTATCTCCTCCCCCAAATTTATAACCTGGCAACTATCTGCCACGCTGAAATTTGTCCTCTAAATTCAATATATTTTTCACAAATTTACGTCTGCTCAACTTTATCAGCAAAACGCATAGACTAGCCCTTCAGTCAGAGGTTTAGAGCACAAAACCGTTCAGGCAAATACAGCTAGCTTAAACGCCGCCTTCCTCCAAAAATTTAAACTCTATATAAGCCCGTGGTCAGCGAAGCTAAAGTATTTGCCATCGGCCACGATGATGTGATCCAATACCTTTATGGATATGGTTTCAAGGGCAGCGGCTATCTTACGCGTAACATTTAAGTCCGCTTGCGAAGGCTCCAGCGACCCACCGGGATGATTATGTGCCAGGATGACGCTGTGCGCCTGATGCCGCAGTGCAGCCTCAACAATCAACCTGGGATATACCGGCGCCTGGTCAATTGTCCCCTCATGAACCAGGCAAGGGTGATTGACCCTGTTTTGGGCATCCAGGCACACCACATAGAAGGCCTCATACAGCCTGCCAGAAAACAGCGCAACCAAATACTCTCCCGCCTTGGCCGTGCTATTTAGTTGAGGCTTTTTGCCCCATTTATCTTTAAAATAAATCCTGGCCAGGGATGGTATAAGCGTCAACAGCACAGCGGAATTCTTGCCAATACCAGGAACGGACATCAAATCAGCTGGATCGGCTTCAAACACCGCCGATAAAGAACCATACCTTTTCAGCAAAGCATGAGCCAGTTCGTTGGTATCTTTCCTGGGCACCGAATAAAACAGCAGAAGTTCCAAAATTTGATGAGGCTCAAAGCTGTCCAGCCCCTCGCTCAAGAATCTATTCCTAACCCTCTCCCTGTGTCCCTCATGCACCGGTACCACCCGTCCAAAAAATAGTCGTGTAAAACGCCTGTCAACAGCCCTTTGCAGGCAAAAACTCAAGCAGCGCCAATCTAGACGGCATTAAGAAAGTCGTTTATAAACCCGGGCAACACAAAGCATGCATGAAACAGATCTTTAGTAAAATATCGCGTGTTCAATCCCTGTGCCCGGCTTAAATCAGCTGCTGAATAATGATACGCATTAGAAGCCATTGTAAAGCTCCACAGCCCGCTTGGATAAGTAGGAATACACGCCAAATACGGATTGACGCATTTAAATAGGCTGCTCAATAGGTCTTTTACTCTTTTCATGACGTCCTTATTGTAAAAAGGCGATTCTGACTGGACATTTAAAATCCCATCTGGTTTCAAAGCCTTCAAGCAATCGCTGTAAAATTGATATTCAAACAGCTGTACCGCCGGCCCTACGGGATCTGAAGAATCCACTATTATCACATCGTATTCCTGTTTTTTAGATTTAATAAACTCAAGGCCGTCCTGTATAAACAATTTAAACCGCGGATCGTCAAAAGCAGAAGCGTTCTCCGGGAAAAACTTGCGTACGGCATCAATCACTTCTCCATCGATCTCAACCATGTGCACCTCTTCAACCTCTTTGTGTTTGAGCACCTCTCGCGCCGCTCCCCCATCTCCCCCTCCTATTATGAGCACCCGCTTGGGAGAAGGATGGGTCAGCAATGGAACATGGGCAATCATCTCATTATAGATGAATTCATCCTTCTCTGTAATCTGAATGGCGTTGTCTAGAATAAGGGCACGTCCATAATCCTCCAGTTCCAGCACCTGCAACCTTTGATACCTGGTTTGTCGTTCATGCAGTACCTTCTTTACCTTCCAATGGAGCTTGTATCCTGGCGTCTCCTTTTCAACATACCAAATACTCACTCCCTCTCTCTCCTCCTTTCGTCATCCAACAATTTGGTCCGTACGCATTCCTCGCAAAATCCAAATATCTCAAAGCTGTGGTCGATTGGGACAAACCCCTCCTTCATTGGCATGTCCCCAAGGGGACAATATTCCACACACTGTACTTTACCACAGCCCTTGCAAATCAAATGGTGATGATGTCCACCATCAATCAGTTCGTAATAAGCAGCGCCCTGATCAAATGTTATCTTGCGCACTATGCCCTCCTGCACAAGCATATCGAGGTTCCTGTACACGGTAGAAAAGTTGATACCAGGATTTATCTCCACGACCTTCTCGAAGATATGCTGCGCTGTAGCCAAGGGCCTTTCCAGCTCCATGAATACATCCAGTATGGCCTGGCGCTGCTTGGTAAGCTTATATCCCCGCTGCTTAAGCTGCTCGACAAATTCATTTTTGTTTTGCATCCACAAAACCCCTTTGCCCAATTTCCAAGCCGTCATAAATACAAAAGCCCTTTTATATGCCTATATGTGCGACACCTCCACACCGCTTCTGCAAAAGTCAACCATCCGTATCTCCCATCTTTCTTGAAAAGCCGAAACCGCTTCCTTCATTTTATCGATAAAAGTTACATTCCCTTCATCCAAAATGGCGACAATAGTGGGACCTGCCCCGCTTAAAAATACGCCCTTTGCACCCCATTTGCCGGCATAAAAAAATATGTCGTCCCAATGAGGAATCAGGGCTTTTCTGTAAGGCTGATGCAACCTGTCCTGCGTAGCAACCGCAAGCATCTCCGACCTCCCGGTCAAAAATGATGCAACCAAAATGGCCGTACGGCTTATGTTAAACACAACATCCTTGAGCGGTATGGCGTCGGGGAGTACCTGCCTGGCTTTGGCAGTGCTCAACTCAAAATCGGGTATCATAACCGCCAGCTTTATCCCTGGCGGGGGATCCATTTTTACATATAAAACCTCATCGCCTTCCAAACAGGCTGCCGCCATCCCGCCCACCAGAGCAGGGACCACGTTGTCAGGGTGCCCATCAACCTGAACAGCCAGCTTCATCAGTTCGTGCAAGCCCAGCCTAAATCCACTCAGAGCATTGGCGGCAACCATACCACCTACAATACATGCAGCGCTGCTCCCCAATCCCCGGGCAACAGGGATATCGTTGGTCAGGGTCATCCGTATGCCTTTAGGGCGGTAGCACACCTCATCGAAAACCTTCTGCATAGAGGAATACACCAGGTTGGTATGGTCGCGGGGCACCTCATGGCAGCCTTGCCCCACCACCTCTATGTATAATCCTTCATCGCATTCTTCCACTTCTATAGTGTTGTATATATCAATCGCTATCCCCAAACAATCAAAACCCGGTCCAATATTGGCTGTAGTAGCTGGTACTTTAACCCTTACCACATACTTTTCCTCCTGTTTGAATGCTTTCCCTTTCTTTAGGAAATTGTACCACAATTTTAACTGCGCTACAACCTTTATCGCCCCTTTGTACATTGCAAAATATTCAAAATAAAGAAAAAGGGGAGGGGGCCAGAATATAGCCGGCCTCATCCCCTTCTATCATTTTGGAAACTATCAAGCACGCACGCTATGCAAAACATTCCCATTTTATCAAGCACCTTGATGCTTACCAGCAGCAGGCAGCTGCTTTACAAATTCATAAAAATCCTCATATGACCCTTTATAGGTACACTCAATAGGCTCATCGGTCCTGTGTATCAGGTAATCGGTAATCAAAAAGGTCTTCATGCCAAGGGAAGCGGCCACAAGGTCCTCCTGCACATCATTCCCAACCATTATGCACTGATGAGGGTGTTTGCCGATATCCCTTAAAACCTCCTGATAAAAGCCTACATTGGGCTTGCAAAATCGGTTATTTTCATAACATGAGATATATATAAAATCCCCCGGCTTAAATCCTGCCCATTGAATTCGATGGACAATAGCCTTTTTGGGAAAAAGGGGGTTTGTGGCTATGGCCACGTCATACCCCTTTTCTTTCAATATGCGCACGCTCTCCCTCATGAAAGGCACATCCCTCACGCACTGTCGAGTGTTTAAAAAACCCTCATCATAAAAAGCATCAAACCTGTCTTTATATATGTGAATCTTGTCCTCTCCCACCAGCTTGGCAAAGCTCTCTACAAACACCTCTCCATTGGTCCGCTGCCCGGTGTTGTTGATCATGTCCTTTGTAGCTGCCCATACATATTTGACCAGGCGTTCGGGCTCTATCAAATCGCTGAATACCTTTGACATTTCCTTAAAATACAGCTCGGTAAACTCATCTATATCCATGGGAAGCAGGGTCCCATCAAGGTCAAACAGAAAAGTGTCGACCCCCCTCAAATTCATCCCTCCTTACCCCACCCTGGCCATCACTCCATACACCAGCCTGTTCATCTTGTCTTCAGCATCTTTCAGGCTTTTGCCTACAGTGGAAAAATAAAACTTTATCTTGGGCTCGGTGCCAGAAGGCCTGACAGCAAACCACGAGCCATCGGCCAGGGTATAGCGCAACACGTCAGAGGGTTGAGACATGGCTATGGGCAAAATCTTACCCTCATCTACGTGATAAGCCTTTAAATCCTTGTAATCCTTAATAACAGTAACCTTTACTCCTCCCACATCGAAGGGCGGGTTTGCACGGAAGTCCTCCATGATGGCCTTTATCCTTTCCATACCTTCCTTGCCCTCAAGATATACGGATTTCTGCGTCTCATGATAATATCCAAACCTTTCCCACAGCTCTACCAAACCATCATACAGCGTCATACCCCTCGATTTATAATAAGCGGCCATCTCACAAGCCAGCATAGAGGCTATAACGCCGTCCTTGTCCCTCACAAAATCGCCTGCCAGGTAACCATAGCTCTCCTCATATCCAAATAAAAACACCTTATCGCCCGTCTCCTCGAATTCCTTGATCTTCTCGCCTATAAATTTAAAGCCGGTATAAGTATCCACCGTCTCAATCCCATATGACTTGGCAATCTCTCGGCCCATCTCGCTGGTCACAATGGTCTTGATTATGGCTCCGTTGTGCGGCAGCCTACCTGCCCTTTGTAGTGACCCAAGCACGTAGTTGACCAATAATGCCCCCAGCTGATTGCCGGTCAGCACCACATATTTGCCCTCTCCATCCTTCACCACAACCCCCAATCTATCGCTATCGGGGTCAGTACCTATTATTATGTCAGCATCGTGTTTTTTGGCAAGCTCTATAGCCAAAGCAAAAGCTTCCGGTTCCTCGGGGTTAGGATATTTTACGGTGCGAAATTCAGGGTCAGGCAACTCCTGCTCTGGAACCACTATGACGTTTTTAAACCCCAGCTCCCCAAGCACACGCCTTACCGGCTTGTTGCCGGTTCCATGCAGTGGGGTATAAACGATCTTGAGCTCCTTACCAACCTCTTTAACCAGCTCCTTATTTATGCAGAGCTGCTTTACCCTCTCGATATAGCGGCTTAGCACATCTTCTCCTATGATGTGGAAAAGCCCCCGGGCCTCAGCCTCTTCCCTGGTGATGGTTTTGATGTCCTCAAAGCGCTCTACGGCATAAACTTCTTTTATGATTTCCTCAGAACGGCTGGGAGGCACCTGTCCCCCATCCTCCCAGTACACCTTGTAGCCATTGTAAGCGGGGGGGTTATGGCTGGCCGTTATGACCACCCCAGCAATTGCACCCAGCTCCCTTACGCTAAACGACAGCACCGGAGTAGGCTGCAGCTCATCATATAGATAAGTTTTAATCCCGTTGGCGTTCAAGACCAGCGCCGTCTCCAGCGCAAACTCCTTTGACATCCTCCTGGAGTCATAGGCAATCACGACGCCTCTGTTCATGGCTTGTGGCCCTTGTTTCTTTATATAATTGGCCAGACCCTGGGTGGCCCTGCCGACGGTATACTTGTTCATCCGGTTGGACCCCGCACCTATAATCCCACGGAGCCCGCCAGTGCCAAACTCCAAATCCTTGTAAAATCGATCCTCCAGCTCCTTTTCATCGTGGGCTATGGCCGCCAATTCTTCCTTGGTTGCTTTATCTATTACAGGGCTTTCCATCCACAGCCTATACCTCTCTCTGTAATCCATCCAAACTCCCTCCCTTTCTTCTAGCGTATTTCATAAGTTACCGGTTTTATTGTTCAACAAGCAAGAAAGTTTTATTTATGTAAGCCATGCACATGGTTTAAATATCGCTTAACTCCTTTTCTACCAGACTCTTTAAATACCTTCCAAACTCTTCTTTGAGGTCCTCTCTGCGGAGGGCAAACTCCACTGTGGCCTGCAAATAGCCCAGCTTGTGACCAACGTCATACCTTTTACCCTCAAACTCATAGGCATATATGGCCTCTTCCGAAGCCAGAGCCTGAAGCGCGTCAGTGAGCTGTATCTCCCCTCCGATCCCGGGCGGGGTATTGGCCAAATGATAAAATATCCTGGGCGTGATGATATACCGTCCCAGAATCGCAAGGGTGGACGGTGCCTTATCGGGATCGGGCTTTTCAACCAGCCCCTTAACCTTATAAACCCTGTCTTCAATCGGTATGCCGTTGACGATTCCGTACTTGCTGACATCTTCCTTAGGCACATGCTGACATCCAAGAACGGTGGTCTTATATTCATTGTAAACCTCGATGAGCTGCTTTAAACATGGTGTCTTAGAATATACGATATCGTCGCCCAGCAGCACAGCAAAGGGCTCGTCCCCTATAAAAGAACGGGCACAGTATATGGCATGTCCTAAACCTTTGGGCTCCTTCTGGCGTATGTAATGAATATCCACCATGTTTGAAATATCATCCACCAACTTGAGAAGGTCTTCTCTATTGCTCTTGCGAAGGGCCTCTTCCAGCTCCAGTGAACGATCAAAGTGGTCCTCAATAGACCTCTTGTTTCTGCCGGTAACAATGAGAAACTCCTCTATTCCCGACTCAATAGCCTCTTCTATTATATACTGTATGGTAGGCTTGTCAACGATGGGCAACATCTCTTTGGGCTGGGCCTTTGTGGCCGGTAAAAACCTGGTTCCTAACCCGGCCGCCGGAATGATGGCTTTTCTTATCTTCATCCTATATCCCCCATTTCTCTGCTGCTTTAATCCGTTCTTGTCTTTCGTCCTTTCTGAAAATCATACCAAAGATGATCATCCATAAATAATATTTTACATCTTATGTTAATTTTTCTCAATAACCAGCCTGTATCCAGTATAAGACTCAAACTCCTTTTTAACGTCATCAAAGGCCTCACGATCCCAATCATCCACAGGTACAATCCTAACCTCCTTTTCCAGCTGAAAAAAGCCAGGGTTCTTTTTTAAACGCAATCCCTTTTGCTCCAGCAACCGTCTTGCCAGCTTGATGATCTCGTTCTGGTTGGGATTGGGATTGATCCTCATAGGCCATCCAGTCTTCTCCTCAAGCTGCAATATGATGTCCCGGTATCGCTCGCCTATCTCCGGAGATATAAAAGTCAGCTCTATATAGGGCCCCTTTTCATCCCGCTTCAGCCCCTTTTTATAAAGCCTGTGAGGCTTTCCCGCAAAGGTTTCTTCTATAAGCCTGAAAGCCCTGTTCTGTTCCATCTGGCCGGGCTGTGCTGCCACCGGCTCAGGCGTTTTGGGCTCTGTGTGCCCTTCAATGACCAAATCAAGGCCGGTAGCCTCGCTGAACCGTTTTCTTATATCCTCAACATCCACATCCCCTTCAATGGAGGCTTTAAAATACCCCTGAGCACGGTAATACGATAAACTTCCCGACAGATAAGCACCCTCAGGCAAAAGGCTTACAAGCAGGTCCTCTGCAGCCTCCAGATTGCACTCCCGGTTAAGCTCAACCCGCCAGCCGGTTAACTTCTCGAACTGCTCGATTTCGTCCCTGTACTTCTGGACCGCAACCTTGGGAAATTTGAAGTAAAGCAGTGCAACCTTTTCATCAAACCTGGCCCCCTTTTTATACAATCCCGTCTCGGGCGGGAAAAACTCATCCACCAGCGCAAGCATACGGTTAACCTCCATAGGCCCTTGAAGCTCTTGCAACCGCTGGGCAACTTGCTCTTCAGACAGCGGCCGGTACAAAAAAGGTCGCCAGCTATCGGGCTCAAAGTAGTCGGAATGGAGCAGTACATCCGCCAGCTTGCTTATCTGTTCCTGTGTCGGCTCCTTTCCTGACCAGATCTTGAGCAGCTCTTCGAGGCTGTAGGCCCTCTTTTGCCCGCCATGATCCATTATATGCTTCCACAGGGTCTCTATATCTCCCTCACCAGGAAGAGCCTCTCTATTGAGCGAAGGGATTAAAGCCCTTTCAAGCTGCTTTCTGGGGTGCCCGATGCGGAAATCATACGCCTCGCCGTTCCTTGGCACATAAACCCTGCCCCAGAAATCGGCCTGTATCTCCTGGCCCAGGTGCTGTATGACCTCTTCCTGCCCGTGGACCAGGAAAATCTGGCGCGGAGACAGGGCATGCACTAGACCTATGAGCTCGGTCTTATCGGCATGGGCAGATAAGTTGTACCTGTCAACCTGGCACTTGACAGGGATCCGCCTTTCACCCAGTGCGAGAAACCTCTCCTCGCAAGGAGCGTTTACCAGAGCGAGCAGCTGGCGGCCAGGGGCCTCCTCATCTTGATAGCCCGTTATGGCGATGAAGTTCTTCTCATCTCCCACCAGCTTTTCGGCATACCACTGGCTTGGCCCACCGGTCAACATGCCGGAACTGGATATTATGCAGCAGGGTTCCGAAAGCCCCACTATCACTTCACGCTCTCTGGGGTCGGCTACGGGTTGTATCCAGTCATCAAAAAACACCTCTTTATCTTTCCACACCCTCTTAGCCAAACTGCTGTGGAGATAATTTGGGTTCAAGCGGTACATCCTGCACACTTCCCGCACCATGCCGTCAACAAAGACCTTAAACCTAGGCAACTTTCCTCTGTTCATGGCCCGCTTCAGCATGAGTATAACCTCTTGAGCGCGCCCTATAGCAAAGGCGGGTATCAGCACCTTTCCTCCTCTATCTATGACCTCTCCCACCATCTGGATGAGGCGTTCCTCTTCCATCTGGCGGTTAGCGTGGAGCTTGTCCCCGTAGGTACCTTCCAATATGGCCACGTCGGGCCGAAGCTTAGGTATTGCAGCCCCGCTTACCGTATACTGATTGACCAGCGAAATGTCCCCTGAATAGAATACATTCCCTTCTTTCCCCTGTATATATATACTGCTTGCACCGACTATGTGACCAGCATAATAGAAGGTAACTTTCAGATCAGCATCCTTAAAAGGCTGTATGGCATATTCTGGCGAAAAACACAGTATCCTGTCCATCATCTGCTTTACGTGGACCTCTGCGTAAATGGGTATTTCGCCTTCCTGTTGTTCCATAATCTTCAGACTGTCGTAAAGCAGGACGCGCACCAAGTCCTTGGTTGCATGGGTCATATATATGGGAGCACTGGGGTACTCCCTGCTTATTACAGGGAGGGCTCCGGTGTGGTCCAGATGGGCATGGGTAACAAATACCGCATCCACACCACCCTTTTCTTGAATAATACGAAGATCAGGAAGGCTATCTTTCGCTGAATCCATCCTGACTCCCGCGTCCAGAAGGATATTCTTATTGTCTATGCGCAACAGATAGCAGCTGGCCCCCACTTCGGCAGCTCCACCACAAAAGATCAATTCCATCCATCAACATCCTTCCGTAAAATAATATAAATAATCTCCTAATCTATTTGAACCTTTTCTCCTCTTCCTTGCTCCATAACCTCATCATACATTCACTTTCTCTTTTTACTTCAACGAAGTCCATTTTCTTATGTGAATTATAACATAACCAAAAATAAAAGACAAACCGCTGTTCTTCCAAACTGTTCGGTACATAATACACTTAGCATCAATTGCAAATACAGCAAATAACTGGTATAATATACTTAACTTTAAGCAAGGGGGCACATCTATGCTCAAGATAAACAACCTATCCAAGAGCTACAACAGAGGAGCAATTAAAGCTGTTGACCATCTCAACCTCCACGTAAAACCGGGGGAGATATTCGGCTTCTTGGGGCCCAACGGCGCAGGAAAGACCACCACCATAAAGATGATAGTGGGCCTTTTGAACCCTGATGAAGGCAGCATAATCGTCAACGGCTATGATAACCAGAAAAATCCTATAGAGGCTAAAAGAAGCATTGGATACGTACCCGACACTCCAACGGTATACGACCGTTTGACGGGAATAGAGTACTTGAACTTCATGGCTGATGTATACCAGGTACCGCCCAATCAGAGAAAAGAGAGGATCAATTATTTCTTGGAAATGTTTGACCTTACCGATGCCGCAGAGGACCTCATTAAGAGCTACTCCCATGGCATGAAGCAAAAGATAGCGTTGGCAGGCGCCCTTCTTCACAATCCGGCCCTTTGGATAATGGATGAGCCCATGGTGGGCTTGGATCCCAAGTCCTCCCACTTGCTTAAAGAGCTCATGAGGCAGCACTGTCAAAATGGCAACACCGTCTTTTTCTCCACCCACATACTGGAAGTGGCAGAAAGGCTGTGCGACAGGATAGGCATAATCCACAGAGGTAAATTGATAGCCGTGGGCACTCTTGATGAGCTGCGCGGCGGAGAGCAGGCCGAAACCTTGGAAAACATATTCCTGGAGTTGACGGAACAATGAGTCAGTTTATCAGCTTACTAAAAACAATCCTCAATGTCAACTTTGGCATTTCAGCTCTGCGCTACAGGTTTACAAAGGAAAAAAGCCGCCTGTGGGAACCGGTCTTAATAGGTTTGTCAATAATACTGGGTGGGGGATCTGTAATATCCCTTTATACCTGGTTTTTACAGGGCGTATACAAAGGGGGCCAGATACTCAACAGCCCCGAGTTGGTGCTGATCTTGGCTCTATTAGCGTGTCAGCTCATGGTATTCATATTTGGCATATTTTACGTAATATCGGCATTCTATTTTTCAAATGATATGGATATCCTGGTTCCCCTGCCGCTAAAGCCTTACCATATACTGGCCAGCAAATTCCTAATAATCGTGATAAACGAATATCTTGTAACCTGGCCCATGCTGCTCCCTGCAATAATCATTTACGGTATAGGGATGCGACCAGGAATTGCATACTGGTTTAAAAGCTTTTTTATATTGCTGTTTGCACCGGGTATACCACTGGTGGTGGTATCAACATTCGTTCTTATACTCATGCGAGTTGTGAGCATACGCAAAAGCAAAGACCTGATGGTAGTGATAGGCAGCCTGCTAGGATTGTTGCTGGGCCTAACAGTGAACTATTTTGTACAAAAAGTTCCTGAAGACAATCCCCAACAGTTTATACAGGACCTGATAGTTTCCCGGGCCGATGTCATACAGTCCATAGGCCAAAGGTTCCCTCCCAGCCTATGGGCCACTTACGGACTGGCTAGACAAGGCTCAGAAGGTTGGATGTATTTTACGCTGTACTGTCTGATATCTTTAGTGCTGTTCGTTTTCCTCCTATGGCTGGGTAACCTGATATTTTACAGGGGGCTTCTGGCAGAGCAGGAGGTAACTCGCAGAAGGAAGCGGCTGTCGACTGAAAAGATAAATACAGAGGTCGAAAAGGCCTCAACTCCTGTAAAAGCGCTATTCTGGAAGGAATGGAAGCTGTTTTTAAGAACGCCCGTCTATGCCATGAACGGGCTGGCAGGCATGATTATGGTGCCTTTTTTAATGCTTATGCCTTTCATAGCCCAAGAAGGAAAAATTAAGGCTCTACTGATGCAGGCAAGACAGCCCAACTTTCTCATGTGGACTACCTTAAGCGGTGCTGGACTCGTTTTGTTTACATCCAGCATCAATATCGTAGCGTGTACCTCCATCTCAAGGGAAGGCCAAACGTTTTGGATATCCAAGGTGATCCCCGTACCGGCAAAGCAACAGGTTACCGCCAAGCTGTTGCACAGCATGGCCATATCATGCCTGGGCATACTGGTCACCACCACGGTACTGGGGATAGTGCTAAGACTGTCCCTCCTGAGGCTGTTTATAATATTTACACTGTGCTTGCTGGGAAATCTGCTCCTCAACGCGCTCAACCTGCTCATCGACCTTTTGCGCCCAAAGCTTGAATGGAACGACCCTCAGGAAGCCGTAAAGCAAAACCTAAACGGTTTGTTCAGCATCCTGTTCACCTTTGCTGCTCTGGCGGTATTTGCCGTTTTAACAGTTCTTCTCGTCAAAGCAGGAATTTCAGAGTGGATTATATATGCCGTTCTGGGGCTTGTAATGGGTTTGCTAACCATCCCCAGCACAGCAGCCCTGTACGCCCTGGCAGAAACCCAATACAAAAAAATAGAGGTGTAGCTTACACGATGGTCTTTTTGCGGAGATAGCGGTGTATTTCCAGCAGAAATTCGTCGGCAAACAGCTCAATGTTGCGCTGTTCTATTCCGGCATCAATTTTAAGCAGCTGTTTCCTGGTGACCGGTTTGAGGGCTGCCATCCGTTCAAGGGTGCTGTCGTCAAAGACCGCCTGGCGCGGCACCCCCGCTTTTTTGGCAATCCTCTCCCTCACCTTTTTTAGGATATCAAGAAGCGCCTCGTCTGCCTTGTCATCTTCTCCGGCGTCAGAAACATCCCCTTGAGCATTCAGTATGTCCTTTAGCAGGTCATCTATGAACTTTCTCTTGGTCCCATCGGCAGCTGAACCGCATACGCTGCAGTTACCGCACTTGGTAAAAGTAGGCTCCTCGTTGAAATACTCGAGAATGTTGTACCGTAGGCACCTTTTGCTCAAGCAGTATTCCACCATCTTGTCCAGCTTTTCAAGCTCCACCTTTTTGTGCTGATCTATCTCTTCCTGGGTAAGCTCAAACTTCCTGCCATTCAAGAATGGGTAGACCACGCCACTTTTCAGCTTTATGTAATTGTACTCGATTAATTTTCGCAGTGCGCTGTGCAGAACTTGCTTTGATATATTGCCTTTAAGGAGCGCGTCAAGGGTGATCCCTTTGTCGCCTGACTCAAGCACCCTGTTATAGACACTTTCCACCAGGGTTACAGAGGGATAGTTTATATTTATAAGAGCCCGGTTGAGATGGTAATCGTCCTCCGAATAGAGCAGTATACAGCAGGCCATCTTGCCATCCCTTCCGGCCCGTCCTACTTCCTGATAATAATACTCCAAAGACCTGGGCATGTTGTAATGTATTATATATCTTATGTCACTCTTGTCTATGCCCATTCCGAAGGCATTGGTAGCCACCATAACCGATGTCTTACCCTGGGCGAAGTCCTCCTGAGCCATAATCCTGTCCCGGCTGCTCAGCCCTGCGTGATACATCCCAGCCGGTATGCCCTTGCTGATAAGCAGACTATAGAGGTCCTCAACGGTCTTCCTGGTAGCGGCATAAATGATGCCCGCCTTGCCTAAATTTTTCTTGACATACCTTAGAACAAACCCCTGCTTATCCCGAGGCCTCTCTACCCTAAACTCCAAATTGGGCCTGTCAAAGCCGCTCACAAACAGCTTATACTTCTTTAAATTGAGCAACCGGATTATATCCTGCTGCACGCGCCAGTTGGCGGTAGCCGTAAAGGCAGCCACCACAGGGCTGCCCACTTGCTCTATCAAATCCTTTACCTTTAAATAGGCGGGACGGAAATTATGCCCCCACTGGGATATGCAGTGCGCCTCATCCACAGCTACAAACGGCACCTTCAAGCCCTTCAAGGCGTCAATAAACCCTTCTGAATAAAAGCGTTCGGGGGCAATGTATACGATCTTGTACTTCCCCTGGCTTAGGTTGCACATGCGCCTGGCAAGCTCTTCTTCCGAGAGGATGCTGCTTATAAAGGTAGAAGGGATACCCCGTTGGCTCAGCTGATCCACCTGATCTTTCATCAACGATATAAGGGGTGATATAACCAAGGTGGTACCTGAGAACATGACAGCAGGAAGCTGATAGCACAGCGATTTCCCACTTCCGGTTGGAAATACTGTGACGGCATTTTCTCCTCGAAGTATGCTCTCTACCACCTGCCGCTGGCCGGGACGAAAATCATCATGCCCAAAGTATTCCCGCAAATATTTGTATAACAATTCTGACTGGCTCATCAGAGACTACACCCTTTTGCTCATTCATTAACTTGATGGCGTTTGGCTCTCATCCCCTCGCCGAAAGTAAAACTTCTACTGCTGTGGCCAATCGCTGTGCCGTTGCCCCATCACCCAGCGCAGGGGACCGCTATTTATAGTTTATATATAAACATTTACAAAATCAATAAGTTATCATAAAAATTGCCAATTTGCTGCTTCCTTCGCCAAAAATTTATTAAAATGTTACAAAAACCGGTGAATCAAACGCCAATGAGAACCCTGCCCTTAAGGGGCAATATATCTATAAACAGGTATCCCTCTCTGGTCAAAAATTCCATGCCAAAATTCATTACATCTATCAGCTTGCTTATACCCCATCTTTGCATATCAAGTTTTACGGTATAGGCCTTGTACTGGCTGCGGTTTATGATTACAAGCGCAAAGCCGTCGCTGCGCTCCCGTCCAAACACATCCTTGCCCCCTCTGATGCAGCGGACAAAGGCGTACACATCTCCTTCATAATAAACCGGTATAAATTCCCCCGTCCTCAGGGCATCCATGCCGTTCCTCAAGGCAGCAACCCTTTTGTACCACTCCAGCAGCTCCTTATCCTCACGGCCCCAAGGATAAGTGCGCCTGTTGAATGGATCGCTATAGCCCGACAGTCCGGCCTCATCTCCATAGTATATGCAGGGCACCCCGGGAAATGTCATCTGAAGCAGGGATACCAGCTTGAGCCTTTGGATGGCCAGCCTTTCCTGCTCCTCAGTTAAAGCATAATGGGCCTGCTGGTCCCGCGACAGAGCATGCTGGGGCGGCGCTTCCCCCAAAATCGTCTTTATCCTGGGCACGTCGTGCGACCCCACCAGGTTCATAAGCGAATAAAAACATTCAACCGGATAGTTCTCATATAGGCTCATGATAGCCCTGTTGAAACAGGCAGCATCCCACTCACCCAAGAAAAATTTCAAAACCATATCCCTGAAAGGATAGTTCATTACCGAGTCCAGCTCCTCGCCCAGCAGATATTCCCTTCTCTTGCCATAGCTCACCTTTCTGGAGGCATCTTCCCATACTTCTCCGATTATAACAGCCTCCTCATCCATCTCTTTTACAGCCTTCCTGAATTCCTTCAAAAACTCATCGGGCACTTCATCCACCACGTCCAGGCGCCAGCCTTTTGCGCCCTTCTTAAGCCAATACTTGGCCACAGCATCCTCATCATGAATAATGTATTTTTGATACGAGGGCTCCATCTCGTTTACGTTGGGCAGGGTGTCTATTCCCCACCAGCACTCATACACATCAGGATAGCGTATAAATCGGTACCATGGGTAATAGGGTGAATCCTTAGACTGATAAGCCCCCAGCGTGGGATACCTGCCGTTCTTATTGAAATACATGCTATCGCTGCCAGTGTGGCTGAACACCCCATCCAGGATGATGTATATGTCTAACTCCCTGGCTTTTTGGCAAAGTTCCTGGAAGATTTCCTCATCTCCAAACATGGGGTCTATCTTCTTATAGTTCCCCACATCGTATTTATGGTTGGAATAGGCCTCGAAAATGGGGTTTAGGTACAGAGCGCTGACCCCCAGCTCCTTAAGGTAGGACAATTTCTTTTTTATGCCCAGCAGGTTTCCCCCAAAGAAATCGTTGCACAATACCTTCCCGGTAACCGGATCCGGCTTGTAGTTGGGCACCTCGTACCAGTCCTGGTGTATTATGCAGTCGTCCCCGTAAACGAGCGGTCGTCCATCCTCGTTTCCGTTGTAGAACCGGTCCACAAATATCTGATACATGATGCTGTCTTTAAACCAGTCAGGAGTTTTAAAGCTCCGCTTATACACCGTCACCTGATATGAATGGGGCGGGTAATCGGTGATTTGCCCTACCCCGCCCAACCCATCGGGTTTGCAGCCATAATAATACATGCCCCTGTCAGTCTCAATTATGAAATAATACCATAGAAGCCCCGGAACTCCAGGGCTTCTGAAACGGCCTTCATACATGTATTGGTCTTCATATCGCGATGTAAGAAACATAGGAATCCTGGTCTCTCCAAGGCCATCCTGCCATAGCCTTAAGATGACAGATCTTATATCATTTTGCGTATACACCTTTACCCGCAAAGTGACTGTCTCCTGACAGGGCACCGCTCCAAACGGCTGCCTGTAAGCGCTGTCGTGGGAATTATGATAAATCCATATATATTCCATATCGGACCATCCTTTCGGTCACCTTTTCGTTTTTACCACATTCTTATAAAGTTAAACCCATCTAAAACGCACATATAGAGACAGCTGCCTGCCTTTACCGTGCTGTCTGTTTTTCCCACACCAAAGTATCTTGTAATTTGCCACTCGCTCTTATCTACTCCACTGCCTGTTTTCACCACACCAAAGTATCTTACCGTGATTTGGCTGCTTCCCCTTATCCACCGTGCTGTCTGTTTTAAGCATACCAAAGTTTACATCCCTTTAACCCGGTTTACTACAACCAATTTCATTGCTCTGACTTCAACCGTCGATACAGCTTTATATACTCTTTGGCAGAACGATTCCAGCTGTAGTCGCATTGCATGGCCCTCCTCATCAGAGCATGCCACACCTCTTTATTGTGATAAAAATTCACAGCCCTCTTTATGGTGTACAGCATGTCATGCGCATTGTAGTTAGTAAAGCTGAAGCCGTTCCCCTCGCCGGTAAATTCATTATACGGCTGTACGGTATCCTTAAGCCCGCCGGTTTCCCTCACAATGGGAATAGTACCATATCTCATGCTGAAGAGCTGCGCCAGCCCACAGGGTTCATACAGCGAGGGCATGAGGAACAGGTCCGAGGCTGCATATATGCGATGCGCCAAGGTATTGTCATAAAAGATGTTGGCCGAAACTTTTTTAGGATAACGGCTGGCAACATTTTTAAACATGTTTTCATACTGCCATTCCCCGTTTCCCAGCACCACCAGCTGTATGTCCATTGCAAGTATCTCGTCCAGTACATGGGCTATGAGGTCCAAGCCTTTTTGCGCCACCAGCCTCACTATGATGCTTATCATGGGTACATCCCCACGAACATCCAGCCCCAGCTGCTCCTGAAGCTTTAACTTGTTCTCGACCTTGTACTCCAGATGGTCCTGGTCGTAGTTCCTGAATATGAGCGGATCAGTAGCGGGATTGTACTCATCATAGTCCACGCCGTTCAATATGCCAAACAGCTGATGCTTTCTTGCCCGCAACAGCCCATCCAACCTTTCGCCAAAAAAGGGCATCTGTATCTCTTGAGCATAGGTAGGGCTTACGGTATTTATAAGGTTGGCATACACCAGCCCGCCTTTAAGCATATTCACATTTCCATAAAACTCCAGCTTATCCGGCGTAAAATATTCATCTCCCAAATCCAACAAGTCGCCCAGTATTTTCCTATCATAGATGCCCTGGTATCTGAGGTTATGGATGGTAAACAGTGTGCGGATATTCTTATAAAAATCATTATGCCGATAATGGGCCTCCAGCAGCACGGGTATTGCCCCTGTCTGCCAGTCATGGCAGTGTATAACATCAGGCATAAAACCGACATGTGGAAGCGCTTCCAGCACGCTTCTACAGAAAAAAGCAAAGCGCTCCACCTCATCATCCGAATAGCCGTAAATCCCGTCGCGCCCGAAATAATACTCGTTATCAATAAAATACACTGGCACCTCTTTGCATTCCGACTCCTCGATGCCGCAGTATTGGTTTCTCCAGCCCAGCTTGACGTATATGTGCTTTATATGCCTTATCCTCTCTTTTAGGTTTGTTGGGATCGCTTTATATTTAGGCAGGATAATCCTGGCATCGACTCCCTGACGGCGCAGGGCAACCGGCAAGGAGCCGATCACCTCGCCCAATCCTCCTGTTTTTACAAACGGCGCTGCTTCCGAGGCGGCAAACAATACTTTCAGCAATCCTCCTGCCTCCTTTTATCCGTATACTTGAAAAACACTACCGCAAGAGGGGGAAGCGTGATGCTGATGGATCGGCTAAAGCCGTGCCACGGTACGTTCTCCGACACAATGACATCGAAATTGCCCTGCCCCGAACCCCCGTAAGCCGGGTCGTCGCTGTTAAACACCTCTCTATACTCTCCCGGCCAGGGCACGCCTATCCTATAGCCATGGCGAACCACTGGCGTAAAATTGCACACCACAATCAACCAATCATCCTGTTCCTTCCCCTTCCTTATAAAAGATACAATGCTCTGGCTGTAGTCATGGTGGTCAATCCAGCGAAAACCCTCCCATCCGTGGTCGTATTCCCACAGAGCCCTGTTTTCAAGATAAAAATGGTTGAGCATCTTGACATAATAATGCAGCTTTCTGTGCATCTCGTAGTCAAGGAGATGCCAGTCCAGGCTCGCATCAAAATTCCATTCGGCAAACTGGCCAAACTCCCCTCCCATAAACAACAGCTTCTTCCCCGGATGGGCCATCATGTATCCGTACAACAACCTGAGGTTGGCGAATTTCTGCCAGTAATCTCCCGGCATCTTATCCAAAAGCGAATGCTTGCCGTGCACCACCTCATCGTGAGATAAGGGGAGGATGAAGTTTTCCGAAAACGCATACACCATGGAAAAGGTAAGGTTTTCATGGTGCCATTTCCTGTATATAGGGTCCAGCGACATATAACGGAGTATATCGTTCATCCACCCCATGTTCCATTTATAGTTAAATCCCAGCCCGCCCAGGTATACAGGACGGGTGACCATGGGCCAGGCGGTGGATTCCTCGGCGATCATGAGCACATTGGGAAAATAGTGAAACACCACCTCATTCATCTTCCTCATAAACTCAATGGCCTCTAAATTCTCCTTGCCGCCATACCTGTTTGGGAGCCATTCGCCCCATGACTTACCGTAGTCAAGGTACAGCATGGATGCCACGGCATCAACGCGAAGCCCATCAACGTGGTACACATCAAACCAAAATACGGCATTGGAAATGAGGAAGCTCCTCACCTCATTACGCCCGTAGTTGAATATCAAAGTACCCCAGTGGGGATGTTCCCCCCTTCGCGGGTCCTCATGCTCGTAAAGGGCGGTACCATCAAAGCGTATCAGCCCATGTCCATCCCGGGGGAAATGGGCTGGCACCCAGTCCAGTATTACCCCTATACCAGCCAGGTGGCACTCATCCACGAAAAACATGAAATCCTCGGGCGTGCCATACCGTGAAGTCACTGAATAGTACCCCGTGGTTTGATAGCCCCACGACCCATCATAAGGATGCTCTGCTACAGGTAAAAGCTCTATATGGGTATATCCCATATCCTTCACATACGGGATAAGCTCCTTCGCCAGTTCCCTGTAGCTTAAAAACCCGTTCCCTTCTTTTCTGCGCCACGACCCCAAATGCACCTCATAGATCAGCAGGGGTTTATCGTATATGAGCGTGGCCGCCCTTTGGCGCATCCACTCATCATCCCGCCATTTATACCTGTGCAGGTTGTACACCACCGATGCAGTACACGGCCTGAGCTCGCTGTAAAAGGCATAAGGGTCGGCCTTCAAAACCACCTGCCCGTAAAAATTCTCTATCTCATATTTATACAGGTCAAATTCCTTGACTCCCGGGATAAAGAGCTCCCATACCCCCGAGTCCCCCAGCCTGTTCATCACATGAGCCCTTCCATCCCAACAGTTAAAATCGCCCACCACGCTGACCCTTCGGGCATTTGGCGCCCATACGGCAAAGTGCGTGCCTACAACGCCGTCTTTTTCAAGGAGGTGGGCCCCCAGCATCTTATAGCTGTGGTAGTTGGTCCCCTGGTTGAACAAATACAGCTGGTAATCGGTGATCCCAAAGGTACTTGTTACCATCCCATCCTCCCTGTACCTCTTGTGCATCCTCTACATTTATAAATTCGCAAAAAGATTCCAAAATTTAAGCTATATTTTATGTGGCATTTGGCGCTTTCTTCTCTATTATTATTATTTGCTCAAAATGCTGTTTTTTACCCAAAAAAATAGCCGAACACATCAAGCTGATTGCCGGTTGCCACAACTTAACAGCCGGAAAGACCGATGTCTAAGCTCGATGCAGCTGCGTTTTTCAACCAAAATTGCGGTTCCAAAAAGAAAAAAGCCCATTAGCCAGCTCTGACATGCCCTCATGTGCAGACACGCACAAGATGCGCACGCAGAGACGTGCTACTGGACCTCCTATTCACATCCTCCTCAAACCATTGCTCAAGAAAAGCGAACGGTTTTCTCCAAATCCCCCGGTCCTTTAAGCAGCTGTATCCTGCTATCCTCAACGTGAAGGTTTTCATCGGCTCTAATACATATCTTCTTTTTAAGCGTGGTCTCAAGCTGTTCCAGAGCTTCTTTGTCTTCCTCCCATGCATGGGCTACGCTGGGATGTACCTCCACCAGGGCTCCCCAGGCCTCATTGACGCTAAACAGCCTTTCTAGCTCCTTTTCTATTTTAGCTATGACCATGGCTTCCGAATATACCCTCCCCGTTCCGTTACAGTAAGGGCAGGGCTTCAAAAAAGCTGTCGAAAGCCTGGGCCGCACCTTCTTACGGGTCAGCTCCACCAACCCCAGCCCCGTCAGCCCTACCAGATTGGTCTTGGTACGATCCTTCTTCAAGGCCTGTTCGAGGACTTCCAGCACTTTCTTCTTGTGCTCTTCTTCGGCCATGTCGATAAAATCTATGATTATTATGCCCCCTATGTCGCGCAGCCGTATCTGGTGCGCGATCTCCTCGGCCGCTTCCAGATTGGTCCTGAAGGCGGTATCTTCCAGGCTGGCCTTGCCAACAAACTTACCGGTGTTCACATCTATAACCGTCAGAGCCTCTGTTACATCTATTACAATGTATCCACCGCTTTTAAGCCACACCTTCTTCTGTATGGCCTTTTCGATTTTTGCCTCAATGCCGTAAATCTCAAACAAATTTCTCTGGGCGTCGGCGTATTCCACCCTGTCGACAAGCGACGGCGAAATGGCCTTGAGCAGTTCAATTACTTTTTGGTAATGATGATAATCGTTTATGATTAACCTATCCACATCAGAGCAAAAGATATCGCGTACAGTGCGGTACAGCAGGCTTTCATCCTTATGCAGGAGCCGGGGCACCTCACCCTGCTTCTCTCTTTCCTTGATCCCCTCCCACAGCCTGCACAGCACCTCTATGTCGGGCATAAGGTCCTCTGGCTGCTTGCCTCTGGCTGCAGTCCTCACTATAATCCCCATATTTTCGGGCTTAATAGCCTCAGCAATTCTCCTCAAGCGCTGGCGTTCCTCTTCATCTTCTATCCTTCTGGAAACGCCTACATAGTTTAAGGTAGGCATAAGCACCACATACCTGCCTGGCAGGGTGATGTGCGTGGTAACCCTGGCGCCCTTGGTCCCCATGGGCTCCTTCAAAATCTGTACCGTGATCTCCTGCCCTTCCCTGATGATATCCCGCAACGAGATATCCTTGATCACTTTGCCATTGTTTTTATCTCCAAAATCAAACACCGTATTATCGACGTTTATATCCCCTGCATACAGAAAGGCGTTCTTCTCCAACCCTATATCAACAAAAGCGGCCTGCATGCCCGGTAGCACATTGACCACACGACCGCGGTATATGTTTCCCACTAGCCCCTGCTTTTCATCGTCCTCCATGTAGAACTCCACAAGGTCTCCGTCCTCCAGCACCGCCACCCGGGTCTGGTCATAGCGAATATCCACCACAATCTGCTTGCCCACACCCATCATCCTCTTTCCAGTTCCAATGGGGTTATCCATGCATTTCCCCTGTACAAAAACATGTCCAACCTATGGATATCTGCAAAGCAGCAAGAGTCACCTTCAATGCCAGCAAACTCCAGAAACGACCGTATCATCTGCTCTGGGTTTAAGGACTCCTTGCTGCCAGCGCTCAGCATGGCCTCCATGATTACCTTTCCTTCTTCCTGGCCGACTATGTCCAGGCGGTGTATCATAGGCCGAATGTTTACAAGCCGCTCACCCTTCTTGCCGCTCTTTGTAATGGTTATATCAGGCTGGGCCAGAAAATCTTTCAATGCCCCTTCAATGCACAAACCCGGAGCTTTAAGGCTTATACAATAAAGCGCCCTCTCGATCATGCTCATCAGCGAGGGGAGCGATTCATCGATTGCCACCGCCTTTAGTATGGCTATCCCCTGTGGGAGTACGCTGTTCATCCCCTGGCAGAACTCCTGGGGGCGCATTTCCGAAGCCAGCATTACGTCCATGTATTCCCCCTGGCTGGTCATTCCAACCGGCAGTGGAGGTGCAAAGGCAACTTTAGGCTGCGGGTTATACCCCTGCGAAAATGCAACGGGTATCCCGGCACGCCTTAAGGCGCGGTGCAGGGTCCTCATGAGGTCTAAATGAGATATATACTTAACCCTGTCCTGCTTGGCGTATTTTACCACCATCCTCACTGGCACAACCCTCCCTCCAGCCTTGTTATGCCGCAGCCCCAGCACCTCTCCCTGCAGTCAGGCGTCAGCTCGCCCCTTAATGCTTTTTGATACTCCCTCCACAGGAAAGATGGCGTGACCCCTACATCGATGTGGCTCCAGGGCAATACCTCTTCCCTATCCCTTGCCCTGTTTGCATAAAATCCAGGGTCTATGCCGGCATCCTCAAAGGCCTTGAGCCAGATATGATACTTGAAGTGTTCTGCCCAGCCGTCAAACTTGCAGCCCATCTCCCATGCTTTTATCAGTACCTTGCCAAGCCTGCGATCTCCCCGGGCAAACACCGCTTCTAGGAAGCTCAAACGCGGGTCATGCCAGTCAAACTCCACCGATTTGATCCTTAGTTTGTCCTTGAGAAAGTCCAGCTTTTGGTTCAAACGCTCTATCGTATCCTGCGCAACCCATTGAAATGGAGTAAAAGGCTTGGGGACAAACGATGCCACACTGACGGTTATCCTTAATCTGTGAGCCCTTTGCCCTCCGGTTACATCAAGATAGCAGCTTTTGACCTTTCTTGCCAGGTCGGCAATGCCTTCCAGGTCTTCCTGAGTTTCAGTGGGCAGCCCTATCATTAAGTACAGCTTTACGGTATCCCACCCCAGTTCAAAGGCCTGCCTCACGCTGTTTAGAAGGTCCTCTTCGGTAACCCCCTTGTTTATGACATCCCTCAGCCTCTGCGTTCCGGCCTCGGGGGCAAAGGTCAAACCCGCCTTGCGCACCTTTATCATCTCTTCAATGAGCTCCCTCGAAAACGAGTCGATGCGCAGCGACGGAAGGGAAAAAGACACCTTTTGCGGTGCAAAACGCTCCATGAGCTGCTTTACCAGGTTTTCCAAATCAGAATAATCGCTGGTACTCAAGGAAGAGAGCGATAGTTCCTCATAGCCGGTATTATTGATCAGCTTTTCCGCCAGATCCATAAGCCTTGGAACCGAACGCTCCCTCACCGGGCGGTATATGATGCCTGCCTGACAAAACCTGCATCCGCGCGTGCAACCCCTGAACACCTCAAGCATGACGCGGTCATGGACGATGTCCATGTATGGCACTATCATGGTTTCGGGGTAATAAGCCCTATCAAGATCCCTCACCACCCGCTTTTGAATGACGGAAGGTATTCCTTCACGGTTGGGCTTAACTGAGCGGACAGTACCGTCGTCGTCATATTCCACGTCATAAAAGTGCGGCACATAAACTCCCGGTATCCGGGCCGCTGCCACCAAAAAATCCTGACGGGTGCCGCCCTGCATCTTCCATTGGCGGTACACATCCAGCAACTCGTTTATTACCTCTTCTCCATCCCCCATGACCACTAAGTCAAAAAAATCGGCCATCGGCTCAACGTTATAAGCACAGGGGCCCCCTGCAATGATGAACGGATGGTTTTTTTCCCTTTCCCACCACCGGAGCGGAATCCTTGCCAGGTCAAGCATGTTTATCACGTTTGTATAGCACATCTCATACTGAAGCGTAAAACCCACAAAGTCAAACTCGGCGATGGGATCCTTGCTTTCCAGGGCAAATAACGGCAGCCCCTTTTCCCTCATCTTTTGCTCCATGTCGGTCCATGGCGCAAACACGCGCTCGCAATAGGTATCTTCCCGTTCATTCATTAGATGGTACAGTATCTTCATCCCCAGATGGGACATACCCACCTCGTAGACATCCGGGAAAGCAAAAGCAAACCGTATCAGCACCTTTGAAGGGTCCTTTTCAACCATGTTGTACTCATTTCCCATGTATCTAACAGGCTTAGTAACCTGCCTGAGTATCTCGTCCAGCACAGACTTGTCCATTTACATTGCCTCCTATCAATACAATAGCATCCCTTGTCCATTTCGTACTCAACAAGCCTTGTCCCATATATATTTTAGCTTTGCAGTCCTTTCCCATTCTCCCAATAACGCAAATTATGTCGTCCAAAGAGGCATGCCAGACCCCTTAAGGAGCCCATAAGGCCTCCGCCGGTCAATCAGCCTCTCTTGCGGCTGGACTGTGCAAGCAACCTGAACACCGGCACATTAAACCCGTGATCCATAAGGCCGTCTACTATATCCTTTTCAGTTAAATAGCCCCTGGGCCTGAGCTGTTCATCAACCAGAACGATGCTGTGATAGCGATGCGGCACAAACTTCTTTATCACATCCTTCAACGGCAAATCGTACAACACCACCAGCTCCCTGGATTGAATGGCCCCCTCCCTGATTAAAATATCCCTTTTGTAAGTAAGGTCCCTCACCATCACATAGGTGGCCATTCTGTTTTCCTTTACGGCGGAATATGCCAGAAAACCTGCCATAACAAACAGGGTGGGGTTAAAGATGCCGTAATAGATGGCATACACTCCGGTCATAACGAGGAACAGCGCCAACACAAATCCGCCTATGGTAGTAATCCTGGTAGCCCTTTTTATTCCCAGCTCTCTGGAAAGGATGGCACGCAAAATCCTGCCGCCATCCAGCGGGAAGGCTGGCAGTAGGTTAAAACCAGCCAGCATCAGATTGGCCTGAATGAAAAAATCGTAATCCTCGGAGGGAATCAGCCCCATCTTTTCCAAAACCATACAGCCCAGCACCAGTATCACGTTGGACATGGGACCGACGATGGCTATATATACCTCATCTCGTGGATTGACTTCAAAAAAGCTCTCGATTCTGGCCACCCCACCAAAAGGCAGTAGCTCTATCTCGCTCACCCTCAGATTTAACGCCCTAGCCATGACCACATGCGCCAGCTCGTGTATGAACACCACCAAAAATACGACGGCCAGCCTCGTCCCCTCTCCCAAGACTATGGCTATCGCGATGAGTATAACAAGCAGCTTGTTTATATATATGTTTATGCCAAACAGTATACCTAGCTTCATAGCCGCAGCACTTATCCCGCTTCACTGAAACACTTTGCTCTCTTCTTGAATGAGCTTGAGGGGATCCACCGGCTGATCGCCATGCCAGACCTCAAAATGCAGCCTGTATCCTTCTGAGGGGGCCTTGCCCATCTTGCCTATTCTATCCCCCTGCTCAACCAAAACTCCCACCTGCACCTGTATGTCCTCACATCCTCCGTATAGAGCCACCCATCCTCCTCCATGGTCAACCTTTACATATTTGCCATAAGTCTCGTCTTCTCCTACAGCAATCACTTTCCCATCGGCAACCGTATAAACCCAACCCTGCTGCTGCGACAAAATATCTATTCCCTGGCTTTTAACCTTTTTGCTATCATCATCGTAAACCTGGCCGAAAAAGCCCACCACCTTGCCTTCAGCAGGAGCGGCAAAGACAGGCTGATCTGCTTGATCATTCCCCCCCTGTCCCCCGGACTCTTCACCTTCATTTTGAGCATCACGCTCGCTAAATACTGCCTTGAGCCCCGGCAGGTAGTCATCCACAAATTTGAGCTTTCCCAATGACTCGTTTATGTCAAAGTCATAGGTTATGGCCTCACGAATCCTATCAACAGCCCATCTGGTAGCAGGGGTATCGATGCTCTTGAGCAGCATCACTACCACAATAATGACGGCTACCACCGATATTCTGACGACCAAGACAGCCGCTTTGTGTTCGTCGTCCAGGGCATCCATTCTACCGTATGAAGTTCTCCGACGCACAGGGCGTGAAACAGGCAAATCCAATCTGCGCCGCCTGACCGGCCTGAGCCCTTTTTTTACGTATACCCCTTTTCCCACTTCCAAACATCATCCCCTCCTCATCAATACAAGTATATTTGGGGGGGACGAAGTTTATGATTTTAAAATACATCGTCATCCTCTTGTGGAGGATTGACTATTAGCCTCCAGTCCAAATCGCCGCGCTCCAGAGCCTTAACCATAACCTCTGCTGTAGCCAGATTGGTGGCCAGGGGAATATTATGCACATCGCACAGCCTTAGCAGCGCGTTGACATCGGGCTCATGGGGCTGCGCCGTCAGCGGGTCCCGCAAAAATATGACCAAATCGATCTTGTTGTAAGCCACCCTGGCGCCTATCTGCTGATCTCCTCCCAGAGGGCCGGAAAGGAAACGATGCACCGGCAGACCCGTCGCCTCTGCGATCAGCTTTCCTGTGGTGCCGGTGGCGCACAGCTTATGCTTTCCCAAAATATGTTTATAGGCCACACAAAAGTTGACCATGTCCTCTTTCTTCTTATCGTGGGCAATCAAAGCAATATTCACGTCCCTTACCCCCTGAACAATCTTGCTTACCCCTTAGAAATTTATCTTTTGCCTGCGCATACCCACGTTGAGCACCAAACCGTATGCAATCATATTTGTAATCATGGAACTCCCACCATAGCTCATGAATGGAAGGGGTATTCCAGTGACGGGCATCAAGCCCATGGTCATGCCGATGTTCTCAAATATATGAAACACCATCATGGATACCACGCCAATGACCAAAAAGCTGCCAAAGCTGTCCTTGGCTTTGGTGGCCAAATATATGGTCCTCAAAATGAGGCACAGGTACAGGCATATTATTATAGCTCCCCCTATGAAGCCAAGTGCTTCCACTGTCACCGAAAAAATAAAGTCGGTATTTTTAGCCGGAACAAAATTGAGCTGGCTTAAAGTGTTGTCGGTCAAAATCCCTTTACCGTATATTCTACCGGAACCTATGGCAATTATCGACTGGATGACGTGATAGCCTGCACCCAAGGGGTCCATACCGGGATTTAAAAACACCAGGATACGATTTTTCTGCACATCCGACAGCAGTCCATACCACATAATCGGCACAGTGGCAATCCCTGCTCCAATTATGCCCAGCAAGAGCTTATAATTGATGCCTGCAACGAAAACCATTCCGAATAGTATCGCTATAAACACCATGGCCGTACCAAAGTCGGGCTGATCTATGATGAGCACCAGAGGAATGACAAGCCTGGCCAGCAACGGAACAAGATCCCTTAGGCGATTCAGGCTCTCCCCTTCATCCTTCTTCTTGGCCATCACCTTGGCCAGAGATATAATCATGGATATCTTGGCAAACTCTGAAGGCTGGACGTAAAACGTCCCGAAGCTGATCCAGCTGCGCGCATTGCCAGCAATATGCCCCCTGAAAGACACATAGAGCAGCATAGCCACTACCGTCCAATATATATAGGGAGACATCTCAGCAAAGAGGTGATAATCGATGCTGATCACCACCAACATGGCAATGAGACCGACGCCAAACCACAGCAGGTGCAGCTTCACGTGATACAGGTTAAAATTTCCAATTATGTCAAACAAGCGCTGTTCGTCTCCTTCCACCGGCTCCTTCATGGCCACCCCAATGCCTATCAGCCCGAAGCCTACCAGCAAGAATATCAAGATCAATATGGGAAAATCAAAATTTTTAATAAGCCTCTTGTCAAACATCTACGTCCCCCATTTACATGCCTTCAAAATTACCATCGTCAACATTATAACATATGGACAGATATAAAAAAAGAGATTGCACACTGCAACCTCTAACCTCTGTTGGGCCCCATATTTTTCACCCTTCTTATAGGGATATTTGCCAGCAGGGCAGTACTGTATGTATCATCCTCCTGGGGTATACGGGACAACCGTATGTCTAGCCCTGCCTCATCTATCTCCATATAATTGGATATGACCTTAATGATGTCATCCTTGATCATATCCAAAAACTTGGGTGAAATATTGGCACGGTCATGGATCAACACCAGTTTAAGCCGCTCTTTGGCGATATCCTTGCTCTTGCTTTCCCCTTTTCCAAAAAACTTAAACAAATCGATCATTTAAATCCTCCTCACTAATAGGACCTCTTCTTGCTCATGCTAAACCATCGTTTGAGCTTTGCCAAAAATCCCTCATCCATCTCCAAATCCATGATGGGTACATTTTCACCCATCAACCTCCTAGCGATGTTTCTATAAGCCTGCCCCGCCAAAGAGCCCTCGTCCAATACCGCCGGTTCGCCCTTGTTGGTTGAAATGACAACTTTTTCATCGTCAGGCACTACCCCAAGCAGGTCTATCCCCAGTATATCAATGGTATCGTCGATGTTCATCATGTCCCCCCGTTTCACCATATCTATCCTTATACGGTTTATTATAAGCTTGGGGTCCATAAGCTCATTAGCAGCAAGCAAGCCTATTATGCGATCAGCATCCCTAACGGCTGACACCTCTGGCACGGTAACCACTATTGCGCTGTCAGCTCCAGCTATGGCGTTCTTGAATCCCTGTTCAATGCCAGCCGGACAATCGATAAGCACATAATCGAATTCCTCTTTTAGCTGCTGGCACAGCTCCTGCATCTGTTGTGGCGACACCGCTGTCTTATCCTTGGTTTGAGCAGCCGGCAACAGATACAGCCCTTCAAAGCGCTTGTCCTTTATAAGGGCCTGCTTCAACCTACAAACCTTTTCCACCACATCCACCAAATCGTAAACAATCCTGTTCTCCAACCCCATGACCACATCGAGGTTTCTAAGGCCTATATCGGCATCCACCAGCACCACCTTTTTGCCTGCCAGCGCCAGAGCCGCCCCTATATTGGCCGTTGTGGTGGTCTTGCCGACCCCTCCCTTCCCTGAAGTTATCACTATTACCTCTCCCATCTATGTCCACTCCCCCTATACATCTTTGTCCTAATACCTGCCATTTTCTTTTTTCTACACCAAGTTTCCCATATCAGCGGTTACATAAAGCCAATTTACAGTAACAAGAATTACAGCAACAACAGATATCTCTTACATTATATACTATTTTCCTTTCCCGGGTAAATAAGGCTCTATTACTAGGATATTATCCTTCACATAGGCTATCTCGGGATAAGAAGGCTTTACGGCATCATCTTCAGGTGGTCTTGCAATGATTCCCCCAATCCTCACCTGGGTGGGCTGAAGGCTGAAAGCCACCACCACTGCATTGTGATTGCCCGTGGCACCGGCATGAGCCACCCCTCTCAATGTCCCCATGACCAGGATATTTCCACCAGCAATTATTTCTCCCCCCGGGTTGACATCCCCGATCACCACCACATTGCCCTCATAGTATATTCTCTGTCCATTTCGCACCGTACCTCTTACAAACCGCGTCATACCTTCTTCTATTCCGTCGAACGATTCAAAATGATCGGCGGAAGGAAGGCCAATATTCGCCATTTCAAACGTAATACTCCCCACTTCGATTTCCCGGGAAATTAAATCGACAATATTCTGCTGTTGCTGTGGCGTCAACCTCCTGCCAGTGAATATTAAATTTATCTGCGAATTCCCAAAAAAATGCTTGCTGCCCTTTATCTTTTTCTCAAGTTCACCCATGATTTGTTCTATATCGCTGTCAGCATTGATATAAACCTTCAAGCCTCCTTTTATCCCTTTGAATACCACCGGACTCTGGTTCATCTTCTACGTTCCTCCACAGCCTTAAATGTTACATCCTCCAATATTCGCCAAGCAAGCCAAAAATCCTGCAAAAAAATATAAAAATGTTTACTGTTTTAAGTGGTTTACCTCGTCTACCGTACTGAACTGGCTCTGCGTATTTTTCAATCTGTAATACTCCTCGATTATCCGCCGCGCCACTAATGCTGCATTGCTGGAAGTGCGCCCGTTAGGAATCATAACAACTATGGCAATCTCGGGATTTTCATAAGGGATATAAGCTCCAAACCAGGCTACATTTCTCATTTCTTGCTCAAGCCGCTTCTGTGGATCCTTATCAGCACCTGAAATTGTTTTAGTTTGCGCAGTCCCTGTTTTGCCAGCTACCATTATACTTGGGTCCATACCGGCAAAATAACTGACAGCCGTACCTGCTCCTCCTCCAGCAGATGACCTGTCATTTACCACTTTGTACATTCCCAGCCTTGCAGCCTCTAAATACTCAGGTTTTATATCCAGATCGTTTACCACCACCGGCTGTGTCTCGTGCAGCACATCGCCTTCCGGCGAAACTACCTTCTTGAAAACATGGGTCTCCAGCACCTTACCTCCATTGGCTATGGCAGCGATATACCTTGCTACTGCCAGAGGTGTTACCTGCACATCGGCTTGACCTATTCCGGTCCTCACAGTATCCTCTGGCATCCATCGTTTGTGCCATAACGCACCATATTTTATACTACTTGCAAGATTATCAAGCTTTTTGTTTTCATCTTTTCTTTTAAAGTAGCCCAGTTCATCCCGGAGAATTTTTTTTATCTCAGCAATCGATGTTTCATAAGGCAGGTCAGCCAGACGCTCCACGTGTTCTTTCTGGGTTTCAGGGTCTACTCCCTCGAAACACCCAGCCTTTTCCATAAAAGCCTTTATATTGGATACGATCATAGGTCTGCGGGTAATCGGCCTTTTTTCTGGCCCTCCTATCGAAGATTCCACATCCCCTATTTCCAGGCCAGTATGCCCTTCCAATCCAAATAAGCGCCCCCATTTATTTATTTTATCTATGCCCAATCGATCGGCCATTTCATAGAAATAATAGTCACACGAATGCTTCAAAGCATCTACAAAATTTTCATGACCATGTACTCCTGGCTTGGCCCAGCACCTAGGGCCACTGCCGCTGTATTTAGTATACCTATAAGCATCATATATCTGTTCATCTAGGCTAGTCTTACCTTCCATCAAAGCAGCAATTCCAATCATCATCTTTATAACTGACCCCGATGGGAACCTCTCCTGAAAAGCCACAGCCGTCAACGGTTTCCCCGGCGTGTTCAGAATCCTCTGGTATTCCTCGCTGGATATAGTAGGAATGAACAAATTCAAATCAAATGACGGGTAGCTAGCCATTGCTAGTATTTCGCCTGTATGCACATCCAGTACCACAGCTGCCCCTCTATTGGCATAAAGTGCCTGTTTGTCTCCCTCATAGGGTGGCAGACCCGCCGCCATCTTGTGTATCTCTTCGGCTAAAATGTCTTCCACTGCTTTTTGCAGGCGGCTATCAAGAGTGAGAACTACATCATTCCCATCCTCTGGTGGCGTCTCGCTCAATACCCTGACCACCTTGCCTGCGGAATTTACCTCCGCCCACAGCATGCCATGCTTGTCCCTGGTGTTAGCTGTAAGCCATTGCTCGGCATACTTCTCTATCCCCATCTTGCCAATGCGGTCAATCGACAAGTCGTAACCCGCTTCCCTCAAATCAATGCCTTTGCTCTTGTATTCCTCGATATCCTCACTGCTTATCCTGCCTACATATCCTATAATGTGTGCTGCTACATCGCCCATTGGATAGTAACGCCCCATCTCCACCGATATCTGCAGTCCCGGCAACTCGCTGGCATAGGTCTCAAGCTGGGCCACCGTTTTTTGGCTCACATCGGTGGCAATCCTTATGGGATTGGGTCGATACCTGTTTATGTAGATATCCAATCTAACAGAGATTATGTCCCTAGCCACATCATCGGACAAATCATCATCGATCTTAAACCTTTCCCTAAGATGTTTGAGCATATCAGCAGCCGGCAGGTCAACCTTTATGCCAGCATCAGACTTCCATCTTTCAAAATCCCTTTTCTGGTTCTCGGGAGATTTGCTCTCCCATATATAATATAGCCTTCCGTTTCCATCTATCTTTATGGGTATATTATCCATCAGACTTGTGGTGTCCCCGTTTTGTTTTATTATGCTAACAACCCTTTGAATCAAATCATTGAGCTGTTTATCCCCTGTGGGCATCCTCTGTTTATCCAGCTCCACCACAAACATCTGCTTGTTCATGGCCATAGGAATGCCGTTTCTATCCAAAATATTTCCCCTGCTGCCTCTAAGTGGAATTTCAACCGATTTTCGCTCCATGGACAGCGCATAGTAAGTTTCCCCTAGTTCTACCGTAAGATAGGCCAGCCTGACCAGAAGCATACTGAACCCCAATGTACATATCAACCCAAATAAAAAAAAGCGGTTTTTAAACCATTTAAGCATTCCTTGACCCCCTCTTCGCTACAGTTGGGCTCGTAATCAAGCAAAAATTCTCAGTAAATATTTTATCATGGTTCAAACAAACAAAAAAGAGGTAATATTTTACCCCTTTCAATCGAAATACCAGCGCCGGTTCATAAATTTATGTCTGTATAGCTTGTTCATATAGTAGTATATAATGGGCGTTACAATAACAGTATATATCATCTCTGGTAGTATGGTTCTTAGAAACAGCCAATTAAGGGAAACATCTACCCCTGCAAAATACATCCACAAAAAGGCAAACAGTCCTCGGAAAATGGTAGCTATACCTACAAAGAATACAGGAATCAGCAATTTGCCTGCAAAAACTTTTCCATAAACCAGGCCTACAAAGTATCCGATCAACATATACTGCAAAGCATAAAAACCTATATTTTGACCAAATAGAATATCCTGTAACAACCCCCCGCACAACCCTGCCACAGCTGATGTAGGATTGCCCGCCAGAAGGGCAAACGAAATCACAAGCACCATCAACGAATCCGGCCTAACGCCATATACTTCAATAAAAGGAAATAACGATGATTGAATGATCAAATTACCCAACAGGACACCAGCTATAACCCAAATCTTCATATCACTGCTATCTCCAACTCCATAAAAACAAATATTATGTTCTGCTTTTTTGTCTAAAATCACTCATCAGACCTTGCCTTAACTATCAGCACCTCTTCCAGACGCTGAAAATCAACTCCCGGCTTTATAACGGCAGTTTTGTAAAGGTCCTTTTTATAACGCACCACTTTTATAACTTCACCAATGTAAATTCCCTTGGGGAGAAAATCGCCCAGCCCCGATGTAATCACCTTATCTCCCTCGCTTACCTCTGAATCCAGCGGAAGATATACCATGCTGCAGGTGCCATCTTCTGCCCCAAAGGCATTGTTACCCTTCACTATACCATTGTCCCTGGTTCTCTCGACTATGCCACTTATCGAACTTTGAGCATCCACGATTGAGCGCACCTTTGCCCAGTTGGGCCCCACTTCTATAATGCGCCCGACCAGCCCGCGCTCGGTCACCACCGCCATATTTACCGCTATACCCTGGTTTTTACCCTTATCTATGGTGAACACGTTAAACCAGTTGCCAGGGTCCTTGCCCGTAACCCTAGCGCCTGTGACAACCAGTTCCTCTCTTTCCACGGCAAAATCCAGCAGCTTCTTCAAGCGCTGGTTTTGTTTCTCCAGCTCGTTCATCCTAAGCAGCTCCTTTTCCAGCTGCTCCACCCTTTCCTTGAGCTGTTCATAATTTTCTCTCAAATTACGCCTCTCTTTTATCTCCGCAATTGAGCCATGAATAAAAGATGCAGCCCTGTATATTGCTTTCTGAACAGGCGAAATGACCTCGCCCACAAGCCCTTCCAGAAAGCTCATGCTCCCCCGTGGTTGAGAAGTAAAAATAGCCAGGGCCAATAAAAAAAGAGAGACGGCCACTATAATGGCCAGCGAATGCCTTCGAAGAAATTGAAGCAAAACCATCACCATCCCATCTTTAAGCCAAATTCTTAGATGAGATGGTCACCCTTCTTAAAACCTCTAATTCTTCAAGTGCACGTCCAGTACCCACAGCTACACAGTCCAAAGGCGCCTCTGCAATATGAACTGGCATGCCGGTCTCCTGGGCTATGAGCTTATCGATACCATCGAGAAGAGCTCCTCCTCCGGTTAACATTATGCCCTTGTCCATAATATCAGCAGCCAGTTCAGGCGGAGTCTTCTCCAGCGTGAGCTTAATGGCCTCTACGATCTGGCTGACGGGCTCCTTCAAAGCCTCGAGAATCTCAGATGACGTAATCCTCAATGTCTTGGGCAGCCCGGTCACCAGGTCCCGACCTCTGACCTCCATGTCCTGCTCTTCCTCTTTAGGATATGCAGAACCTATAGTGATCTTTATCTCCTCGGCCGTCCGCTCGCCTATCATCAAATTGTATTCTTTTTTGATGTAGAATATAATGGCATCGTCCATCTTGTTGCCGCCTATCCTCAAAGACCTGCTGGTCACTATGCCGCCCAGCGAGATTACCGCTACCTCGCTGGTACCGCCGCCAATGTCCACCACCATGCTGCCTGTAGGCTCGTGCACCGGCAGCCCTGCACCTATGGCCGCAGCCATAGGCTCCTCAATCAGGTAAGCCTCACGGGCGCCCGCCTGCCTTGCCGCCTCATACACAGCCCTCTTCTCAACCTCAGTAACCCCTGACGGGACTGAAATGACTACCCTGGGGTGCACCACAAGAGGCCTCTTCATGGCCTTTCTTATGAAATACTTCAACATCTCCTGGGTGACATCAAAATCGGCTATAACGCCATCGCGCATGGGCTTTATGGCGACAATGTTACCCGGCGTTCTGCCAATCATCCTCTTGGCTTCTTCACCAACAGCCAGCACCTCTCTGGTATCGCTGCGAATGGCAACCACAGAGGGCTCACGGATGACTATTCCCTTTCCTCGAATATATACCAGGGTATTTGCAGTTCCCAGATCGATTCCCAAATCCCTGCTGAATATGTTCAACACTCCCATACCATCCATTTCTCCTTCCAAACACATCATTTTTTGATGACTAAATTAATTATTGCCAATAATTGCATTTTTGATAACTCTTGTTAAACAGCCTGCCCAGTAAACACCTCAACTCCGAATTCCTTGAGTATCATCCAAAGGCGATGTATGGGAAGTCCCACCACATTGTAGTAGCATCCCTCTATTCTTTTTATAAGAATACCACCAAGCCCCTGAATGCCGTACGCACCCGCCTTGTCCATGGGCTCTCCCGTTCGAATATATCCCTCAACTTCCTGGCGGGTGAGGGAAGCCATTTCAACCACCGTCTTCTCGTAAGCGGTCACACATTTACGGGCAGGTACCTCCATAACGGCCAGCCCTGTTATCACCTCATGGACCTGGCCCTGCAACTCCATGAGCATCCGAAATGCCTCATCCTCATCTTTGGGCTTGCCTAACACCTTATCGCCTTTAACCACAATGGTATCCGCACCTATTATCAGCGCACAACCCTGCACCCTTTTTGCAACGCTTTCAACTTTTTTAAGGGCTAACTCCACAACCAGTCTATGTGTAGGAAGATCATCAACCACTTTTTCCTCCTGATCACTGGGAATAACTTCAAATTTTAGCCCCATCTGTGTAAGCAGATCGCTCCTCCTGGGCGATGCAGAAGCCAGTATTATTCTCATCTGCTGCTTATTACCTCCTGCTGTTTAGAGAATTCTCGATTTGAGCCTAAATGATATATACCACGATGTACTTTATACATATCTTTAGGACTTAAAATAAAATATAAGCCCCAGCAATACGCCCAAGACAGTGCCGAAATTGACGGTAAAGGTAACCCCCAGCACCAGGTCTATTACCTCAAAATCAAGGACTATGGGATTATCCTCAGTACCAATTTGAAGGGACTCTGTAAACAGGGGTATATCGAAATATGCAGCCAAAATCCTTCCTGCCACGCTGCCGATTATAATACCTGCCAGCAAAAATAAAAACAGTATCCCGCCCCTTCTAGAGCTTCCCCTTCTCATCACCTGTAATTCCTCCTTTTTTAGGGCAGTCACTTCCTGTTCATTCTCATGATTAGTATAGCATCTTCTCAACCGAATACAAGATGTTTTATATAAAAAACTCCCCTTAACATGACAAATTTCTACTCTCAATTCAACCGCTCTTCTATTAAACTCGCCAGCCTCCTAGCATTGTCCTCTATCTCCTTCTGATCAGCCCCTTCAATCATGACCCTGATGAGAGGCTCTGTCCCCGATGGGCGGACGAGCACCCTGCCTGCTCCTTTGAACTTGGCTTCAATCCTCGATATCTCCTCCGCTATAATGGGGTCGTCCATATAGCTGTTCTTCTTCTCAGGGCTAACCTTTGCGTTCACCAACACCTGAGGAAATCTTTGCATTACCGAAGCCAGCTCAGACAGCCTACAGTTTTTCCTCTTTACCACCGACAGCAGCTGCAGCGCCGTTAGAATGCCATCCCCCGTGGTGCTGTGGTCCAAAAATATTATGTGGCCCGACTGTTCGCCCCCGATATTGTATCCGTTTTTAATCATTTCCTCCAGAACATACCTGTCCCCTACCCTGGTCTTTACAAAACCACACCCTGCCTTCTCAAGGGCAATATCAAAGCCTATGTTGCTCATAATGGTAGCCACCACCGTATTGCGCTTGAGCACGCCCCTTTCTTTCATATCGAGGGCGCAAACCACCATTATATGATCCCCGTCCACCAGCTCACCCTTCTCATCCACGGCGATCAGCCTGTCTGCATCCCCATCAAACGCCAACCCAACATCAGCCCCGGTCTCTACCACAAACCGCTGAAGTCCCTCGGGATGAGTGGAACCGCAATTACAATTTATGTTAACGCCGTTAGGATTATCATTGATAACTACCACTTCAGCACCCAATTGAGAGAAGACCATGGGCGCCACCTTGTAAGCAGCACCGTTGGCGCAATCCAAAGCCAGCTTCAAACCGCTCAAATCGACTTCTATGGTGCTCTTCAGAAAATTGACATAATCCTGTACCGCGTTAGGAATCGACACCTTTCTGCCTATCTCGCCTCCGATAGGTGAGGGGATATCAACCTGCTTTTGCCCTTTGATGATTGCCTCTATCTCATCTTCCAATTCGTCGGGAAGCTTGTATCCATTGCCATCAAAAAACTTGATGCCGTTGTACTCCATTGGATTGTGAGAAGCCGAGATGACCACGCCGGCGTCCACTCCGTAATACCTTGCAAGATAGGCCACTCCAGGGGTGGGTACGACGCCCGCCACCAGAGCTTCACCGCCTGCCGAGCAAATCCCGGCCACCAATGCCGCTTCCAGCATATCACCCGACAGCCTGGTATCTTTCCCAATCAAAATTTTAGGCCTCTTTTTGCCCTTTGATAACACATACGCCCCCGCCTGCCCCAGCTTGAATGCCAGGTGGCAGCTCAGATCCCTGTTGGCCACTCCTCTTACCCCATCTGTACCAAACATCCTTGCCATATCCATGACCCCCTGTCAGAAATTAAAGATAAACATCACTCAAACTCTTCCATTATATATCTCTGAGCCGATACCGAAGCAACAGCTCCATCTGCTGCAGCCGTTATAATCTGCCACAGAGGCTTTTGCCGCAGGTCGCCGGCTGCAAAAACCCCTGGTATATTGGTAGCCATAGTCTCATCGGTTATCACAAACCCGGCTTCGTTCATCTTCAGTTTACCTTGAATCAAAGCATTGTTTGGTTGTATCCCAATTGCTATAAACAATCCATCCACTTTCAGCTCTTTCTTCGAACCGTCTTTTACGTTTCGCACCAGCAGCCCTTCTACTCCTTTGTCGCCCAGTATTTCATCGACCACCGAATCCCACAGTATCTCAACTTTGGGATTTGCAAACAGCCTGTCCTGCAGTATCTTTGAAGCTCTTAGGGCGTTGCGCCTGTGTATAAGATATACCCTTGTAGCGTGCTGTGATAAAAAAAGCGCATCTTCCACCGCGGTATCGCCACCGCCCACCACCGCTACCAGCTTATCCTTGTAAAAGGCGCCATCGCAGGTGGCACAGTAGGACACCCCTCTGCCCCGGAACTCGTCCTCCTTGGGCAAGCCAAGCTTTTTGGGCTGCGCACCCATGCAGAGTATGAGCGCCTTGGCCTGATACTCCCCCTTGTCGGTCACCACCTTTTTAATTCTACTCTCCAGCTCAAGCTCTACTACCTCGTCATACAATATCTCCAGCCCAAACTTGCGGGCATGGGCTTCCATCTTCATGGCCAGGTCCGGACCGCTTATTGGTTCATCAAAGCCCGGGTAGTTTTCTACCAAATATGTAGTGGCCATCTGTCCACCTGAAAACATCTTCTCAAACAGCAGGGCATCCATCCCGCCTCTCTTGGCGTATAGCCCAGCAGTAAGGCCGGCCACGCCTCCCCCTACGATAATTATGTCTTTCAACATATTTTAAACCTCCTTTGAGCCTTGCGTAAAATGCGCGTATTTTCTTATTAAAATTTTACCCAAGTTAGCCCTCTCGAAAGTTTCTCAATTAAACAGGGTCTATCTATATTTATTTACGTCAAAAATCCAATTTTAGAGGCAGACATCAACATGATTATTATACCTCAAAATACATGGGAAGTGAACAATATTTATGAAAAGATGGATTAAGGATTGAATTCATACAATGAGAATAAAAAAGGACACAAAAAAAGAAGACCGCCAAGAGAACAATCTCTGGCGGTCTTTTTGTCTTCATCTCTTGGAGAACTGAGGCGCTCTTCGGGCACCCTTCAAGCCGTACTTCTTTCTCTCCTTCATTCGCGGGTCACGCGTTAAGAAGCCGGCTTTCTTAAGTACCGGTCGGAAGCCTTCATCCACTTTTAGCAATGCCCTGGAAATGCCATGCCTGATAGCGCCGGCCTGTCCGCTAAAGCCGCCTCCTTCAACCTTTGCGATGACGTCAAACTTGCCCAATGTGCCCGTCAACTCCAGTGGTTGCCTTACCATAATCCGCAGAGGTTCCATTCCAAAGTAATCATTGATATCGCGGTCATTGATAATGATTTTGCCTTCTCCTGGGATAAGCCGTACCCTAGCTACAGAGGTCTTTCTTCTACCCGTCCCATAATACTGTATGTTAGCCAACGCATATCTCTCCTTTCCCGACCTTCATTACAGTTCAAGTATTTCGGGCTGTTGAGCCTCATGTCTATGATTTGGCCCAGCGTATACCTTCAACTTTTTGAGCATCTTACGTCCCAATCTGTTGTGGGGCAACATCCCTTTCACTGCATGATATATTACAAACGTGGGCTTGGTCTCCAAAAGCTGCCTGTAAGGAATCTCTTTCAACCCTCCAGGGTACAGGGTATGATGGCGATAGAGCTTCTTATCAAGCTTTTTACCCGTCAGCTTGACTTTCTCAGCATTGATAACTATCACATAATCGCCAGTATCCACATGCGGAGTATAAATCGGCTTATGCTTACCCCTCAATATTTTGGCGATTTGAGACGCCAACCTGCCTAACGGCTTATCAGTTGCATCCACAACATACCATTTTCTCGTAATCTTATCCGGCTTAGCTACATAAGTCTTCATGGCCTTTCCTCCTATTCCGCTCGATTATCCAATCTACCAGTATGTCACCATACAAACCTCTAGTTAGTCAACCTGATTTGAGAAAAATCGTCTTTCACTTTTTGTCAGAATACTTCTCCTTCAAGCAACCAATTTATTAAAAACGCGCTATAAAATATAAGCCTACTATTACATTCATCTGCACTGCCCTACGGCAGATTTGCCAGCAGCGCAAAATACATATATTTAGCTTCATGCTCAATTATTTTTGATAAACATCCGGGGCTAATAGAGCACATTAAAACTAGACTATATTGTAATACAAGGCCTCCAGGCTGTCAAGGCCAAAAATCTCAATTCATTTTAAACAGACCTCAAAAATTTTCTAACAATTCAATCAACACCTTCAACTGCTCTAGCGTATCTATATAGGCATAACGTCCTCCATCATAGTCCCCTCGCTGTATCAAACTCATCCCGTTCTGCTCCAGCTTTTTTATTTTCCCATCCATGTCTTTTATGACAAAGGCTATGTGGTGTACACCCTCACCGTGCTTATCCAAAAACTCTCTCCACGTACTTGGATTTTCATCGGGCTCAATCAGCTCCAACTGCACCGACCCCATATCAAAAAACGCCAGCTTTGCCCGCGCCTGACTAGGCTGGCCGCAAAACTCAGTATGTGCCTCCTCATACCCGGCAGTCCAAAACCACTGAGGCTTTTCCACCCCGAAAAAGTCAGCATAAGCCTGCAAAACAGCTTCAATATCGCGAACAACGATCCCTATCTGGGTAATCACCCTATTCCCCAATATATTTTTATCCTTCATAAATTAATCTCTCCTCATTCAATCGGATTGTCAATAATATACCCTTTCAAGGCACAAGCCGTGAGCAGGTGCTGTTGGCCCCGCCTTGTCCCTGTCCCCCGACTCCAGGATGCACTTTATATCAGACTCCAGCATCCTGTGCCGCCCTATCTTTATAAAGGTTCCTACAAGAATGCGCACCATGTTGTACAAAAAGCCGTTCCCCTTAATATTGAAATAGAGATAACAAGGTGGTTCCCAAACCCAATAGGCCTCATATACCGTTCTCACGGTGTTTTTTACGCTGCTGTCGGCACTCTGAAAAGCCTTAAAATCGTGAGTACCTATGATATATTGAGTCGCAGCATTCATTGCATCCACGTCTAAAATGTCAGGGACGTGATAGTAATAATTCCTGGCTATGGCAGGTGCGTGTGGCCGCATGCATATTGAATACCTGTACTGCTTGGCCTTAGCCGAATACCTGGCATGAAATTCATGGGAGACCTCCTGCGACTCAAGCACGCGAATATCGGGGGGCAGTACCGAATTCAAGGCAAAGCTAAACCGCTCAGCAGGAATCCTCGAGGCTGTAAAAAAATTGGCCACCTGACCCCGTGCATGCACACCGCTATCTGTCCGTCCCGCACCTATAACCGTGATCTTTTCTCTGGTAAGCTTGTATAAAGCCTCCTCTACCACCTGTTGAATCGATAAGGCATTTTTCTGCCTTTGCCAACCAGCGTAGTTGGTACCGTCATACTCCAGCACGACTTTTATGTTTCTCATGCTTTCATACTCCCGCATCCTGGTTGTGTAGCGTTCCGATGTTCTCTGAAATTTATCTGAATCAATATATCTGATAAACATCTCCGAGTCAATAGCCCATTTGACAGCCACTTTAAGGCCATTACAGTACATAGCTCTCCAGGAGTATACCCGCAACCAGCAGCAGCGTCACCACCACCGCCAGGTAATCCCTTCTAGCCGCCTTGAGTACCTTCATGCGTGTGCGGTTTTCGCCGCCACGATAGCAACGCGATTCCATAGCCATGGCCAATTCATCAGCCCTTCTAAAAGCGCTTATGAACAACGGCACCAAGAGCGGCACCAGAGCCTTGGCCCTTTGAAACAGGTTACCGCTCTCGAAATCGGCCCCCCTCGCCATTTGTGCCTTCATTATCTTATCGGTCTCCTCCATCAAGGTAGGAATAAAACGCAGAGCAATTGTCATCATCATGGCCAGCTCATGAGCCGGGAATCGAATAACCTGAAGCGGCTGAAGCAGACGTTCAATACCATCGGTTAGAGATATGGGTGAAGTAGTTAAAGTAAGCAGCGAGGTCCCAACGACCAGCAGCACCAACCGCAGGGCCATAAAGATGCCTTGATTTAACCCTTCCTGGGTAATTTTAAGGGCCCAAACCTGAAACAGCACCTTATTGCCTGGGGTAAAAAAGACGTTTATGAAAAACGTCAAAACTATTATGAACAGCAGGGGTTTAAGCCCCCTCAAGATGTATCGAATTGGAACCCCTGAAAGCCATACCGCAAGCGCTATATATGCGAAAATCAGCGCATATCCCACATAGGTTTTAGCAAAAAATATTATCACGATAAAGACAAAGGTCAATACTATCTTAACCCGTGGATCAAGCTTATGTATGATGGACTGGCCAGGGAAAAATTGCCCTATGGTAATATCTTTAATCATCTTTTCTTCCCCCTCACCCTCTCCAATATGACCTTCACAGCTTGCTCCACGGTATAAATGTTGTCAGGTACATCCATCCCTTTGGCTTTTAAGCCCCTCATCACATGCGTTATTTGGGGAATCCCCAGCCCCATAGCATGAAGCTCATCCACGTGGGAAAATACCTCTTCTGGTTTGCCCATCAAAGCTATTCTGCCCCTGTTCATCACTATAATCCTATCAACCAACCTGGCGATATCCTCCATGCTGTGCGAAACCAGGATGATGGTCATGCCGCGCTGTACGTGGAGATTCTTTACCTGGCTCAGAATCTCGTCCCTTCCCCTGGGGTCCAAACCGGCAGTAGGCTCATCTAAGATGAGTACTCTGGGTTCCATTGCGAGAACTCCCGCAATGGCGACCCTCCTTCTCTGTCCTCCACTGATCTCAAAGGGTGAACGGTCCTTTATGGCCTCAAAGTCTAAGCCCACCAGGGCCATGGCCTCTCTTACTCTTCTCTCTACTTCGTCCTCGGGCAAGTTCAAGTTTCTAGGCCCAAAGGCAATATCCTGGTACACCGTTTCCTCAAACAGCTGATGCTCGGGATACTGGAATACCAGGCCCACATGCTGCCTGAGCCTCTTGGGCACTTTGCTGTTGCTTGTAATCTCAATGTCATCCACTACTATTCTGCCACTGGTTGGCTTTAAAAGCCCGTTGAGGTGCTGTACCAGTGTAGATTTCCCCGAACCGGTATGACCAATAAGACCTACAAACTCCCCATCCTGAATCTCAAAGCTCACGTCATCCAGAGCCAACGATTCAAAAGGGCTGCCCGGCATGTATACATGTGTTAGATGTTCAACTACAATCGGCATATAGCATCCACCATCTCTTCCACTTTTAAAACGTTCAGGGGAACATCCAGCCCTTCGGCCCTGAGCCTGTAAGCCAGCTCGGTCACCTGTGGCACGTCCAGCCCTATCTCCTTCAAAACCTCAACCTGGGAGAATACCTGCCGCGGCGTCCCTTGAAGCACTATCTTGCCGTGTTCCATTACGATAATCCTGTCGGCATCAACTGCTTCTTCCATATAATGCGTTATATGGACAACCGTGATCCCTTCATGCTTGTTTAAATACTTTACCGTCTCCATCACTTCACGCCGTCCCACAGGGTCTAGCATGGCGGTAGGCTCATCCAGCACGATTATTTCAGGCTTCATGGCGAGGATGCCGGCTATGGCAACCCTTTGCTTCTGGCCTCCGGAGAGATAGTGCGGAGCCGCCTGGGCATACTCCTGCATGCCTACAACCTTGAGAGCCTCGGCCACTCTCTTCTGTATCTCTTCGGGGGTCAGGCCCAGGTTTTCTGGGCCAAAGGCCACATCCTCCTCCACTATTGTGGCCACCAGCTGGTTATCGGGATTTTGGAAGACCATGCCCGCTGTTTGTCGTATCTCCCACACCTTATCCTCGTCCCTGGTATCCATTCCCTTTATCCAGACCACGCCGCCGCTGGGACGCAGCAGCGCATTGAGATGTTTGGCTAGCGTGGATTTTCCAGAGCCGTTGTGTCCGATGATTGCAACAAACTCCCCCTTTTGGATGTCAAGGGTCACCCCATTTAGAGCTGCAATCTCCTCACCCTCAAAACTCAAGTACTCAAATTGTACATCCTGTAACCTAATGATAGGTTCCATAGCTCTCTCCTTGAAGATTTTAACTTTCATTTATAAAAATTATGGATTAAGTGTAACACTTAATCCACTGCCAAAATCAATCTACCAACTCTATGAGAACCTGTTCAGCGCCATCCCCTCTTCTTGGGCCCAGCTTGATAATTCTAGTATAACCTCCGGCACAGTTCTTCTCCTGATTCCTGGCCCTGTATTTAGGCCCGTATTCATTAAACAACTTCTCTATAAGAGGATGTTTTATCTCTCTCATGCGCTGTTTGTATTCCTTCTTGGTCTCCTCACGGCTCTTGGGCTCGCGCAAATCATAAAGGAAAGCCATCATCTTTCTTCTAGCGTTCAATTTAGAAGGAGCATCATTGGTAACTTCTATAGTAACGGTCTGACCCTTTTCGTTGTTGACCTCTTTCTGTACCTTTACCGTCTTATCATACTCTTCCACAGCAAGGTGGATTAATTTTTCAGCAATACGACGCACTTCCTTGGCTCTTGCTTCTGTGGTAACTATCTTTCCATGCCACAGCAGAGCCGAAACCTGATTTCTAAGCAGTGCACGCCTTTGGTCGCTGGGCTTGCCCAGTTTTCTCTGTTTGGCCATATTATCGCCTCCTTTTTACATGGTGTTTACATTCTTGCAGGTCATTCTTCTTTCTTTTTCAGGCTCAATCCCAAAGCTTTTAACTTCTGTTGTACTTCCTCAAGAGATTTCTTGCCCAGGTTCCTGACCTTCATCATGTCCTCTTCCGTCCTCTGGATAAGCTCCTCCACCGTGTTGATTCCGGCACGCTTTAGGCAGTTGTAAGAGCGAACAGAAAGGTCAAGCTCTTCTATGGTCATCTCAAGCACTTTTTCCTTCTTATCCTCTTCTTTTTCTACCATTATCTCAACGTTGTTTACATGGTCAGTTAAATTGACAAACAAAGCTAAATGTTCGCTCAATATCTTGGCAGCCAGGCTGGTTGCCTCGTCGGGCTTTATGGTGCCGTTTGTCCAAACCTCCAGCGTCAGCTTATCATAGTCGGTGACCTGTCCTACACGGGTATCCTCCACCGTAAAATTTACTTTTCTGATGGGAGTAAATATCGAGTCAATGGGAATGATGCCAATGGGCTGACCCGGCTTTTTATTCTTCTCTGCCGGCACATAGCCCCTGCCCTTCTCGACGTTCATCTCCATATAGAGCTTTCCATCTTCATTCAAGGTAGCTATATGCAGGTCAGGATTTACAATCTCCACATCGGCATCGGTAATGATATCACCCGCTTTAACTTCGCAAGGCCCCTGAGCATTTATGGTCAAAACCCTCGGCTCGTTAGTCTCCATCTTTATACACAGCTCTTTCAGATTGAGGATTATCTCAACCAGGTCCTCCTTCACGCCCGGTATTGTGGAAAACTCATGGAGCACGCCGTCTACTTTGATGGAAGTAACAGCGGCCCCTGGCAACGAAGACAGCAACACCCTTCGTAAGGAATTGCCAAGAGTGATGCCAAACCCTCTTTCCAGGGGTTCCACCACGAACTTGCCGTAGCGATTGTCTTCGCTCATTTCCACAATCTCTATTCTCGGCTTCTCAATTTCAATCATTCAAATAAACCCTCCTCATCACATTGTTGAACTACACCTATCCGAGGGCGAGACGCTTTTCAGCCTGTGACAAATCATCACTTGGAGTACAGCTCGACGATCAGATGCTCCTGAACAGGCACATCAATATCCTGGCGTGTAGGCAATGCAGTCACTGTTCCCTCCAACTTGTCAAAATCAACAGATAACCACGGAACTATATTTCCAGCCGGTCCTTGCTCGCGTAGAACCTTGAAATGCTCCATTTTAGCCGCGCTCTTTTCAGCAACGGCAATTACATCTCCCACATTTACAAGATAGGAAGGAATGTTTACCCTCTTGCCGTTTACGGTAAAGTGCCCATGACGAACCAGCTGACGGGCCTGTGCACGGGAGCTTGCAAACCCCATGCGATATACCACGTTGTCCAGCCTTCTCTCCAGTATCTGCAGGAGGTTTTCGCCGGTTACTCCTTTCATGCGCTCAGCCATCTCGAAATACCTTTCAAACTGCCTCTCAAGTATGCCATATATCCTCTTGACCTTCTGCTTTTCACGCAGCTGAATTCCGTATTCCGAAAGCTTTTTCCTATTCCTCCCGTGTTGTCCCGGAGGGAAAGGCCTTCTTTCAAAAGCGCATTTGTCGGTATAGCAGCGGCTTCCCTTTAAATATAGCTTCATGCCCTCGCGCCTGCAAAGCCGGCATACAGATCCTGTATATTTAGCCATTCACTTAACACCTCCAAACATTTGTTTTTATACCCTTCTGCGTTTGGGTGGCCGGCAACCGTTGTGAGGTATAGGAGTAACATCCTTAATGAGGCTTACTTCAAGCCCCGCAGCCTGCAGCGAACGTATGGCAGCTTCTCGTCCCGCTCCAGGGCCTTTTACGTGTACCTCCACCGTCTTCAATCCATGTTCCATAGCAGCCTTAGCGGCTGATTCTGCTGCTAACTGCGCTGCGTAGGGAGTTCCTTTTTTCGTCCCACTGAAACCTACAGTACCAGCACTTGCCCACGTAATGGTATTCCCTGCACCATCAGTTATAGTCACAATAGTATTATTGAAAGTCGATTGAATATGGGCTATTCCCCGCTCTATATTCTTTCTCTCACGTCTCTTTTTGGTTTTACGTGCTTGCTTTGCCATTCCTCACACGCCTCCTTGCTGCTTCTTCTTCCTTGCACCAATACCCGGTCTCGGACCTTTTCTGGTACGTGCATTGGAACGCGTTCTCTGTCCGCGAACCGGCAAGCCTCTCCTGTGCCTTATTCCTCTATAGCAGCCAATTTCTATTAGTCTCTTTATGTTAAGGGCAACTTCCCTGCGAAGGTCACCTTCGACCTTTACGTTTTTGTCGATATAATCCCTTAACTTGGCTACTTCTTCTTCGGTTAAATCCTTTACCCTGGTATCGGGATTAACTCCAGTAGCAGCCAAAATCTCATTGGCTTTTGCTCTACCAATACCATAGATATATGTCAGAGCAATCTCCACCCTTTTGTCCCTGGGCAGATCAACACCGGCAATACGCGCCATTGTTACACCTCCGTACTCTTAATTATTCCATTTTTTTCATATTTCAAAACATTTAAAGATTAACCCTGTCTTTGTTTGTGTTTGGGATTCTCACAAATCACCCTTATTTTGCCTTTTCTCTTTATTATCTTGCATTTTTCGCATATGGCTTTAACCGATGGTCGCACTTTCATTGCTGTATCCCTCCTTTATTTAAGACGCCAAGTAATTCGGCCACGAGTGAGGTCATATGGCGATAGTTCGACCGTTACCCTGTCACCGGGCAAAATGCGTATGAAGTTCATGCGAAGTTTTCCCGACAGGTGGGCTAAAACCCTGTGACCGTTTTCCAGCTCCACCTGAAACATCGCATTAGGTAACGCTTCCACCACAGTGCCCTCAACCTCAATTACATCTTCCCTGGCCAAACAGCTCACCCTCCTATTGTTCATATCCCAACGCTTCCAAGCTCTTTCTGAGCTCGGCATCAAACACTTTTTTACCGCTTAAAATTTTTTCTCTCACATTATACACCACATGCGGCTTGGCTTCTAGATGCTTTATCTTTTTTTTCTTGGGTTTGTCTATTGACCTCGTTCTGCCATTTGCAATCCAAACATAGTTTTCGTCAATTCTACCTACGATCACAAAATGCCTGCCTTTGTCCCGCCCTGCTTTGGCCAACACCACTCTCCCTATATCAATATCATCATGCATTACATTCACCTGCTCCTTATTGAGTTAATATTTCGGGGTCTCCATCGGTGATAGCGATGGTGTGCTCATAGTGGGCTGACAGGCTGCCGTCCTGCGTCACGACGGTCCACCCGTCATCCAGTATAACCACCTGATCAGTCCCCTCATTGATCATAGGTTCGATAGCCAAAGTCATTCCGGGGCGTAGCCGCACGCCTTTACCCGGAGGACCATAATTGGGCACTTGAGGGTCCTCATGCATGTTCTGACCTATCCCATGCCCAACAAAGGCCTTAACCACCGAATAACCCTTTCCCTCTACAAAAGTTTGAATGGCGTGGGATATGTCAGAGAGGCGGTATCCTGGCCGGGCGTATTTCAATCCTTCGTAAAATGCTTCTTCCACAGCTTTGATCAATTGTAGGGCACGAGGATGCACGTTTCCAATAGCGTATGTCTTTGCTGCGTCACCATGATAGCCTTTGTACATTACTCCTATGTCTACGCTGACAATATCCCCATCCTGTAGCTGAACAGGACCAGGAATACCATGAATTACCTGATGGTTTATCGAAGTACATATGCTGGCCGGAAACCCGTGATATCCTTTAAACGAAGGAATAGCATTGTGGCGGTATATATATTCCTCCACCAGCCTATTCAGCTGAGCCGTTGTCATCCCTACCTCAATGCTCTTTGCCACCAGCTCATGGGCCCCCGCTACAATCTTTCCCGCTTCACGCATGATCTCAAGTTCTTTTTTAGATTTTATGATGATCATAGGGCAATCCCTACTTTAGGAAACCTCGGTAGTGCCTCATAAGCATCTGGGCTTCCAGCTGTTTAACCGTCTCAAGAGCCACGCCTACCACGATTAGGATGGCTGTTCCACCAAAGTACATCCTCATGTTAGCCGCTGCCGATGCCGCTATGGGAATTATAGCTACCACTACCAGGAACAACGACCCCACCAGAGTAATGCGGTTGGATATGCGCGCAAGATACTCAGCAGTAGGCTTGCCCGGCCTTATCCCCTGGACAAATCCGCCATACTGCCTTAAGTTGTTTGCAATCTCAATGGGGTTAAAGGTAATCTGTGTATAGAAGAAGGTAAAGAATATGATAAACAGCGCATACAGAACCCCGTAAAGAGCCGTTCCCTGATGAAATTGCTGATCAACCCATGAGCGGAAGGCATTCCCCGCTGGGAAAAATTGGGCTATGATTTGGGGCAACGACAATATAGAAACGGCAAATATTATTGGCAAAACACCCGCAGAGTTAACTTTTAAAGGAATATGGGTGCTTTGGCCACCGTATACCTTGCGCCCTACAACGCGCTTGGCGTACTGTACAGGTATTCTCCTTTCCCCAGAATCCACAAATATTACCGCAGCGATCATCAATACAGCGAATACCACAACTATTGGCAAGCTCCAGGGGCTCATAGTCTTGGCCACAAAAGCCAGCTGCCACAGCGATACCACTGCCACCGGAAGCCTAGATATTATGCTGGTGAATATAAGGAGAGATATCCCGTTGCCTATCCCCTTATCGGTGATCTGCTCACCCAGCCACATCAAAAAGGCTGTCCCAGCAGTCAAGGTCAAAGCTACAATGATATATCCCACAAAGTTTTTGTTTTGCAGAGCCTCTCCCGCAAGACCATAGGTGATACCGATAGCCTGTATAAAGGCTAGAATCACAGTGGCATAACGGGTGTACTGGGCGATTTTCTTTTGCCCCTCCTGGCCCTCCTTGGCCAGCTGTTCAAGCCTGGGGATAGCGACCGTAAGCAGCTGCATTATGATGGAGGCATTGATATATGGGGTTATACCCATGGCAAATATGGTGAAATTGGCAAACGCTCCACCAGAGATGATATCAAGTAGCCCCAGCAGAGTATTTCCCTCGACCAACTTTCTTATAAAGTTGCTGTCAATACCGGGAACCGGTATGAAGCTTCCCACTCTGTAAACTAGGAGCATGAGGAGCGTATAGATAATCTTTTTTCTCAAGTCGTCTATCCGCCAGGCATTCTTAAAAGTTTCAAACACTTTAAATCACCTCTACTTTACCTCCAACAGCTTCAATCTTCTGTTGGGCTGTTTTGCTGAACTTATGGGCCCTGACTATCAAGCTCTTGGTAAGCTCGCCATCACCTAAGATCTTAACCCCATCCTTGATCCTCTTTATCAAGCCTTTCTCCTTCAAAAGCTCGGGAGTGACCACTGTGCCAGGTTCAAATATCTCCAGCGCTCCCACATTTACCTCGCTGTATTCCTTGGCAAATATGTTGGTAAACCCTCGCTTGGGGATACGCCTGGTCAAAGGCATCTGTCCGCCTTCAAAACCTGGCCTAACCCCTCCGCCGCTTCTGGCTTTCTGTCCTTTATGTCCACGGCCAGCTGTCTTGCCATGTCCCGAACCGATCCCTCTACCTTTTCGCTTTGGCTCTTTGTTGCTGCCCTCTGGAGCTCTCAATTCATGCAGCTTCACCTGATACACCTCCCCATCTTACTCCTCTATCTCTTCAACTTCCACTAAATGCTTGACTTTCTCTATCATTCCACGAATAGTAGGGTTATCCTCGTGGATCTTTTGGCTTCTTATCTTCCTAAGGCCCAGAGCCCTAAGGGTTGCAATTTGATCATCACGGCAGCCAATAGTACTGCGCACCTGGGTTATTTTCAGTTTAGCCATCGCTTACTACCCCCTTAACCTAGTATCTCCTCCACAGACTTGCCACGGAGCCTGGCAATTTCCTCAGGAGTTCTCAACTTGGACAACCCTTCCATCACGGCATATGCCACGTTGATGGGATTGTTGGAGCCTATAGATTTTGTCAGAATATCGCGAATACCCGCCAGTTCCAGCACAGCACGCGCAGGGCCACCTGCTATAACTCCTGTACCTTCACGAGCAGGTATCATGATTACCTTGCCTGCACCAAACTCACCTATTACCTCGTGAGGAATGGTGGTATTGATGATGGGAACTTTAATCATGTTCTTCTTGGCCTTCTCAACAGCCTTCCTAATGGCATCAGGAATCTCGGCTGCTTTACCAAGGCCTATTCCCACATGTCCGTTTTCATCCCCCACAACCACAAGGGTGCTAAACCTAAAGTTTTTTCCGCCCTTAACAACCTTGGATACACGATTGATGCTCACAACCCGTTCTTTAAGATCTAATTTACTAGCATCTATCCGCTGCATGCATTACCCTCCTTTAAAACTCCAGTCCGGCTTCTCGCGCACCAGCCGCTACCTCTTGTACTCTTCCATGATATTTATAGCCTCCGCGGTCAAATACAACTTTTTTTATCCCTTTCTCCAGGGCTCGTTTGGCGACCAGTTCGCCAACCATTCTGGCAGCCTCTTTTTTAGTTTTGCCGACGATCTTGTCCCTCAACTCTGGATCAAGGGTGGAGGCTGATACCAGGGTATGCCCTATCTCATCGTTGATTATTTGCGCATAGGTGTGCTTCAGGCTTCTAAAAACATTCAGGCGTGGTCTCTCTGCGGTACCCTTGACTTTTTTTCTAATGCGCATATGCCGAACTTTCCTGGCCTCATTCCTGTCTACCTTTTTAATCACGCCGCGTCACTCCTTCCCCTATTATTTACCAGCCTTACCCTGTTTTTGTATTACTCTCTCGTTTTCATATCTTATGCCTTTACCCTTGTAGGGTTCAGGCGGCTTTATGCTCCTGACCCTCGCTGCCACTTCCCCTACCTTTTGCTTATCAATTCCTTTAACTATGATCTTGTTGGGAGCAGGTACTTCAAACTCAATACCGGGCTCCTCATTTATCTCAACTGGATGGGAGTATCCAACCGACAGCACCAGCTTCTTGCCCTGCTTTTGAGCCCTGTAACCTACCCCTACAATCTCCAGGCTTTTTTGATAGCCTTTGGTTACGCCTTCAATCATGTTTTGAATCAGGGTACGGCTCAATCCGTGCAGGGCTTTGTGGAATTTCTCGTCAGTTGGACGTTCCACCCTCACCATGTTTCCATCTACAATTACCTTCATGTCCCTATGAATGCGCTGGGTCAATTCACCCTTGGGCCCTTTTACAGTAACGTTGTTATTTGGGTCTACGCTGATCGTGACTCCAGAGGGAATGACTACAGGCCGTTTCCCTACTCTTGACATTTCAAAACACCTCCATTCCGTTAAAGTTACAGCAACTTACCAGATATAGCAGAGCACTTCTCCTCCCAATCCTTCCTTACGTGCCTGTTTATCGGTCATAATGCCTTTGGACGTAGAAATGATGGCAATGCCCAATCCGCCTAAAACTTTGGGAACCTGGTCCTTTTTCACGTATACCCTCAAACCGGGTTTGCTTATCCTCTTAAGTCCGGTAATAATCCTCTGCTTGTTAGGACCATACTTTAGAGTAATCCTAAGGATCCCCTGTTTGCCATCATCGATCTCGGTGAAATCCTTGATATACCCCTCTTCCAGCAGTATTCGAGCTATTGCCCTCTTAACGTTTGAAGCTGGTACTTCCACAGTCTCATGCTTGACTATCAAAGCATTTCGAATGCGTGTGAGCATATCAGCGATTGGATCTGTCACCATATTTCCTTACCTCCTTTCAGTCTCTCCTGCTTACCAGCTTGCCTTCTTAACGCCTGGTATTTGTCCTTTATGAGCCAACACCCTGAAACACAGGCGGCATACTCCAAACTTCCTCAAATACGCACGAGGCCGGCCACACAAACGGCAGCGGTTGTAAGCCCTTGTCGAGTACTTGGGTTTCCTCTGCTGCTTTACAATCAACGCTTTTCTGGCCACTCACTTTCCCTCCTTATCACTGTTTTGCAAATGGCATACCCAGCAACGCTAAAAGCTCTTTGGCCTCTTCGTCGGTCTTTGCAGTGGTAACTATTATAACGTCCATTCCCCTTATCTTCTCGACCTTATCGTAGTTTATCTCGGGGAATATGAGCTGCTCCTTTATTCCTAGAGCATAGTTACCACGGCCATCAAAGGATTTGGTCGAAACGCCTCTAAAGTCCCTTACACGAGGGAGCGCTATGTTGAACAACCTGTCCAGAAACTCATACATGCGGTCACCGCGCAGGGTGACTTTGGCTCCAATCTTCATGCCTGCTCTCACTTTAAAAGCCGCCACTGATTTTTTAGCTACTGTAGCAACCGGCCTTTGCCCCGTTATTGCTGCCAGCTCCTCCATAGCGCTTTCTAGGAACTTGGGATTTTCTTTGGCGTCTCCCACTCCCATGTTTATTACGACCTTCTCAAGTCGGGGTACCTCCATGATGTTTTTATACCCAAATTTTTCCATCATAGCTGGAACAACAGTTTTCTTATACAGCTCTTTCAATCGTGGCTCCACACCACTTCCCTCCCTTCAAAGACCTAGTCATTAAAAGTCTCACCGCATTTCTTACAAACCCGTACCTTGGTACCATCTTCCAGTATCTTGTGCCCAACCCGCGTCCTCTGGTTGCACTTGGTGCACACCAGCATAACCTTGCTGGCATATATGGGCGCTTCAATGCGAATTATTCCACCCGGCTGATTTATCCCTCGAGGTTTCTGATGGCGGGCAACTATATTGACCTTTTCCACAATCACCTTCCCCTGTTTAGGAAAGGCTGCAATTACCTTACCTCGCACATTCTTGTACTTTCCTGATATTACCTCAACCAGGTCGCCTTTTCGCACATGGAGCTTACTTCTACCTGCCAACTCAATACACCTCCTTTACAGTACCTCAGGAGCTAAAGATACTATCCTCATAAAATCCTTATCCCTCAGTTCTCTTGCAACAGGTCCGAAGATTCGGGTACCTACAGGCTGCTTTGCTTCATTGATGATCACCGCAGCGTTGTCGTCAAACTTGATATACGAACCATCGGGCCTTCTTATTCCCTTCTTTGTACGTACTATAACTGCCTTTACCACATCGCCCTTTTTAACAACGCCGCCAGGCGTAGCGCTCTTTACGGAAGCAACTATGATATCGCCTATATTGCCATACTTTTTGCTGGAACCGCCTAACACCCTGATGCACATGATCTCCTTCGCGCCGGTATTATCAGCCACTTTAAGGCGTGTTTGTTGCTGCACCATCTTCGTCCCCTCCTTCTTCGAGCGGCAATGGCTCTGCCATCTGAGCTCTCTCGAGTATCTGCACTACCCTCCACCGCTTCTCTTTACTGAGCGGTCGAGTCTCCATGATCATCACCTTATCGCCAACCCGGCATTCGTTATTTTCGTCGTGAGCCTTAAACTTCTTGGTGCGCTTTATTACTTTGCCGTACAGGTCGTGTCTCACCTTTCTTTCAACAGCCACAACAACAGTCTTATCCATCTTATCGCTTACCACCACACCTATACGGATCTTTCTTTTACCTCGAGTTTCCTGCGCCATACAGCCCCTCCTTTCTAAATTTTTTGTTACATCTCAGCAGCCTTTAGCTCTCTTTCGCGAAGGATGGTCTTAATACGGGCTATATCCCTTTTCACTTCGCGTATTCTCATCGGATTTTCCAGCTGTCCGGTGGCTAGCTGAAAGCGTAGATTAAACAGCTCGCTCTTCAGCTCGTTGAGCTTTTGATTTAGTTCCTCGTTGGTCATCTCTCTCCACTTGCTGGCCTTCATAATGCCTCACCACCTAACTCTTCTCTTTTAACGAACTTGCACTTGATAGGAAGCTTGTGGCTAGCCAAACGCAAGGCCTCGCGCGCAACATCCTCCGGTATTCCTGCGATTTCAAACATGACGCGCCCTGGCTTGACCACAGCTACCCAGTATTCGGGTGAACCCTTTCCGCTACCCATTCGGGTCTCAGCAGGCTTCTTTGTAACCGGCTTATGTGGGAAAATCTTAATCCATACCTTCCCGCCTCTTCTGATATACCGGGTAAGCGCAATACGCGCTGCCTCAATCTGATTGCTGGTAATCCAACCAGGCTCTAGAGCCTGCAGTCCGTATTCACCGTAAGTAACGGTATTACCCTTGGTGGCTTTTCCCTTCATCCTTCCACGCTGCTGTTTGCGATACTTTACTCTCTTAGGCATTAACATCGGTATTTCCCCCTTTTGCTTTTGGTAAGTCCCTGTTCTTGGCTTTTGGGAGAACGTCTCCTTTATAGATCCACACCTTCACGCCAATACGCCCATATGTGGTATGAGCCTCTGCAAATCCGTAATCGATATCCGCCCTCAATGTCTGAAGCGGTATGGTGCCCTCATGATATCCTTCGCTTCTTGCAATCTCTGCGCCGCCCAAACGACCAGATACCATGGTCTTTATCCCCTTGGCACCTGCTTTCATGGCCCGCGCAATGGCCTGCTTCATGGCACGCCTGTAAGAAATCCTCTTCTCAATCTGGGTAGCAATGTTTTCCGCCACCAGCTGGGCATCAAGCTCGGGCACCTTTATCTCGATGATGTTGATCATGACGCTTTTCTTTGTAAGCTTCTCCAGCTCGTTTTTCAGAACCTCGATGCCAGTGCCACCTTTACCTATAACAATTCCCGGCTTGGCGGTGTGGATGTTGATCCTGATCTTGTTGGCAGCCCTTTCAATCTGAATTCTGGAGATGCCGGCTGTATAAAGTTTATTTTTAATCAGCTCTCTTATCTTCACATCCTCTATCAGGGTATCGGCAAAATATTTTTTTGGGACAATCCACTTGGCGTCCCAATCCTTTATGATGCCAACCCTCAAACCATGGGGGTGTACTTTTTGGCCCACGAAATTATCCCTCCCTACTTCTTGATCTCATCTAGCACTACGGTAATATGGCTGGTCCTCTTACGGATCATATAAGCCATACCCCTAGCACGTGGCATTATTCTCTTCAAAGTGGGACCTTGATCTGCGTATATCTCAGCAACATACAAATTGTCCTGATCCATGTTCATATTGTTCTCAGCATTAGCGATAGCAGATTTCAACACCTTCATGACCGGCCTTGCAGCGGCTCGTGGCGTATTGGCCAGTATGGCCAAGGCCTCATTGACTGTTTTCCCCCGGATCAGATCTATTACTGCTCTCACCTTTCTGGGGGACATCCTGATGTATCTAGCAATCGCTCTGGGACGCATATCCTTGTTTTGTTCGCGAGCTTTTGTCTTTTCCCTGATCCTGGTAGCCATGCATACCGCCTCCTTTCGTTAAATGGTCACAATGCTTACTTCAGCGATGTAGATTTTTCGGTGTGGTCACCGTGCCCTCTAAACGTCCTGGTAGGAGCAAACTCGCCCAGCTTGTGCCCCACCATTTCCTCTGTGATGTACACCGGAACATGCTTGCGCCCGTCATGCACCGCTATAGTATGACCCACCATCTCGGGTATAATTGTGGAATCTCTGGACCATGTCTTGATAACAGCCTTTTTGCCGGATTCATTCATAGCCCTAATTTTTTTAAGCAAGCTTTCGCATACATACGGGCCTTTTTTCCTTGAACGACTCATAAATTCGCCTCCCTTCATCCAACCAAACTGCGTTTAAGCTAACGCCTGCGCTTGATGATATACTTATCGGATTCTTTATTCTTTTTCCTAGTCTTGTAGCCCAGAGTGGGTTTACCCCATGGTGTAACAGGCGCCGGTCGTCCAATAGGTGCTTTGCCTTCGCCACCGCCATGAGGATGATCCACAGGGTTCATAGCAGAACCGCGTACCGTGGGACGTATACCCATATGGCGTTTACGGCCAGCCTTACCAATAGATACATTCTCATGATCCAAGTTTCCAACCTGTCCAATGGTAGCCCTGCAATCCAAATGTATCATCCTTATCTCTCCAGAGGGCAACCTGACATGGGCGTAATCCCCTTCCTTTGCCATAAGCTGGGCGGCCCCGCCAGCAGCCCTTACCAATTGCCCCCCACGGCCCGGATACAGCTCTATGTTGTGAATGACGGTCCCTACAGGAATATTCCTTAAGGGCAAAGCGTTTCCCACCTTGATGTCGACATTTTCACCCGACATCACAGTGTCGCCAACTTTTAATCCCAAAGGAGCTATGATGTACCTCTTTTCTCCATCCTTATAATGGAGCAGGGCTATGTTGGCAGTCCTATTTGGGTCATATTCGATAGCCGCCACTTTAGCAGGAACGTTATCCTTATCCCTCTTAAAATCGATTATTCTGTATTTCCTTTTTACTCCCCCGCCTCTATGCCTGACAGTTATACGACCTTCATTATTTCTGCCAGAATGCTTCTTTAAAGGCACCACCAAAGACTTCTCGGGCTCTTTCTTGGTGATCTCTTCAAAAGTTAAAACGCTCATATTGCGCCTGCCAGGGGAGGTTGGCTTATACACTTTTATACCCATGATTCCTTATCCCTCCTTATTGCGCCATTCCTTCAAAGAACGGGATTTCCTTGCTGTCGGGAGCAAGTTTGACGATGGCCTTTTTATATGCAGGGGTCCTCCCTACATGGACACCCATTCTCTTGAGCTTGCCCTTGTATCGCATGGTATTTACCTTCTCAACCTTAACGCCAAATATCTCTTCTATAGCCTTTTTAATCTCTATCTTATTGGCGTTTATATCCACTATAAACGTGTATTTCCTGTTCTGCATCTCCTTATAGCTCTTTTCAGTCAAAACCGGCCTTATAATTATGTCGTGAGGATTCTTCATTATGCGTACACCTCCTCTATGCGGCGCACGGCATCCTGGGTGGCTATGAACGTATCATAATTCAGGATATCTAGCACATTGAGCGTATTTATATAGGCAAGCTTAACGCCTGGAATATTCCGTATGGCCCTCTGCACCACTTCATCTTTCTCAGGCAAAACCACTAGTGCTTTTCGGTTAACCTTGAGATTTTTCAGCACCCTCGCCATCTCTTTGGTCTTGGGCTGCGATAGCTTGAGCGAATCAAGCACGATGATTTCATTATTTGCAACCTTGGACGATAGCGCGCTCTTCATTGCCAGCCTTCGGATCTTCTTTGGTACCGTGTAGGAATAATCCCTTGGCTTTGGAGCAAACACTACACCACCCTTAATCCATATGGGCGAACGGATGCTACCATGCCGTGCTCGACCAGTACCTTTTTGCCTCCAGGGTTTCCTACCACCTCCACGCACTTCCCCGCGGGTCAAAGCAGACTGCGTACCCTGTCGCTTATTGGCCAGCTGCATCTTTACTACTTGATATATAGCAGCTTCATTGACCTCTGCACCAAATACCCCATCATCCAGGTAAATCTCGCCTACAGGGGTACCTTCCATGTTATATAAAGCTACGTTGGGCATAACTTCTCCTCCCTTCTAGAAGCTCTTATCCCTATTTCTTTGCTGCTTGTTTTACCGTTTCCTTGATAACCAGCAGTGCACCCTTGGGACCCGGTACCGCCCCTTTTATCAACAAGAGATTCTTTTCAGGATCCACTTTAACAACCTCCAGGTTCTGAATGGTTACTCTCTCCACTCCCATCCTACCGGGAAGCTTCTTGGTCTTTAATACACGACCTGGAAAAGTATTAGAACCCATGGAACCAGGCCCTCTGTGATATTTAGAACCGTGGCTTTCAGGCCCTCTGCTGTGATTCCATCTCTTGATGTTACCTGTAAAACCTTTACCTTTTGTGTAACCCGTTACGTCTACCCTGTCACCTTTTGAAAAGATGTCAGCTTTTATTTGGCTTCCAACTTTATAATCTCCAATATTGGAAACCCTGAGTTCCCTTAAATACCTTTTATATGGCACTTTTGCTTTATCGAAATGGCCTTTTAAAGGCTTATTCAAAAGCCTTTCGGGAATATCCTCAAAGCCAACCTGAATAGCGCTGTACCCATCCTTTTCAGGAGTCTTGACCTGGGTAACAACGCAAGGGCCTGCCTCAACCACAGTAACCGGCACCAGCAAGCCGTCTTCGGTAAAAACCTGGGTCATCCCCAACTTTTTACCCAGAATCGCCTTCGTCATTCGTCTCAACCTCCATTCCCTAGTAGTGGCTCTTTACCGCTTACAGTTTAATCTCAATATCCACCCCAGCAGGAAGATCCAGCTTCATCAAGGAATCCACGGTCTTGGGAGTAGGACTTAGTATATCTATCAGGCGCTTATGCGTCCTCATCTCAAACTGCTCGCGGGAATCCTTGTACTTGTGCGGAGCACGAAGTATGGTTATTATGCTCTTTTCAACGGGCAAAGGAATAGGGCCTGATACTTTTGCCCCTGTCCTCTTGGCAGTCTCTACTATTTTCTGAGCCGATTGATCTATCAAAACGTGATCATAGGCCTTCAATTTAATCCTGATTTTTTGAGTTGCCATGTTCTCCCTCCTTTAAATACCACGCAGGTTTTGCCCGCCACATTTAAACTAAAGCTTCAGGATGTTCCTGCTTCATCCACCGTGCTACTTAAAACGGCTGTAGCTCTGGTGTCCACAGGTATTCCCCTGTTTAAATCGGCTTACCATTAATTCATCACTCGATGATTTTGGTTACAGCACCGGCGCCTACCGTCCTGCCACCTTCTCTTATAGCAAACCTTAAACCTTCCTCTATCGCTATGGGCGTAATGAGCTTTACCTTCATGTTCACGTTGTCCCCTGGCATCACCATCTCTACTCCCTCCGGCAGCTCTATCACGCCAGTCACGTCAGTCGTCCTAAAGTAAAACTGCGGCCTGTACCCGCTGAAAAACGGCGTGTGCCTTCCTCCCTCTTCCTTCGTCAACACGTATACCTGCGCATAAAACTCCGTGTGCGGCTTGATGCTCCCAGGCTGCGCCAATACCTGGCCCCTCTCTACCTCGTCCTTCTGCACACCCCTCAGCAACGCTCCTATGTTGTCTCCTGCTACTGCCTCGTCAAGCACCTTCCTGAACATCTCTACACCAGTCACTACCGTCGCCTTCGGCTTGTCTGCAAATCCTACTATCTCCACAGTATCAGATACCTTCAGCCTTCCTCTCTCTACTCTACCCGTCGCTACCGTCCCACGACCTGTTATCGAAAATACGTCCTCTATCGGCATCAAAAACGGCTTGTCAACATCCCTCTGCGGCGTCGGTATATACTCATCTACCGCATCCATCAGCTCAAATATTGCCTTGCACCAAGGATCGTTCTCTACATCCCCGCCGCTCTGCGCTACCTCCAGCGCCTTCAACGCAGATCCCCTTATTACAGGTACCTCGTCTCCCGGAAACTCATACTCATTGAGTAGCTCCCTCACTTCCATCTCTACCAGCTCAAGCAGCTCCTCATCGTCTACCATGTCCACCTTGTTCAAAAATACTACAATGTATGGCACCCCTACCTGCCTGGCTAGCAGTATGTGCTCCCGAGTCTGCGGCATCGGCCCGTCCGCTGCAGATACTACCAGTATCGCTCCGTCCATCTGCGCTGCCCCGGTTATCATGTTCTTTACATAGTCAGCGTGCCCAGGACAGTCCACGTGTGCATAGTGCCTCTTATCGGTCTCGTACTCCACGTGTGCTGTGTTGATGGTTATTCCCCTCTCCTTCTCCTCGGGCGCCTTGTCAATATCCTCATACTTCATGGCCTGTGCCTTCCCGTACTTGGCCAGCACCATCGTTATCGCCGCCGTCAGCGTAGTCTTCCCGTGGTCTACGTGCCCTATCGTACCTACGTTTACGTGCGGTTTCGTCCTCTCAAACTTCGCCTTTGCCATCTCTTCTTTCCTCCTCCTTAAATTTTTTAAATTTACTTCTTTATAATTTTCTCAAGCAGGTTCTTTGGAACCTCTTCATAGTGAGACATCTGCATTACGTAGCTACCTCGTCCCTGAGTCTTTGAACGAAGGTCAGTGGCATATCCAAACATCTCAGCCAGCGGCACATAAGCCCTTATCACCTGTACACCAGCACGTAGCTCTGTGCCCTCGACTCTTCCACGTCGAGAAGAAATATCTCCTATTACGTCACCCATATACTCTTCTGGAACGGTAACCTCAACCTTCATGATGGGTTCCAGAAGTACAGGATCAGCCTTTTGCATGGCCTCCTTAAACGCCATAGAAGCCGCTATCTTAAAGGCCATCTCAGACGAGTCTACTTCATGGTATGAACCGTCAAAGACGGTAACCCTGACATCTATTACTGGATACCCGGCCAATACGCCGCTTTCCATGGCCTCACGAACGCCGCTTTCAACTGCCGGGATATATTCTTTGGGGATAACACCGCCAACGATTTTGTTGACAAACTCAAATCCCTTACCCGGCTCAAGCGGTTCAACCTCAAGCCATACATGGCCGTACTGACCACGACCACCGGTCTGCCTGATGAACCTTCCCTCGGCCTTGACAGCCTTTTTGATGGTCTCGCGATAGGCCACCTGGGGCTTACCCACGTTGGCCTCTACCTTGAACTCCCTGACCAAACGGTCTACAATGATTTCAAGGTGCAGCTCACCCATTCCTGCGATGATGGTCTGGCCTGTCTCCTGGTCAACAAAGGTCCTGAAGGTGGGATCTTCCTCTGCCAGCCTCTGCAGCGCCACCGACAACTTTTCCTGGCCTGCCTTTGTCTTGGGTTCGATTGCAACCTGTATAACAGGTTCTGGAAATACCATGGATTCCAGGACTATTGGGTTATTCTCATCGCACAGGGTATGGCCCGTTATGGTGTTCTTCAACCCCACCACTGCTACTATGTCGCCCGCATAGGCCTCGGAGATCTCCTCTCGGTGATTGGCGTGCATGCGCAAAACCCGTCCAATCCTCTCCTTGGTGCCCTTGGTGGTGTTGTACACATAGGTACCCGACCTCAGCACGCCGGAGTAGACGCGTACGTACACCAATTTCCCGACATAGGGGTCAACCATTACCTTAAACGCCAAAGCGCTCAAAGGTTCATCATCCGATGGATGTCTTACGATCTCCTCTCCGGTATCAGGCGATGTGCCTACCACAGGCGGTAAATCAAGCGGTGAAGGCAGATAATCCACAATGGCATCGAGCAAAGGCTGTACCCCTTTGTTTCTGTACGATGAACCACACAACACCGGCACTATCTTGAAAGAGATAGTGGCTTTGCGCAACGCAACCTTTATTTCCTCTTCTGTGAGCTCTTCGCCATCAAGGTATTTCATCATCAGTTCATCATCTTGCTCTGCGACAGCTTCCAGAAGCTTGGTCCTGTATTCCTCAGCCAATTCTTTTAGGTCGTCAGGGACTTCTTTTTCCTCGCTCTGGGTTCCCAAGTCATCAAGATAATATATGGCTTTATTCCGCACCAGGTCAACAATTCCCCTGAAGTCGGCTTCCTTTCCAATGGGTATCTGAATGGGAACAGGATTGGCTCCCAATCTTTCGCGGATCATATTTACGACATTGAAAAAGTCGGCTCCAATTATATCCATTTTATTTACATAAGCCAAACGAGGAACTTTATATTTATTTGCCTGGCGCCAAACGGTCTCAGACTGCGGCTCTACTCCTCCCTTTGCGCAAAATACCGCTACTGAACCATCGAGAACGCGCAGCGAGCGCTCGACCTCTACCGTGAAGTCCACGTGCCCTGGCGTGTCAATGATATTAATAAAGTGATCCTTCCAGCTAACAGTAGTAGCAGCCGATGTTATAGTAATACCGCGTTCCTGTTCCTGCACCATCCAGTCCATGGTAGCGGTACCTTCGTGTACCTCGCCTATTCTGTGTATTTTACCGCTATAGAACAGGATACGCTCGGTAGTAGTCGTTTTACCGGCATCGATATGTGCCATTATACCGATATTTCTTACTCTTTCTATTGGTACTCTAGGCATTGTTGCACCTCCTCCCTTCTAAGCACAGCATTCCCCATGGTTCAGCCTACGGCACAAAAAACATACTCCTCTACCATCTGTAGTGCGCAAAAGCCTTGTTGGCTTCTGCCATTCGATGAGTATCTTCCTTTTTCTTCACAGCGCCACCAGTATTGTTTGCAGCATCTATAATCTCGGCTGCTAACCTCTCCACCATGGTCCTTTCGCCACGCTCTCTGGCATATTCAACCAGCCAGCGCAAGCCCAGCGCTTGTCTCCTATCCGGGTTGACTTCTACCGGCACCTGGTAAGTGGCGCCACCAACCCTGCGTGGCCTCACTTCCAATACAGGCATCACGTTGTTCAGCGCCTGCTCAAAAACTTCCATTGGATCCTTGCCGGTTTTTTCCTTAATGAGGTCAAAAGCCCCATAGCAAATCCTCTGCGCCAGAGACTTCTTCCCATCGCGCATGACCTTATTTATAAGCTTGGTTACCAGCTTGCTTCCATAAATGGGATCAGGGAGCACTTCCCGTTTAGGAACAGGTCCTTTTCTCGGCATTACATTCCCTCCTTAACAAAAAAAATCCAATCGCTTTTTGCATCCCATTACTTCTTGGGCTTCTTGGCACCGTACTTGGATCTCCCCTGTTGACGATTAGCAACGCCAGCAGCATCCAGAGCGCCACGTATGATATGATAACGTACGCCGGGTAAGTCCTTCACCCTGCCCCCACGAATCAGAACCACCGAGTGCTCCTGCAAGTTGTGTCCAATTCCCGGAATGTATGCAGTAACCTCCACACCATTTACGAGGCGGACTCTAGCAATCTTCCGCAGGGCAGAATTAGGCTTCTTGGGAGTGGTTGTCTTAACCGCGATACATACACCTCTCTTCTGGGGGCATCCCTTTAAAGCAGGTGCGGAAGACTTATATTCGCGTTTCTCTCTACCTTTGCGAACCAGTTGATTGATGGTTGGCATTATCCTACACCTCCTTTCGATCGGCCTCTCTCAAAATAGCAGCTGTGGCAGCCCCTACGTCAATGCCACAGATCCTACCTAATTCCTTCATAGAATCCACGTAAAAAATGGGAATATTATTCTTCTCGCATTCTCTCTTTACCCTCTCGCTGATATATTCATCCACATCCTTAGCTAGGTAAACCCTGACCGCTTTACCGGCATTGATAGCCTTCAGCGTCTGCTTCGTGCCAACAGTTCTGGCTGAAGCATTTTTTAATTCCTCTAACATGGCTACCCCCATCTTTCACCGAAAACTGAAATTCTAAAAGACAACACACTGCAGTATTTTATCATTGTTAACCAGCCCTGTCAACACATTTAGACACAAAAAGGGCTTCTTTTTTGTGCCTCCCTCCACTCAAAAATATATTTTATTTTCTGCTGATACCGGGAACAACCCCGATACCAGCAGAAACACCACCCTATAACACAGATATTCCCATGGCTCAAATCAAACAGATAAAGCAGCTGTCTCCTTGGACTTTTGATTCTCGTCCTCCTGGGCTTTGAGCTCTTCTTCGGTGCGCACCTCGATATCGCGGTACCTGCTCATGCCAGTACCTGCCGGAATGAGCTTGCCGATGATGACATTCTCTTTAAGGCCCATCAGAGGATCGATCTTGCCCTTTACCGCTGCATCGGTCAGCACACGAGTAGTTTCCTGGAAGGAAGCAGCCGATAGGAAGGAATCGGTGGCCAGCGATGCTTTAGTGATTCCCAGCAGCACCCTCTTAGCCACAGCAGGCTGCCCGCCTTGCTGCACAATCCTCTCGTTTTCCCTCTCGAACTCGAATATGTCTACCAGTCCACCGGGCAACATATCGCTGTCGCCTGGATCCTCCACTCTCACCTTGCGGAGCATCTGCCTGATGATTATCTCGATATGCTTATCATTTATATCTACACCCTGGTAACGATAAACTTTTTGAACCTCCTGCAAGAGATAAGCCTGTACGCCCTTTACACCCTTTATCTTCAATATATCGTGCGGATTAACCGAACCTTCGGTAAGCTCATCCCCTGCTTCAATCTGCTGCCCATCTTCTACCCTTATTCGGGCACCATAGGGCACGGTATAGACTTTGGTTTCTCCGTCATGCGACGTTACAATGATCTCCCTCTTCTTCTTGGTATCGTTTATCTTGACAGTACCTGAAATTTCGGAGATAACCGCCAATCCTTTGGGTTTACGCGCTTCAAACAGCTCCTCAACGCGCGGCAGACCCTGGGTGATATCCTCGCCGGCGACACCACCGGTGTGGAAGGTTCTCATGGTCAGCTGAGTACCCGGCTCGCCAATGGACTGGGCAGCAATGATACCAACAGCTTCTCCCACGTTTACAGGATGGCCGGTGGCCAAATCAATACCGTAGCACTTGGCGCATACACCATACTCGGTACGGCAGGTAAACACGCTGCGTATACACACCTTTTGAATGCCGGCCTTTACAATCCGCTCAGCCTTTTCGTGGTCTATGAGCTCATTGGTGTATACTATGACCTCTCCAGTATTGGGGTCTATGACGTCTTCTGCGGCATAGCGCCCCAAAATCCTGTCGATGAGCGACTCGATGACCTCATTGCCTTCCCTTATCTCCGACACCTCAAAGCCCTTTACCTCTTCTCCCAGTCTCGCAAAGCAGTCCTCTTCCCGTACGATGACGTCCTGGCTGACATCAACCAAACGCCTGGTAAGGTAACCCGAGTCAGCGGTACGCAGCGCGGTATCAGCTAATCCCTTTCTGGCACCATGGGTGGATATGAAGAATTCCAGTACAGTCAAGCCCTCGCGGAAGTTAGAACGTATGGGCACCTCTATGATCACGCCAGCCGGGTTAGCCATAAGGCCGCGCATTCCGGCAAGCTGCCGGATCTGGTTAATGCTACCGCGAGCACCAGAGTTAGCCATCATATACACGTGGTTAAACGGGTCTAGGGCAGCCAAAAGGGCTTGAGTGACCTTATCGGTAGTCTCATTCCATATGGATATGATCCTGTTATACCTCTCTTCATCCGAGATAAGGCCACGGCGATACTGCCTCTCAACCCGTGCAACTTCTTCGTCAGCTTGCCTGAGCAGCTCTTGCTTCTCCTCGGGCACCACGATATCGGATACTCCTATTGTAATGGCGCCTTTTGTAGCATAGTGGAAACCCAGCGCCTTTATCTTGTCCAATACAATGGCGGTTTCGGTATTGCCGTATTTGCGGTAACACCTGTCAACTATTTTTTCCAGCATCTTTTTATCTACCAAAGTATTGATTTCCAGGTCAAAGGCCTCATCCGGATTATTTCTGTCTTTGAATCCCAAATCCTGCGGAATGGCCTCGTTGAATATAACCCTGCCCGGCGTCACATCTATTAGTTTAGATACCCTTTCCCCATTTATCTCTTTTGTAACCCTCATCTTAATGCGGGCATGCAGTCCCACCTGACCCGTCTGATATGCCATTATCACCTCGTCGGGCCCTGTGAACACCCTTCCTTCGCCTTTCTCGCCTTCACGCTCAATGGTGAGATAATAACACCCTATAACCATATCCTGAGTGGGGCACACCACAGGCCGGCCATCCGAAGGCTTTAGCATGTTATGGATGGATAACATCAAAAAGCGTGCTTCAGCTTGAGCTTCTACCGACAGCGGAACGTGCACCGCCATTTGGTCACCGTCAAAGTCAGCGTTGTATGCCGTACACACCAGCGGGTGAATCTTTATGGCGCGCCCCTCCACTAAAACGGGCTCAAAGGCCTGGATTCCCAGACGATGTAGTGTAGGTGCACGGTTCAAAAGCACAGGATGCTCCTTTATGACCTCCTCCAGCACATCCCATACTTCAGGCCTTACACGCTCCACCATGCGCTTTGCGCTCTTTATGTTGTGGGCCAGCCCTTTTTCAACCAGCCTCTTCATGACAAAGGGCTTAAACAGCTCCAGCGCCATCTCCTTTGGAAGCCCGCACTGATACATCTTAAGCTCAGGCCCCACCACGATTACAGAACGTCCCGAATAGTCCACACGCTTTCCAAGCAAGTTTTGACGAAATCGCCCCTGTTTACCTTTAAGTAAATCGCTCAAGGACTTAAGCGGCCTGTTGCCCGGTCCTGTAACCGGACGACCTCTCCTCCCGTTATCTATAAGAGCATCCACCGCTTCCTGCAGCATTCGTTTTTCATTTCTCACGATGATATCAGGAGCTCCCAGTTCCAGCAACCTCTTGAGGCGGTTGTTACGGTTAATCACCCGCCTGTAAAGATCATTGAGGTCCGAGGTGGCAAAACGGCCACCATCCAGCTGTACCATGGGACGAAGGTCAGGCGGAATAACCGGAATCACGTCCAATATCATCCATTCTGGCCTGTTGCCCGACTTTCTGAAAGCTTCCACCACTTCCAATCGCTTGATAATACGTATGCGCTTTTGACCCGTAGCCGTCTTTAGTTCCTCTCGCAGCTCTTTGGACAGCGCATCCAGGTCAATCTCCTGAAGCAGCTCCTTTATGGCCTCTGCGCCCATCCCGGCCCGGAACCTGTTGCCATAGGCTTCCTGATACTCCCGATACTCCCTCTCGGTCAAAAGCTGCTTTTTGACTAGAGGCGTATCACCCGGGTCTATTACCACATAAGCAGCAAAATACAGCACTTTTTCTAGAGCTCGGGGAGACATATCAAGCAGCAAGCCCATACGGCTGGGGACGCCCTTAAAGTACCATATGTGAGATACCGGGGCGGCCAGCTCAATATGTCCCATGCGCTCACGGCGAACCTTGGCTTTAGTAACTTCTACGCCACAACGATCGCATATGATTCCTTTGTAGCGAACCCTCTTGTACTTTCCGCAATGGCACTCCCAGTCCTTCGTAGGCCCGAAAATCCTTTCACAAAATAGCCCATCCTTTTCAGGCTTTAAAGTCCTGTAGTTTATGGTCTCGGGCTTTTTAACCTCGCCCCGAGACCACTCGCGAATTTTATCAGGAGAAGCCAATCCGATTTGTATAGAATCAAAGTTATTGAGTTCCACCGAAGCTTCCGCTCCCTTCTTTAATAGTCTTGCTCTTCATCGTCCATATCCTTCAAGCTGTCCAAATCGTCCAGGTCCTCCAAACCAGGTATGTCCACGATGTCGTCCAAATCAAAGTTATCCAGTTCCTCATCTTCAAAATCCTTCTCTTCATCTTTTTCTTCTACCGGCTCTTCCACAACCTCATCCTTCTCTCGTCCTTCTATATTTACGCCCAGTTCTTCTATGTCATCATCGACAGTCTCTTTGATAGCTATCTCTTCTTTTTCTTCTGACAGCACCTTCACGTCAAGGCCCAAGCTCTGCAGCTCTTTAATAAGCACCTTGAACGACTCGGGAACGCCTGGTTCTGGGATATTTTCACCTTTTACGATAGCCTCATATGTCTTGACGCGTCCTACCACATCGTCGGATTTTACCGTCAACATCTCCTGCAGGGTATGGGCAGCACCATAAGCCTCCAGAGCCCAAACTTCCATCTCGCCAAACCTCTGACCGCCAAACTGCGCCTTCCCTCCCAGAGGCTGCTGAGTAACCAGGGAATAAGGCCCAGTGGAGCGAGCATGGATCTTATCATCAACCAGGTGAACCAGCTTCATCATGTACATGTACCCTACCGTAACGCGGTTCTCAAACGGCTCACCAGTACGGCCATCATAAAGGGTAACCTTCCCATCTCTGCTGAAACCGGCTTTTTCAAGAGCATCCATTATATCCTCCTCGTTGGCGCCATCGAAAACCGGCGTAGCCACATGCCAGCCAAGGGCTTTGGCCGCCAGACCCAGATGCGTCTCCAGTACCTGTCCAATGTTCATACGGGATGGAACGCCCAAAGGATTGAGAACTATCTCCAGAGGAGTACCATCCGGCAAGAAAGGCATGTCCTCCTCGGGCAATATCCTGGATATGACGCCCTTGTTTCCGTGACGCCCGGCCATCTTATCACCCACAGATATCTTACGCTTCTGCGCCACATACACCCTTACCATTTGATTGACACCTGGCGCCAGCTCATCACCGTTTTCACGGCTAAACACCTTTACATCCACCACGATTCCACCCTCGCCATGGGGAACCCTCAGCGAGGTGTCTCTAACCTCACGGGCCTTCTCGCCAAATATGGCCCTCAACAGCCTTTCTTCAGCCGTCAGCTCGGTCTCGCCTTTGGGAGTAACCTTCCCAACCAGGATGTCTCCGGCCCGCACCTCAGCACCTACCCTTATGATGCCTCTTTCATCCAGGTCCTTGAGAGCATCCTCACCCACATTGGGAATCTCCCTGGTTATCTCCTCGGGCCCCAGCTTGGTATCACGAGCCTCAACTTCGTACTCTTCTATATGGATAGAGGTATACACATCCTCTTTTACCAGCTTTTCGCTGATTAGGATAGCATCTTCGTAGTTATAACCTTCCCATGGCATAAAACCGACCAGAACGTTTTTCCCCAGAGCCAGTTCGCCATGATCAGTAGAAGGCCCATCTGCTATGACTTGCCCCTTTTCAACCCGTTGCCCCACCTCTACAATCGGGCGCTGATTTATGCAAGTACCCTGATTGGAGCGAGCAAACTTTATAAGATCATACACTTGTTCCTTGCCGCCGTCCTCTTTAATTACAATTCGATCAGCCGAAACCTTTTTAACCACTCCGGACTCTTTCGCTACCACTACTACTCCAGAATCTTTGGCTGCCCTATACTCCATACCCGTTCCGATTATAGGCGCCTCGGTGCGTATGAGGGGAACTGCTTGGCGCTGCATGTTTGAACCCATCAAAGCGCGATTGGCGTCATCGTTTTCCAGGAAGGGAATCAGCGATGCCGCTACAGACACGACCTGTTTGGGAGAGACGTCCATCAGCTCCACCTGTTCCCTGGGCACCTCATATATCTGGTCTCTGAACCTGGCCATGACGCGCTCGTTTACAAAATATCCATTTTCATCCAGCTTTTCGTTGGCCTGGGCAATCACGTACTCGTCCTCTTCATCGGCAGTAAGGTAGACTATCTCATCAGTTACCCTCTTGTTTTTCTGATCCACTTTCCTGTACGGAGATTCAATGAAACCATACTCATTGATACGGGCATAAACGCTGAGAGAGTTTATCAAACCAATATTGGGTCCTTCTGGAGTCTCTATAGGGCAAATTCGACCATAGTGGGAGTGGTGTACGTCTCTTACTTCGAAGCCTGCACGCTCTCGGCTCAAACCTCCAGGCCCCAGAGCACTTACCCTTCGCTTATGGGTCAGTTCAGCTAACGGGTTTGTCTGATCCATAAACTGAGAGAGCTGGCTGCTGCCGAAAAACTCTTTGATTGCAGCCACCACAGGACGAATATTTATGAGAGCCTGAGGCGTTACCGTCTCTACATCCTGTATGGTCATTCTCTCCTTAATCACTCTCTCCATGCGCGACAGCCCAATCCTGAACTGGTTCTGTAGCAGTTCGCCTACGGCCCGCACACGCCTGTTGCCCAGATGATCGATATCATCAATGTGTCCTATGCCATTGAATAGATGAATAATATAATTCACAGAGGCCACAATATCATCTGCTATGATGTACTTAGGGATAAGCCTGTTAAGGTTTGCCCTCAAAGCCTCTTTCAGTTCACGCTCGCTCAAATTCTGGTCGAGAATCTCCTTCAAAACAGGATAATGTACCTTTTCGTTGATACCAACCTCCTGCGGGTCAAAGCTCAAATAATGCTTTGCATCCACGAAATGGTTGCCCACTATCTTGACAACCTTTTCATCATCCAACAATACCTCTACCTGATTGACTCCGGCATTTTGTATCATCTCGGCCTTCTCGCGCGTAATCTTTTCTCCCTCTTCAGCCAATATCTCTCCTGTTGAAGGATCCACGACATCCCGTGCACATACACGCCCATTCAGCCTGGCACTCAATGCCAGCTTCTTATTGACCTTATAGCGCCCCACCCGCGCCAGGTCATACCTTTTAGGATCAAAAAACAGCGAAGTCAAAAGCTGCTTTGCACTCTCGACGGTAGGCGGCTCACCTGGCCTCAAGCGCTTATAGATCTCAATTAAAGCCTCTTCTTCAGTCTTGGTGCTATCCTTTTCTAAAGTGTTCAACAGCCGTTCGTCTTCGCCAAGCGCTTCTTTAAGCTGACTGTCAGTTCCATATCCCAGCGCTCGCAAAAGGATTGTTACTGGCAATTTGCGGGTACGATCAATGCGCACGTATATCACATCGCTGGAATCAGTCTCATACTCCAACCATGCACCGCGATTGGGTATAATGGTTGCAGAATACATCTTTTTGCCGCTTTTGTCAGCTTGCTCAGAGTAGTAAACCCCCGGTGAACGCACCAGCTGGCTGACGACCACGCGCTCGGCTCCGTTAATTATAAATGTACCCCGCTCAGTCATCAGAGGAAAATCTCCCATAAAAACTTCCTGCTCCTTGACCTCACCGGTCTCCTTGTTGATGAGGCGAACGCGGACCTTCAGGGGAGCCGCGTAATTCATGTCCCTGTCCTTGCACTCCTGCACCGAATACTTCGGATTGTTCTCCAGCCTATAATCTACAAACTCCAATACCAGATTCCCCGTATAATCGGTGATGGGCGAAACTTCCTCAAATACCTCTTTTAAACCTTCTTTTAAAAACCACTGATATGAATTCTTTTGAACCTCAATGAGATTTGGGATATCCAGTACCTCATCAATTCTAGAATAGCTCATCCTTGTCCTGTTTCCTACCTGAACTGGATGCACCATAAATTTTTCACCCCTTAAATTTATTAAACGTTGACAAACGTGCCCCCTCATAGCAATATGGCCCTTTTAAACGATGGGAAAGTCAAAAATAAAAAATGACAAAAAGGTCCCCCTCTGGTTTTTAACACAACCGCGAACCTGCAGTAGCCTTATTATAAATTATTCCCTTGAAATTTATACCCTATTCGGTGTAAAATATAAACACAGAAGAAAAAATGTAAGCGAGTTATGACCTCCCTACCTACTAATGCAATTTTTAATATTATCATAATTCTGTGTAGATGTCAACGGGAGAAATTTTAAATTTTAAAATTTCAATAAAAAAGGGACTCGTTTTAGAGTCCCTTTTCATTCTTTCATTATGCTGCTCTGTTATTTAATCTCGACTTTGGCACCGACTTCTTCGAGTTTGGCTTTGGCAGCCTCAGCTTCTTGTTTGCTAACCCCTTCCTTAACCGGCTTGGGTGCGCTCTCTACCAAATCCTTGGCCTCTTTCAAGCCCAAACCAGTCAGCTCGCGTACAACCTTAATAACCTTGATCTTTTCTGGGCCAACATCAGCAAGGATGACATCAAACTCTGTCTTCTCCTCTTCAGCTGGAGCAGCGGCGGCACCAGGTACACCAGCAACCGGAGCAACAGCTACTGGAGCAGCTGCGCTAACTCCAAACTCTTCCTCCAAAGCTTTTACCAGCTCTGCCAATTCCAAAACAGTCATATTTTTAATAGCTTCTATCAGTTGATTCTTATCCATTCTAAACTACCTCCCGTTACAAATTTTTTGATTTGTTTTTTGATTCAGGCAATTGTACTTTTTTGTTTAAGCTTCCTTTTGCGCTTTGATGGCGTTTAAAGCATATACCAGCGCCCGGATTGGGCCACTGAGCACTCCCACCAGATTGGCAATGGGAGCATTCAAGCTGCCAAGCATTTTGGCAATAAGCTCTTCCCTGGACGGAAGCTTGGCCAACGCCTTGATACCGTCCACATCGATTATCTTCCCGTCGACCACTCCGACCTTGAATTCCATCTTATTGAGCTCTTTCATGGTATCCAATAGGATTTTGGCCGGAGCCACTGGATCCTTCACGCCAAAGGCTATGGCTGTAGGACCCTCCAGATGGGGGATCAAACCTTCCAACCCTAACTCACGCGCTGCAATCTCTATCAAGGTGTTCTTGTATACCTTGTAGATTACCCCCGCTTCACGGAATTTCTTGCGGAGCTGATTGACCTCCTCAACCGTCAGGCCTTTATAATCCACCAGGATGGCGCTGCTTGAATTTGATAACCTTTCTTTGATCTCGGACACAATTTGAACTTTTTCTTCGCGGACCGGCATCCCCTCTATCACCTCCTTCAAAGCGGCGGTAAGCAAAAATTAAAAAGCCCCCTTACCGCAAGGCAGTAAGAGGGCAGTATATACCCGTCCCTTTACCTTACCTCGGTAGGCTGTGTAAATACATTTAAGCTCAAAGGCACCTACTGTCTGCGGTAAGCCTTAAAATATTTTTTGATTTTTTAAATCGCTAGAACTTCGCCGGGTTTACCTTAATCCCCGGTCCCATAGTGCTGGACAGCACAATGCTTTTCAGATAAGTCCCCTTGGCAGCTGCGGGTTTAGCCCTAACGACGGCTTCTATCAAAGCCCGCAAATTCTCAAGCAGCTTGTTTTCATCAAAAGATGCCTTCCCAATGGCTACATGCACAATACCTGCCTTGTCCACACGATATTCTACCTTACCCGCTTTGATATCTCGCACAGCCTTGCCCACTTCCATGGTTACCGTACCGGCCTTGGGATTGGGCATCAAACCTCGGGGACCCAAAATTCGTCCTAATCTACCCACCATAGCCATCATATCTGGGGTAGCGACACACACGTCAAAGTCCAGCCAGCCCTCGTTCTGAATGCGCGCCACCAGCTCTTCTGCACCTACATAATCGGCACCTGCTTCTTCAGCCTCTTTTGCCTTGTCACCTTTGGCAAATACCAGCACTTTAACAGTTTTACCAGTGCCATGGGGTAGCACCACTGTGCCACGCACCTGCTGATCAGCATGTCGAGGATCAACCCCTAATCTCACCGCAACTTCGACGGTTTCGTCAAACTTTGCGTTGGCAGTCTGTTTTACAAGCTTTACCGCTTCTTCAGGATCGTACAGCTTGGTACGGTCCACTAACTTCAAAAGCTCCTGATACCTCTTACCTCTCTTCATGACTCAACCTCCTTGTGGTGTTAGGCGGAAAAATTTCCTCCCACAATTTTTATTAATCTTCTACAATTATACCCATACTGCGGGCAGTGCCTGCAATCATGCTCATCGCGGCCTCAATGCTCGATGTATTCAGATCGGGCATTTTAAGCTCAGCAATTTCCCTGATCTGCTGCTTTGTCACTCTGCCCACCTTTTCGCGGTTAGGAACAGCAGAACCCTTTTCAATCCCAGCAGCCCTTTTCAATAGAACGGCTGCAGGCGGCGTCTTGGTAATAAAAGTAAACGAGCGATCCTGATATACAGTGATAACAACCGGGATGATCAACCCTGCCTGCTTGGCAGTTCTCTCGTTGAACTCCTTGCAAAACGCCATTATGTTAACGCCATGCTGTCCCAACGCTGGTCCAACTGGCGGAGCAGGAGTGGCTTTCCCGGCAGGAATTTGCAGTTTCACCACGGCTACCACTTTCTTGGCCATCTCTTACACCTCCTTAAATTTTCTGTATCTGATTGTATCGCAATTCTATGGGGGTTTCCCTGCCAAACATTGAGACTAAAACTCTTACCTTTTGCTTATCGGGATAAATCTCTTCGACCACCCCAATGAAATTCTCCAGCGGCCCTGATGTAACGCGAACGTTATCGCCCACTTCCACATCCAGCTTGATGGGCACATCCTCTACCCCCATCATGCGTACCTCTTCAGGAGTAAGGGGTATGGGTTTAGAACCAGGACCCACGAACCCCGTCACACCTCTGGTGTTGCGAACAAGATGCCAGGATTCATCGGTCATAATCATTTTTACCAATACGTACCCCGGAAATATCTTCTTGCTAACCACTTTCTTTTTACCATTTTTGAATTCGATCTGCTCTTCGGTAGGAACTCTCACTTCCAATATCAAATCCTGCATTCCGCGGCTTTCCACCATCTTCTCTATATTAGCCTTTACTTTGTTCTCATACCCCGAATAAGTATGAACCACATACCACTTTGCTTGCTCTTTTTCGCTCATAAACCAAGGGCCTCCCTTTTAATTTGGCCCCCCTCCCTTATATCACGTAATCAATTTAAGGAGCTGGCCTAAAATCAGGTCCACTATCCCTACAACTATTGCAAAGATCACAATAAAGACTATGGCTGCAATAGTAGCATTCACCAACTCCTTACGGTCGGGCCAAGATACTTTTTTTACCTCTGAAATGACATCCCGAAAATATTTCACTACTCTCTTCCTTTTGCTAGACACCTTTGTCTCGGCTTTACCCTGGGCAATTTTTGCCATAATCTTCACACCCTTAACTCTTTTCTTATCGCTCTACACTTCATCTAGTCTCTCTATGAATGGTATGCTTTTTGCAATACTTGCAGTATTTTCTCAGTTCCAACCTATCGGGGTCATTTTTCTTATTCTTGGTAGTATTATAGTTCCGCTGCTTACATTCCGTACAAGCCAGCGTGATGTTTACTCGCATCCCCTACACCTCACTTCAGTTTATATTCAGCTGTCTACTTCTTCTTTGTAAATCAATACTATTTTAATTTACCATATAAACTTGACCCTTGTCAATGAGCTTTCAAGATTTTTCGGCCCAAAACGAAGTTTTCCCTGATAATTCACAATAAAAGCGCAGGCAACTACCTGCGCTTTTATCAACCATGCTATTAAAACTTTAAGATCACTCGATGATTTTGGTTACAGCACCGGCGCCTACCGTCCTGCCACCTTCTCTTATAGCAAACCTTAAACCTTCCTCTATCGCTATGGGCGTAATGAGCTTTACCTTCATGTTCACGTTGTCCCCTGGCATCACCATCTCTACTCCCTCCGGCAGCTCTATCACGCCAGTCACGTCAGTCGTCCTAAAGTAAAACTGCGGCCTGTACCCGCTGAAAAACGGCGTGTGCCTTCCTCCCTCTTCCTTCGTCAACACGTATACCTGCGCATAAAACTCCGTGTGCGGCTTGATGCTCCCAGGCTGCGCCAATACCTGGCCCCTCTCTACCTCGTCCTTCTGCACACCCCTCAGCAACGCTCCTATGTTGTCTCCTGCTACTGCCTCGTCAAGCACCTTCCTGAACATCTCTACACCAGTCACTACCGTCGCCTTCGGCTTGTCTGCAAATCCTACTATCTCCACAGTATCAGATACCTTCAGCCTTCCTCTCTCTACTCTACCCGTCGCTACCGTCCCACGACCTGTTATCGAAAATACGTCCTCTATCGGCATCAAAAACGGCTTGTCAACATCCCTCTGCGGCGTCGGTATATACTCATCTACCGCATCCATCAGCTCAAATATTGCCTTGCACCAAGGATCGTTCTCTACATCCCCGCCGCTCTGCGCTACCTCCAGCGCCTTCAACGCAGATCCCCTTATTACAGGTACCTCGTCTCCCGGAAACTCATACTCATTGAGTAGCTCCCTCACTTCCATCTCTACCAGCTCAAGCAGCTCCTCATCGTCTACCATGTCCACCTTGTTCAAAAATACTACAATGTATGGCACCCCTACCTGCCTGGCTAGCAGTATGTGCTCCCGAGTCTGCGGCATCGGCCCGTCCGCTGCAGATACTACCAGTATCGCTCCGTCCATCTGCGCTGCCCCGGTTATCATGTTCTTTACATAGTCAGCGTGCCCAGGACAGTCCACGTGTGCATAGTGCCTCTTATCGGTCTCGTACTCCACGTGTGCTGTGTTGATGGTTATTCCCCTCTCCTTCTCCTCGGGCGCCTTGTCAATATCCTCATACTTCATGGCCTGTGCCTTCCCGTACTTGGCCAGCACCATCGTTATCGCCGCCGTCAGCGTAGTCTTCCCGTGGTCTACGTGCCCTATCGTACCTACGTTTACGTGCGGTTTCGTCCTCTCAAACTTCGCCTTTGCCATCTCTTCTTTCCTCCTCCTCTTGTTTAACTGCATTTGCATTTAGAGTTTTTGTCCAATTTTCAGCATAAAACTTGCCAAAAGCAAAAATAAAAAATTATACCGTATTCTTTTTTACTGCAACAATCATCTCGCCGCTGCCCTTCCTTGCAACATTTCTCCGATTATTAATAAATGGAGCCCATGACCGGACTTGAACCGGTGACCTTCGCCTTACCATGGCGGTGCTCTACCAACTGAGCTACATGGGCACAAAATAAAAACTTAATTGGAGCGGGTGATGGGAATCGAACCCACGCCGCCAGCTTGGGAAGCTGGAGTTCTACCATTGAACTACACCCGCATTTTTCAAACACAACCTACAGCAACATATATTGTAACTTGACACAGTTCATTTGTCAACATCTTTTTAGAATTTTTTATTCTCCTTCCTCATGGTGGCGTTCTTCAAGGTAGCGCTCAAGTTTTCTCTTTACCCGCTGTAAGGCATTGTCTATGGATTTAACATGCCTGTCCAAATCAACCGCTATTTCTTGATACGACTTACCCTGCAGATAGGATATGAGAACCTCCTGTTCCAAATCGCTTAAAAGCTCATTGAGCTTGTTCTCAATGTTCATAAACTCTTCACGGCTTATTATCAGTTCTTCAGGGTCGGAAACCTTTGCTCCCGAAATGACATCCATCAACGTACGATCAGACTCTTCATCGTAAATGGGCTTATTGAGGGATATATAAGAATTTAACGGAATATGCTTCTGCCTGGTAGCAGTTTTGATGGCAGTGATGATCTGTCTAGTTACGCACAGCTCAGCAAAAGCACGAAAAGATGAGAGCTTGTCCTGCCTGTAATCCCTAATAGCTTTATAAAGCCCAATCATTCCTTCCTGAACAATATCTTCACGATCAGCGCCTATTAAAAAATACGACCTGGCTTTTGCCTTTACAAAGTTTTTATATTTGTATATCAAGTACTCCAACGCCTCTGCATCGCCTTTTTTTGCATCCTCTACTATTTCTTCATCCAGCATCAACTGGAAACGGCTGTATTCGTTTGCTGCAGCCTCAGCTTTCACCCCTATCTCCCCCAAACCACACCCTATAAATAAACTTCCACAACCCCATCAATTTCAAATTATATATTATCCAATACACGGAAGTCAAGCCATTAGCAGCCTTTGCCGGCTTTGCTATACATCTTTTTTGTAAAGTGAATGTCATTGCAACATCATCAACTTCTCTGCCTTAATACTTCATACATCAATATCGCCGCTGCAACAGAAGCGTTCAGAGAATTTATTTTCCCCTTCATAGGAATACCCACCAAGTAATCACATTTTTCCTTTACCAGTCTTCTAAGGCCTTTCCCTTCGTTCCCAATCACCATGGCTATCGGCCCTTTCATGTCCTGCAAATTATATGGAGTAGCTTCTGCCTCTGCTCCCACCACCCACAGGCCTTGCTCCTTCAAATATTCCAGGGTCGAGGCAACATTAGTAACCCTTGCAACGGGGATGTATTCCACTGCTCCAGCAGAAGCCTTGACAACGGTAGGAGTTATTCCCACCGCTTTCCTTTTGGGAATGATGATGCCGTGAACGCCACAGCACTCAGCCGTCCTTAGTATAGCCCCAAAGTTGTGCGGGTCCTCTATACAGTCGAGCACCACCACAAAAGGCAGCTCATTGGCCTGTCGAGCCCGCTCCAATATATCATCTACCGAGGCATAAGTATACGGCACAGCCAAGGCAATTATGCCCTGATGCGCTCCCGTCTGGGACATGCTGTCCAAGCGCTTCCTGTTAACCTCCTGAACTACAATCCCTCTCTCCCTGGCTATTTTCAATATATCCCTGACAGCACCCTCTCGACTTCCTTTTGCAACCAAAATCTTTTCGATGGTCTTGCCCGCCCGTAAAGCCTCCATAACTGGATTTCTGCCTTCCACCTGCCACTGAAAATCCTCTACCTTATGCATTTTACCCATCTACTTTAATCCTCCATACTCCCTGTAGATCTCTTCAAATTCCCTTCTCACTTCACCGGCCCTTCCGCAGGTCATCTCCCCTTCAGGGCATGCACCCCTGATGCATCCCGGCCCAGCGTTCATAAAGATATTGGGAGCCACCTGCAGCACCAATTTGAGCATTTCCTTGGCCAAATTCCTTATTTCCCATTGAGCCCTGCTGCAGCACCTTAAACTAAAAAAGTGCAACAGTTCACGAGCGTTCATGGTGACTAAAAACTTCGTCTCGGCTGCATTAGGCAGGACAAACCGGGCATCCTGATTGGAGGCTTCTCCCTTATTGCCCAGCAATTGCACCCATTCATCATACCAGCTTTGGATGGTGGCCATCTGCTGCTTGAATTTATCTATATATGGCTGCCCCAAAGCCTTTATGCTCTCAGGAATTATGTAATTGAAAGTCCTACCGTCTTCCGACCTCTCGGACACATACCTTTGCGATTTTACGCTGAAGCTGGCAATTCGGTGACGTGTTATCTGTGCCAGCAAGCTCCTGGATACGCCTTCCACGCCAAAGGTAAAGGTTGCGTGTTCGATTGGCGACAGATGTCCCATCTTAATAAGCTTGGATATAAAGTTTGACTGGTCCCTGCTTGCAATCCCTTCCTTCAAAGTATCCATATCAGCTGACGAATAGCACAGCTTGGCAGCCATAGCCACAACCTCTTCCGGGTTGGGCGTGTAGCTCAACAATTCCACATGCAGTTTAACTTCGCTCACCTTTTTCCCCCTCTTTGGCATTGTCTAATATATAGTCCAGTATTTCAAGCAACCTTTCGTCTCTGCCCATCAAGTATAGATACCCCAAGAGCGACTCAAATCCTGTAGCCAACCTATAATCGGCTACAGTGGCATTCTTAGGCATGGTCCCTGGTTTGGCATTTCTACCCCTTCTTACGATATCCAGCTCCTCCTGGGTCAAAAACTCCTCGATATGGCGAAGGGTATCGGCTTGTCCCTTTGCACGAACAAAATCGATAGCCTTTACATGCAGTTGATGCACCGGCACATTATAGGCCATCACCAAATAGGTTCTCACAAAAAGGTCATAAATGGTATCGCCTATATACGCCAGGACAAGAGGATGCACCCTTCTCACGTCGAGCTCATCAAATTTCTTATTCAATCTCTTCTCCAAACGCTCAATCAGTTCTCTCATCTATTTCAGCTCCACAGCCAAGAACTTTGTAGTTATTATACACCAAAAAGTCGCACTACAAAAGGGGCTGAATCTTCAGTTCAGCCCCTTTATCACCTTATATGTTCTCCAACGGGTTTACATTGCCAAAATGAGGCACAGGTCCATTGACAGGAGCAGCCCATCTCACCGCATTCTTTATGACACGCTGCACTTCTGGCTGATAAAAAATCGGGAATGTCTCATGCCCCGGCCTGAAATAAAACACCTTTCCTCGTCCCCGGTTATAGCAGCAGCCGCTCCTGAATACTTCCCCTCCGGCAAACCAGCTTATAAACACCAGCGTATCAGGCGCAGGAATATCAAACCGTTCGCCGTACATCTCAGCATGCGGGATCTCAAAATACTCGCCTAAACCCTCTGCAATGGGATGCCCAGGCTCCACCACCCAAATGCGCTCCTTCTCGCCCGCCTCTCGCCATTTTAAATTGCAGGTGGTGCCCATCAACTTTTTGAATATCTTGGAAAAATGCCCTGAGTGTAAAACAATGAGCCCCATCCCGTTTAAAACCCTATCGTATACCCTGTCCACAACTTCGTCTCGTACCTCATTGTGCGCTATGTGCCCCCACCAGATGAGCACATCAGTGGAATCCAGTACCTCTTTAGTAAGCCCATGCTCTGGCTCATCCAGCGTAGCTGTCCTTATTTCAAAGTCAGATTCTTGAGACAAAAAATCCGCAATGGCCCCATGGATGCCTTTAGGATAGATCTCAGCCACCTTTTTATCGGCCTTTTCATGTCGGTTTTCATTCCATACCGTTACCCTTATAGTTTTACTCATTTAAAACACACCTCTCCTCTTTTTAAATTGACCGAATTAATTCCACCTTTAAAGGCATAACGAAGATGACCAACACACCATCGATATTTACTTCGGTTTCACAGCTTCAACACCTTTACATTTACGCACCATCATCGACCAGGAAAGATGCTCCAGCACATTATTATGTTAACACTTTTTACATGAAAAATCAATCTAGCAAACCCATGTTTTATTGACACACGTGTCCATTATCGGGTATAATATGTAATGATACAAGCATTTGCAAAAACGAGGTAGAAAGGAAGATGTTTTATTGCCAAAGATCGTTGATTTCGAGCAGAAAAAGCAAGAAATCGTAGAAAAGGCCATGAAAGTCTTTATCGAAAAGGGATATCACAGAACAAACCTGGCAGACATAGCCAAAGAGTGCAATATGGGTCGCACAACGCTGTATCAATACTTTAAAGACAAGGACGAGATCTTCGACTATGTGGCCAAACAGCTCTCAAAAAATTTGGAAATCGATTGCATGGATATATTGGAAAACAACAAATTATCGGCTGCAGACAAGTTAAAAATGATTATCTCTCTGCTCACTCTTCAATATCAGCTGGAAAAAAACAAAATGCTCATGATAATAGAGATGTGGCTTCTCTCAAAGAGAGAAAATGATACCCTGAAAAAAAAGTTTGAAAAGCGCATCAACGTACTGAGAAAGATGTTTGAACAACTGCTTGACGAAGGAATAAGGGCAAAAGAATTCAAGGAAATCAATCCCAAAGCCATGGCCTTTACTATTTCCACTTTAGTCGAGACTTTTGTGCTACAAGCAGCTTTTGCAAACAACATCTCATATCAAGAGCATTTGAATAACATCTATGCGCTGCTCAACGGTCTTAAAGCATAAATTTTTTTAAGCTTTTAATGACATATGTGTCTATTTAGACGCATATGTTAATAACAAAAAGGGGGAAATGCAAATGAAATGGGCCAATCAGCTGATCAGTTCATTTCTTTTAAAAGAAGGCATCAGCTATCTGGAAAAAGACCCTATAAACAACCTGCCTAAAATATTAAATTGGGCTGAAAAGATAGCGGTTAAAGAAAACCACAAAAACGCCATTAACACCTTCCGGAAACTTATAAGCGATCCCGACAACAACTGGAACAAATTGATACACAGGGTGCTTACAGAAACGCATCCAAACGTCCAAAAGAAGTTTCTTATCAACTACTTTGTAAATGCTGGAATGGCAGGGAACCCTGTGATAGATGCTATGAAGGAAAAGCACAAATGCAACATCCCTTGGGCAATACTGATGGATCCCACCGCTGCATGTAACCTGAGATGCACCGGGTGCTGGGCAGGAGAATACGACAAAGCAGCCTCATTGGACAACGACACCATGGACCGAATAATTACAGAAGGCAAAGAGCTTGGAATTTATATGTACGTTCTATCGGGCGGTGAACCCCTAGTACGCAAAAAGGACATACTCTATCTTGCGGAAAAGCATAACGATTGCCTGTTCTTAGCCTTCACCAACGGAACGCTTATAGACGAAGAGTTTGCAAGAGAAGTACAAAGGCTGGGCAATATGATATTTGCCATCAGCGTGGAAGGCATAGGCGAAACAACCGACATGCGGCGGGGTAAGGGCACCTTTGAAAAGGTAATGAGGGGCATGGACATATTAAAACAGCACGGCATAGGATTTGGTTTTTCGGCTTGCTACCACCGCTATAACACAGAAGAAGTGGGCTCGGAAGAATACATCGATTTCATGATAGAGAAGGGCTGCCTGTTCGGCTGGTATTTCACCTACATGCCTTTGGGCAAAGATGCTGATCTCAATCTTCTGGCAACGCCTGAGCAAAGAGAGTACATGTATCATCAGGTCAGAAAATTCCGCGATAAAAAGCCCATATTTCTCATCGATTTCTGGAACGACGGTGAATACATAGGCGGATGTATCGCCGGTGGAAGGCACTACATCCATATCAACGCCAACGGGGATGTGGAACCTTGCGCTTTTATCCACTACGCCAACGTGAACATCAAAAATGTGAGCCTGCTGGAAGCACTAAAATCGCCGCTTTTCATGGAATACAAAAACAATCATCCGTTTAACAAAAACCATCTGCGACCCTGTCCATTGCTTGATAATCCCGAAAAGCTCAGGGAGATGGTTCACCGTTCCAACGCTTATTCAACACAACCCATAGACAAGGAGTCTGTAGATGAGCTGGCCGCAAAGTGTGAAAAAATAGCCCAAGAATGGGGCAAAGTAGCAGACAGGCTTTGGGTAGAATCAGGAAGGCAGCTAGATTAACCAGCTGCCTTTTATTTATAGCTACCGCGCTTTACACTTGTTTTTCTCAAAGTGGGCTACTTATTTCCAGAGCCAACCCCTTGTGACAAGCCATTATAAAATTCCTCTTAAGAAGCCATAATTTGCTAAAATGTATATCACCAGACCTATAACAGCCAGCATCAAGATGAACTTTAAAACCTTAAAGGTAATTTTTGCTATTAAATAGATGACCGCCACAGCGAGTAGAATGGTTATGATATCCGTCATAGCTTTTCTCCCCTTCTATGCACCACGGCTTATCCACACCGTCAACTGTCAAAATGTACTTTCCAAGCTAGCTTATAGCGACTTCCTTCCCCGTTTCAGCCGACTTGTAAATAGCATCCAGTATCTTCATTATCTCTAGGCCATCCGACCCGGGGCTCAAACACGGAGTGCCGTTTAAGATACAATCCATAAAGTGCGCAATCTCCTTATTGAACATCCCCTGAACGCTGCTCTTTGTCGCATCCATCTTAGGCGTCCAATCCACAAGATATCCATCCTTTTCACCCATTATTTGCAATTCAGGCTCCAAAGTTGCCCCTGCCTTTGAACCATACAATTCCAAATACAGATGGTCCTGCTTTATATTTTGCGTCCAGCTGGTCTCAACAAACACTGTAGCACCGTTATCAAATTTCACCATTGCCACAGCGCTATCTTCCACATCGTTATACTCGCTATAATCAGCCGATTTATACCAGCTGATCCCTTTTACATGGGATCGAGAGCCGATATAGTTAAAAGTAGAACCCACAGCTGATACAGCCTTGGGTTTGCCCATCAGAAACCACACGAGGTCGATGATATGGACACCCAAGTCAATAAGAGACCCTCCTCCCGAACGTTTCTTATCGGAAAACCATCCGCCGGGGTTACCGCACCGCCTTATGCATCCGGTCTTGGCATAGTATATTTTACCTAGCTCACCCTGTTCAATGATGGATTTCAAGAACCGAGCGTTTTCGCCAAATCTCCTTACAAAACCTACCATCAAAAGCTTTCCTGTGGTCTCTGCAGTATCAACCATAGCCTGAGCTTCCTGGGCATTCAATGCAAGCGGCTTCTCGCACAGCACATTAACCCCAGCTTTTAAGGCCGCAATGGTGGCAGGGGCATGGCCATTATTCCAGGTGCACACGCTCACTCCATCCAGCTCAACTTCTTTAAACATCTCGTCGTAATCAGTATATACATGGGGAATGCCATACTGCTTTGCCACCTTTTCTGCCCTTTCGGCGTTGATATCGCAAGCGGCCACCAATTCCACATTCGGCAATTGCTTATATGCCTGTATATGGGCATGGCTGATGGACCCCACACCAATGATTCCAACCCTTACTCTCTCCTTGCTCATCATTTTACCCCCTTCAAACTTTCGTAGTGTCAAAAATTTTTATACAAAATCAGCTTTAGTTGCTGAATATAACTGATTTTTTAGGTATATTTTTCAAATACCTCCCCAGAGTGGGTGGTGCTTAAATATAAATAATATTCCTTTAAAACTCAAATCTATCGTTTCCCCATACTGAATGTAGAACCAATAGCCAAAAAGGTTGTTGAAACATTTCGGCGGATATACCGCCGCAATCACAGCAGTAGTTATTGTGGAGCTTGTGGGAAAGTGCATACCAGCTTGGAAATGCTTGCTGATGGTTGTGGATAAAATTGTGTGATAAGCTGTGGTAAACTCGTAGAGTTTTCCATGGCTTATCCACAATTTTATCCATAGCCAGAAGCTTAGCAGTTCCTGCTGGGATGTACTTTTCCATCAAATCCACAATATATTCATTTCTCTCTTATCCAGGGAATTTATACTTAGAATTGACGGTGGCACCTCTTCTATGGTATAAACATACCATATACATCCTTTACATACTAAAAATTAGATAAGAGGTGACCACCGTGGCTATTATTATACCACTTCTCCTAAGTATAATTAAGTACCTGAATAAAATTCTTTTCAAATTTCAGTGTTTTTTAATACATAGATTTATGTCCAACTTACCTTCCGATAACCCTATCGCTGAACAATACCGCACCATGCAAGTAGATGACTTCCCTATCATTGAAAAGCGAGAGCTACTTGACCACAAGGTATTGCTGCAGCAGTACCTGGATACCCACGGAAAACCTCTTAAACCTATCAATCACAGGAGTTCCAATCTCCCTCCTAAAGGAACCACTTGCCCTATTTGTAACGCGCC